>NZ_JBEBOY010000004.1:0-137729 GCF_040396155.1 Tissierella praeacuta
AATATGCTTAGAAGACTTAATAAAAAGTGCTTCTAAACATATTATACGAGGAGGTTTAATTATGGATAGCCAAAATAAATTGTTAGAAATAAATAATTTGAGAGTTACTTATGATACTGACCATGGAGTAGTTCACGCAGTTGAGAATCTAAACCTTTCTTTAAATGATAAAGAGACTTTAGGATTTGTTGGAGAAACTGGTGCTGGAAAGACTACTACTGCTTTATCCATCATGAGATTAATTCAAGAGCCGCCAGGAAAAATAGTATCTGGAGATATAGTATTTAAGGGTGAATCTTTAATCAGTAAAACTCAAAAAGAAATGAGAAAAATTCGTGGCAGAGATATTTCAATGATATTTCAAGATCCAATGACATCACTAGATCCTGTTATGCCTATTATTAAACAAATTGAAGAAATGATACTTCTTCATCAGAATGTTTCCAAAAAAGAGGCAAAAGATATTGCCGTTGGGCTATTAGGAAAAGTAGGGATAAAGGCAGAAAGAGCAAATGATTACCCACATCAATTTAGTGGAGGAATGAAACAACGTGTAGTTATAGCAATAGCCCTTGCCTGTAATCCTAAGTTACTTATTGCAGATGAACCTACAACAGCATTGGATGTTACAATACAAGCTCAAGTACTTGATCTAATGAGGAAATTAAAAGAGGAATTTGGGACATCTATGATTATGATTACACATGATTTAGGCATAGTAGCAGAGATATGTGATAAGGTTGCTATTATGTATGCTGGAGCTGTAGTTGAATATGCAACTAAGGAAGAACTATTTACTAATCCAAAACATCCTTATACAAATGGGTTATTTAATTCAATACCAGATATAGATGCTGAGGATATTGCTGAGCTCAATGAAATTAAAGGACTTCCTCCGGATCCCACAAATCTTCCTAAAGGCTGTTCGTTCTGTCCTAGATGCAATCATGCTATGGAAAAGTGTAAATCACAATTACCATCAGAATATAAAATTACAGATAGTCATTATGCAAGATGTTTTTTATATGAGTCTGGAATAAATGAGGAGAAGAGCCAATGAATGATAAAATATTAGAGATAAAAAATCTAAAGAAATATTTTAGAGTGAAGAATGGATATTTACATGCAGTTGATGATGTAAGTTTTTATATAAACAAAGGAGAGACTCTTGGACTAGTAGGAGAGTCTGGATGTGGAAAATCAACTACTGGCAGGACTTTAATTAGATTATTAGAAGCTAATAGTGGAGAGGTAATATTTGAGGGAAAGAATATCTTGGATTTTGATAAAAAACAAGTTAAAGAGTTTAGGAAGGATGTTCAGATGGTGTTTCAAGACCCTTATTCTTGTTTGAATCCTAGGTTATCAATTTCTAATATTATTGCAGAACCATTAGAAGTTAATAATATTTATTCTGATAAGGCTAGTATGCAGAAAAGAGTAAAAGAATTAATGAATATTGTAGGAATTGAGGAAAGATTAATAAATTCATATCCCCATGAGTTAGATGGAGGCATGAGACAAAGAGTGGGAATAGCAAGAGCATTATCTATTAAGCCCAAATTTATTGTTCTTGATGAACCCGTATCATCATTAGACGTTTGTATTCAAGCTCAGGTTCTTAATTTATTAAAAAGATTGCAGAGAGATTTTGATTTAACATACTTATTTATATCCCATGATTTAAGTGTTGTAAAATATATTAGTGACAGAATAGCAGTTATGTACTTAGGCAAAATTGTTGAATTATGCGACCACAATATTATATTCAAGGATCCTATCCATCCATACTCGCAAGCATTGTTATCTGCTATACCGATTCCGAAACTTAATGCAAAACAGGATAGAATTATTATTAAAGGAGATGTACCAAGTCCAGTAAATCCACCAGATGGATGTCGTTTTGCTGGAAGATGTGAATATGCAAAGGAGATTTGTATGAAAGAAACACCAGAACTTTTAGAGGTTGAAAAAGACAGATTTGTTGCTTGTCATTTCGCAAGAAATTTAGTGAAAAGTGTTTAATTTATTATGGTTAATTATAAAAAAGGAGAGGTGTTAAAAATGTTTAAAGGTAAAAAAGGAATCAGTGTATTTTTATCGCTAGTTCTATTCTTAGCCATTATTGTCACAGGATGCGGAGGTAATAATAGCGATGAACCATCAAAAGATACTGGGGGTGGAAATGATGTAACGGCAATGGGAAAATCAGATAAAAACACTTTAGTTGTTGCCAATATGGGTGATGCAAGAACAGTGGATCCCCATGGAGCTGGAGAATCGACAAGTGTTAATGCATTGTTGCCAGTTGTTGAAACCCTTGTTTCTTATGATAAGGATGGTAATGTACAGCCTTTATTAGCTGAAAAGTGGGAAGAAATAGACTCACAAACTTGGAAGTTTTATCTTAGAAAAGGTGTGAAATTTCATAATGGGGAAGAGATGAAAGCATCAGACGTAGTATATAGTTTTAAACGTGCTACATCTCCATTAGGGGCTAGAGTGCAATACATTATGAAGATGGTGGATCCAGAAGGATTGGAAATTGTTGATGATTATACAGTAATTGTTAGGACAATTAAACCATTTTCACCATTTGTTAGTTATTTGCCATATATAGGAGCAGCAATTATTAGTGAAAAGGCTTATGAACAACCTGGTGCAGACCTTCACCCTGTAGGAACAGGACCATTTGAATTTGTAGAATGGAAAAAAGGTGAAAAACTTGCTTATAAGAGGTTCGATGGATATTGGGGAGAAAAACCAGAACATGCAAACCTTGTGATCAAAACTATACCAGAATCAAACAGTAGATTAATAGAATTGGAAACTGGAGAAGCAGATATTGCCATAGGTATGACAGTTAATGATATGTCTAAGATAGAGGATAATCCAAAGCTAGAGTTACAAACAGCTCCGACTACTGTATTTACTTATTTAGCATTTAATACATCTAAAGCACCATTCAACAATGTGAAATTTAGACAAGCCATAGACTGGGCTATTAATGAAGAAGGAGTAGTTGCTGCAGTTCATAGGGGAGCAGCAAGATATACTCCTGGACCAGTAACACCAGATCAGAAATATTATGATGATAGTGAGACAAATTGTAGATACGATGTAGAAAAGGCTAAACAATTATTAAAAGAATCTGGAGTAGACATTAGTAGACCATTTACAATAACAGTAAATGAAAATCAACCTAGAATAGATTTAGCCACAATAGTTCAAAGTCAGCTTAAAGAAATAGGAATTACTGTGGAAATTAAGGTTATGGAAACAGCATCATATTGGAACTATATATCTACTGGAGAACAAGAAATGTTTGTAAGTGGTTGGGGTGCTGTTGGGTTCCCAGAACCAGATAATAATATTTATGGACCATTACACTCAAGTCAAATACCAGAGAACAATACATGTTTCTATAGTAATCCAGAACTTGACGAAATGTTAGACAAGAGTAGAGAATTGTCAGATGGACCTGAAAGAGAGAAACTTATAAAAGATATTCAAAAGATTATAAGAAATGAAGTACCATATATTACTTTTGATAATCCAACAAATTTAGTAGGTATTCAAAAATATATTAAAAACTTTGTTGCAATGCCAACATCTCATCAAATATATAATTCTGTTGTTATAGAATAATTACTAACAAGTTCAACCTGTTGTTAGAACAACAGGTTGAACTTATAGAAAGGGTGAAAAAATGGTAGACATGTTGTTGATTAATGGAACAGTAATTACCATGGATAAAGAAAGAAGAATAATAGAAAATGGAGCTATTGCTTTGGACGGAACAAGAATTAAAGCAGTAGGAAAAACTAAAGATTTATTAGGGGAATATAATGAGGCGAAAGAAATTATAGATTGTAAAAATAAACTTATTTTACCAGGTTTTATAGATGTGCATGGTCATGCAGGTCATTGTATGTTTAAAGCCCTTGCATATGATTCAGTTAGTTATTGGATGCCAATTATGACTGAAACTTATCATAACAATACCACAGATGAATTTTGGTATAAGGAAGGCAAATTAGCTGCATTAGAGAGATTAAAGTTTGGTGTTACCTGTGGATTATCTGTGATTAGTAATTCTCAAAGAAGTGATGATCCAATTTTTAGTATTAATCATGCTAAAGGATATTCAGAAGTTGGCATACGTGAAATCATTGCAGTAGGACCATCTAACCCACCTTATCCTAGAAGATTTAGCAGGATAATAAATGGTGAAAAGAAGGAAAGGCTTGTGACTTTTGATGAAATGTTAGAGGGGGCTGAAGAAGCAATAAAAGCTACAAATCATAGTTATGAAGATACTGTTCGAGCATTTATTGCACCATTTGTTTTAGTTACTTCAGTAAATCAATCGAGCCTAACTGTACCAGATGTTGCAACTAATTTAACTAAACATGACAGATATATGATGCAAAAAGTTAGAGAAATAGCTAAAAAATATAATACAAGGATTCATACAGAGGCTTTTGGTGGAATGATTAGGCTAGTAGCCACAGATGAAAATGCATTGTTAGGACCAGATGTACATATTCAACATTGTACTGGTATATCCATTGATGAAGTTATGATACTTGCAAAGACAGGTACTCATGTAAGTAGTGCACCTGGAGCAGGCCAACTTATAAATAGGTGCCCGGTACCAGAGTTAATAGAGTTAGGTGCTAATGTTGCTATATCTACAGATGGTACATCTCCTGCAGTATCTTTTGATATGCTTAATGCGGCAAGAAAAACTCAGTTAGTACATCAGGGAGCATTACAAGATAGATATTATTTACCGCCAGGAAAATTGTTGGAGATGATTACAATAGATGCAGCTAAAGCAATAGGATGGGATGATGAAATAGGTTCATTAGAGGTAGGTAAGAAAGCAGATATAATTACTATAGATATGCATCAGGCTCATTTATCTCCAAATTTTATGCCTGTTCACAAGCTAATACTATATGCATCAGGGCAAGATGTGGATAATGTAATAGTGAATGGAAAAGTACTTATGAAGGATAGAAAAGTAATAAGTGTAAATGAATTTGACCTTATAGAGGAAGCACAAGAAGAAGCCTTCGCAACAATAGATAGAGCTGGACTAAGGAAGTATATGGAACCTTGTGATACATTCTGGGGTAGCACTAGAATGTATATTAATGAAAATAGATATGAAAAAATAGAGTGAAATAGTTAGGAGGTTATGGGATGATTACAAAAATTAAGGGCAAATATGTAATAGGCTATGATGGAAAGGATCATGTTATATTTGAAAATGGTGAGGTTGTATATGAAGATGATACAATAATATATGTAGGACATGATTATGGTAGAGAAGTAGATAAGGTAATTGATGGGGGAAATTCTATTATAAGTCCAGGTTTTATAGATTTAGACGCTCTTGGAGATATTGATCATGCTTTAATTTTTGAAGAGATCTCTCCAGATATGAGGAAAGGTCTTTATTGGGCTGAAGAATATTTTGATAATGATAGAAAAGAATGGATGTCTCCTGAGGAGGAATCATTTAAATCACTTTATGCATATAGCCAATTGATAATGCATGGTGTAACTACAGCTATGCCAATAACATCAGTAAATTATAAAAAATGTGCTGAAACCTATGAAGAAATAGTAGTGGCAGCTCATCATGCAGGCAAGCTTGGATTAAGAGTATATTTAGGACCTAGTTATGTATCTGGTATGCATGTGATGCTAAGCAATGGGGAACTGAAGGTTAAATGGATGGAAGAAGAAGGAAAAGCAGGACTAGAAAGGGCAGTTAAATTTATTGAAACCTTTGACGGTGCTTATGATGGACTTATAAATGGGGTGTTGGTGCCTGAAAGGGTTGAATTACAGACTGAAGAAATTCTTAAAGAATCAAAGGAATATGCGAAGAGACTAGGAGTACCAATAAGACTTCATGCAGCTCAAGGGGAGTTTGAATATAATCAGATATTTAATAAGCATAATAAATCTACGATTTCATATTTAAATGATATTGGATTCTTAGATGAAAATACATTAATTCCACATGTTATTTATGCTTCGGGATATAGTGGATTAGAGGATAGAACTGATGACGATTTAGAAATACTTATAGATACTGGTGCAACTGTTATACATTGTCCTTTGGTATATTCTAGAAGTGGTCAAGCATTAGAATCTTTCGGTAGGTATATTAGAAAGGGAGTTAATATGTCTATGGGTACAGATACATTCCCACCTGATATGATTAAAAACTTTACTATAGGAAGCAGTTTGGCTAAACATGTAGACAATGGCAGAGCTGAGAATAATTTTAGAGAGTTTTTTAGAGCAGCTACTTTAGGTGGAGCAAAGGCATTAGGAAGAGATGATTTAGGAAGATTAGCTAAGGGAGCTAAGGCGGATATTATTATTATAGATTTAAGTGGATATCATATAGGGACTGTTGATGATCCAATAAGAACTTTATGCCTATCTGGTTCTGGTAATGATGTGACAACATCTATAATAAATGGAAAAATAGTTATGAAAGATAGGATAATACCTAATTTTGATTATAAAGAAGCTCAAGAAAAAGCACAGAAGTATTATGAAAGAATGAAAGCAAGTTATATGGGACGTAGTATGAGTGAATTATCAGAAGATGAATTTTTTAAATCATCATTTAAAATAGTTAGGTAGGAAAGAAACAATGAGGTAATATGTGGTTTTAAAATAAATATTAATTAAACTTTGTTTGGTTTAATCTCCTTAAGAGTAGATTTAGTATATGGAGGTGTTTATCATAAGATTTGATTTAATCATTCGAAATGGTATGGTAGTTACAGATGAAGGAGTAAAAAGACTTGATATTGGTGTTGTTGATGGTTCAATAGTAGAATTAACACCTGAAATATCTGGCACTTCATCAGAAGAAATAGATGCTAATGGAAAATATATATTACCAGGAGGATATGATTGTCATGTTCATTTTAATGAACCAGGTCGTACTAATTGGGAATCATTATTTACTGGAACATCTGCTCTTGCAGCTGGAGGAATGACTTTTTTCACAGACATGCCTCTTAATTCAACACCTGTAACGACAAATGGGAAAAATTTTGATTTAAAACTTGAGGCAGCTAAGAGAAATTCACTTGTAGATTATAGTTTTTGGGGGGGACTAACACCAAATAATTTAGAAAACTTAGAAGAATTAGCGGAAAGAGGAGTAGTTGGTTTTAAGGCTTTTACATGTTTTAGTGGCTTGGAAGAATTCGAAGGTGCAGATGATTTGACATTATATAGGGGAATGGAAATAGCTGCAAAGCTGGGATTGCCAGTATCAGTTCATGCTGAGAATAGGGACATAACAAATAGACTAACTGAAAAGTTTACTAAGGAAGGCAAAACAAGATCTAGGGATTTTTTAAATTCTAGACCAGAGATTTCCGAGGTTGAGGCTATACAAAGAGTCATATTATTTGCAGGAGAAACAAAATGTAAACTTCATATTGCTCACATTAGTACTTCGAGAGGAGTCGAGCTAGTTGTTGAAGCCAGAAAGAAAGGTATAGATGTAACCTGCGAAACAGTTCCTCAATATCTAGTATTTACAGAAGATGATTTAGACCGGTTAGGACCAATGGGGAAATGTTGTCCGCCACTGAGAGCAAAGGATACAAGGAAAAAACTATGGGGATATGTACTTGCAGGTAACGTAGATATAGTTTGTTCAGATCATTCACCAGCACCATTTGAATTAAAGAAAGATAGTAATTTCTTTAAGGCATGGGGAGGAATATCGGGATGTCAATCCACAATGAATGTAATGCTTACGGAGGGATATCATAATAGAGGATTATCTCTTGAAGATGTTTCTAAATTAATTTCATTGAATCCTAAAGAAAGATTTGGAATAAGAAATAAGGGAACAATAAAAATAGGATATGATGCAGATATGGCTTTAGTTGATTTAAATAAAGAGTTTATATTAAAATCTGAGGATTTGTTTTACATGCATAGGGAGAGTCCTTTTGTGGGATTAAATTTCAGAGGAAAGATTGAAAGAACAATTCTTAGAGGAAAGACGATATTCCATGATGGAAAAATAGTATCTAAGCCTATAGGAAAGTTTATAACTCCTAAACATTATAGATAGTAAATAATAGAATTTATCTTAATAACTTTGGATTATGATTGCTAGTTAAGTTATATTTCGATGATTTAAATCATAACATAATCTAAAGTTATTTTATTTTTTGTAGCTATTTGTTTATAGATACTTTCAAGCAGAGTAGAAATTTGGAAAGTAAACTCTATAGAGAACATAAAGAATACGATAAAAAGTTAATTGAGAAAGAGGTATATAAAAAGGTTTAGATAGGATAGTAACTATCTTTGGCGTAAATTTGGTATTTGGAAATATAGAGATGAGTATCATTTTGGTGTAAAATTCCAGAATGATACTTATTTAATATTTGAAATAGTCTTATAATTGGCAAAAGTTCTGCAATTGCCTTTACTTTAATACAATTAAGTGATATACTATTACAATAAAAAAGCGCATTAGAAAGACGGCATAATAATTCCTGCAAGCTTTAAATTATGTATTTAAGGCATGTAATTTATGCCTTTAATAAAATAAAAGGGAGGAATTTGAATGAATAAGAGAGTGTTTTTATTTATTTTATCAGCAAGCTTAATTTTAAGCTTACTAGTTGGGTGTGGAGCTCAAGAAACATCTGGTTCAGACAGTGATGTTATTAAAATAGGTGTATTTGAGCCTATGACAGGTTCTAGTGCAGCTGGTGGCGAGATGACTGTAGAAGGCATTAAACTAGCTAATGAAAAATTAGGAACTGTATTAGGCAAAAAAGTAGAATTGGTTATAGTAGATAATAAGTCTGATAAGGTTGAAGCTGCAAATGCAGCATCAAGACTTATTGATAAAGATAAGGTAGTTGCAATCATTGGCAGCTACAGTAGTTCTTTGTCTATGGCTGCAGGAGATATTGTTAAAGCTGCTAAGGTTCCAGCAGTTGGCTGTTCTCCAACTAATCCGCTTGTTACTCTAAACAATGATTATTATTTCAGGGTATGTTTTATTGACCCATTCCAAGGTACAGTTATGTCTAACTATGCATTTAATGATTTAAATGCTAAAACAGCAGCTATAATCCAAGACGTACAACAAGATTATTCCGTAGGTCTTTCCACATATTTTGAGCAAGCTTTCATTGAATTAAGTGGATCTTCTGATTCTATAGTTGGAAAGGCATCTTATAATACAGGAGATCAAGATTTCTCAGCTCAATTAACTAATATTAAATCTTTAAATCCAGATGTAATATTTGCACCAGGAAACTATGGTGAATCAGCTTTATTAATTAAACAAGCTAGAGATTTAGGTATTACAGTTCCTATTCTTGGCGGAGATACTTGGGAAGCTGAAGAATTTACACAAATAGGCGGGGCTGCAGTAGAAGGAGCAGTATATAGTACTCACTTTACAGCGGAATCTCCTGTATCTGAAGTATCTAAGACTTTCTTAGAGGACTATAAAGCTAAATATGGTGGAGATGCTAATGCCTTTGCAGCTTTAGGTTATGATGCTTATATGGTAATTATAGATGCTATTGAAAGAGCAGGTTCAGCTAATCCAGTGGCTATAAAAGACAAGCTTGCAGAAACAGAAGATTTTGTAGGTGCAACTGGAATTATTACTTTAGATGAAAATGGAGATGCTGTTAAGTCAGCAATTATAAATCAAGTAAAAGGTGGTAAGTTTGTTTACTTAACAACAGTAGAACCAACAAAATAAGTTAATTTAATGGGGGAATTATAATGAGCATACAAGAATTTTCACAACATATGGCTAATGGCATTGCATTGGGAAGTCTTTATGCTCTAATTGCCATTGGATATACTATGGTTTATGGAATATTAAGACTAATAAATTTTGCTCATGGGGATATTTTTATGTTAGGAGTATATTTAACATTCTATGGTATAACATATACTCCAATACCTTGGTATATAGTATTTATACTTGTCGCGATTATTACTGGAATTTTGGGATTAATTTTAGAAAGACTTGCTTATAAACCTCTTAGGGGTTCACCAAGAATTACAATTCTTATATCTGCCATAGGCGCATCATTTTTATTACAAAATTTAGGTGTATTAATATTTGGAGGAAGGCCTAAGGCCTTCCCAACTCCAGAGATTTTTAACAAGATAACAAATCTTGGAGGAGTTTCAATATCACTTGTAAATTTTGTAATCCCAATAGTTACAGTAATCCTTTTGATTGGTTTAAATTTTTTCATTCAAAGGACAAGGACTGGTATGGCAATGAGAGCATTATCTAAGGATTATGAAGCAGCTAGTTTAATGGGAATAAATATTAATGGAATAATATCCATTACCTTCTTTATAGGTTCCTTTCTAGCGGCAGTAGGTGGAATTATGTGGGGAATAAAATATCCGCAGCTTATGCCCCATATGGGTGTATTACCTGGACTTAAATGTTTTATAGCAGCAGTAATTGGCGGAATAGGAAATATTACTGGTGCCGTATTAGGTGGATTTATTCTAGGATTAGGAGAAATACTTCTTATAGCGTTTTTACCAGGGCTAACAGGCTATAGAGATGCATTTGCCTTTGTATTACTAATTATTATACTCCTTATTAAACCAACAGGTTTAATGGGAGAAAAAATAGCGGAGAAGGTGTAACCTATGAAGAAGAATAAATTTAATATATTATTAATAGCAGTATCCTTAATAGTATTGATTCTTTTGAATATTTTCCTAGACAATTATAAGGTAACAATTATAAATCTTTGTGCAATCTATGTAATTCTTGCTTTAAGTATGAATTTAATCAACGGTTTTACAGGATTATTTTCTTTAGGTCATGCTGGATTTATGGCAATAGGGGCTTATACTGTAGCTATTCTTACTATGCCTATAGCAACTAAAGAAATGAATTTTTATATGAAGCCAATGGCATCATTTCTTCTAAATCTAAATATGCCATTTATATTTGCATTGATTATGGGGGGACTAATGGCAGCATTATTTGGATTTTTAATTGGTGCGCCAGTTTTAAAATTAACTGATGATTATTTAGCCATTGCAACCTTAGGCTTTTCTGAGATTATTAGAATTTTAATCATTAATCTTCAAAGTATAACTAATGGCTCCTTAGGACTTAAAGGGATACCTAAACTAACAATAAGTAGAAGGATAGCTGAATTTTTTGGAATAGCAGAGAGAGTAAATCTCCTATGGGCTTGGAGTATAGCAATACTTACAATTGTATTTATGAAATTGCTGATGGAGAGTAGTTACGGCAAGGCATTTAAGGCAATTCGTGAAGATGAAATCGCTGCTAGGTCAATGGGAATTAATTTATTTAAACATAAGGTAATGAGCTTTACTATTGGATCATTTTTAGCTGGAATTGGAGGAGGGCTTTTGGCAGCTTCTCTAGGAACTATAGATCCAACTTTGTTTAAATTTGCTCTTACTTTTAATATTCTTCTAATGGTAGTATTAGGTGGTATGGGAAACATAAATGGAACTGCAATAGCTGCAGTTATTATTACTGTTGCTATGGAAGCTCTTAGGTTCTTAGATGAGTCTATGAATTTAGGATTTGTAGTAACTCCTGCTTTACCAGGGCTTAGAATGGTTGTATTTTCTCTTATTCTAATGTTAGTAGTTATATTTAAAAAGGATGGGTTTATGAAAAATGCCCTAGGGAAAGTGAGGGGTAAATATGCTAAAAATTGATAATGTGACTATGCAATTTGGTGGTGTTGTTGCAGTAAATAAGTTTACTGCAGATATTAAAGATGGAGAAATAGTTGGATTAATTGGACCTAATGGTGCAGGAAAGACTACTGTTTTTAATGTGATTACAGGTGTATATAAACCAACAGAGGGGAAGGTCGTTTTTAACCCTAGTGGAGATGAAAGGATAATATCTAATCTTAGACCAGATAAGATAGCACAACTTGGTATATGTAGAACCTTTCAAAATATTAGACTGTTTAAAGAATTATCCGTTTTAGATAATGTGTTTATAGGAGGACATTTAAGGATTAAATCCGATATATTTTCTTCTGTAATACGATTGCCAAATTACACTAGGGAAGAAAAACAGATGATGGAAAAAGCTAAATACTTGTTGCAGAAAGTAGATTTATATGATGAAAAGGACGAGAAAGCATTTTCTTTACCCTATGGTAAACAAAGAAGATTAGAAATAGCAAGGGCCTTAGCAACAGATCCAAAGTTGCTTTTATTAGATGAACCAGCAGCAGGAATGAATCCTCAAGAAACTCAAGAGTTAATGGAGTTTATTGGAGATATAAAAAAGGAATTTGATTTAACTATATTTTTAATAGAACATCATATGGAAGTTGTCATGGGTATTTGTGAAAAGATATTTGTACTAGATCATGGAACTTCAATAGCAGAAGGTAGCCCAGGAGAAATCCAAAGCAATACAAAGGTTATTGAAGCATATTTGGGGGTGGAATAATGCTTGCTATAAGAAATCTTCATGTTAGTTATGGAGGCATTAAAGCCTTGAGAGGTATCAATATTGATATTGAAGAAAACAAAATAGTCACCTTAATAGGTGCAAATGGAGCAGGAAAATCTTCTACCCTAAGAGCCATAATGAATTTAGTTAAAAAGGAAGATGGAAAAGTGGAATATGATGGTGATGATTTAACCAATCTTAAGACTATGGACATAGTAAAGAAGGGTATAGCATTATCACCTGAAGGAAGAAGGGTATTTGCAAATCTTACTGTAGAAGAGAATCTAATTCTTGGAGCTTATATAAGAAATGATACAGAAGAGATAAAGAAGGATATAGATAAGGTATATGATTTATTTCCTAGACTAAAAGAAAGGTCTTGGCAAAAAGCAGGAACTCTTTCAGGAGGAGAACAGCAGATGCTTGCAGTAGGAAGGGCATTAATGATCAGACCGAAGGTATTGATGTTAGATGAGCCTTCATTAGGGTTAGCACCTTTATTAGTCAAAGATATATTTGATATTATAAAGGAGATTCATAGTCAAGGAAATACAATATTATTAGTTGAGCAAAATGCAAAAAAGGCCTTAGAAATAGCTGATTATGCCTACGTTCTAGAAACTGGTTCCTTAGTACTTGAAGGTCAAGGAGAAGAGCTGTTAAATGATGAAAAAGTGAAGGCTGCATATTTAGGAGAGGCAAAATAGAAACTAATTATCGAGTATAATCAAATCTTAAAAGGGAAAAGAGTTTTTAAACTTTTTTCCCTTTATATTTGTCCAAAATGTAATCATAATGTAACTACTTTTTTACTGTATTGAGATATAATAACAATTAATAAGAAGCAATTAACAATTCATAGCTAGAAGAATTCAGACATAGACCTTTCATTTCAATTTTGTATATTTTATTTTGAAGAATAATAACATATTCAAATGTAAATTGTTAATTGTAAATTTTCAATTGATTAGAGGGGGTTGATTATGTGAAGAAGTTCATATCTATAATTTTGATAATATTGATTGTTGCAATAAATATGGTTGCCTTTGCTGATATGGACGAGAAAATGGTTAATCATTGGTCTAAGAATATTATCGAAAAAGAATTTCTGGCTTATTATTTTCCATATTTAGCTAAAAATGGATTTGCCAAATTTAATCCAGACGATTATATTACTAAGAGGGATTTTGCTTTATCTTTAGCATCCTTAGCAAAGAATTATAATTTAGATGGAACTGTAAATAATATTGTAACATATGAAGCTTTAACGAGAAAAGAAATGGTTGATATTATTGGTAATAAATTAGTATTGAAAGATACAATAAAATATGAAAATCAAGAACTTCCTTTTCAAGATATTAATACTATGAATAAAGATAGCATAGAATTATTAAGGGTATTATTTAACTTGGAGATTATTAATGGTGTTTCTAATGCAAATTTTGCGCCAGATAGAAAGGTCACACAAGCTGAAGCCATAATAATCTTGCAAAGATTGAAAGGAGTATTGGAAGAGATGAGGGGAGTAAAAGAAGTATCATTTAATATTGCGGGTATTGTTCAATCTCATAATGCGGAAGAATCAGTAATAGTAAAGGAAGGAACCGATAGCGTGTTAGTTACTATTACTAAAGAATTTCCAACACCTGGATATTCCTTAGATGTTGAAAAAATACTAAAGTATAAGGATGAATATAAGGTATATCTAAATGTTGTACCACCTAAAGAAGATAGCATACAATTACAAGTTGTTACTTATAAAACTATGACTATAGAAATCGAGAAGAATAAATTAATGGGAGAACCTTATGTATTTACTATAGAGGGGTTAAAAAGCAATCTATCAATTAAATAGATTGCTTTTTAATATTATAATAGTAATATAAAAGAGATAATAGATGACACTAATAGATATTTTTGATAGAATGATTATGAATATAAGACAGATTGAAAAGGTGAATATAATGAGTAAAAAACGAAAACTTGCACAATCAGCAGCAATGATATCCATATTTACACTGATATCAAAGGCTTTAGGATTTGTTCGGGAAGTTATGATTGCAAATAGATTTGGTTCAGGTATGGAAACGGATACTTATTTCGTGGCTATGACAGCTACTGTAATTATAATGGGCACATTAGGAGCTGCATTAAATACTACATTGGTACCAATATTTTCTGAAATAGGAGAGAAATATGGTAAGAAAGGAAAATTAAAGTATTTAAATAATATTTTTAATATAGTTTTAGTAATAACAATTTTTATAGTTATACTGGGATATATATTTTCGCCTACAGTAATAAAGATATTAGCAAAAGGATTTCACGGAAAGCAATTTAAGTTGGCTGTAAAATTAAATAGGGTAGGACTTCCCATAGCAATACTTCTGGGATTTACATATGTCTTTTCAGGACTACTTCATAGTAGTCAGATATTTGGGCCGCCAGCTATATCTGGTTTGCCATATAATTTTGTGTTTTTAATTTACTTATTTTTCTTTGCAAAGGATTCTAATGTGGTTGTTTTAATGGTAGTGACTGTAATTGCTGCATTGGCCCAATTTTTAATATTGGTACCAGCAGTTAGTCATATGGGTTATAAATATAAGTTTGAGATAAATTTAAAGGATAAGTATTTAAGTAAAGCAATTGTTTTAATACTTCCAGTGCTTATTGGGTCTGCAGTACAACAGATAAATGTGGTCATAGATAAGACTTTGGCATCTGGGTTAATAGATGGTAGTATATCAGCCCTTAGCTATGCTTCCAAGGTAAATGACATGGTCATAGCAGTGTTTATAATGGCCATAACTACAGTAATCTTTCCAATGCTGTCCCAAGCATTTTCCCAAAATGATAATGGGAAGGTGAAAGAGATTCTGGGACTAGGGATTAATATTATACTTATTATAACTGTACCAGCTACAGTTGGATTACTTATATTATCAGAGCCTATGGTATATTTGTTTTTTGAGAGAAATGCTTTTGATGAATTAGCCACATATATGACAAGTAAAGCTCTTATATTTTATTCTATAGGATTAATAGGTTCATCCTTACGCTTAATGCTCAATAGAGTATATTATTCATTGCAGGATACTAAAACACCTATGATTAATGGAATAGTGGCAGTGTTTATAAATTTAGCCTTAAACTTATTACTAATAAAGCCTATGGCACATATGGGACTAGCATTGGCTACAAGTATATCATCTACTATAACTACCCTTATGCTATTTCTAAGTCTTAGAAGGAAAATTGGATCAATAGGTTTAACGAAGTATTTGATTTGTTTCATAAAAACCCTTGTAGCTTCATTGGCTATGGGGATTGTAGTATATTTAATATATTACAAATTAGGAGCTGTCATAGCAACAACGAAAGTCATGAAGATGGTTATGCTATTAGCATCAGTAGTAGTTGGAGTAATAGTGTACTTTGTTTTATGTGTAGTCTTTAGGATAAAGGAATTGGGTATTATATTCAAAAGATAATTAACAATTAATAAAGAAAAATAAAAAACCAAGATCTTTTGTTTTGCTCAGGGTGACAGAAATTGTCATACTGAACTAAGCGAAGAATCTTGGTTTTATCTTTTTATAATTGTTATCTGTTAATTGTCTAAATCTCTCTAGCTCTATGACATGAGATAAAATGGTTTGGTCGTATTTCTTCAAAAGTAGGGTTTGTTTCTCTGCATTTTTCTACGGCATAGGAGCATCTGTCTACAAATCTGCAACCTTCTTTAGGATTGATTGGACTTGGTACATCTCCTTCTAGCATTATCCTATGTCTAGACCTTTGAATTTCTGGGTCAGGTATTGGTATTGCTGATAATAAAGCTCTGGTATATGGATGGATTGGATTTTCATATAATTCCTCCGATGGAGCCAATTCCATCATATGTCCCAAATACATTACACCAACTCTATCAGAGATATATCTTACCATGGATAAATCATGGGCTATAAACATATAGGTTAAACCTAGCTTTTCCTGTAGTTCTTTTAATAGATTGACTACTTGAGCTTGGATAGATACATCTAGAGCTGAAATAGGCTCGTCACAGACAATAAACTTTGGATTTAATGCCAATGCCCTTGCGATTCCGATTCTTTGCCTTTGACCACCTGAGAATTCATGGGGAAAACGCATGGCGTGTTCTTCATTAAGCCCTACTAATTTCAATAATTCTATTACTCTATTGTTGCGTTCACCTTTATTCTTATAGGCATGATGAATATCCAGCGGCTCTGCAACTATTTCTTCTACAGTCATTCTAGGGTTTAAAGAAGCATAAGGGTCTTGGAATATCATTTGAAAGTTTTTCCTGATTTCCTGCATTTCTCGTCTAGAAAGGCTATAGACATTTTGTCCATTAAATATTAATTCACCATCTGTTGGCTCGTATAGCCTTATAATAGTTCTGCCTGCAGTGGATTTTCCACATCCAGATTCTCCAACTAATCCAAAGGTTTCTCCAGGATATATATCAAAGCTAATGCCATCTACGGCCTTTAGCATTCCTTCTCCTACATCAAAATGTTTTTTAATATTTCTTGCAGATATTAAAGGTTCTACCATCAGATTTCCCTCCCTTCATAAGCTTTTGCCAGAGGATGATTCATCCAGCAGCGACTTATATGTGTATCACTATGATTGTCAAACTCAGGCATATATTCTTTGCAAACTTTCATTGCATGATCACATCTGTCGTAGAAAGAACATCCTTTAGGAGGAATATATAAATCCGGAGGTGTTCCATCAATTGAGTGAAGAGGTTCATCCCTAGACATATTTAAACGAGGAACAGAAGCTAAAAGCTTTTTAGTATAAGGATGTTTAGGATTTTTAAATATTTCATCAGTTAATCCTTTTTCTAAAATCTGTCCTGCATACATAACTATTACTTTATCGCTCATATCCGCTACAATGCCTAAATCATGGGTAATTAGTATAATAGACATGGACAATTTTTTCTGTATTTCTTTCATAAGCTCTAGAATTTGAGCTTGTACTGTAACATCAAGGGCAGTAGTAGGCTCATCAGCAATCAATAATTTTGGAGTAGATACCATTGCAAGTGCTATCATTACTCTTTGCCTCATACCTCCAGAGAATTCATGAGGATATTGATTAACTCTTTTTTCTGGTTGAGGAACTGCTACTAAGTTTAACATTTCTATAGCTTTTTCTTTTGCGTCTTTAGCAGATAGTTTCTGATGTTTCACAAGACCTTCTACAATTTGTTTTCCAATTCTCATAGTTGGATTTAAAGAGGTCATAGGGTCTTGGAATACCATGGAAATATCATTGCCACGGACAGATTGCATTTCTTTATCAGATTTTTTTAAAAGGTCAATGCCATCAAAAATTATTTCTCCACTTTTAAAGAAAGCAGGTGGCATAGGTAAGAGCTGCATTATGGAATTGGCAGTAACACTTTTTCCACAGCCAGATTCGCCAACAATAGCTACAGTTTCAGATTTACCCACATCAAAACTAATATTACGAACGGCTTCAACTTCTCCAAAGAATGTCTTAAAAGACACAGATAAATTTTTAACTTCTAATAGTTTTTCCATTTTTCCACCTCTCTATTTACGTAGTCTTGGGTCTAATGCATCACGAAGCCCATCGCCTAATACGTTAAAACCAAACATTATTAAGGAAATAAATATTGCTGGTATAATTATTTGATAGGAATTTCCTACAGCCATACCTGCTAAACCATCATTAGCTAAGGAACCAAGGCTTGATTTTGGTGCCTGAAATCCAAGACCTAAGAAACCAAGAGTAGCTTCTGCGAATATTGCTCTAGGTATAGTAAGTGTTACGTTTACTAAAATTGGACCCAATGTATTTGGAATAATATGTTTTTTCAAAATCCATCCTTTTGCAGCTCCTAAAGATTCGGCAGCTAAGGAATATTCAGATTCTTTTAATTGAAGCACTTGACCTCTAACTAATATTGCCATTGGTACCCAGTCAGTAAGAGTCATGGCTAATATTAGGACAAATAGAGAAGTACCAGAACCTTCAGTAGAGAATACAACAGATAAAAGAATTACTATAAGGAGATAAGGAATACTATAGACAATTTCCGCAATACGCATCATAATATTATCTACACGTCTTGTGGATATTCCAGAGATTCCTCCATATACTACACCGATAATAAAGTCAATAGTAGCAGCAAGTATTCCAATTATTAGAGAATATCTAGCTCCAAACCAAATTCTTGTAAATTGATCTCTTCCCAGTTCATCAGTACCAAACCAATGAGTGCTGTTAGGATGTAAATTGATTTTATTATAATCTTGTTCAAAATAGCTAAAACCGTTAATAAGCGGTCCTACAATAGACATAAAAATCATAAGTGCTATTATTATAAGGCCTGTCATTGCTAATTTGTTTTGTTTTAATCTACGCCAAACATCGGGCCAATATTTTATACTGGGACGTCTAATTTTTTCTGCATTTCTATCCTCGAAGGATGCTGGTTCAAACATATCAGGATTTAAATTTTTATTTAAACTAGTTTGGTTTTCCATTAACGTCCCTCCTTAGTAAGTTGAATACGGGGGTCAATAAACATATACGCCACATCAACTAATAATAGTAAAACTATTAATATAATAGAATAAAAAATCGTAGTTCCCATTATAAGGGTATAATCTCTGTTGTTAATAGATTGAACAAAGAATTTTCCAAGTCCAGGAATACCAAATATTTTTTCAATAACAAAACTACCAACTAGAAGATTGGAAATTAAAGTTCCGAGAACAGATATTATAGGAAGTACAGCATTTCTTACAGCATGCTTTATAATAACAGCAGCTTTAGAAATTCCTTTGGATTTAGCAGTTTTAATATAATCTTGTCCTAAAACTTCTAGCATACTGGAACGCATAAGCCTTGCCATATAAGCTAAAGGCATTAATGACAATGCTAAAGCTGGAAGTAATGTATGTTTAAATTCACCCCATCCACCAATAGGAAGCCAAGATATATTTTTGGCAATAAACTGGATTAGGATGGTACCCATTATAAAGCTTGGAACAGAAATACCTATAATTGCAATGACCATGGAAATATAATCGGGGACCTTATTTTGGTATAATGCTGCCAAAGCTCCTAAAGCTGGACCAAAAATTAAAGCAATAATTAAGGCTTCTGCTCCTAAATAAGCTGATACAGGAAATCCACGTCTTATCATATCGTTTACAGTTTCTGTCTTAGATTTCATGGATTCTCCGAAATTTCCTTTTAAAAGATTTTTCAAATATATTACATATTGTTCTGATTTTGGTTTATCTAGTCCATACTTCTTTAGAAGATTTTCATAAACTGCTGCTGGCATTTTACCTTCTTTTCTAAAGGGATTGCCAGGGATAGAATGCATTAGAAAAAATGTAATAGTTATAATAGCCCAAAGAGTAATAACTGACATAATTAGTCGTTTAAAAAGATACTTTTTCATCTTCCCCCTCCTTTGATGTTTAAAATATTTGGGTGAGCAAAGCTCACCCTATATATATCTATTTATTCATATCTGCATAGGTCAACTTTGGATAGTTAACTAATGGCTTATATACACCTGTTACATATGGTTTTTGAGCATAAGGTTGAGTATAGAAATAAACAGGTACTACAGGCATATCTTCCATAACCATTTTTTCAGCTTTTCTCATAGCGTCAAAACGTTCTTTAGCATCTGGACTAGTTTTAGCTATATTTACTAATTTGTCGTATTCAGGATTATTATATTTTGAATCATTGAAGCTAGATTCACTATGCCATAATTCTATGAAGGTAATAGGATCCATATAGTCTCCAATCCAACCTGCACGTGAAATATGATAATCTCCAGCTTTTTCCCTATCTAGTTTAACTTGGAAATCTACATTTTCAAGTTGAACTTCAATGCCTAAATTAACTCTCCACATTTCTTGTACAGCTTGAGCTATTTTCTTATGGGATTCCAAAGTATTATATAGAATAACAAAGTTCTTAAAGTCTTCAGGTTTCATACCTTCTTCAGCTAGACCTTCAGCAAATAGTTTTTTACCTTCTTCAAGGTTGAATTCTACTAATTTACCAACATTGTCACGATATTCTTTACCATTTTCATCAGGCAGACCAAATGGAACTACACCTTCTGCAGCAATTTGTCCACCTTGAGCAATTTTATCGACTATAGTTTGACGGTCTAATGTCATTGCTAATCCTTTTCTAACTTTAGGATTGTTAAATGGTTTAACTTTTGAGTTTAAGTTATAGTAATAAGTACCAACTTCCGCACCAATAACTAATTCTGGATTGTTATTAGCTTTCATTTGTGCAACTACAGCTTGTGGCAATGGAGATAAGAAATCATAATCTCCGCCTTCATATTTTTGCCATGCAGTGTTTTCATCATCAATAATATCAAAATCAACTCCATCAAGTTTAATACTAGCTTTATCGTAATAATTATCATTCTTTCTAATCTTAATGCTAGCATTATGTTCCCATTCAATTAAAGTAAATGGTCCGTTAGATACATGGGTTTTAGCATCTTTTGCCCAATTAGGATCTGCTTCTGCAACTTTCTTATTAACAGGATATAAAGTGTAGAATGCAGTTAACTCTAAAAAGTATGCAGTAGGTGCTTCTAATGTTACTTCAAGAGTTTTTTCATCTAAAGCTTTAACAGCTACATCATCAACGCTTCCTTCACCAGTGTTATATGCTTCACCGCCTTTGATATAATATAGTTGATGAGCATAGTCTGATGCCATGTCTGGATCTAATGCTCTTTTCCACGCAAATACAAAGTCTTCTGCTACGACTGGATCACCATTTGACCATTTAATATCATCACGTAAAGTAAAAGTATATGTCAAATTATCATCTGATACTTTATAATCTTTTGCCATACCCGGAACAACTTTTAGATCTGGGTCAACTTTCATAAGACCTTCGAAAATATGATCTAGAACCCAAGACTCATGAGTTCCTTGTGCTAGTGCAGGGTCTAAAGATCCTGGCTCACTAGAGTTATTTGTCTTTAAAATCTTTTCTCCAGCAGGTGTAGACTCTGGTGTATCGGTTGTTGCTGGTGTATCAGTTGATGCATTGTCTCCACCCTTTGGAACACAGCCAGTAAAGATAATAGCTGTAATAAGTAACAAGCTTACTAACATTAAAAGCTTCTTGTTCATATAAATAATCCCCCTTTTTTAATATTATGAAAATTAAAATTGTTTAAATAAGTTTACCACTTTTTCGTGCTAAATTCAATAGAAACATTTTAACAAGGTAGCTAAATAATGTGATCGCGCAGTTATGTAGATATAATTATCTTAGAATTAGTATATTTATTTCTTAAAAAATTAGAACGTTATCTAGAAACTTTATAAAATATAAGATAGGCTGCATATGGGGATATTTGGAAGTTATGTAGGTCATATATGGCACTTTCTTAATATTTATGTTAGAATAGGCTGTAGGAAATTCCAGTGGATTTCAGCTTTATATGTCTAATACTTATGCCTAAACAATTCTACTTGAGAGGAGAGATATATATGAGAATTGCTATAATGGGTGCTTCGGATTCAGTTGAAAAGATACATAAAGTTCTCTCCCTAGAGAATAAAGATATAGAGTTTATTAAATACACAGAGGATGAGATAAAAAAACTTATTGATATAGCTAAAAGCATAGATGCTAGAATAGATGGTATATTTTTAACTGGTATAGGGGTTTATTCTGAAATTTCTTCGAAAATAAGATTTGAGCAGCCTGTTGTATATACAGAAAGAGGGATTATTGGTATTATTAAAGCTCTATGTGAATTTCGTATGGACTGGAAAGATATTAAAGACACGAGGATTGCTTTAGACATAATACAAGAAAAAGATTTACTTGATGTATTTAATGAATTTAATATTGATGTTAAAAGCTATGATATTCAGAAGTATTTACCTTCTAAAAGCGAAGAAGATTATTTGAAATATTATCTAAAAAAATATGAAGATAAACAAATTGATTGTATTTTTACATCTTTTGGATATATATATAATTATTTGAAACGTCATAATATTCCAGTATATAGGATACAAGCAACAAATATAGATATTAAAAGTCGATTTGATGAGTTAAAGAATAGTATTAGATTGAAAAACATTCATGAACGTGTAATTCAGATACAGGTCATTCAAATAATAGAAGGAGATCCTGAAGTTTATAATAGTGTAGATGGACAGCTCCAATTAGAGGAAGAAATCTTAATGTATTCTAAAGAAATAGAAGGCATGATGCAGGCCATTAGTCCAAATGAATACCTTATTATATCTAATAAAGGGGCATCTCTAAGCTTAGAAAACATAAATTCTTTATATAGGATAATAAATAATTGCAAATCAAATAATATTATAATAGGTGTAGGCATAGGTGAGGGAGCAACAATCTATCAGTCTGAAATGAATGCAAGAAATGCCTTAAGAAAAAGTACCTCTGAGAAACAAGGAAATATTTATTTTTATGATGGGGAAAATGTAGTGGGGCCTATTATGAGGAAAAGTCAAATTAAATATAAGAATCTAGCCAATAAAAAAACTCTGCAGCTATCTAAGGAAATTGGAATTAGTTACCAATATATTGAAAAAATCAATGCTGTAATAAATAAACTAGGGAGAGATGAGTTTACAAGTCAGGAACTATCGGAGATTCTATCTATAAGTGAACGTAGTGCTAATCGTATCTTAAAAAGCATTATAGATAATGGTTATGGAGAAGAATCTAGTCTAGAAAATTCATTAGGTGCAGGTAGACCACGCCGTAAAATTAAGATTAAATTAAAATAAAACTAATAATTTAAAGAAAACCTTAATTATTTTAATGATTAGGGTTTTTTATAATAACAAATAAAGGATTATTGACAATTATAAAAAGATATAATATAATTTAGGCAATTAAGGACATATTTGGGACAGAATTAAGGACGTATTTAAGACAAGAAAAAAGTAGTTATCACCAGATTTTACCATTAGTTTATATTTTATAGAATACTTATATAAAACATTTAAATTTTCAAATCTAAATTTTAAATATTATAAAAGGAAGTGATAAGACATTTAATATCAATAAGTTAAGATTTAATTAAACATTATACTAGTAATTATAAGTAATTTTAAGAGGATATGGTAAATTATGAGAATTTGGCTATAATAATTTGAAGTATTTAAATGTTTAAAATGGTATTTCTAAAATTAAGATATAATTAGATTAATTAATTCTATGATTAATGAAAGGTGGAAGTAAAAGATGGAGACAAATCATTTATATTATGCAAACCATCCTGTTATGTGGATTGTATCAGCAATTGGTATAGCTACTATACTAATTCAATCTATATTAATAACTAGAAAATCAGTTAAAGCTGGTTTAGATATGGGAATGGATTATTCTAGAATAAAAAAAGGTATAAAAACAAGTGCTATTGGGAGTGTAGGACCAGCATTAGGTGTTGTTGGAAGTTTATTGGCTTTATTAGTTACTATGGGTTCCCCAGTATCAGCATTTAGATTAAGTATAATCGGAGGTTCTAACTTTGAGGCAATGGCAGCTAACTTTGGAGCTCAAGCTTTAGGTTCTGAACTTTCTACTAATATGACTCCTGTTGTATTTGCAAATGCTTTATGGACAATGGCATTAGGTTCAATTGGATGGATAGTATTCGTATTTTTATTTGGACATAGAATGGACAAAGTAAATAATTTATTAACAAGCGGAAGAAAAGCATTATTACCAGCTGTTAGTATAGGTGCTATGCTTGGATCTTTTGCATATTTTAATATCGGTAATTATCTAAAAGTTAGAACAAATCCTGATATAACAATTTCAGCAATTTCAGGTCTAATTATTATGATAATTTGTATGAAATTAGGAGAAAAGAAATTTGCTTGGTTAAAAGAATGGGCTCTAACAATTGCAATGTTTGGAGGAGCAATTATCGGAACTTTAACATTTTAGAGTATAGGAGGACTATGTAGATGAACGTTTATGAAGAATATACTAAAGATATTACAAAGATTGGTAGATTTACCATGCTTCTTGGCCTTGTTGTAAGTTTCCTTCCTCCAGCAGTTATGACTTGGGGATTTGGATTCAATCCAGGATTAGGAGCAATTATAGCTGGGGCAATTTCTCAGATATCAGTTTCAGGAGCTTTTTATTTCAGTGAGCCTATTAGTTATTTCCCTATAGTTGGTAGAGCTGGATTATATATGGGCTTTTTATCAGGTAACTTAGTAAATATGAGAATACCAGCAGCAGTATCAGCATTAGAAGGTTCAGGTTATAAGTCTGGTACTGATGAAGGAGCAATTATGGGAACTATAGGAATTGGAGTTTCTATATGGGTTGGAATCGTATTTTTATTATTAGCTGTATTTGCTGGGCAAACTGTTTTAGCTGCATTGCCTGAATCATTTATGAGAATGTTATCACTTATTATACCTGCATTATTTGGTGGAGTTTTCGCTCAATTTGCAATAAAATCACCAAAGACTGGTATATTTGCACTTGCAGTTGCTTTTATAATGACAAAGGTTGTATCTTTCATTCCAGGTCAACCATCATTTATCGTTACTTTAGTAGCAGTATTCTCAACAATTGCATTTGCTAAGAAACAATTAAGTAAAGAAATAGATAATAAATAAATTTAAGTAAGTTACAAATAAATATTAGGAGGCCATAGTTTTGAATAAGGAAAGATTGTTAGAAAACCTAGTTGAAATGTTAAAGATTCATTCACCTTCAAAAAAAGAAGGAGAGTATGCAAAATATCTCGTTAATCTATTAGAAAAAATGGGTGCTTCAATATACTTGGATGAAGGATATTTACAATATGGTGGAGATTCACCTTCAATCATAGCTAAGTTTCCTGGGGATGTAGAAGGAGAAGGCGTTACACTTGCTGCTCATATGGATGTAATAGAGCCTAATTTAAATGTAGAACCAATAATAGAAAGTAATATTATTAAAACTAATGGAACTACTACATTAGGTGGAGATGACAAAGGCGGAATAGCAAGTATTGTAGAAGTTTTGAGAACTATTAAGGAAGAAAAGATATCACATAAAGACATTTATGTTGTTTTGACACCTTGTGAAGAAATAGGTATGCTTGGTGCAAAACATTTTAATTGGGAAAAGGTTCCTAAAGACATGATGCCTTCAAAAAATATGATAGTTGTAGATAATGCTGGAGCTGCTGGAATTATAGCACATTCAGCTCCAAGTAAATATGATATTGAATTTAGTTTTCAAGGTAGGAAAGCTCATGCTGGAATAGAGCCTGAAAAAGGTATAAATTCTATTACTATAGCTTGTAATGTTTTATCACGTATGAATATAGGTAGAATAGATGTTTTAACAACATCTAATATTTCTATGATAAATTCAGAATTCCCATCAAATGTAGTTCCGGATATGTGTAAGTTTAGCGGAGAAGTAAGAAGTCATTCTGAAGAAAGAATTTTAGAAGTTATTGAATCCTATAAAAAAATATGTGATGAATCCGTTGAAACACTAGGCGGAACATATACTCTAGATTATAAATGTGATTATCCAGTATTGAAACCAAAGGATGATTTAAGCTTTGCAAAAGAATTTGCTAAAGTATATGAAGAGATTAATGTTCCCGCTGAGCTTAAGGTAATAGGTGGAGGTTCAGATAGTAATATATTTGCTAAGCAAGGATTTAACTCAATTATTATTGGAGTAGGAATGTATAAGGTGCATACTGTTGAAGAGTATTTAGAAATTGAAGACTTATTTAAGACAACAGAGGCAATTATTAGATATATAAAGAGAGATGAATAGTAATATGGATATGACAAAAGAAACAATAAAATCTAAAGTGATTTCTGCAATTGATGAAAATCGAGATTTGATTTTTAATATAGGTAGAAAGATTTATAAAAATCCAGAACTTGGATACAAGGAATTTGAAACTACAAAGCTTGTAAAAGAGATTTTTGAGAAAGAATTAAATTTTAATGTAATAGAAAATATTGCATATACTGGTTGTAAAGCTCAAATAAATGCAGATAAATCTGGACCCAAAATTGCAGTTTTAGGTGAACTAGATGGTATAGTTTGTAATGGTCATCTAGATGCTTTAGATTCAGGAGCCTCACATACTTGTGGACATAATGTGCAAATTGCAGGAATGTTGGCTGTAGCAATTGGTCTTATAAAATCAGGAGTATATAAAGAGCTAGACGGTAAAATTGATTTTATTGCAACACCTGCAGAAGAATTTATAGAATTAGATTATAGAAGTAAGCTTAAAGAAGAAGGAAAGATTCAATATTTTGGAGGAAAACAGGAATTAATTAGAAACGGTACATTCGATGATGTTGATATGGCAGTAATGTTTCATGTTTTAGATATAGGAGATAAGAAAGTATTAGTAGGACCAGTAAGCAATGGTTTCATTGGAAAAGATATTCGTTTTATTGGAAAAGAAGCTCATGCTGGTAATGCTCAATTTAAAGGTGTGAACGCATTAAATGCAGCATCATTGGCATTAAATAATATAAATGCTCAAAGAGAGACATTTAAAGATAGTGATAGAGTAAAGATCCATCCAATCATAACTAAGGGTGGAGACATTGTGAATGTAGTACCTGCTGATGTTCGTATGGAGTCATATACAAGAGCAAGGACTGTTCAAGCAATGATAGATGCTAATGAAAAGGTTAATCGTTCATTGATTGCAGGGGCCATGGCTGTAGGTGCAAATGTTGAAATCAGAGAAATACCAGGATATTTACCTATATTAAAGCATCAAAAAATGGAAGATGTATTGTTTAAGAATTTACTAAACATTGGAATTAAAGAAGATGAAATAGTACAAGGCATAGACTTTACAGGTTCTTTTGACTTAGGTGACGTATCCCATATAATGCCTACTTTACATCCTATGTTTGGAGGTGTAAGGGGAGAACTTCATTCAAAAGAATATCATATAGTCAATGAAGAATATCTTTATTTAGAACCAGCTAAAGCATTGGCTTTAACCATAGTAGATTTACTTTTTGATGATGCTAAGGAAGCTAAAAATATCCTTAAGGATTTTGTTCCAGCCATGACAAAAGAAGAGTACCTAAATTTCATGAATTCAAATGATAAAATTATAAAGAAAGAATTTTTAGATACTAATAATATTGAATAATTATTCCATATTTGTAATACCCTTTTTTCTTACTATGGCTACAATAAGAGTTAATGTAGGTATTACGAATTGAAATGGTATAACATAGTATTTATAGATATGGATAAATTCAAACATTTCCATAGTACTTCTATAGAGAAGCGAAGATAAAATAATCATTAGAACACAAAGAATTGTAGAAGTTTTTTTAAAGTTTCTGAAGTTAAAAAACTTAGATACTCCAACACAAGAAGCATATAAACAGACGGCTATTTTTGTAAAACTAGTCAATAATAAATTTATTGAAATGATAATTTCTATTCTTTGGACAAAACCATTTATGTTTATTATTGAAGTAGCATAATGAGAAGGAAAATATATCTTAGAAAGATTAGGGAATCCAAGTAATAGAGTATTTCTAAAGGTAGTAGTTAAAAGTATAAAGCCACCTATTAGGATACCACTAATGAGAGTTTTAGTGGTATCTTTTTTATTGCTCAAACGACAGAGAAAAACCATAAAGATGACAGATTCACCAAAAGGAAAAACAAGGAGAGAATATGCTCCTTCTATTACAGGCTTCCAACCATTATATAGTATTGGTTGAATATAGGAATAATCAAATTGAGGTATAGCTAGAATAAAAGTAGCGAAAATTACTATAAAAATTAGCGGTAAAATTATTTTTGTCCATGTACTTAATACAGAGAGGCCTGCATTAATGGCATATAAGGATAAAAGCCCAATAAAAATAGCAGTAATATATAGAGGAGTCTCTGGGAAAGAAACTACTTGAACATATTCAGTCGTATTTCTTATATCAATAGCTCCAAGGTGGAAGAAATAAAAGGTATAAAGAAAAATAAAAATTTTCCCTAAGAAACCTCCGTAAACTTGTGGGAGTATATCAAATAGTCCAATTCCTGGAAAACGAAGTAATAATTTGCCATAGATATATATTAAGGGAATAGAAATAGCAATGGCTATTAAAAGGGCAATCCAAGTATCTTCCATGGCTTTGGAATCTCCACTGATAAGTAGAGAGGTGCCAAGAATGAACATAATAATTAATGATTTAAATTGAGAGGTTGAGATGTTTTCTGTTTGCATAAATTTTACCTACTTTCGAATTAATTTACTTAGCGTTTTTTAATAGTTCCTGATAAATGCCCACTACTTCTAATATGAATATCTGTATCCACATTTACCTTTAACTCTTTAAATATTTCATCCCAATTATCTTCAACATCTTTCCATACTTTGGGCATTTCTTCTTTTACTATTTGTCCGAACCCAAATATATCTAATTCAAAATCATTTTGTACATTGCTTATTACTCGTAGGACATTATTTTTTAAAGATTTTTCAGCATTAAGTTTAATATGTTGAATGACATTTTCATTTAGTGCATCTATTGAGCTACTTGATTCTTCTATAGACACTTCCGCTGAAATTTTAATATTCATAGAAAGTTTACCATTAGAAATAACTGGAGTAACTTTAGTTCTATTTTTATATATTTCTAATGTTACTTTCTCTTTAGGATCTTCATTATCTAAATTAGTAACAAGAAGTCCTTCTTTAATTTTATCTCTTGTAAAGAGATAATATTTAACATCTTCTAAGCTTATATATCCAGCTAACTTATCTTTATTTAAAACAGCTCCTCCAGATAGGACCATAGTTGGCTCATTTTCATTAATTACAATTTTGATAGTAGGTATTACAGGATTGATTCCCTTTGCTGCAAGTTGATTATTCAGTTCATAAATTTGAATATTAGGAATTTTGGCTAATTTATTATTTGAAATAATCATTTCTTGGATTTCAAAGGAACGTATTTCTGTAGTTAAACTTTGTGAGCTTAATATATCTCTTGCATTTTGAGCTTCCGAAACTAATATATATGTGGAAAGTCTAGGTTCAGAATTTCTTGTTACCCAATCTAATATAGGTAAGATACCTTCTTTGGCTATGTCTTCACTAACTATAATTATAGAGGAATGACTCCAAAATAATTGTTTAGCAGAAACATTAATTATATTCCTCATAGAATCAAAAATACTTGCTCCCCTGGATTCTATTCTTGTTGAATTAAATTTTGGTTCTCTCATAGATGAGGATACATTAATTACTTCTGCAGTTACTTCGTAGCCCTCATTTGAACTTGGTTTATCTACGGCTACTCCTGAAACAATGGCTAGTTTATCAATTTCCCTATAATTCCAGCATCCTGTAAGAAGGATGGAGATTATAATTAGAGTCAATATAAATATAAAGGACTTATTCACGGTTCTTACCTCCAGAGGAACGAATAGGATTTTTCTTTGCAATATGTTTCGGCCTATATTTCATATACCATCGAGGAGCTCTAACTCCTGTATCCTTCAGATCTTGCAGAGTAAAAGTAGCTAAGTTTGTCATATAGGGTATGCCAAAGGATTTAAGTTTTAACAAATGAAGAAGTAAAAATGACATTCCTATAACATATCCATATAAACCAAGTATGGAAGAAAGCAGAATTAATCCTATTTTAATAATTATAGTGGCGCCACCAAGTGTAGGAGTTATAAGGCTGGTAATACCAGACATACCCACAACAATAACAATAGGGGCGCTGACAAACTTTGCATCTACAGCTGCAGAACCAAGAACCAAAGCACCTACAATACTTAAAGCCTGACCAATATAAGAAGGCATACGTGTTCCTGCCTCTCTAAGTATTTCAAATACAAGTAATAACCCAATAAGTTCAAAGACAGTAGGCAATGGAACATCTAATCTAGAGGCATAAATACTCATAATAAGAGGAGTAGGTACCATTTCCTGATTATAAGTAACTAAAGATAGATATATTGCTGGTATACTTATAGTTAAGAAAAAACCTATTATACGAAGTATCCTATTTAAAGAAGCATAGTAGTAGTTTAAATAATAGTCATCAGCAGATTGAAAAGTCTCAATAAAAAGAAAAGGTAAGGTTATTGCCACAGGAGTACCGTCTATAATGACAACTATCCTTCCCTCTAAAAGTTTAGCTACAGCTACATCAGGCTTTTCTGTAGTATAAGTAATTTCAAATACGGAGTAGGGTTCTTTACTTATATATTCTTGAATGTACTTTGCATCTAAAATTCCATCGGTTTTAATATTATTAAGTTGTTCATATAAATTATTTAAGACATCTTCTCTTGCCAATCCTTCGATATAGCATACACAAAGCTTTGTATATGTTATTTCTCCTAGGTCCATAAATTTAAACTTTAAGTTATTAGTTCTAAGTTTTCTTCTAATTAAAGATAGATTAATTATAATGGATTCATTAAATCCTTCCCTTGGACCACGAACTACTCTTTCTACATCTGGTTCTTGAATATCTCTGGTTTTCCATCCCTTACTTTCAATAGTAATTACTTCATCTGAGCCTTCTAGAAAAAGTACTGTATCTCCATCTATAATAGAGTTTATAATATCTAATACGTTATTAGTTTTTTCACATTCAGATGAAAGAATGATCTGGCTTTGCAAATAATCTATAGGAGATTTTTCTAAACATTCCATAGTATTTATGGTAATAGGTTTAATTATATTTTCAGTTATAAGATAGTTATCAGCCATTCCATTAATAAACACTATTAAACATTTAATATCTTGATTATATTGATTTTGAAATCTTCTAAATTTAATAGTATCATCATTTTTAAAGATATCTTTTATTAGCTTTATGTTATCTTCTATGGAAGAGGATAATTTATATCTTTTAAGATTATTCATATTTACTACACCCTCATTAATAAAAATATTAATATTAGTTTTACCAAAAAAAGAGTAACTATGCTATAAGTAGTGAGAATAATAATGATTTAATGTAGATAAAATATAGCTAATATAATAGGAAGAGATATTATTAGTTTTGAGTTTATTTAATAACCCTAAGAATGAAAGAACTAAACGATTCTTAGAAAGATCTATGAGAAATTAGGACTACCTGTATTAGTGTCTGAGAACTTGTAACCTATAATATCAATTTGAATATAATATATTGAGTTATAATTCAATTTGAGGAGGTTAGACTATGGAAATTAATCAAACATGTCCTACAGGCTCTACAGCATATATAATTAAAGCTGGAGATACGTTCTTCGCAATAGCTAGAACATATGGAATATCTTTAGATGCTTTAATAGCTGCTAATCCTGGAGTAGACCCAAATAGATTATTTATTGGTCAAGTAATTTGTGTGCCAACTGCTGCACCAGTACCACCAATTTCTAGTTGTCCTACATTAAATATAGGAAGTAGGGGATCATCTGTAGCAGAGCTTCAACAGCTTTTAAGAAATGCAGGATTTGATCCAGGAGCTATTGATGGCATCTTTGGAACTAGAACACAATCTGCTGTTATAGCTTTTCAAAGAAGTAGAAATCTTGTACCAGATGGAATAGTAGGTAGATTGACATGGACTGCACTTGGTGTAAGTTGTACTCCAATAGCCACTTGCCCAGCAGGAACATTTGCTTATACAGTTAGAGCAGGAGATACATTTTTTATTTTAGCACAAAGATTTAATACTACAGTAGATGCGATTCAACGTGCTAATCCAACTGTAAATCCAAATAGTCTTCAAATAGGTCAAATAATTTGTATACCATAATTAAAAAAAATTTAATGAATATAAGATAGGGATATGCTCAAAATATAGTCAGGAGCATAGCCCTATGCTATTTTATTCCAATTTTAAAACTATCTAAATAATTGACATATTTTTTTATATAAGATAAACTAATAAGATAGAATATAATTGAAAGACGTAAGTTTGAGGAGGTTTTGTTAAAGTGTCCACTAAGTATATTTTTGTTACAGGTGGAGTAGTTTCATCCTTAGGTAAAGGTATTACAGCAGCTAGTTTAGGCCAGCTTTTAAAGAGCAGAGGACTTAAGGTTACTATTCAAAAATTTGATCCATATATAAATGTTGACCCAGGAACTATGAGTCCTTATCAACATGGTGAAGTATTTGTTACAGATGATGGTGCAGAGACGGATTTAGATTTAGGTCATTACGAGAGATTTATTGATGTAAATCTAAGCAAATATAGTTCTGTGACTTCTGGTAAGATTTATTGGTCAGTACTTAATAAAGAAAGAAAAGGGGAGTATGACGGTAGAACTGTACAGGTAATTCCTCATATTACTAATGAAATCAAAGAAAGAATCATAAGAGCATCTAAGGAAAGAGACGTAGATATTGTAATAACTGAAATAGGTGGAACTGTAGGGGATATCGAATCTTTACCTTTCTTAGAGGCTATTAGACAGATAAAATATGATGTAGGTAGAGAAAATGTAATGTATCTTCATGTAACTTTAGTGCCTTTCTTATCTAAGGCAGGGGAGTTAAAGACTAAACCTACACAACATAGTGTGAAGGAGCTTAGAGGCCTTGGTATTCAACCAGATGTACTTATTTGCAGGACAGAAGTTCCTATTGCAGAAGATGTTAAAGAAAAGATTGCATTATTCTGTGATTTAGACCCATCAGAAGTTATTGAAAATATAGATGCTTCTACTATTTATGAAATTCCTTTAATGCTAGAAAGAGAAGGACTTCCTCAATTGGTTATAGATCATCTTAATCTAAAATGTGGAGAACTTGATTTATCTGAATGGAATGAAATTGTGGAAAGGATAAATAATCCACAGGGTAAAGTAAAAATTGCTTTAGTAGGTAAATATGTTGAGCTGAAGGATGCATATATATCTGTATCAGAAGCGTTAAATCATGGAGCCATAGCTAATAATGTGGAAGTTGAGATTAACTGGATACATGCAGAAAAAATAGATGAAAGCAATTATAAAGAAATTTTATCCGATGCAGATGGTATTTTAGTACCTGGCGGATTTGGAGATAGGGGAGTAGAAGGTAAGATTGTAGCTATTAAATATGCTAGAGAAAATAATATTCCTTATTTAGGAATATGTCTAGGTATGCAATTGGCAGTTGTAGAATTTGCTAGAAATGTGGCAAATCTTAAAGATGCTCATAGTTCTGAACTTAATCCACAAACTTCATATCCTGTAATAGATTTAATGCCAGAGCAAAAGGATATAGATACTCTTGGTGGTACTATGAGATTAGGGTTATATCCTTGCAAGATAAAAGAAGGAACAAAAGCATTAGAAATATATAATGATGAAATCATATATGAGAGACATAGACATAGATATGAGTTTAATAATGAATATAGGGATAAGCTAGAGGAAGAAGGACTTATTATATCTGGATTATCTCCTGATGAAAGATTAGTTGAGATGATTGAATTAAAGGATCACCCTTGGTTCATAGCAGTTCAATATCATCCAGAACTAAAATCTAGACCTACAAAAGCTCATCCATTATTTAGAGAATTTATAAAAGCAACAATAAAGAATAGTTAGTAGTGGACAATTCATAGGGAATAGTTCAAGGATTCTAAACTTTATTTAAAGCTATTCAATCTTCACTAAAAAAAGGGGGGTATATATGAAAAATTATGAGAACTTGAAAAGAGGAGTTACTACAGCTCTAGTTTCAGCAATACTGGTATCATCTATACCAAGCTATGGTGCAGCGCCTAGATTTAAGGATGTACCTACTACTTATTGGGGATACACTTATATTGAGGATATGGCAAGCCGAGGGTATATAAAAGGCATTGGAGATGGAAGTAAATTTGCTCCAGATGGAAGCCTGAATTTTGATGCAGCAATGAGTTTATTAGCAAGATTATCTAATCCTACATCCACAGAAAGGGCAAATGCGTCTTATGCCTATAGTGCTTTATTAAATGAACTTAAGATAGATGATTGGGCTAAAGAGGGACTAGCTGTTTGTCTATATAAAAATATAATTACAGAACAAGAATTGAGAAATGTTCATAAAAAGGGACAAATTAAAAAAACAATCAATAAAGTTAATACCTGTGAATATTTAGTTAAAGCCATGGGGCTAGATGATGTTGCAAAGAATAAACAGATTGTATCATTGACATACAAGGATGTAATGAGCATGTCTGCTATGCAGAGTAAGTATGTATCTGTTTTAATTGATGCAGGAGTTTTGGATCCTAAAGGTGCAGGAGATGGAACGTTTAAGCCAAACTCTACTTTAACTAGAGCTGTAATGGCTAAGATGATGTCTACAGCTGATGAGTTTATAAAAAAGAATGGAACTACTTCTCCAACTAATCCAACGAATCCAGATAATTCAAAGACTGAGATAGATGTTGTTAGTGGAAAAGTTGTTAATACTTATAGCGAGTCAAGTAAAAGATTTTTAACAATTGAAAATTCTCGTGGAAGTGAAACTACTTATGAGATAATGAGCAGTACTACAATAGTTGTAGATGGAAAGCAAACTAATTATTCTGATTTATCAGAAGGACAAGAAATAGAATTGAAGTTGAAGAAGGATACTAAGAATCTTATTTCTGTTAATGCTACATCACAGGACGAATATATTTCAGGTAAGATTAAATATATAAATACTCTTACATCTAAGATAACTATAGAATATACAGAGGGAAAGAAGACTTTATATAAGGAATTTAGCATAGATAAAAATGCAGATATATATTTAAATGGCAAATCTGTATATTTGAATAATCTAAATGAAAAAGATCTAATTGACGTAAAAATTAAAAAAGGTTTAATATATGATATTGAGTCCCAAAGTAAGGATATGGAAATAAAAGGCACTATAAAGGATATAACTCCTGTGAAGGATAGTAAAGATGATGAATATTATATTACAATATTGGATTCTAAGGATAAATCATACAAGTTTTTAATTAATAGAAAGACTGATATCACTAGAAATAGAAAATCTGCAGATGCGGAAGATTTAAAGGTAAAAGATGAGGTTTATATTGAAGCGGAGTATGATATAGCTAAGGAAATAGAAGCTACAGTTGATAAGAAGGATATAAAGGGAATTATATTAGGAATGGAAACTAAGCTTCAAGAGCCTACTAAGATAACTATATTGAATCAAAAAACTAAAAAAGAAGAAAAGTATTCCTTAGGAAAAGTTGCACATATAAAGGTAGATAGATCAGTGGCTACTTCCTATGATTTAAAGGCTGGTTTCTCTGTGGAAATAGTCGTTGAAGGCGATGAGATAATCGAAATAGAAGCAGATTCTATAGGGGTATCAGCTACTATGGTTGGAAGAGTATTAGGTGTTAATTCAAGAAAGAAAACTTTAGATTTGGAAATAACCGACTTTAGTTTAGATAGTTCAAAATTTGGAGAAGAAATAACAGTTTACTCAGAGGATGTTGTTGTTCTAGATGAAAGAGGGAATAAACTAGATTTTAGTCATCTTTATAAAGGGGATATTATTAATATAATCGGAAGTTATGACGGTTCTACTTTCATTGCAAAGACAATTATTTTATTAAGATAAAAAATAAGTATCATTTTGGGAAAACCAAAATGATACTTATTTTCTTTTATTCTGTTTTTATAGCTTCTAATGCTGATAAATTCATTGCACGCCTAGCAGGGAAATACCCTGATGCAATTCCTATACAAGCTGAGAATGCCATGGCTGCAAATGCTAACCATATTGGTATAATAGATATTTTAGTGGCACCATAGGCCCCTATGGCTTCACCGAATTGAGGGCTAAACTTATTTATAATAAACGATATTAAATAGGAAAAGCCTGCTCCGAATATTCCGCCTGTAAGCCCAATAAGTGCTGATTCAAATAGGAAAAGTCTTTTTATATCCTTAAGTGATGCACCTATTACTTTCATAACACCAATTTCTTTAGTTCTTTCATATATACTCATGACCATGGTGTTAGTAATCCCTATAGCTGCTACTAAAAGGGATACGGCTCCTATGCCTCCTAGTACTGCTTGGATTACAGCAGCTTGTTTTTTCATAGATTCTAATTCATCATTTAAGCTGTAGGCTTCATGTCCCATATCTTTTATCTTATTTTGCACTTCTTGAACATTTTTCATATCATTAACTTTGATAGTTACCTGGTCATATCCTTTTCCTTTTGATTTACCTGGTTGTGGCTTTGTGCCTTCAGCTTTTTCTCTATCCTTTATCATTTTCTGGACCTCTGCAATAGGCATAAATATTCCATAATTGGTGTCCCAATCCCCTGGAGTTAAAATACCTATAGATTTTATTTTATATTCCTTATAGTTTACTTTTTTTCTTCCGGAAGGTTGAGACCAACCATAGTCTGGATCAAGAGTTAAGGTCATTCTATCTTTCATAATATTTATTTTAGGTTCTCGCCATACTCTAGACTTTGGGTCATAGAAACTATCTGGCATATCACTACCAAATACTACAGAAAGTTCATCAGATTTATTTAATAGTCTACCTTCTGATACTTCATATCCAAAGGCTTCCATAGAATCTGGATCAATTCCTTTAATGGGTACTTGAGATATATATTTACCATTAATCACAGTACCATAGCTTTGAAGTATAGGACTTACTGCTACAACATTTTGTAATCCTTTAAAGGAAGCTATAGCATTGTCATCTAATGCCACTTCTTTTTTTCCGTGCTGAGGTTCTCCTCCCCATCCCTTACGGACAGTTATTGTAGTTAAGCTACCCCATTGAGCTACTTGATCTTCAAAGGATTTACTCATTCCAAAACCCAGGCTTAGCATTACTATAATAGAGCTGGCACCTATGATTACTCCAAGAACTGTAAGAAATGTTCTTAGTTTTCTTCTCCACAGATTTTTAATTCCCATTCTAAATAAATCTATATTACTCATCTAATGCCATTTCCTTTTTCTTTTTCTTCTTTTTATAGTAGAAGAAACCACCTGTGCCAGCTCCTATAATTGTTATAGAACCCCATAACCATTTGGATTTTATGAATTTTTTAAACCCTCTGGCTTCGTCCATAGGAGGCATATCATCAGGATTTTCCTCCATTGGTGGCATCTCCATTACATTTAATTCGAATTCTTTTCTCAACTCTTGGGTTTGACCTGTGGAGTCTTCGTAGGTAAATAGTACTGCTCCTTTTAACTCTCCTGGCTCAGACGGTATTACCATACCTTCAAAATAATCACTTCCGCCACTTTCAAAATTACCAATATAATAACTTCCGCTTTCTGTTTGGAAATCTCCTTCTAATTTAACCATTGTATTATATAAAGTGACCTTACCAGTGTTGTAGAATTCCAAAGATACAGGAAATGGTTGTCCTACTATTGCCTCAGGATAAAGTTGTAATTCTGCGGTTTCAAGTCTTGATTGCTGAACTACAGGAACACCGATTAACTCAACATCTTTTAATTCAGTACCTTCAGTATCTTCATATTCAAAATTAGCTGTTATAGTATGAGTCTTAGCAATAGCATCTGGTATAGTATACATTTTTATTTTCTTTTCTACTCTGCCCTTAGGTTTTATAGAGTCAATATAAAATGTATTTGAACTATCTACTGGAGTAAATGCAGAACTGCCAGCACTATCATTATCAGTTTTAGAACCAGCTTCTGCTGTTAAAAATATTTTTATATTTTTAACAGTTTTTTTACTAGAAGTATTGTAGAAGGAAAGAGTCATATCAAAGTTTTCGCCAGCCCTAACTAATTGGGGTTCAAAGCTATATTTATCGATTATTAACTTAGGCTTTCCCTTAGTGGCTTCATCTTTATCAGGTGCTTCTACAAATATTCCTATAAGTTGGGCAATAGTATCTTCTTTGCCCAATTCATCTGTATATTTTACTGTGATTTCAATAGGATAGTTTTTAGTTTCAGCAGCCTTTGTAGTAAAAAACTTGAATTCTAATTCTTCTATAGCTTCTGGTGCTAGAGAATCTAGTTTTACTATACTTACTGATTTTGGAACTAATCCAGTTTGATCTGTACTTTTTGCTTCTACTATAATCTCCTCTGCATCTACTTGACCTTGATTTCTAATATTAAATTTAACATCTACTTCTTTATTTTGTAGGAGAGTACCTATAGGATAGACTAAATTTTCTATTATTAAATTAGATGAGCGATTATTATTTGATGCAATAGTTATAAAGAAACTACTTTCATCTTTTATAACCTGGTTTTTTATATCTTTATATGATAAACTTAAACTTATCTTATAGCTTCCTGATTTTAAGGTCTTCAAGGATTTTAATTCAAAATATAAATAATATTTTTTATCTGCATTTAAAGAAGGAATTACCTTATAGTTTACTCCATTATTTAAAACAAAGCTTTCATCAGATAAACCGTCTAAAGTTACCTTTATATCCTTAGCAAGACCTGAACCTATATTTTCAATATCAAAACCTACTGCTATAATATCTCCAGCGTTAACTACTGTACCAGGAATTACATTTACCTTATCAACTACTAATAATGGAGCTATGGCTTTATTTGTAACCCTTATATTAATAGTTTGAGTTATTGAATCCATCTTATCTCCATCTTGATTATAGTAGACAATATTTAATAATAATTCATGATTACCTTCATCAGCTTTTTCATCTACCCTTACTTTAAAGGATAGAGAGTTTGATTTGCCGTCTTTAATTTTAGGAATATCGTCATAAGCACGACCATCAACATAAACATCTGATGATTTACTACTGAGCGTACCTGAGATATTCTCTGCATAATAATCACTGGTGTTTTTCAACTCAATGGATACAGAAACTTTTTCTCCAGCCTCTGCCAAATACACATTTGAAGATGTAATTGTAAGATTTGGATTTTCAATAGGATCATCCTTTTTAGTGCTATTGTTATCGGCAAATCCTCTAGTGGGTATCTGCAATATAACTAAGAATACTGCTAAAAAAATGCTTAAAAACTTTTTCATCTAACTTACTGCCCCCTTACTATGTTTTCGTTTTCTATTATTTTTTCTATACGGCCATCCCTTAGATATACTACTCTATGGGCATAATCTGAGATTTCTATATCATGGGTAACTATAATCAAAGTTTGGTTAAAATCGTAGGCCATGCCAGTGATCAGATTCATAATTTCGATTGTAGTTCTTGTATCTAGATTTCCCGTTGGCTCATCAGCAAATACTATTTGAGGTTTGCCAACAAAAGCCCTTGCAATACTTACTCTTTGTTGTTGCCCTCCACTCATTTCAGATGGCTTGTGATGCAATCTTTTTTCCAATCCTACATCTATTAACATTTGTTTTGCTTGCTTTTCCCTTTGTGCCTTAGGAACTCCCTGAAAGGTTAGACCTAAGCATACATTTTCTAGTGCTGAAAGAGTAGGAATTAGGTTATAGGACTGAAACACGAAACCTACATATTTTTGTCGAAATTTAGTTACATCTTTTTCATTCATTTTATGTATAGGGTAATTGCCTATGATGATTTCTCCTTTTGTGGGTTTTTCTAGGCCAGCCATCATATTTAATAATGTAGATTTTCCAGAGCCAGATGTACCAAGTAAACATATAAACTCTTCTTTTCGAATAGATAAGCTGACATCATCAAGGGCAACTATTTTCTCATCTCCCATTCTATATACCTTTCTTAGATTCTTCAATACTATTAAGTCCTTCAAAAATAGCTCACTCCCATGTGTAATTAGTCTGAGTATATTCTACCATAATAAGGTTTATTAAAGGGTTACAATATTATTAAAGTTTATAGTCGTATCTTACTGTTTTGTAATCCTATGTATTAAAAAAATTGAAGGATTTTTATTTTCTATGTCGAATATTAAATATATGATAGAAGATAAGGGGTGATAATATGGAGTTAAAAGATTTCTGCAGGGAAAATCTTTTAGATGAAAAAATATTTATAGTTCCATCAAGAACAATAGGGATGCAAATGGTAAATAAAATGGCGAGAAAAGGTTATTCTTCTATAAATCTAAAAGTTGTAACTTTAAAACGCCTAGCTTTTGAAATATTAGAAGAAGATATTATAAATAAAAAGAAAATCATTATAGACAGTATTCTAGGCAATAGTTTAATAATTAATATACTTAAAGTTTTAGTAGAAGAAGAGCCAAATGGATTTTTTAAGCCTAATTTAATAGATGCGAAAACTGCTGAAGAATTGTATAAGGTGATTATGGAATTAAAATATAGCGGGCTAGAGGATTATCCAAAAATAAAGGATTTAGATAAGATTTATATTAGATATGAAAACAAATTGAAAGAATTAAATGCCCTAGACTATTGTGACATAATAATTGAGGCAGCAAAATCAGTAAATATAAATTCATATAGAGAAAATAAAATAGCCATAGCTTCTAATATTGAATTTAATAATATGGAGGAAATATTATTTAAGAAACTAACAGAGAATAGCTGTGTGAAAATTCAGATGCCAGTTAAAACAGTTGAAGGTCGTCCTGAGAACTATTATTATAAGGATATCTTTAATAATATAGAATTAGAAGGTAAAAAGATTAAGTTTTATGAAGCATATGGTACAAAAGAAGAAATAGGAACTATTATAAAAGATATGAAGGATAAGAGAATACCCATTGATGAAGTAGTAATAGCAGTTACAAATAATAAATATCTAGATTTAATAAATATAGAATTTGAGAAGGAAAATATACCTATTACCTTTGGTGAAGGTTTAGATATTAAATCAAGCAGTGTCTATAGATTTATAAATACTATTTTTACTTGGGCTAAAAATTACTATAATGTAAATGAAATTAAGACCATATTTGTCAATGGAGATATTAAAATTGACAATTTTTCTGCCCCTGAAATATATGAAGAATTAGTAAAATGTAAAATCATTTCTTTAAGAGAAAATTATAATAAAATTTTAAGTAATATTAAAAATCGTAGGGATTTAAGTGAAGGTGAAATAGAAAAAAGGATTTGGCTTAAGGAATTCTTTGCAGAACTATTTGAAACTATACCAAAAAGTAATTACCTTAGATTTAATCAATATATACCAAAGTTTATAAATTTAATAACAAAGTATGTAAAAAGTAACAATAAATATGATGGGGCAGCAAAGCAGGTGGTTCTTGAAACTTTATATAAAATTGGAGATATAGATATGGAAGTAAGTAGAGATGAGTACTTTGATATAGTATTATCCTATATTGAGCAAAGTAAAATACTTAGAGCCCAGCCTCATCCAGGACATATATTTGCTGCAAGCTTTGGAAATGCAGGGTATACTGGAAGAAAATATCTTTACTTAATAGGATTAGATAGTGATAGCTTATCTAATAAGGTAGTTGAATCCCCTATATTACTTGACAATATTTTCTTTGCAAATGAAAGATACGAGTATAAAAAATATAAGATAAAAGAATTATTAACAGCTGACTTTGAAAATATATCTATAGGTTATTCAAATTTTGATACTGTGAATATAAAAATACAATCTCCATCTCAAATATACAATGAATTAAAGGATATAGCTGGAGAAAAGGAAATAGATGAATATGAGAATAGGGAAAGAATAATATATGGTAGGGATATGGTTAAATCTGCTACGTCTTTGGAAACTTTAGCAGAATGTCCTAGAAAATTTTATTTTAAAAATATAATGGGACTTATTCCTAAAGAAGATGTGGATATTAGAGTTGATAGATGGCTTGACGGATTAACTAAGGGTCTTATAGCCCATAAAGTATTAAATGCATATTTTAATCTAAATGAAAAAGAACAGACTGATGAAATCTTGTTGGAACTAGTGGAAGAGGAATGTATCAATGCTAAGATAGATAATGTGTGTTTGCTTGAAGAAGTATATTTAAGAGAGAAACAAAGTTTAATAGATATATGTAAAAGTATTATAGATACTACTAAGGAGGATAAAGAGTGGAGAGTATTAGTAAACGAATTATCCTTTGGAGATAAATTATATAAAAATAATAATTTTTTTGGTATACTTCCAAGACAGAAAATAAATGTTGTAGGATTAGAATTAAATATATCAGGAGCCATAGATAGAGTGGATATAAGTAATAAGGATGAAAATGTATTCAGAATTGTGGATTATAAAACTGGAAATATGGATAACTTTGATAAAAAATTAAGGTTTTCCACAGGAAGAGGAAAAAATAAGGAGTATAATTATTCACAAACACAAAAACTTCAATATTATGTTTATAAAAAAGCATTGGAAAAAATATTAGAAACTAGAAAAGATATAATAAACCCAGTGGTAGAGAAATTTACCTATATATTTGGGGAGACGGAAAAGGATGGAACAATTGATTTGGATTTTAGTGACGAATTTATAAATACAATAGAGAATAGAATAAAAGAATTGTTAGATATGGATATATTGGAAGCACAAAAAAATATAATATATGATCCAGAGCAAAGTTGCAGATATTGTGATTATAGTTCTATATGTATTGTAGATAAGGATTCATCCAGTATAAAAGAGGAGGTGGATTATGGTGGATAAACAAAGTTTAATATCTATAGAAATGAATAAAAGAGAAGAAATAATAAATACATTCAATAAAAACTATCTTCTTGAAGCAGGAGCGGGAGCAGGGAAAACTACCATAATAGTACAAAGAATTATCAATCATATAATTAGTACAGATATAAATCCTGCTAATTTAGTGGCAATTACATTTACTAAGGCAGCTTCAACAGAATTAGCTGAAAGAATTCAATTGAAGGCTTTAGAATATTTAAAAAATGAAAGAGATTCAAAGATAATAGGAAGGCTAAAGGCTGTGGATAGAATATTTACTGGAACTATCCACTCCTTTTGTGAACTTATTTTAAGGGAAATGCCTTTTGATGCTAATATTACGCCTAATTATGAAATAATAGAGAATGATGAAGAGTTTCACAACAATATATGGTATAAGTTTTTAAGGGACAATCAGGAGGAATATAAGGAAACTATAGATTCCTTATGGAAGGTAAATATTGATTATAAGGATTTAAAGAGTAAAGCAATACTAGTCCTTGGGAATCCAGATATTAAATTTAGTGGATATAAAGATATAAATTATAATTTAGAGGATATTGAAAAGGAATTTAAGGATATACAGAAAGAATATGAATATTTAAGTATAGAGCCTTTTAAAAATAATTCTAATATTGCAAAGCTATTCTCTTCTATATTAAGGGAAGGGGAAGATCTAATATATTATTCCAATAATCTTCTAAAAGAATATGGAAAAGAAGAATTCGACATAGAAAAGATATTTGAGAAGGTTATTAGTAAAAAGCATTGGAATTCCAATGGTGCAGAAGAATATAAAAGGTTTATAGAAAGAATTTATAATATTTATTTTAGATTAAATGCTATTGTATATAATACTTGTACAGATTTTATCAATATGGTTGTAGACTATAAGAGGGAAAAATATGAAGGGAAACTTACTTTTAATGAACTATTATATAAAGCATCCACATTAATTAAGGAATCTTCATTGGCTAGAAAGTATTTTAAGAACAAATATAAATATTTTTATATAGATGAATTTCAGGATAGTGCGACACGTTAATAGCTGAAAAGGCTATTCACCATCATTAGATGGGAGAACTTACATTCCGAGGTATCAAATGAAGGGGTAACGCCCTGAAGGGTCCCATTAATACTCCGAATAGCATCGGATTTGCAAGAATGAAGATGTTATAAGCTCGGTGAAGTCGGCTGAGAGTTGCCCTAAGTAAGAGCAATCTTACAGGAACAATGTCCAGAGGTGGATGTCGCAACCTATAGGTCGGATGTCTATAAAATGCTCATGGTGAGAATCGTATACTATGAAAAAGTATACTGACGAAATCCCGAATGAAAGGGTCTAAAGGAATAAATATCAGAAATGGTATTCTTACTATTGTAAGGTTAGTGAGGTAAAGTAAGAAGTTGTCTTTATGAAATACCTTATAGTGTTACAGGCACTATCAAGCTAACAGGCTCAGAGGGAAACCTAAAAGCATATGCAAAGATAGGAATGTAGGAACGTGGTAAGCCAGTGACAAGGAGAGCTTGCCATCGATGAATTGTTGATAAAGAAAGGAGAAGTCTGCTATAACTTATCTTAACACTGGTGAAAGTAGTGGCACAGTACCAATGAAGCGATGATAATAAGTCGTGGAGGGATAGCCACAAGTCGAAATATACACGAAAATTTAAAAGTGCAATATTCATTAGGTTCGAGTATGACTAAAAGAAACGAAAACCAATTCGAAAGATGAGGTGATTAGTTGACTAATGATGACAGGGAAAAATACGAAGAAAAAGAAAAAGCTAAGAAATAATGAGTATTATGATTTACAAGGTATGTTTGATGACTTATACGAAAAGAGTAAAAGAAATTACAACTTTACAAAACTCCTGGAACTAATTACAGATGACAGAAACATACAGTTAGCCTACAGAAATATAAAAAGAAATAAAGGTAGTAAAACAAAAGGCACAAATGAAAATACGATAGTAGAAATTGCTGAAAACGAACCACAAAAGCTTGTGGATTACGTTAAGGGAAGACTAAGTAACTATAAGCCACATCCAGTTAGAAGAGTAGAAATACCGAAACCTACTGGAGGTATAAGACCGTTGGGAATTCCAACGATAGAGGATAGATTAATACAGCAATGTATATTGCAAATATTAGAACCTATCTGTGAAGCAAAATTTTATAATCATAGTTATGGATTCAGACCTAACAGAAGTGCCCATCACGCAATTTCAAGAGCCATGACATTAGCAAATATAAACAAACTGCATTATGTAGTTGATATAGACATTAAAGGGTTCTTTGATAATGTAAATCATGGAAAGCTTCTTAAGCAAATGTGGACTCTGGGCATAAGGGATAAGAGATTAATATCAATTATCTCCAAAATGCTTAAGGCAGAAATAAAAGGTGTTGGAATACCTGATAAAGGTACACCACAAGGAGGAATCATCTCTCCATTACTATCAAATATAGTGCTAAATGAATTAGATTGGTGGATAGCAAGTCAATGGGAAAATTTAAAAACCAGAAGTAAACTTGTAACCAATAAAAAGAAACCAAGTGGGAAAATTATTATAGATAAAGCCCCTAAATACTTGGCTCTTAGAAAAACCAATCTTAAAGAAATGTTTATCGTAAGATACGCAGACGATTTTAAAATATTCTGTAGAGACTATGATACAGCAGTCAAAGTTATTGAAGCTACTAAACAGTGGTTAAAAGAAAGACTGGGATTAGATATTAGCCCTGAAAAATCTAAAATCACAAACTTAAAGAAAAACTATACTGAGTTCTTAGGCATAAGACTTAAAGTAGTTCCCAAAGGCAAAAGGTATGTAGTTAAATCCTATATGAGTTATAAAGCAAAAGACAAAGTTATCAAGCAATTCATAAGCAGTATTAAAAGGATGCAAAAATCGCAATTAAAAACTGATGTCAATAAGTTTAATGCTTCAATTTTAGGCAGACAGCAGTATTATAGCGTAGCAACACATGTATCCAAAGATTTCGCACAAATCGATTTCTTAGTCAAAAAGAACCTTAAAAACCGAACAAGTAAAATACGAACCAAAAGTGGTGTAATTACAAAGGCATATACAAAATTCTATAGCAATCATAAAGGTAAGAAGACATTCTTGCTTGGACAAATTCTTTTTCCAATATCAATGATAAAAACAAAACCTCCATGGAATTTTTCACAAGAAATCTGTGATTATACGGAGGAAGGTAGAAGGTTAATACATGCACAACTAAACAAAATAAATATCAGAGTATTAAATTACCTGATGTATAATCCAGTAAGAGATGAAAGCATTGAATATAATGACAATAGAATCTCACTATACTGTGGACAAAATGGAAAATGTGCTATAACTGGAAGACCATTGGAAATAGGAGATATGGAAGTCCATCATAAGAAGCCAAGAGAGTTAGGCGGAACAGATGCATATGAGAATCTAACCTTTATATTAAAAAACTGCCATAAATTAATACACGCCACTAAAACAGAAACTATTGAAAAATATCTCAAATTATTAAATATTAGCAAAAAAGAGATAGATAAAATTAACAAACTTCGTATAAAAGTCGGTAATTGTACCATTTAAATTAGTAAGGTGTATTCGATGGAACGCCGTATGAGGGGAAACTCTCACGTACGGTGTGGAGCGGGGGAAAAGTCGGAGATTGTCTCAAAGATTTACCTATCGCTATCAGATCCTATGCAGGCAGAACTTATACTTTATTTGACTGGGGAGCATGATGATATACATTGGCATAATTGTAAACCTATACCTGGTTCTCTGTTTGTAGTAGGTGATCCAAAACAATCTATATATAGATTTAGAAGGGCAGATATTACTATATATAATCAAGTAAAAGAAATAATTAAAAATAATGGAGAAGTCATATATTTAGATATTAATTTTAGGTCTTCTGATAATGTATGTAATTGGGTAGAATCTACATTTAAAAAGAAAAATGAGGACTTATTTGGATTTGAAGAAGATGCCACTAATATACAGGCAGGATTTAAGAATATATTAAGTTTATGGGATGATTTTTTACAGGGAGAGGATAAAAGTATAAATGGGATTTATCAATATAATTATCCAGAGAGTCAAGAACCAGAATATGTTGCTAATATAGTAGAAGATATTTTAGAAAGTTATGTCATAACGGAGAAGGTAAAGAAACTAAAAGATGGAATAAAAAATGGAGAAAAAGATTATTACAATGTAAATAGGAAGGTAAAAGAAGGTGATATAATGATTCTCACAAAGACCAATGAAGAAACAGGTCTATACCTTAAGGCATTGAAAAATAAAGGCATATCGGCTTTATTGGCAGGTGAGAAAAATTTGGGAGATACTAGGGAGATATTGAACTTATTTATTTTAATTGATGCCCTAGTGGATTATAGGGATAATGTAAAATTGGTATCAGTTTTGAGAAACTCTTTCTATTTAGAATTGGAAACTATAAATTTGTTTATGGAGAAATATAGGGATTTATCTCAATTTATTTTTTCTAAAAATAAGATTGATAAGATACAGCATCCAAGTATAAAAAAAGCATTTCTCTATCTAAACGATCTAGCTAATTTATCAAAAGAACTTAGACCAATCCCTTTCATTGAAAGGATTATAGAAAACCAAATTGGAGTCTATGATATCCATAGGGAATATACAAATATAGAAATTCGAGATGCTGAGTCAGCCCTTGGACAAACTATAGAAATTTTAAAATCTAAAAGCTGTGGAAGTATATATGAATTAAGGGAAGAATTAAAAAATTTAATATCTACAAAGGTAAACTATGAATTGCCAATAAATAAGAAAGAAGCAGAGAATGCCATAAGAATAATGAATATTCATAAGTCAAAGGGATTAGAGGCAAATATAGTTATATTAGTTGGAGGAGATAAAAAGAAAAGCATTTTATCTAATACCCATTATGTTGAAAAGGATAATGAAGGTAATAGTATAGGATTTATAGCATATTCAAAGAACCATAATATAATTGGACCAAAAGAGATGGAAAGAAAGGAAGTGGAAAAACTTTTTAAAGAAGCAGAAATAGATAGGCTTTTATATGTAGCGGCTACTAGAGCTAAATCCACTTTGATTGTGTCAAATGCCATGGAAGAGAAGAACTTTCTATATCCTCTATCTAATAATATAGAAAACGAAATAAAATCGGAAAAAAGAATAGAAAATATAAAAAGAGAAATAAAATTGTCTAAGGAGAAGAGAAAGGAAATCCAAATTACTAAGGAATTGATTAGATTAAAGGAAATATCCAGTCCAAGTTATTTTAAAATAACACCTTCAGAGTTTGAAAGAGTTAAAGACATCAAGGATGAGGTAAATTTCATGGAAAAAACTATTATATATAGGAGTCCTAAATTCCAAAGTACTAGAATATCAAAGTCGAAATTTATTCCCTATAGTCCTAGGGGCAAGGGATATGGAATTATTATTCATAGGGCTATGGAGATTTTAATAAAAAATAGCAAAAATTTTAATGATATAAATAATAATATAATAGACTATGCAGTAAAAGTTTCTGTTAATGAGAATATAGATAACTTAGAAATAAATAGAACAAATATTGGATTATTCTATCCTTCTATGGACTTGGCTGTTTCTGCCATTATGGAAAAAGAAAATAATGAAGCTAGATTGATTATTAAAAGAAGGGTTTATAAATATGTAAAAAGAGTATTAAATAATTTCATAAACAATGAAGATATTATAGAAATCTTTAGAAATTCAGATAAAGTATTTAGTGAGCTATCCTTTACTATGGCCATAGACAAAAAAGATAGAGAGATTTTATGGAAACTATCAAATTTAATACCTAGAGAACAAATTATGATGGTAAAAAAATATAATAAAATTATACTAATTAATGGAGTAATGGACTTAGTAATAAAATCTAAGGATGGAAGTTGGACAATAATTGATTATAAGACAGATATCTGTTTTAATAGAGAAATCCTTAGAAGAAACTACAATGCACAGCTAGAAGGGTACGGGATATTATTTGAAGAGATAATGAAAGATGAAGATATAAAGGTGGACAATTTATTGCTTTATTCAACATTTAATGATGAATTAATTGATATATATAGTAAAATATTAGTTTAAAAAATAGTAATATTCAGTATCTTGTTACTATATTGTCAATATGATATAATGAACTTAAGTATATAAGTAATGGAGGAGACAATATGGAAAAAGCAATGATTAGACTTAGAATGAGCAGTCAAGATGCTCATTATGGTGGAAATTTAGTAGACGGTGCTAGAATGCTGGCATTATTTGGAGATGTTGCTACAGAATTACTTATTAGACATGACGGAGATGAGGGCTTATTTGTGGCCTATGACAAAGTAGAATTTAAAGCTCCAGTATATGCGGGCGATTATATTGAAGCGGTGGGAGAGATTGTTAAGGTAGGAAATACTTCTAGAAAGATGGTATTTGAAGCTAGAAAGGTTATAGTACCTAGACCAGATATTAGTCCATCTGCATGCGATGTACTAGAAGAACCAGTGGTTGTATGTATAGCCGAAGGAACTTGTTTAGTTCCAAAGGATAAGATAAGAAAATAGGGGGAGTTTTAATGGAAAAATTGATTATTACTGCGGCGATTTGTGGTGCAGAAGTAACTAAAGAAAATAATCCAGCGATCCCTTATACTGTAGAGGAAATTGGTAGGGAAGCAGAATTAGCATATAAAGCTGGTGCAAGTATAATTCACCTCCATGTTAGAGAAGATGATGGTACTCCAACTCAAGATAAGTCTAGATTTAAGGCTTGTATGGATGAAATCTATAAGAGATGTCCTGATGTTATTATTCAGCCTTCAACAGGTGGAGCAGTAGGTATGACAGATGAAGAAAGACTTCAACCAACAGAATTAGGACCAGAGATGGCAACTCTAGATTGTGGTACATGTAATTTTGGTGGAGATGAAGTATTTGTAAATACTGAAAATACTATTAAGAACTTTGGTAGACTTATGATCGAAAGAGGAGTTAAACCAGAGATAGAAGTATTTGACAAAGGCATGGTTGATTATGCAATTAAATATGCAAAACAAGGATTTATAAAAGAGCCAATGCATTTTGACTTTGTACTAGGTGTACAAATGGCTGCAACAGTTAGGGACTTATCATTTATGGTAGACAGTATTCCAACAGGTTCCACTTGGACTGTATCAGGAATAGGCAGACATGAATTTCCATTAGGAGCTGTTGCTATTGTCATGGGTGGACATGTTAGAGTAGGTTTTGAAGACAATGTATATATAGAAAAAGGAGTATTAGCTAAGTCAAATGGTGAATTAGTTGAAAAGATCGTAAGAATAGCTAAGGAATTAGGTAGAGAAATAGCTACTCCAGACGAAGCTAGAGAAATATTAGGACTTAAAAAGAGATAGATGAAACTAATACCGAGGAGATTTTCCTCGGTATTATCTAAATATACAGTTAATCTATTGGACATGTATTCAATGAAATAAAAGGGGTTGATTTTATTTCAGAAATAGATAAAGAACGTATCTCATGTTATGTATTAGAAAATGTTGATATTGGAATAAGAGTTATTGATGAAAATGGGATAATTATCTATTGTAATGGCATAATGGAAAAAATAACAGGTATAAATGCAAAAGATATGTTAGGAAAACACATGCTTCAGGTGCATGAAAATCTAAAAGGAAGTTTCAGTACATTAATTAATTGTGTAGAAACTGGTAAATCTATAAATAATAAAGTTAAGGTTCAGTTTGATGATAAAGGAAGAATAATATATTTAGTTACCACTAATATTCCAATTGTTCAAGATGAAAAAATTGTTGGAGCAATTGAATATATAAAAACAGAAAGTTCCTTTGGAGATTTATTAAATTATATTTCCAAAGATATAAAAGACGATGTAAGAAAACCTGATGCTCATATCTATAAAAATTCAACAAGTTATGTATTTGATGATTTTCTTACTATAGAAAAGAATATGATAGCTTTAATAGAAAACATTAAGCATATCTCCTTATATGATTATAATGTATTAATATGTGGTGAAACAGGAACAGGTAAAGAAATAGTAGCTCAGAGTATTCATAATATGAGTTCAAGAAGAAATAAAGCATTTGTAGCTCAAAATTGTGCTGCTATTCCAGAAAGTTTGCTAGAGTCAATATTTTTTGGAACAGAAGTAGGTAGTTTCACTGGAGCAGTTGAAAAACAAGGTTTATTTGAGCAGGCTAATGAGGGAACGTTACTTTTAGATGAACTGAACTCTCTTCCGATTTTTTTGCAGGCGAAATTATTGAGAGTTTTACAAGAAGGTCGTGTTAGAAGAATAGGTGGAAAAAAAGATATTGAAGTAGATGTTAGAGTTATTTGCACTACCAATGAAAAACCAGAGATTTTAATAAAGGAAAATCGACTTAGGGAGGATCTATACTATAGACTAGGACCTATATATATTAATATACCTCCATTAAGACAAAGAAAGTCAGATATTGATTATTTGACTAGAATATTTATCAAAAGAGAAAGCAAGGAAATTAAGGTTAGAGAACCACAAATATCAATAACAGTAAAAAACTTTTTTAGAGAATATCCATGGCAGGGCAATGTGAGAGAGCTAAAAAATGTTGTTAGCTATATTCTTCTAAATGCAGCCTGTGTAGATATTGTAAAACTAGAACATTTACCACATTATATGCAAGAAAATATGCTGGATATAGAATCCCTTAACCTTGAACTTGATAATCTAAATTATCATCAAAAAATAATCGAATTTGAAAAGATAATTATAAAAAATGCTTTAAACATTACAAAAGGTAATGTATCTGAGGCGTCAAAAATATTAGGAATTAAAAGACAGACATTACAATATAAAATTAAGAAAATGGAATTAGGATAATTGCCAATTATTTAGCATTTGCTAAGTTATTGGCAATTATTTTTTTATACATAAAATAGAGGATTACCATGTTAATAATTTTCAAAGTACTAATAAGTGCTAAGTATTTGGCAAAACCTTATTTAAAGAAGAATAATAGATGAGAACGAGACATTGAAATTACTAGTATATTGCATAGTGAAAAATATTTATAATAGGCATGATTGTTGCATTACTACGATGGTGAATTAAAATTATAAATTTAGGAGGAGTATAATGAAAGAGTTAAAAGGACCAAAAGAAGCTAGAGTTCCTAAGCTGTGGGAAGCATTAGTTCCAATCGTAGGTATGATGGTAATAATCATAATTGGGATACTAGAATATAAGTTAGAACCTCATATTCCAATTGTGCTAGCTAGTATTCTAGCTGCCTTTATGGCATCTAGAGTTGGACATTCATGGAATAGCATATTGGGAGGTATATTAGAAAGCGTTCATAGAGCACTTGAAGCACTTATTATTGTTATGATAGTAGGGATGTTAATTGGAAGTTGGGTTTCAGCAGGTACAGTTCCTGCAATGGTTTATTATGGATTGGGAATGATTTCTCCAAAAATATTTTTACCTACAGGTGCAATCTTATGTGCAATAGTTTCTGTTGCTACGGGTAGTTCTTGGACATCCTCTGGTACTGTAGGAATAGCACTTATGAGCATTGCATCTGGTTTAGGAATTAATCCAGCTTTAGCGGCAGGAATGGTAATATCCGGTGCATATTTTGGCGATAAATTATCACCCCTTTCAGATAGCACAAATGTTGCAGCAGCTACTGCCGAGACTCCACTTTATAGTCATGTTGGAGCTATGATATCTACAACATTGCCAAGTTTTTTAATAGCCTTAGTGATATATGGAGTTATCGGACTGAAAGCTGGAGGTGGCGATTATGATCCTGGTAGGGTTGAATTAATTAGAGCTACTATTTTAGAAAATTTTAATATTAATATTTGGTTACTTATTCCACCGCTATTTGTAATATTTGCAGCTGTCAAGAAGATTCCAGGAATTCCATCATTATTAGCTGCTGCAGGATTAGGAGGAGTTTTTGGAATGGTCTTTCAAGAAAGAAACTTAGGCGAAATACTTTCAAACTTTCATTATGGATTCAAAGCTGATACAGGAGTTGCAGTAGTAGATAAATTGTTAAATCGTGGTGGAATAGATTCTATGATGTGGACTATATCACTTATTATATTTGCTCTAGCCTTTGGCGGGATTTTAGAGAAAGCTGGATTTACAGAAGTAATATTAGGAAAGTTGGTTAAGAAGGTTAAATCCTTAGGAGGCTTGGTATCTTTAACGATTATAACAGGAATAATATGCGACTTTGTATTGACAGATCAATATTTAGCTATTATGGTTCCTGGCAGAATGTATGCTAAGGCATATGATGATAGAAACTTAAGTAGGAGTTATTTATCGAGAACTTTAGAGGATGGGGGTACAATGTGGTCGGCACTATGTCCTTGGAATGGATGCGGGGCATATCAGGCAGCTACCTTAGGTGTAGCTACGTTTTCATATTTACCATATGCATTTATGAATTTAATCAATCCAATATTGGCAATAATATTTGCTTATCTTAAAATCGCTGTTTTCTATAAAGACGAGAAGAAAACAGATAATATCAAAGCAAGCTAAAAATTTAGTATAAAAGCCTCAAATTATTTGGGGCTTTTGTATATTTAAGTTATAATAGAAGAGTATATGTGATGTTTATTATATAAATAAATATGAGATACTATTAAATAATTATATGAGGGGATGCTTATGGAGGAAATTAAGATAAATGAAAAGTCTAAGGATGAGTCCTTGTATAAGGGTTTGAGCCTAATTTTTGGATTGTTGTTAGTGTTTATTGGAATAAAAGATAAACAATCACTTAAACTAGCTGTAGGGATTCTATTATTGTTTTATAGTACTTATCACAAAAATATTTACCTATCGGATAATGGAATTGTATATACATATAGGGGGTTTTTATTTAGTAGAAAAGAATGCCTTGAGTTTAATGATATGGATGAGATAACCATAGTAAAACAAAAACATAATAGTACCATATTCTTTATTAAGGAACCTATGGTTAAGAAACTTGTAATAAACGATGAAAAAATTGACAAAATAATAGAATTTATAAATAAGAAATCAAAGATTTCTATAAATATAAGACCATAGATATATAAATTATTTATTTACATTGAGTTGGGGGGAAACTATGAAGAGCATAAGAACAAAGGTTATCTTAATAAGCTGTATTATGTGCATTTGCAGTATTCTTTTAGCAACAGTTATTAGTTATAAGATACTATCGGAGAATATTAAGGAACAAACTTTTGAGAAGCTAGAGGAGATTTCTAATAAACATGCAGCAGAGATAGAGGGGTGGTTTTCTACTCAAGCAAGAATACTGGACGAGCTTTACGACGAAATAATATATAGAAATAATTTTGATAAAGTAAATCTTGTGGAATACTTTAATTATAAGAATCAAAAGAATCCTGATATTAAGGAATATTATATTGCTTTTCCAGATAATGTTTTGGTAAGGGGTGTAGGAATCTGGGAGCCAGATGGAGATTATAACGTAGCTGAGAGAGAGTGGTATAAAAAAGCAATAGAAAGTGATGAAATTACAATATCATCTCCCTATGTAGATTCAAATCATGGAGAGGTAATAGTCACTCTTTCTAGGGTAATTAGGATAGAAGGTAAAATAGTTGGAGTATTGAGTTCGGACATAGCCATAGAGCATATTGTAAATATTATCAATGAATCTAGGCCATTAGAAGAAGGTTATGGTTTTTTAGTTGACAATAATGGTAATATTCTTGCGCATCCTAATAAAGAATTTCTTTATTCAAAAGATAAGGGGTTAACAAGTATAGATACTATTTATGGTGATGATATAGCTATGAGGCAAGTTGGCAAAAAGGAATTAAGAAGTATTGTAGACTATGATGGTGAAGAAAAGTTCCTGTTATATACTGACTTGGGATTTACCGGATGGGATATAGGGTTAGCTGTTTCTGTAAAACAGGTAATGAAGCCACTTGATAGGATTGTAGATAGTTCTATTATATTAGCTATTGTGTTGACTTTAATATCTGTATTATTAACTTTTATTTTAGGAAATTCAATATCTAAGCCGATAAAAGTTGCAACTAATTATATTGAACAGATGGCTCAGTTAGATATTACTCATGACGCTGATGAAAAATATTTAAATATGCGAGATGAGATAGGGAGAATGTTTAAGGCTTTTGAGATGATAATTATAAGCTTAAGAGGTTTTTTAGCAGATTTAACTATTATTTCAAGCAAGATATCTACTTTTTCAGATGAATTAGCAGCATTATCTCATAGATCCAGTATTGACACAGATAATATGTCAGAGAACTCGGCTAATATTGCAGAAATAAATGATATGCAGATGAAGAAAATATCAGGGCTGGTTATATCGATGGAAAATTTATATAGTGATACAAATAAGCTTATTGCGGAAAGGGATTTAATTAAGGATGAACAATTAATTAGTCATATAAAATTAATTATTCAAGAATCTGAGAAAATCATTAAAGAATTTAATCAAGCACAGGATATTGGAAAGTTTGAATCTGCACAGATAAAAAATATTTATTCATTAATGGAGAAACAAACATTAATAATGGAAGAAATATCCTCTGCTAGCCAGTGCTTATCTGAATTAGGAGAAGAATTAAATGTATATATAGCTAAGTTCAAAAGTTAAACAAATAAGGTTTAAATAAAATAAGTATCATTTTTGGTGCCTGGCACCAAAAATGATACTTATTTTATTTAATTTGGAATATTGGAAATGATATATCTATATGTTACATAAGTAAAGTGGGCATAGGATTTGGGAATGTGTGGGAATTTATAAGATTAATAATAAAAATCTATTTTGTCAATTTAAAAGATAAATACAAGGAAAGCATTGCTTTATTTATTATAATATTAGTTATTTATTTTATCTCTTTTATCCAAATTTGTTACTCTAATAGTTTTGAAATCTGATATAATAGTATATAATAAGAAAAATGGAGGTAATCAAATGTTAGTTACAGGAAGAGAATTGTTATTAGATGCTCAGAAAAATGGATATGCCGTTGGTGCTTTTAATGTTAATAATATGGAGATAGTTCAAGCTATTATAGAAGCAGCAGAGGAAACTAATTCTCCTGTTATCCTTCAAGCTAGTCAAGGTGGAATTAAATATGCTGGTATAGAATATATTGCTGGTTTAGGTAAAATAGCTGGTAGAAATGCTAAAGTACCAGTAGCACTACATTTAGATCATGGTACTGATTTTGATCAGGTAATGCTATGTATTAGACATGGATTTACTTCTGTTATGATTGATGGTTCTAGATTTGCTTTAGATGAAAATATTGCATATACTAAGAAAGTAATAGAAGTAGCTAAAGCTGTAGGTGTTTCTGTTGAAGCAGAACTAGGAAAAATCGGCGGTACTGAAGACCATATAACTGTAGATGAAAGAGATGCTACTTTCACTGATCCTGATGAAGCTTTAAGATTTGTAAATGAAACAGATGTAGACTTCTTAGCTATAGCTGTTGGTACTGCCCACGGAGTATATAAAGGAGAACCAAAGCTTGATTTTAATAGAATAGAAGTAATTAGAGATAAAGTTGGTATTCCTTTAGTATTACATGGTTCATCAGGTGTTCCTGAAGAGGCTTTAAAGAAAGCTATTCCATTGGGAATTTGTAAAATCAATATAGATACAGATCTTAGAATTGCTTTTGCCAATGGGGTAAAGGATTTCATTAAAGCTAATCCAGATAATATTGATCCAAGAAAGATATTAACTCCTGCAAAAACTCAAATGAAGGAAAAAATAATAGAAAAGATGAAGATATTTGGTTCAGTAGGAAGAGCATAGAGATAGTTCTCAATTAACAATATTTGAAAAAGGATAAATTATAAATTGAAAAATGAAGATAAATATTATTCTTAAGATTCTTGAGAATAATATTTAACTTTTAATCTTCTAGTACAATAGCTATTGATTGTTCTCTGATAATTGTTAATTGAATAAGGGGGAAAGAGTATGAAACTTTTTATAGATACTGCAAATATAGATGAAATAAAGGAAATAGATGAACTAGGAGTTATCTGTGGAGTCACTACTAACCCTAGCTTAATTGCTAAAGAAGGTAGAGATTTCAAGGAAGTCGTTAAAGAAATTGCTGATATTGTAGATGGACCTATTAGTGCCGAGGTTATTTCTTTAGACAAAGAAGGGATGTTAAAAGAGGCTAGGGAATTAGTGGAAATTCATCCTAATATTGTTATTAAAATTCCTATGACTAAGGAAGGATTAAAGGCAGTAAAAGTTCTAGCTAGTGAGGGAATAAGGACTAATGTAACTTTAATTTTTTCAGCTAGTCAAGCTTTGCTTGCTGCTCGAGCAGGTGCTACTTATGTTAGCCCATTTGTTGGAAGACTTGATGATATTGGAAATGAAGGAATTTATATTATTGAAGATATAATCCAAATATTTAATATGCACAATATAGATACTGAAATAATTGCGGCAAGTATTAGACATCCTATTCATGTATTAGATGCTGCCAAGGCTGGAGCACATATTTCAACTATACCATATAAGGTATTTATACAAATGCTAAATCATCCTTTAACTGATATCGGTATAGATAAATTTTTAAAGGATTGGGATAGTTTACAAACTAAATAGGGAGTGTTAAAATGGATAGAAATTTGGCTTTGAATTTAGCGAGGGTAACTGAAGCCGCTTCATTGGCCAGTGCAAAGCTATTAGGCAGAGGAGATAAAAATGCAGCAGACCAAGCTGCTGTTGATGCTATGAGACGTATGTTTGATACTGTAAATATAGACGGGGTTGTAGTTATTGGTGAAGGTGAGATAGACGAAGCTCCTATGCTATATATTGGTGAGCAAATAGGTATTGCTGGAGAGGATAGCTTAAAGGTGGACATTGCAGTGGACCCACTTGATGGAACTAACTCTATTGCATATGGCCGTCCAGATGCTGTTTCTGTAGTGGCTATAGCTCCAAGAGGCTGTATGCTTCATGCTCCAGACACATATATGAATAAAATAGCTGTAGGACCAAAGGCAGCAGGAGTTATAGATATTAATGCTCCAATAGAAGAGAATATTGCTAAAGTAGCTAAAGCTTTAGATAAGGATGTATCGGAAGTCACAATAACTATGCTTGATAGACCAAGACATAGTGATTTAGTAGCAGGTATAAGGAAAGCTGGAGCAAGAATTAGAATGATTACTGATGGAGATGTTATTGCTGCAATCAACACATGTTTTGAGCATACAGGTGTAGATATGATGGTAGGTATAGGAGGAGCTCCTGAAGGCGTTATTACAGCTGCTGCACTAAAATGTATGGGTGGAGAATTCCAAGGTATTTTACACCCTGTAACTGAGGAACAAAGAAAAAGATGTATAGAAATGGGTGCTGATTTAAATAAAGTCTATAAAACAGACGATCTAGTTAAGGGAGATGAAGTTGTTTTTGCCGCTACAGGAGTATCCCATGGAGAATTGCTCCAAGGTGTTAAATATTTAGAAAACAATGTTGCTTCAACTCATACTTTGGTTTTAAGAGCAGAAACAGGTACAATTAGGTTTATAGAAGCTACTCACAAATTGGATAAAAAGCCAGAGTATGCTAAATAAACTTATGCAGTAGACTCATAATTAACAACGGAAAATTGACAAGTGGCAATTGACAATTAAAGATTACAGCATAGATTTTTGACAATGTTAAAAATCTATGTTTTCGTTGTCAATTGTCAATTTAAAAACGAAAGGGGTGTATATATTTGACGGAACACGATCTGTCGGATAAGAAGATAAGTGACCTAAGGGAAATCGCAAAATCCCAAGGTATAGCCAGTCCTTATAAATATAAGAAGGATGAGCTAATAGATATGATACTTCAAAGTTATGCTTCTGAAGAAAAGCAAGACGAGAAGGAAGTATCAAATGAAAATGAAATAACAATAGATATTAAGGATATTGAAACTGAGGATTTACCTGATAAGGTTACGGAAGAATTGGAAAATATGGATACTATAAATGGAGCCGAAGGAATCCTTGAATTACACACAGATGGTTATGGATTTTTAAGATCAGATAATTATTTATCAGGTGATGAGGATATATATATTTCACCATCTCAAATTAGACGATTTAGATTAAGGACAGGAGATAAAATCTTTGGTGTTACTAGAGACCCAAATCCTGGAGAAAGATACAAAGCTCTTCTTTATATCAAATCAGTTAACGGAATGCATCCGGAAACCTGCACCAAAAGACCTAATTTTGATAGTTTGACTCCCATTTATCCAACTAAAAGGTTGGAGCTTGAAACAAATTCCTCTGAGTTAGCAACTAGAATGATTGATTTAATCGCACCTATTGGTAAGGGACAAAGGGGTATGATAGTGTCTCCACCAAAGGCTGGAAAAACATCTTTGCTTAAAATGGTGGCAAATTCAATAGAAAAGAATCATCCAGAAGTGGAAGTTATTGTATTATTAATAGATGAAAGACCTGAAGAGGTAACTGATATGAAAAGGTCTGTAAAAGGAGATGTAGTATATTCAACCTTTGATGAGCTGCCACAACATCATACAAAGGTTGCAGAAATTGTACTAGAAAGAGCAAAGAGATTAGTAGAACATGGAAAAGATGTAGTAGTTTTATTAGACAGTATTACAAGACTTGCTAGGGCATATAACCTAACTATACCAGCTACTGGACGAACTCTTTCAGGAGGATTAGACCCAGGGGCTTTACATAAACCTAAGAGGTTTTTTGGAGCTGCAAGGAATCTAGAAGAGGGAGGATCATTGACTATTCTAGCTACTGCTTTGGTAGAAACTGGCAGCCGTATGGATGATGTTATATTTGAGGAATTTAAAGGTACAGGAAATATGGAAATCCATTTAGATAGAAAATTATCTGAAAAGAGAATTTTCCCAGCTGTGGATATTAATAAATCAGGTACTAGAAGAGAAGAATTGATTTTATCTCAAAAAGAACTTGAAACTATTTGGGGCATAAGAAAGGCTATGGGTAATGCATCTACACAGGATGTAACTGAGAATTTAATAGAAAATTTGGTAAAGACCAAAAATAATGATATATTTATAGATGAGATGAGAAATAAAATTTGGTTTTAGTTGAAAAGAAAAAATTTATATGCTATAATTTAATGGTTGAATTATGAAAAAATGTTTTTTTGCTATAAACTAGCAGTTGAAGAGAGGTGAAAGGAATGAAGGCGGATATTCATCCAGATTATAAAGAGGTTACTGTAACTTGTGCATGTGGAAACACTTTTAAAACAGGTTCAGTAAAAGATGAATTGAGAGTTGAAATTTGTTCAGAATGTCATCCATTCTTTACAGGTCGTCAAAAATTTGTTGAACGTGGTGGACGTGTTGAAAAATTCAAGAAAAAATACAACATGGACTAATTTCTTCAGAAAACTGGGTTAGATGCTTGTGCAACTAACCTTTATTTTTTAATTTTTTTAATATTCAGACATTAATATTTAGACATATAGATTGTAATGAAAATATTCTGCATATATGGAATTAAAGTTGATAATTACCAGAATGGTGGTGAAATGATATGAAGATAAAGAATTTAGATAGAACACCAAAGCATATTACAAGTATTGGAGGCCAAGCATTAATTGAAGGGGTTATGATGCGTGGACCAAAGGATATAGCCATTGCTGTCAGAAAACCTGATAAAGAAATTGAGGTAAAAAAAGAAAGATTAAATACCTTAGGTATGAAGCATAAATTATTTAAATTACCATTTCTTAGGGGAGTAGTAGGACTTATAGAAGCATTGATGTTTGGAACTAGAGCTTTAATGTACTCAGCAGAATTTTTTGAAGATGAAGAAGAAGGGCCTGCTAAGGAAAGTTTTACACAAAAGATATTTAAAGATAAAGCAGAAGATGTTGAAATGTTTTTTGCTATTATTAGTTCCATTGCACTTGCCATAGGAATATTTATGATAATCCCTACTATTTTAACGAATTTGTTTAAAAATAAAATTAATAGTCCTATAGGATTAAATCTTATAGAAGGTTTAGTTAGAATAATAATATTTCTAATATATATAATAGGAGTATCAAAATTTGAAGATATAAAAAGGGTATTTGAATATCATGGAGCGGAACATAAGACTATACATTGTTATGAGAATGAAGAAGAACTAACAGTTGAAAATGTAAAGAAATACCCAATTCTTCATCCAAGATGCGGAACCAGCTTTTTATTTATGGTAATGATCATCAGTATATTAGTATTATCATTTTTTGGCTGGCCAAGTCCATTGCAAAGATTTATTATAAGAATTTTGATGTTTCCTGTAATAGCAGGTATATCTTATGAAATCAATAAGCTTATTGGAAAGAGTAATTCTAGATTGGCTTATTTTTTATCTTATCCAGGTTTAATGATTCAAAGGTTAGCCACAGTAAAGGAACCTGATGGTGAGCAAATTGAAGTAGCTATAGAATCTTTAAAGGCAGTTTTAACAGATAATAAGGATGAGGATAAATGGTAGCCATAACTGATTTATTAAAAAGATCTAAGGCTCCTATTTTAGATTCAATTCTAATATTATGTAAATTGTTAGATGTGGATAAAGCATATATATATACTTATGGAGAAAGGGAAGTGCCGGAGGAAGTTGAAGATAAGTTTTTAGAACTTGTAAATAAAAGAGCAGATGGATACCCTATACAGTATATATTAGGTGAAAGAGAGTTTATGGGATTGAATTTTTATCTAGAAGAGGGGGTTTTAGTTCCTAGACCAGATACTGAAATTTTAGTAGAGTATATTATAGATTATATAAATATAAAATATAAAGATATGGAAATTAAAGTCCTAGATTTGGGAATTGGCAGTGGAGCTATTTCTTTAAGTATTGCTAACTACTGTAAAAATGCCTTTGTTTATGGAGTGGATATTTCAGACATTCCTATTAAAGTAGCAAATATTAATAAGGATAATCTTAGATTGTCCAATGTTAATTTTTATAAAGGAGATTTATTCAAAGCTATAGAAACTCTTGACTTAGAAAAACAATTTCAAATTATAGTGTCTAATCCACCATATATCTCAACTGAAGAAATCCAAAGCCTTGATATTACAGTAAAGGATTTTGAACCCAGAATTGCTTTAGATGGGGGATTTGATGGTTTAGACTTTTATAAAAGAATTACACCTGAGAGTAAAAGATATCTAAAGGATAATGGACTTTTGATATACGAAATTGGATATAATCAAGGCAAGAGCGTTAGGGATATTTTAATTAAGGAAGGATTTAGAGAAGTATTTATTCTAAAGGATCTGCAAGGTCATGATAGAGTAGTTTTAGGTATTAAATAATAAGGAGTATGATTCTAATGGGGGAGCTATTGAAATTATTTTGGGTATTTTTCAAAATAGGAGCATTTACTATTGGAGGAGGATATGCCATGCTTCCTTTAATTCAAAGGGAAGTGGTGGATGAAAATAGGTGGCTGACGACAGAAGAATTCATTGACATATTGGCTATAGCAGAGGTGACTCCAGGACCTGTAGCTATTAATACCAGTACCTATGTTGGATATAAGGTAGCAGGTTTTAAAGGTGCTATGTTTTGTACATTGGGGACGATCATTCCTTCATTTACAATTATACTTTTAGTTGTAAAGTTCTTCTGGGGATTCAGACAAAATCCTATAGTGGAAAAAGTATTTCTGGGCATAAGACCAGCAGTTGCTGCTTTGATATTTTCCGCAGTATATAAATTGGGGAAAAATATGAAACTTAATATTTTTGTAATAGCAGGAGCTTTACTTACTGTTTTAGGAGTATTTGTATTTAATGTAAGTCCAATAATTATAATACTAATAGCCGCATTTGGCTCAATTATATATTTTAAGAATAGGGAGAAAAGAATATGACTATATGGAAGCTTTTCGTATCATTTTTAAAAATTGGGGCATTTAGTTTTGGCGGCGGATATGCTATGCTGCCATTAATACAAAAAGAAATAATAGATGTTCATGGATGGCTTACATTAAATGAATTCATAGATATATTGGCAGTGGTGGAAATGACTCCAGGACCAGTTGCTATAAACTCTGCTACTTTCTTGGGTTATAAGGTTGGTGGAATCCTTGGATCAATTGTGGCAACAACTGCAGTAGTCCTACCATCTATTGTTGTAATACTTACTATAGCTCATTTCTTATCAAAGTTTAAGAATTCCCCCTATGTAGATTGGGCATTTAGGGGAATAAGACCAGTGGTTCTTGGACTTATTATTTCTGCCAGTTTATCGGTATCTAAAAACGCCATTATAGATATGAAGACCTTTATATTGGGGTCAGTACTTTTTTATTTAACCTCGTTTAAAAAATTGCACCCAATACTTACAATTATAATTGCAGGTATTGCAGGGGTGATTATTTACTGATTGATAGATAATAAATTAATTGAATAGGATTTTATCAATTAATTATTTGTTTAGACAATGATTAAGAGACGGAGAATAATAAATTTTAACAATCTAATTTATTTTAATGTTTTAATTATTAGCTAAATATAGTTAATTGTTAGTTGAATATAAGGGAGTGATATAATATGTTAGATAAATTAGCCACTATTGAAGAAAGATATATGGAATTAGGTCAACAAGTAATGGATATGGAAGTAATAAGTGATAGAGAGTTATTCCAAAAACTAATGAAGGAGCATTCTGATATAGAGCCTATTGTGTTTAAATATAGGGAATTTGTAAAGACTAGAGATAGTCTTGAGGAAGCTAAGGAAATGCTTAGGGATAAATTAGATGACGACATGAAGGAGTTAGTTAAAGAAGAAATAAAAGAACTTGAAACTTCCCTAGCAAATATAGAGGAAGAACTTCGAGTGTTACTTATACCAAAGGACCCTAATGACCATAAAAATGTTATTGTAGAAATAAGAGGTGGAGCTGGAGGAGATGAAGCAGCTTTATTCTCAGGAGTATTATTTAGAATGTATTCAAGATATGCAGAAAGAAACAGATGGAAAGTAGAAGTAATGAGTACCAATGAAATCGGTATTGGTGGCTTTAAAGAAGTAATATTTATGATAAAAGGTAAAGGTGCCTATAGTAGATTAAAATATGAATCTGGAGTCCATAGGGTTCAGAGAGTACCTGAAACTGAAGCAAGTGGTAGAATTCATACCTCTACTTCTACTGTTGCAGTATTACCAGAGGCAGAAGACGTAGATATAGATATTCAAGAAAAGGATTTGAAAATAGATATATATAGATCTTCTGGAGCAGGTGGACAGCACGTAAATACTACTGACTCTGCCGTTAGGATTACTCATGTACCAACAGGAGTAGTAGTTGCCTGTCAAGATGAAAGAAGCCAAATCAAAAATAAAGAAAAAGCAATGAAAATATTAAAAACTAGATTATATGATAAAATGCTAACTGATCAAGCAACAGAAATAGCAGAAGAAAGAAGAGACCAAGTTGGTACAGGTGATAGAGCTGAGAGAATTAGAACATATAATTTCCCACAAGGTAGAGTTACAGACCATAGGATTAATTTAACATTATATAAATTAGATTCCTTTGTAGATGGGGATTTAGATGAAATGATAGATGCATTAATTACATCTGACCAAGCAAAGAAACTAGGAGCAGAATAATAAATTGGCTATAATAAGTATCAAAAATGGTGCCTGGCACCATTTTTGATACTTATTTAAAATATATTATAATGCCTAATATGAAACCTATAATAGTTGCAATACTAGAAACCCTTCCTTTGTGAAGGGTTTTTGCTGTTGGAATTAGTTCATCACAAACTATATAAAGCATGATACCTCCAGCACTGGCTAGACAAAGGGAAATTACGGAATTAGATATGGTACCTAAATAAGCACCGATATAAGCTCCTATTCCTGTAGGTATTCCGATTAGAACACTAAATAACATTATCTTCCAAGGCTTGACTTTGTTCATGCTTAGGGGCAGTGAAACAGATACTCCTTCAGGAATATTATGTAATAGCATTGCAATACTAAGTACAAGCCCAAAGTCTGATATCCCAACTAAAGTAGAGCCCAATGCCATACCTTCTGGAATACTATGTATAGCCACACTTAGACCTAGAAGAATTCCTGTTCTTGCATTAATAAAATAAGATAATTTTTGTAACAAAATTTCTAATAATGTAATAATAAATACCCCAATGGTAACACCAAATACTACATTGAAAGCTCCTCCTATGTAAAAGGCCTCTGGAAATAAATGAAAACTTACTATAAACATTATAAATCCACCGGTCAATCCCAATAAAAAACTTAATACTTTATCTGTTTTTCTAATATGTATTCCAATTATACTACCTAAACCAATACCTAGCACCCCTATTAAGAGTCCAATGAGCCCTATGATCCATTCATTCATTTTATCTCCTCCCCCATTTATAAATATGAAAGAAATTCATTAATTATTAATTTTTAATTGTTAAATCTTCAATGTTAATTGTTAATTGTCAGGTAATAATATATAATAATATAAAGCAATAGGAGATGAGAAGAAAATAATGGAAACAAAAATAGTAAAAATTGATAAAAATAATGTAGATAAGGACTTAATTAGTGAAGCAGTAAATATAATTAAAAATAGTGGAATTGTTGCATTCCCAACTGAAACTGTATATGGATTAGGTGCTAATGGATTCGATGAATCTGCAATAAAGAAAATATTTGAAGCTAAGGGTAGGCCACAAGATAATCCATTAATTCTTCATGTTCATTCTATGGAGAAAGTTGAAGAATTAGTGGAGGAAGTGCCGGATATTGCTAGAAAATGTATGGAAGAGTTCTGGCCTGGACCATTAACAATTCTTTTTAGAAGATCTAATAATGTACCAGATATGATTACAGCAGGCCTTGATACAGTAGCCATTAGAATGCCAGAGCATAGAATAGCATTAGAGCTAATTAAAATGTCAGATGTTCCAATAGCTGCTCCTTCTGCCAATACATCTGGAAGACCTAGTCCCACATCAGCAGATCATGTAATAGAGGACTTAATGAATAAAGTAGATATGATAATAGATGGAGGGGATACTGGAATAGGTTTAGAATCAACTGTACTAGATTTATCAGGAGATTCACCTATGATTCTTCGACCAGGAGGAGTTACTAAAGAGCAATTACAAAGAATAATACCAAATGTAACTATAGATTCTGCTATAATAAAGGAGAATGAAAATATAATTCCAAAATCACCTGGCCAAAAATATCGACATTATGCACCTAAATCAGATATGATGGTTTTCAGCGGTGATGTTGAAAAAATTGTGGAGAATATTGTTGAAAAAACTAAGGAATATATAAACAGTGGTAAAAGAGTAGGAGTTATCTGTACAGAGGAAACCAAGAAATTTTATAAAGATGGATTAATAATATCCATAGGCAGCAGACAAAATAAAGAAACAATTGCTCACAATCTATTCAATACCCTTAGAAGTTTCGATGAAAAAAATGTAGATATTATATTAGCCGAGGGAGTTGAATTATCGGATTTAGGAATTGCTATAATGAATAGGATGATGAAAGCTGCTGCCGGTAAGGTTATTAATGTATAGAGGGGAGAATTAAATGAAAGTTTTATTTATATGTACTGGTAATACTTGCAGAAGCCCCATGGCAGAGGGGATTTTAAGATCAATGGCAGAAAAAAAGAATTTAAGTATAGAAGTTGAATCGGCTGGAATTTCCGTATTTACTGGAGACAGTGCATCTAAAAATTCCATAATGGCAATGAAAAAAATTGGTATGGATATATCAAAACATAAAGCTAGACAAATTCATAAGGAAATGATAGATAAGGTTGACTTGATTTTAACTATGTCAAAATCACATAAAAACTTTATCATATCACATTTTCCTTCTTCTAGGGAAAAGATATTCACATTGCTAGAATATGCATATAAAATAGATAAGGATGTGGCAGACCCATTTGGAGGAAGATTAGTTATATATGAAAAAACTAGAGATGAGATATATAAAGCAATTGAAACCCTAGTTAATAGAGAAGGATCAATAAAGAATAATTAGAAAATAACAAGGAAGAACTAACATATAATGATTGACCAAATAATTTAATTTGATTGTTTTCAATTTTTAATCCTAACTGTTAATGGTAGAGTAGTCAGATATTTACAATAATTAATGGTTAAATATTAATTGGAAGAAAGGATGAATATAGATGAAAATAGGCATAGGCAGTGACCATGGTGGTTTTGAACTAAAGGAGTATATTAAGGAATATTTAGATAAAGAAGGAATTTCTTATATAGATTATGGCACTAATTCTCTTGATTCAGTAGATTATCCTGATTATGGAAAAAAGGTGGCAGAAGCTGTTGCAGCTAAAGAAGTAAATAGGGCTATAGTTGTTTGTGGTACAGGTATTGGTATTTCCATAGCTTGCAATAAAGTAAAGGGAATTAGATGTGCGTTATGTGGAGATACTTATTCAGCTAGAATGAGTAGAGAACACAATGATGCTAATATTTTAGCCCTTGGTGGCAGAGTAATTGGAAGGGATTTAGCCATAGAAATTGTGTCTATTTGGTTGAAAACAGAATTTTCCAGGGGAAGACATGAAAAAAGAGTAGAAAAAATAAGTGAAATAGAAGGCTAATTTGTGATATAATCTTCAAGGAAAAGAATTAATAGTTAGAAGGGAGTTTTTTATATATGGCAAAAGTAGTAGTATTTGATCATCCTCTTATTAAGCATAAACTTACATTTATAAGAGATAAAAACACAGGATCTAAGGAGTTTAGAGAGTTAGTTACAGAGGTTTCAATGTTAATGGGCTATGAGGTAACCAGAGATTTTCCTTTAGAGGAAATTGAAATAGAGACTCCTCTTACAAAAATGAAATCAGAGGTTATATCAGGTAAAAAAGTAGGACTTATACCAATACTTAGAGCGGGACTTGGAATGGTTGATGGTATGCTAAATCTCCTACCGGCAGCACGTGTAGGACATATTGGACTTTATAGAGATCCAAAAACTTTAAAACCTGTAGAATATTATTGTAAATTACCTCAAGACATTGAAGAAAGGGAATTAATAGTTTTAGACCCTATGCTTGCAACAGGTGGATCAGCTATAGCGGCTATAGACTTCTTGAAGAAAAGAGGCGCTAATTCCATTAGATTAGTTTGTTTAATAGCAGCGCCTGAAGGAGTAAAAGCTGTGACAGAAGCTCATTCTGATGTGGATATCTATGTAGCATCTTTAGATGAAAAATTAAATGATCATGCCTATATAGTACCAGGATTGGGAGATGCTGGGGATAGACTATTCGGCACTAAATAAGGGAGAGGGATTTGTTATGAAAAGCTTTGTAGCGCCATTTTTTATAGCAGTAGCTATCTCATATTTGTTTACTCCTTTGGTGAAAAAACTAGCGTTTAAGGTGGGTGCTGTTGATGTTCCAAAAGATGAGAGAAGAGTGCACAATAAGCCTATGCCCCTTCTTGGTGGTTTAGCTATATTTTTAGCGGTGATTATAGTCACTTTAATATTTTTACCTTTAGAAAAAGAAATTATTTCAATAATAATAGGTGGAGCTGTTATTGTAATAGGGGGAATAATAGATGACCTTAAAGAGCTTAGGCCAAAGACTAAATTTATATTTCAGATTATAGCAGGTCTAATATTAATATATGGTGATGTTAAAGTTGATTTCATTACAAATCCCTTTACAAATGACAATTCGTTAATATATTTAAACTGGCTGTCTTTACCTATAACTTTATTTTGGGTAGTAGGTATTACAAATACATTGAATTTTATAGATGGTTTAGATGGACTATCAGCAGGAGTTGCTATGATATCTAGTATAACTCTTATGATTGTTGCTAGTAATACAGTTGACAGTAATACATATATGATTATACTATCAGCTGCTGTAGCTGGTGCTTGTTTAGGATTTTTACCATTTAATTTTAATCCAGCAAAGATTTTTATGGGAGATACAGGAGCATTATTTTTAGGATTTATGTTAGCAGCCATAACCATAGAAGGTGTTATGAAAAGTGTTGCGGCAATTGCTATTGTTGCACCTATATTAATATTATCCGTACCTATTTTTGATACAACCTTTGCAATATTTAGAAGACTATTAAATGGGCAATCTATATCGGCAGCAGATAAAGGGCATTTACATCATAGACTTTTGAACAGAGGATATTCTCAGAGAAAATCAGTATTAATACTTTATAGTATATCTGCTAGTTTTGGATTATTTGCAATATTAGTGTCCAAGGCTAATAGTAGACAGGCAGTATATCTATCAATATTGTTACTTTTAGCATCAGTATTAGTTGCTATAAAGTTAGGGATATTTGAGAGAAAGTAATTAACAGAGAACAATTAACTTAATTAACAATGAAAAGATTAAAAGGTCAATATTCTTTTAGAAATTTTAAATATTTCTAAATTGCGTAAGTGACCTTTAATGTTAATCATTAACTACAATTGCTAATATTGTTAATTGATGAAAGGATGATAGAGTTGAAGATAATGACTGTTTTTGGTACTAGACCAGAAGGTATAAAAATGGCTCCAATAGTTAAAGAGTTAGAGAAAAGGGAAGGAATTGAATCTGTTATATGTATAACTGCTCAACATAGAGACATGTTAGATCAAGTGCTAAATTTATTTGATATAAAACCAGACTATGATTTAAATATCTTTAAACCGGGACAAACCCTAACTGATATTACAACAAGGGCTTTAGAAGGTTTAGAAGAAGTTATTATAAAAGAAAAACCAGATGTATTATTGGTTCAAGGAGATACTACTACAGTTTTTGCAGGGGCTTTGGCTGCATTTTATCAAAAAGTAAAAATTGGACATGTAGAGGCAGGACTTCGTAGTGGAAACTTATATTCTCCATATCCAGAGGAAGCTAATAGAAAATTAACGGGAATACTTACAGATTTTCATTTTGCTCCTACAGAGAGAAATAGACAAAACTTGCTTAGGGAAGATTATCCGGAGGAAAATATATTTATTACAGGTAATACTGTAATAGATGCTTTAAAATATGCTATTAAGGAAGATTACATATTTGATGTAGATTTATTAAATAAATTAGATTATAAGAATAAAAGGGTAATATTGCTTACATGTCATAGAAGAGAGAATATCGGTAAGCCTATGGAAAATATATTTACTGCAGTTAAGGATATAGTAGATAAATATGAAGATGTAGAGTTGGTTTTTCCAATGCATCTAAATCCAAAAGTACGAGAAATTGCCAGTAAAGTATTGAGTAAAGATGATAGAATACATTTAATAGAACCATTGGATTATGAGCCTATGGCAAATCTTATGTCAAAGGTACATTTAGTTGTTACAGACTCTGGAGGAATTCAAGAGGAGGCTCCTACTTTTGGAAAGCCTGTACTTGTAGTCAGAGAAGAAACAGAAAGACCAGAGGGTATAGAGGCAGGTACTGCAAAGTTATTAGGTACTAAGTATGAAAATGTATTTAATGAACTTAAACTTCTATTATCCAATAGAGATGAATATAATAAAATGGCAAATGCCGTAAATCCCTATGGAGATGGAAAGGCAAGTGAAAGGATAGTAGATATTATAATCAATTCACAATTAACAGAGAACAAATAACAATATTTAAACAATGAAACCCTTAGATCACTAATTTTATTCCTATAGAGCATATTGAAGTTATGATATATCTTAGTTTTTAATATTTTGATGTTTTAATTGTTATTTGAAAATTGTTAATTGAAAAAAGGGGTTGATTGCTTTGGTTGATAAATTAGCTGAACTTAGGGATAGTTTCGGAATGCTTGAAGATGTTTTAAACTATGCATATGAAGGGTATGTATTAGTCGACCCAGAAGGTAAAATAGTTAAGATGAATTATGAAAAGCTTTTAGGCATAAAAGAAGAAGAAGTAATAGGAAAATATGTTGAAGGAATTATAGAGAATACCCGCATGCATATTGTAGTTAAAACAGGCATAAAGGAATTAAGAGATGTTCAAAGGATACAAGGTCATGATATGATTACAAACCGTATCCCAATAATTAAACAAGGGAAGGTAATTGGAGCCGTTGGCACAGTGCTTTTTAAGGATATCAGCGAAGTAAAGGAGTTGGCTCACCAACTCCTTGATTTGCAATCAAAAATAAATAAATATAAGGGTGAAATTGAAAGAATTGAAGGCAGTAAATATTCCTTCGACAGTATAATTACTCAAAACCCAAAGATGGAATATTTAAAAAAAGTCGGCAGTATGGCTGCAGAAACAAATTCAACTGTACTTATTACAGGAGAATCTGGAACAGGTAAGGAATTATTTGCCCATGCAATTCATAGAGCTAGTTATAGGAAAGGAGAGGCTTTCATAGCCATTAATTGTGCTGCAATTCCAAAGGATTTATTGGAGTCAGAATTATTTGGATATGATAGGGGAGCCTTTACAGGGGCTAGAAAAGAGGGAAAGGTAGGAAAGTTTGAGCTTGCTAGTGGAGGGACTCTTTTTTTAGATGAAATCGGAGATATGCCATTGGAGATGCAGGCAAAAATCCTTAGGGTTTTAGAATCTAAGGAGTTTGAAAGGGTTGGAGGTAATAAAAAGATTGCATTTGATGCTAGAGTTATAGCGGCAACTAATGAAAATATAGAAGAAGCAATAAGAAAAGGAAAATTTAGAGAGGATTTATATTATAGATTAAATGTAATAACCATAGAAATTCCCCCACTTCGTGATAGAATAGAAGATATAGAGTCTCTAAGTCAAAATATATTATCTTATTTACTTAAAGAGATGAGATTAGGAGAAAAAAAGATAGATAAAGAAACCATAAGAATTTTTAAATCATATGATTGGCCAGGTAATGTAAGAGAATTAAGGAATGTATTAGAGAGAGCTATTAATCTTTCATCAGGTAAGATTATTTTACCAGACCATCTGCCAGAAAGACTTATAGATAAGGCTGTTTATACTATGGGAGATGGGGAAATTAATAATATACCTTTGTTAAAGGATATTGTTGTAGAGGCTGAAATAGAAGCCATAAGAAAAGCTCTTATACTTACTAAAGGGAATAAGTCGTTAGCTGCCGAAAAACTAGGAATACATAGGACTGCTTTATATAAAAAGATTGATAAATATAAAATGGACAAGTGAAATGTAGCTTAAAATATACAATTTTTGTTGGTGTGTATAAATTTAGATACAAAATTATTATATAAAAACAAGAATAATGTATCTAATTATCTACATTATTTAATTATAGTGCTATATTAATAAATCATATATTAAATACCATATTCTATAAATCAGCTAATTACGACATTATGGCCAATAAAACGTCTTATATAAAAGTTGGCATGAAAATTGCTAATATATTTATTGTGGTGACGTTAAAAAGGCTATAAGTATAAATTGATTTAACAAATATAAATTATAGGAGGTATAAAAAATGAGAGAAGTTATTATTGCTTCAGCAGTGAGGACACCTATTGGGTCATTTGGTGGTAAATTTAAAGATGTTTCTGCTGTACAACTTGGTACAGTAGTAGTTAAGGAAGCATTAAAAAGAGCTAAGGTAGAGCCAAATATGGTGGATGAGGTTATTTTTGGCAATGTATTGCAAGCAGGATTGGGACAAAATGTAGCCAGACAAGTATCAGTGCATGCAGGTATTCCTGTAGAAGTACCTTCTTTTACAATTAATAAAGTTTGTGGCTCAGGGCTTAAAACCGTTGCATTAGCAGCTCAAGCTATTTTAGCCGGAGAATCAGATATAGTAGTAGCTGGTGGTACAGAAAATATGAGTCAGGCACCATATCTATTGAAAAGCGCTAGATGGGGTCAAAGAATGGGCGATGGTAAAATAGAAGACTATATGGTGAAAGATGGATTATGGGATATTTTCAATGATTATCACATGGGTATTACAGCAGAGAATGTTGCAGAAAAATATGGTTTTACTCGTGAAGATCAAGATAAATTAGCATTAGGAAGTCAAAATAAAGCAGAAGAAGCTATAAAAAGTGGAAGATTTAAGGATGAAATAGTTACTGTTGAAGTTCCTCAAAGAAAAGGAGACCCAATTCTAGTAGATACAGATGAATATCCTAAATTTGGTACTACAATTGAAAATTTAGGAAAACTTAGACCAGCATTTAAGAAAGACGGAACAGTAACTGCTGGAAATGCTTCAGGGATCAATGATGGAGCTGCTGCTCTAGTTATAATGAGTAAAGAGAAGGCAGAAGAGCTAGGAATTACTCCATTAGCTACTATTGTGTCTTATGCTTCAGCAGGTGTAGATCCATCTGTTATGGGAACTGGACCTATTCCAGCTACAAGAAAAGCTTTAGATAAGATTAATATGAAAGTTGAAGATTTAGATCTAATAGAAGCAAATGAAGCCTTTGCTGCCCAAGCATTATCCGTTATTAAGGATCTTAACCTTGATACAGAGAAAACTAATGTAAATGGCGGTGCCATAGCTTTAGGTCATCCAATAGGAGCTTCAGGCGCTAGAATATTGGTTTCATTATTACATGAAATGGCAAAACGAGATGCTAAAAATGGTTTAGCTACTCTATGCATAGGTGGAGGGCAAGGAATTGCCATGATAGTTAAACGCTAATATGTTTAACTTAGTTTTTCACTAAATAAAGGGGGTTGTCATATGAATAAAGTTGTATCTATTGATGAAGCTATAGATCATATTAAAGATGGCATGACTATTATGATTGGTGGCTTCTTAGGATGTGGGTCACCACACAGATTAATTGACGCTCTTGTGCAAAAGGGTGTTAAAGATTTAACATTGATTTGTAATGATTCTGGTTTTCCGGAAATAGGTTCAGGTAAGTTAGTAGTAAATAAACAAATTAAAAAGCTAATAGCTTCCCATGTTGGTACAAACCGTGAAACAGGGAATCAAATGAATTCTGGCGAAATGGAAGTAATATTAGTGCCTCAAGGAACTCTTGCTGAACAAGTAAGGGCAGGGGGAGCAGGACTTGGTGGATTTTTAACACCAACAGGTGTAGGCACCATAGTTGAAGAAGGAAAAGAAAAAATAGATATCGATGGAAAGACATATCTTCTTGAAAAACCACTTAGGGCAGATGTAGCCTTAATAGCTGGAGATACTGTAGATAAATATGGTAATATTGTTTACTATGGTTCAACAAGAAACTTTAATACACTTATGGCTACTGCTGCAGATATGGTAATAGTTGAAGCTGAGAAAGTTGTAGAAGTTGGAGAAATTGATCCTAATAGTGTTGTTACTGCAGGTATATTTGTAGACTATATCGTTAATGGGGGTGACAAATAATGGATAAGAAACAATTCATTGCTAAACGTGTAGCTAAAGAACTAAAAGATGGAGACGTAGTTAACCTTGGTATTGGATTACCAACTATGGTAGCTAACTATGTACCTGAAAACATGAATGTATTTTTCCAATCAGAAAATGGATTTATAGGTCTTGGACCTGCTCCAGAAGAAGGTAAAGAAGATCCTTATATAGTAAATGCAGGTGGGCAAAGTGTAACTATTTTACCAGGAGGTATATTCTTTGATTCTGCTACATCCTTTGGTATTATCCGTGGAGGTCATGTTGATATGACAGTTCTTGGAGCACTTCAAGTAGACGAAAAGGGTAACCTTGCTAACTGGATGATACCAGGAAAAATGGTACCAGGCATGGGCGGAGCTATGGACTTAGTAACAGGTGCTAAAAAAGTAATAGTTGCTATGGAACATACTGTAAAGGGTAACCATAAAATATTGAAAGAATGTAACCTTCCATTAACGGCTGCAGGAGAGGTAAATCTCATTATTACAGAAATGGGAGTTATAGAAGTAACTGATAAAGGATTAGTATTAAAAGAAATTAATCCAGAGTATACTGTAGAAGAAGTACAGGCTGCTACAGAAGCTAAATTAATAATTGTTGAAAATTTAATAAAAATGGAAATTTAATATTTAATAGAAACTACTTGCTGTAGTACTATACTACGGCAATAGTTTCTTATTTTTTTCTAAACTATTATAAAGGGGGTCTTTTTTTATGTTTAAAAAGTTTACTAATGCTTGTGTAACAATGGTTCAAAAGTATTTGCCGGACGCTTTTATATTTGCAATTTTTCTTACAATTCTTACATTACTATTAGGAGTAATATTCACAGGGCAAGGAATTATTGAAATGATTGGGCATTGGGGAACTGGAGTATGGAGTTTATTAGCTTTTAGTATGCAAATGGTTTTGGTATTAGTAACTGGACATACTTTAGCTAGTTCAGCACCAATTAAAAAGCTATTGAGAAAATTAGCAGGAATTGCAAAAACTCCAACTCAAGCAATTATATTGGTTTCCTTTATTTCAGCAATAGGATGCTGGATTAACTGGGGATTTGGATTAGTTATTGGGGCATTATTGTCTAAGGAGTTAGCAAGACAAGTAGATGATGTAGATTATAGATTGTTGATTGCATCTGCTTATTCAGGATTTTTAGTGTGGCATGGAGGTATATCCGCCTCTATTCCTTTGACCTTAGCAACTGATGCAGCTGCTAATGCTGCACAGACAGCAGGAGCAGTTACGGAAACAATATCAACATCACAAACCATATTTTCTCCGCTTAATTTAATTATATCCTTTGTGTTGATATTTACATTACCTCTTATTAATAAAGCAATGCATCCAGATAAAAAGAATACTATTGTTGTTGATAAAAGTAAATTAATTGAAAATGAAGACGATGAATTATTTAATAAAAATGATACACCTGCTGATAAAATGGAGAATAGTAAAGTTATTAATCTTATTATATTTGCAATATCTATGGTTTATATAGTAATGTATTTTATTGAAAAAGGATTTGATTTAAACTTAAATATTGTAAATTTAATATTCCTTACATTTGGTATATTGTTCCATAGGACACCAAGAAGATTTATACATGCTATTGGAGAGGCTGTTAAAGGTGCGTCAGGTATTATTCTTCAATTTCCATTTTATGCAGGAATTATGGGTATGATGACTGGAAATAATATTGATGGTATATCATTAGGATCAGTGATATCAAATTGGTTTGTAAGTATTTCAACTGCTAGAACTTTTCCATTATATACTTTTTGGAGTGCAGGTATAGTGAATTTCTTTGTACCTTCAGGTGGAGGTCAGTGGGCGGTACAAGCTCCAATTATGATGCCTGCTGGATTAGAATTAGGAGTATCAGCTGCTAAAACAGGCCTTGCTATTTCTTGGGGAGATGCTTGGACTAATATGATTCAGCCATTTTGGGCATTACCAGCTTTAGGTATTGCAGGACTTGGCGCTAGGGACATTATGGGATACTGCTTAATAGATTTAATTTACTCGGGAATAATAATATCATTAGCGTTTTTAATCTTATAATATAGGAATAAATACAAAGATTAAATTATTACAAAAAAATATTTTATATTAAAAAACAGGTCCAAAGGCATTTGCTCTAAGGCCTGTTTTTTAGTATGATTAATTTATGATGAGAAACCACATGAGATTTAATCATAGTATAGAAATCAAAAAATGTCCTTATCTTTTGTTTAGATTTGGTCAATGATTTTAGTGTATATAATGGGGTTTATATGATTTGTAATATCATTGAAAGAAAAATTTAAGTCTTTCTAATGTTTTTATTTTCTATGTTGGAAAATTTAAACATAGTAATTTTTGCAATATTGCACTAAATTACTTGCATATTTTGTCAAAATTTTATATAATTTTAATTAGTATTTCAAAAATTATTTAGAAGGGCATATATTTATGTTATAATTATAACATACTAGAGAAACAAATATGTTTCAATGGAGTGATAATATGAGAAACAAAAACTATAAAGATACCTTACAAGGCCTAGCATTAATAAGTCAAATTGGTTTTTCAGTTATAACACCTATTTTAATTGGTGTGTACTTGGGTCAATTTATTGATAAAAAATTAGGCATGAATGGTATCTTTTCAATTATATTTATCATTCTGGGTGTTGGTGCAGGTTTTCTAAATATATTTAAATTAGCTAAAATAAAAGGCAATAAGAAGGAGTGAACAGATGAATAATGATTTAGTATTTAAAGTAGCTAAAAGAGTGTGTATATTATCCTTATTTATCATTGGAATTTCTTTTTTTATATTTAAGGAACCTAAACCAGTTATACTTGGATATGTATTTGGAGCAATAATCAGTATATTAGGATTTAAATTACTTCATAATACTATAAATAGGGCTGTAGAAATGCCACCAGATAAAGCCACTGCTTATTCTGTTGTACATTATATGTTAAGATACTTAATATACTTTGTTGTACTATCCGTAGCAATTTTAGCAGATTATTTGAATTTTTTTGCAGCTGTTTTAGGACTCTTCATGGTTAAATTTGTAATAATAGGGTCAGGAATATTTGATAAAGATTTTAACAGATAATTAATTAATAATTAATTATATATTGCATTTAGGAATTCATGGGAAAGTAATATATTATATTCAATGATGAAAGGAGGGATGTATTTGGAATTATTGCTAAAAATATTTGGAAAGGAAATTATTATACCTGACACTATTGTCAATATGTGGGTAGTTACATTACTATTAATTATATTTGCTTTTATAGTTAATAGTAAAATCAAGAAAGCTCGTACTGATGAAGTACCGTCGAATTTCCTAAATGTTGTAGAGCTAATAGTGGAATCGATAGAGGATTTAGTTAAATCAACTATGGGACCACAAAATATTAAGTTTGTACCCTATATTTTAACATTAGCATTATTCTTAGCAGTAGCCAATTTATTTGGACTACTAGGTTTTTCACCACCTACATCAGATTATTCTGTTACATTTTCTTTAGCTTTAGTTACTTTTGTTTTAACACAGTATTGGAGCTTTAGAAATGCTGGTGGTATTTTTGGATACCTAAAGGGATTTGCAGAGCCTATGGCATTCTTAACTCCCTTAAATGTAATTGGTGAATTAGCCAATCCTATTTCGTTGTCATTCCGTCTTTTTGGTAATATTATGAGTGGCGGTATTATTATGGGATTACTTTACCAAGCATTAGGGTATTTTGCACCAATTGTTGCAGCGCCATTACATGCTTATTTTGACGTATTCTCTGGATTGTTGCAAACATTTATTTTTATCATGCTATCTATGATATTCATAGGTGGTCAAGCAGAAGCAGAGTAAAATATTTTTTTAAAATTTGGGAGGAGGAAATTAAATGTTACAAGGAATAACAAGTGAAGCTTTTATATTAGGATGTTCAGCAATAGGTGCTGGTTTAGCTATGATAGCAGGTATAGGACCTGGAATAGGTCAAGGTCATGCAGCAGGTCATGGTGCAGCAGCAGTAGGTAGACAACCAGAAGCCAAAGGTGATATTACTTCAACTATGCTTTTAGGTCAAGCCGTAGCAGAGACAACAGGTATTTATGGATTGGTTATTGCCATAATCCTATTATTCGTTAGACCATTATTAACAGCTTATTTGAATTTAAAACAACAAGGATTATTATAATATCTGATGTTAATACCCCTAAAGGGGGAATCTAAGGCTAAGGAGGTTAGTTTATGTTCGTAGTTAGAGCCTTGCCAGAATTTTCATCTATGATTTTATCTTGGGCGGCTTTACTGTTGCTCTACTTGTTTCTTAGACATTTCTTATATAAACCAGTTTCACAATTTTTAAATGATAGGAAGGCAAAGATTCAATCGGATATTGATGGAGCTAAATCTTTAAAAGAGGAAGCTATAAATTTAAGAGACGATTATGAGTCAAAGATTAGTCTTGCTAAAAAGGAAAGTCAAGAAATCATTGAATCAGCTAGAAAGCGTGGAGAAGAATTGAAAGAAGATATCTTGGCAGAAGCTAGAAAAGAGGCTGAAAGTATAGTATCAAGGGCTAGACGAGAAATAACTCGTGAAAAAGAGATTGCTTTTCAAGACATTAAATCCCAAGCTGGCGAAATGGCTGTTTTAATCGCTTCTAGGATTATGGAAGAAGAGATTAAAATGGATAAACAGAAAAACTTAATCGATAAATTTATTGATGAGGTAGGTAGCTCAAAATGGCAGAATTAGTTAGTAATAGATACGCTTTAGCCCTTTTTGAAGCTGGATTGGATTTAAAGAAGATTAATGAATTTAATAAAGAAGTAGATCTTTTAAAGGATGTATTTGAAGGAGAAGAGAAATTACTTCAAATATTACAACATCCAAAGATTAATAGAGTTGAAAAAAGAGATTTAATAGATAAAATTTTCGGAAATAGTGTATCTCAAGAGATAATTAATTTTTTATATATCCTTATAGATAAAAGGCGTGAAGGCCATATTTTAAATATAGTAGATAGATATAAAGAATTATTTAATGAACACGAAAATATAATTAAAGTTGTTGCTATAACAGCAGTACCTATGGAGGAGAAATCTAAGGGAAAACTTCAAACAGTTTTATCTAATAAGTTAGGAAAGAAAATTCAGCTTACTAATGAAGTTGATACTACAATTCTAGGTGGAGTATTACTTAAACTTCAAAATAAAGAGCTAGATGGTACAGTAAAAGGTCAGTTGGAAGCCATAGGTAAAACAATTAGTAGTGCAACTAATTAGGTAGGAGTGAGGTGAGGAAATGGAGTTAAGACCAGAAGAAATAGGTTCCATTATTAAGGAACAGATTAAAAGATATGAAAAAACTTTAGATATGGTAGATGTAGGTACTGTTATTCAAGTAGGAGATGGTATCGCTAGAATACATGGACTAGAAGGATGTATGGCTGGAGAACTTATAGAATTTCCAGGAGAGGTATTTGGTATGGCTATGAACTTGGAGGAGGACAATGTTGGTTGTGTTCTTTTAGGTTCTGATGATAAGATAAAAGAAGGAGATACAGTAAAGAGAACTGGTAGAATTATAGAAGTTCCAGTTGGGGATGCTATGATAGGTAGAGTTGTTAACGCTCTTGGTCAACCAATTGATGGTAAGGGAGCTATAAACACTACTAAATTTAGCCCTATTGAGAAAATCGCTCCAGGGGTTATTACAAGAAAAAGTGTTAACCAACCTTTACAAACAGGTATCAAAGCAATAGACTCCATGATCCCAATTGGTAGAGGCCAAAGGGAACTTATAATCGGAGATAGGCAAACAGGTAAGACTGCCATTGCCCTTGATACAATAATCAATCAAAAAGGTCAGGATGTAATTTGTATATATGTAGCCATAGGACAAAAAAGGTCAACTGTAGCTCAAATAGTTGATACCCTTGAGAAACGAGGAGCTATGGATTATACAATAGTAGTATCCTCTACAGCTAGTGAATTAGCGCCATTACAATATATTGCTCCTTATGCTGGTGTAACCATAGGTGAGGAATTTATGGACAATGGTAAAGATGTTTTAATTGTATATGATGATTTATCTAAACATGCTATTGCATATAGAGCTATGTCACTATTATTAAGACGTCCACCAGGAAGAGAAGCTTTTCCAGGAGATGTATTCTATCTTCACTCAAGACTTCTTGAGAGAGCAGCAAAATTAGATGAAAAATATGGCGGCGGATCTATTACTGCATTACCTATTATAGAAACTTTAGCTGGAGATATATCTGCATATATTCCAACAAATGTTATTTCTATTACTGATGGGCAGATTTTCTTAGAGACAGACCTTTTCTTTGCTGGTCAAAGACCAGCTATAAACTCAGGACTTTCTGTTTCTAGAGTTGGGGGTTCTGCACAAATTAAAGCTATGAAAAAAGTTGCAGGAAGGATTAAATTAGAGTTAGCTCAATATCGTGAGTTAGCTGCATTTGCTCAATTTGGTTCCGAGTTAGATAAAGAAACTAAGTCAATACTTGACCAAGGTGTTAGAATGCTTGAAATTTTAAAACAACCTCAATATAGTCCAGTATCTGTTGAGCATCAAGTAGTTATACTTTATGCTGCACTTAATAAACATCTTTCAGATATACCTGTGAATAAAGTATCTATTTTTGAAAAAGAATTCTTACAGTTTGTGGATAATAATTATCCTGATATATTAGAAAGCATAAAAACAACAAAAGACTTAACAGATGAAAATGCAGAAAGAATAGTAGTGGCTATTACTGAATTTAAAAAGAACTTTCAATAATTATCAATTGGCAAATGTCAATTGATTTAAGGTGGTGTAAATCTTGGCTGAAACAACAAGAGATATTAAAAGACGTATAAAAGGAATTAGCAATACAAGACAGATTACCAAGGCTATGGAATTAGTTTCATCAGCAAAGTTGAAACGTGCCAGAGAGAGATTGGAAAAATCTAGACCATATTATAATACTGTTCTTAGTAATATCCAGGATATTTTAGCTACTACAGGACGAATGAAACATCCCTTATTAGATACTAGGGAGGTTAAATCTTCTTTATATATTGTAATAGCTGCTGATAGAGGACTTGCAGGAGGGTATAATGCAAGCGTAATTAGATTAGCAGAGAATAAGATAAAGGAAGCTAATAAAGATGCTAAAATCATTACAGTAGGAACTAAGGCAAGGGATTATTTTAAGAAAAGATCCTATGATGTAATAGGTGAATTTGTTGGAATAGTTGAGGAACCAGAGTTCTCTGATGCCAGAAAAATTGGTAATATGGCACTGGAATTATATAAAGACAAGGTCGTTGATGAAATAAATATAATTTATACTAAATTTTTAGGAACTATTTCTCAAGAACCTGGGATTTTAAGATTACTTCCTTCTACGGAAGTCCGAGAAGGTTCAGGTGAAAGAAGGACTGTCACTGAATTTGAACCTTCAACTGAAGAAGTTCTTGAGTTTTTAATTCCAAAATATATACAAAGTACTATCTATGGAGCCCTAATAGAATCTTCTTCTAGCGAGCAGGCAGCTAGAAGGGTGGCCATGGAGGCTGCTACAGATAATGCTGAGGAAATGATTGATGAACTTAACATCAGCTATAATAGGGCAAGACAAGCGGCAATTACTATGGAAATATCTGAGATTGTCTCAGGTGCCGATGCTCTAAAGTAAGTATGAAAGGAGAGGGCAAATGGAAAAGACAAAAGGAAAAATTGTTCAAGTTATAGGCCCTGTAGTTGATATTCGATTTAATGAAGATAGCCTACCAGAGCTATTAAATGCTATTGAAATAGATATGAATGAAAAGAAATTAATTGTAGAAGTAGCTCAGCACGTTGGAGATGACACCGTTAGATGCGTTGCCATGGATTCAACAGATGGACTTGTAAGAGGGATGGAGGCTACAAATACTGGAAAGTCTATTGCTGTTCCTGTAGGTAAAGAGACCTTGGGAAGACTTTTCAATGTATTAGGTGAAGCCATTGATGGTAAGGGAGAAGTTAAAGCAAAACAAACTTCACCTATCCATAGACCAGCTCCATCCTTTGAAGAACAGGAAACTTCTAAGGAAATATTTGAAACGGGGATCAAAGTAGTAGACCTTATTGCACCATATTCTAAAGGTGGTAAGGTAGGTTTATTTGGTGGTGCTGGAGTAGGCAAAACAGTACTTATCCAAGAGTTAATAAATAACATTGCAACACAACATGGTGGCTTATCTGTTTTTACTGGTGTAGGGGAAAGAACTAGAGAAGGTAATGACCTATACTATGAAATGATTGAATCTGGAGTAATAGATAAGACAGCATTAGTATTTGGTCAAATGAATGAGCCCCCTGGAGCTAGAATGAGAGTAGCTTTAACTGGACTTACTATGGCAGAGTACTTTAGAGATCAAGAAGGTCAAGACGTGTTACTATTTATAGACAATATATTTAGGTTTACACAGGCAGGTTCAGAAGTATCTGCTCTATTAGGTAGAATGCCTTCAGCTGTAGGGTATCAACCAACTTTAGCTACAGAAATGGGTGCTTTACAGGAGAGAATTACTTCAACTAAGAAAGGCTCCATTACTTCTGTTCAAGCAGTATATGTACCAGCAGATGACTTAACTGACCCGGCTCCTGCTACTACCTTTGCTCACTTAGACGCTACTACAGTATTATCACGTCAGATTTCTGAGCTTGGTATTTATCCAGCGGTTGACCCATTGGACTCAACTTCTAGAATTCTAGATCCTGAAGTAGTTGGTAAGGAACATTATGAAGTAGCAAGACAAGTGCAAGAGATTCTTCAAAGATATAAAGATCTTCAAGATATAATAGCTATTCTAGGAATAGATGAGCTTTCAGATGATGATAGACTTATAGTTGCACGAGCTAGAAAGATTCAAAGATTCTTATCTCAACCATTTACTGTTGCAGAACAATTTACTGGAATGAAAGGTAAATATGTACCAATTAAAGAAACAGTTAGAGGATTTAAAGAAATCCTTGAAGGAAAACATGATGATTTACCAGAATCGGCCTTCTTATTTGTAGGTACTATTGATGAAGCGGTACAAAAAGCTAAAGAGATGGAGGGTTAATTATGTTTCATTTGGATATAGTAACCCCCGATAAACCGTTTTTTTCAGATGAAGTAGAAATGGTTATAGTTAGAGGTATAGAAGGTGATATGGCTATTCTAGAAGGAAGAGCACCTATTACAACACCTCTTAAAATAGGAATGGTGAGAATATTCCAAGAAGGCCAAGAAAAAGTGGCTGCTTTAGTAGATGGATATGTTTCAGTAGTAGATAATAAAACTACTATAGTAACAGAGGCTGCTGAATGGCCCCATGAGATAGATAAAGATAGAGCCAAGGCAGCTAAAGAAAGAGCGGAAAATTTATTAAAAAGCGGGAAAGATAATATAGATATAGAACGGGCAGAATTAGCACTTAGACGGGCAATAAATAGATTAGAGGTTTCAAATTTAAAAAAATTTGATGAATAAATAGGTATAAAAAGTACCCAACTATGGTAATACTTTTATCATAGGAAGAGGGTACTTTCTTTATTTAAATGTTTTGTCCCCCTTTACATTTTTAAGAAAGTACCTTTCCTTAAATTTCAAGGATTCAAGGAGGGGTATAAATGAAAAAAATTATTTTATTTGCAATTATATTATCATTATTAATACCAACACTTACAATGGCAGGAAAAAGACATAGTGAGAAGGATATCTTGGAAACCATATTAAAAGAATTTAATGGTGAGTTTCTTGAAGGGGACCTTAATATGGGAGGCGTAATAATTGATGAATTTATATCTAAGGAAGAAATTGAATCTCTAGGGGAAAAGGTTAAGGACTCTTTAGAAATAATTGGAGAAGAAGCAGATATTAATGAAGACATTAACGCTGATATAGAAAGTAATGGCGGACAATTTTATAAAGAAACTATTTATGAAGATGGATTTAATCATATGTCAATTTATGGATACGATGTACATGAAAATCCAATAACTATAGTAATCTCATCTTATCTAAGTTCTGATACAAATAATGGGGAAACTACCCTCTTTATTAACTTAAGAAAAAAGGAGCAAAATTTTAGTATTAATGGTATAATAGAGAAGATAGAAAATATATTTAAAGATTATGGAAAATCTTTAGAAATCACCACTTGTGTAATAGGAACAATTGAAGGTGATTTAGAAACAAAGGCATTGACTAAAACAGTAGCTAAAGCAATGAAAAAGATTAAAGGAAAAGTTGTAGAAGAATATGTAGATACATCAATTTTTAGCTATACAGTCTATACACCCCTTATAGAAAGTTTCATATTTTCTGGTGAAAAAAAAGTTAACTTAAATCTAGCAATAAGGTATAATGAATATGAAAATAAAAATTATATTTGGATAGGAACACCTATTATTACCACTGGATATTAAAATTAGGAGGAGATTTGCTTGGAGAAAATAATGGTGGAAAAGAGCCCTCCACTAAAGGGAAGAGTGAGAATATCTGGCGCGAAGAATTCAGCACTTCCTATATTGGCAGCTTCTTTACTTGGAACAGAAGACATAATCTTAGAAGATGTGCCAAATTTAAAAGATGTAGAGGTAATATGTGAAGTACTTATGTCTTTAGGGGCTAAAGTTCAGCATTTAGATAAGGGTATTATAAAGATTAACTCAGCTAATATTAATAATTATGAAACAAAATATGAATTAATGAGTAAAATGAGAGCATCATTTTTAGTTATGGGACCATTGCTAACAAGGTTAGGTAAAACTAAAAATTCTTTACCAGGTGGTTGTGCCATAGGTACTAGACCAATAGATTTACATTTAAAAGGATTTAAAGCTCTAGGAGCAACTATAGATGTAGACCATGGAAATATTAGTGCATATGCAGATAAATTAATAGGTGATAAAATTTACTTAGACTTTCCTTCTGTTGGAGCAACAGAAAATATAATGATGGCAGCAGTATTAGCCGAAGGCGAGACAATATTAGATAATGCAGCTATGGAGCCAGAGATAGTGGATTTAGCTAGCTTTTTAAATAAGCTTGGAGCAGATATTAAAGGTGCTGGAACATCAACTATTAGAATTAGAGGAGTAAAGAAATTAGGTGGAGGAGTCCATTCAATTATTCCTGACAGAATAGAAGCAGGCACCTTTATGGTGGCAGCTGCTATTAGTAAGGGAGATATAATAGTAGAAAATGTTATAACATCTCATATAAAGCCAGTAATAGCAAAGCTTAAAGAAGTGGGATGCAAAGTAATTGAAAATGGTGATTCAGTTAGGGTTATTGGTACTAAGGATTTAAAAGCGATAGATGTAAAAACCATGCCTTATCCAGGATTTCCTACAGATATGCAAGCACAATTTATGGCGCTTATGAGTATTTGTAAAGGAACTTCTGTATGTATAGAAACAGTTTTTGAAAACAGATTTATGCATGTTGATGAATTAAAGAGGATGGGTGCAGATATAAAAATAGATGGTAGGTCAGCAATTATACAAGGCGTAGATAATCTAACATCAGCACCAGTAAAAGCATCTGATTTAAGAGCTGGAGCTGCTTTAGTATTAGCAGGTTTAGTATCTGAAGGAACTACTGAAATTGATAATATTTATCATATAGATAGAGGATATGACAGTATAGAGGAGAAATTTACAAAATTAGGAGCAATTATATATAGAAAAACAGTGAATAAGTAATAGTAAATAACTAAAAGTGAATAATATAGGCAAGCTTTGCTTGCTTGATAACGAATAACTAATAGTAGGAAAGAGATTTTTTCTTTTCAGCTATTGGTTATTTTATTTTTTGTTTTATATATTAGTTATTCACTGTTTTTAAAGCATTTTCCACTCTTCACTATATAATATACGAATAGTTAAAGCATAATGCTTCAATTAGTCGCATATTATATTACATACTAAAGGCAAAGAGGGGGAGAAGATGAAGAGATTAGGAGCTTACATTTGTACAGTCTTGATAATAACTATATTATTACCTACGGTTATTGTTAAGACTTTTAAATTTGTACCTAAAGGAAGCACTGCTCAAGGAGAGACCTTAGAGCCAGAAGAACCGGTGGTTATAAAAGAGGAGGTACCTACGGAGACCAATTATTTATATGAAACGGTAAAAATTTATGATGCAAAGAATGATAAGGCAGATGATATTAATATAGAAGAGTATGTAAAAGGTGTAGTTGCGGCAGAGATGCCGGCAGAATTTCACATGGAGGCATTAAAGGCTCAGGCAGTAGCTGCTAGAACCTATGCAATTAGTAGAAGTATAAAATACAAAGATGGGCATCCTAGTCACTTGTCCGCTCCTCTTTGTAATGGTATTCACTGTCAAGCATATTTATCCCTTTCTCAACTTAAAGAAATTCATGGTGACGCTTGGGTAGAGAAATATTGGACTAAAATTGAGGATGCTGTAAATTCTACTAGAAATTTGGGGATTTTTTATAATGGACAAATTGTAGAGCCTTTATATCACTCTACTTCAGGAGGTAGAACGGAAGATGTGCAAGATGTATTTGCTGTAGAAGTACCTTATCTAAAATCTGTGTCTAGTCCATATGAAGAAGAAGCACCTAAGTTTAAAAATACTATTACTTTAACTACAGATGAATTTATTGAAAAGATAAAAGCTAAATATCCAGATACTAGTATAAATAAAGATAATCTTCATGAGAAAATTAAACTAATAGAGAGGACAATGACAGGAAGAGTAAAAAAGGTTGCCATAGACCAAATTATAATGGATGGAAGAGATTTAAGGGATTTACTTAGTTTAAATTCCACTAATTTTACTATATCCTTAGATAAGAGATTAAATATTATAGAAATAGAAACATATGGATCTGGTCATGGCGTAGGTATGAGTCAATGGGGAGCTAATGGAATGGGGAAAAATGGAAGTACATTTGAGGAAATACTTAAACATTATTATACAGGTATTGAGATAAAAGAAATAAGTAATTAAAAAATATATTTATGCTCAGATTATTTAGATCATTTAAGCCTGAAAATATTTTATAAAAAATTACGCAAAAAAGCGTAATTTTTTTGTATGTAAATTTCCAATCTGGAAATACTAGGTAATGGAGGTGGAGATATGAAAAATAAACTAATAAAGCTAATGGAAAAAGAAGGATTTATCTTATTCTTATTTGTATGTGTATGTGTAATTGCTGGAGGAACGTTATTCTTGTCTATGCGAAATATTAATGCAAACCAAAATATAAAAGATAGTGATCTTGTAATTTTGGACGAGAGTGACAAGGCTAAAGAAGATAAAGTAGAAGATTATGATGAGAATCCTTATATGGCAAATTTATCTAATCTAGGGGTAGACAATAAAGAAATATCTAATAAAGAAGTACCTAAGACAGAAACAGAAACAAACATTACGAAGCCAGAAGATACTAAAGAAGAAGTTTTAGAAGCCAGTGTAGGGGAAGATAATTATGCGGAGGTCAAAGGTAAAGTTGATGAGTTGGAATTTGAAGATGATGAATATGAAGAAAAAGATGCCAACTTAGTTGAAGAAGCTAAAACTATTTTTCTTCCAATAGAGGGAGCTATAATTACAGATTATACTTCTGATTCTTTAATTTACTCAGAAACCCTAGAGGCTTGGGTAGGACATGGAGGTATAGATATTGAGGCTTCTGAAGGAACTATAGTTAAAGCAGCAGCAGATGGAGTAGTAAAAGAAGTATATGAGGATGAACTGTGGGGAATAGTAATATTAATAGATCACGGAGGGGATTTACAAACTAGATATTCAGGTCTTGGAACTAAAGAAATGATAAAGGTAGGTTCTAATGTTAAAAAAGGAGATCATATATCTAAAGTAGGTAATACGGCAAAGATTGAAATGCTAATGAAACCACATCTTCATTTTGAGGTTATAAAAAATGGAAAATTAGTAGATCCACGTTCTATTAACAACTAAAAATGCATAAGTATTTATTGAATACCCAAAATGTCAGGGGGTTGATTAGGTGAAAGATTATATAGAAGAACGAACAATAGAAGTTGCAAAATACATAATTGCGAATAAAAGTACTGTTCGAGATACAGCTAAAGTTTTTGGGTGTAGTAAATCAACGATTCATAAAGATTTAACCGAGAGATTACCAAAGATAAATCCAAATTTAGCTCATATGGTAAAAGAACTTTTAGACCTAAACAAGGCTGAAAGGCATATAAGAGGTGGTAGAGCAACTAAACTAAAGTATAGTGCGTCTAATGAGTAAAAAGGTCCCTTAATAGGGACTTTTTAACTTTTTGTAAATTTTTGGGGAAAATTTTAAAAAAAGAAGGAATTTTGAAATTTATGTAGAATACTATATTGGATAAGGATAATTAGGGGGGATTCAGATTGGGATTTAGAACTGATATAGGTATAGATTTAGGAACAGCAAGTATTTTAGTATATGTAAGAGGAAAAGGCATAGTTTTAAAAGAACCTTCTGTCGTTGCAATTGATCAAAATACAAATAAATTTTTAGCTGTTGGTGAGGAAGCAAGAAAGATGTTAGGCAGAACCCCTGGAAATATTATAGCCATTAGACCTATGAAAGATGGGGTTATATCTGATTATGATACAACAGAAAGAATGTTAAAATATTTTATACAGAGAGCTGCAGGTAAATATTTACTTAAACCTAGAGTAATAGTATGTGTACCAAGTGGCATAACTGAAGTAGAAAAAAGGGCAGTTATACAAGCTAGTAATCAAGCTGGTGCCATAAAGACATATATAATTGAAGAACCTATTGCTGCTGCCATTGGAGCAGGAATAGATATAACAGAGCCAAATGGAAATATGATAGTTGATATAGGTGGAGGAACTACAGATGTAGCTGTTATTTCACTGGGAGGCATAGTAGTTAGCCGTTCCATAAAGATAGCAGGAGATGAATGTGATGAGGCTGTATCTAAATATATTAAGAAAAAATATAATATGATGATTGGAGAAAGATCTGCTGAAGAATTAAAACTTAGTATTGGTTCTGCATATAAAAGAGAAAAAGAAGAGTTTAATGAAGTAAGAGGAAGAAACTTACTTACAGGACTACCTATAACTGTAAATATATCATCTGATGATATGCTTGATGCTTTAAAGGAACCAATACAGGAGATCATAGACACAGTTCATATAGTTCTTGAAAGGACTCCGCCAGAACTAGCTGCTGATATTAGCAATAAAGGAATACTATTAACTGGAGGAGGGGCTTTGCTTTATGGCATGGACAAGCTACTTACAGAAAAAACAGGAATTCCAGTAAGTATAGCAGATGAACCGATTTCTTGTGTTGCTAGAGGAACTGGAAGAGCTTTATCTTGGGTGAAATATCTTGACAATAATATAGTAGAAGACAGCGTAAGAAAAAAATATGGAAATTAAAGTTTTTGTTAAATTAGTCGATAAGATATTAGAGAATAAAGAGAGTAGTTTCGAATTTACTCGGAGCTGATGACTATGGATATTAGGATGTGATAATCATATGAATAGAGGTCTATACATTGGTGCTACTTCGTTAGTGGCTAACCAAAAAAAATTAGATGTTCTTTCAAATAATTTGGCAAATATAAATACTACAGGATTTAAAAAGGATATTTCATTAACTGAGTCCTTTCCAGAGAAATTATTGGCTAAAACAAGTAGGACTGAAGAACTAAAAAATATGTTGCCTGGAGAAAATAATATTATCTATGAAAATAATAATGGAGTACATAGCGCACGTACTCAGGAGGGATATTTTGTTGTAAATACTCCTAGAGGTGAATCCTATGTGAAGGAAATAAGATTTGTTGTAGACGATGAAGGATATCTAAAAACATCTTATAAAAATCTAGAAGACGAACATAAGACTGATTACGAAAACTATATAGTAGATAGTAGTGGAAATAGAGTACAACAAGCTGGAGACATGGAAGGTCTCCTACAAGGGCTTGTTTATACTCCACCAGCCTATGTTATAGGTACTATGAGCGGAGGAGTTAGATTTCAAAAAATAGTTACAGACTTTACAAATGGAGGTCTTACAGATACTGGTGGAAAACTGGATCTTGGCATAAAGGGAAACGGATTTTTTAAAGTCCAAGGTGAAGATGGGGAAACTCTCTACACTAGAAATGGATCTTTTGCCGTAACAGAAGGCTATTTAACTGATTTAGATGGAAGAAGAGTACTTGGAAGAAACGGACAGATTCCATTAAATGGTGAAAATATAGACATCCTAGCTAAGGGACAAGTTCAAGTAAATGGAGTTTTAGTTGATACCTTAGATATAGTAGACATTAATAATAAGGAATTCCTTAGAAAAAGAGGGGACAACCTTTTTTATGTAGCAGAGAATGTTAATGCAGAGGAAGCGCCTTTTGATGGTGAAGTATTGCAGGGATATTTAGAGAGTTCAAATATGAACCCTATATCTGGTATGGTTGAGATGATAAATTTATTAAGAGAATTTGAAGCAAATCAAAAGGTAGTTAGGATGCAAGATGAAATGCTAGAAAAAGCAGCTAATGAAATAGGAAGAGTGTAGGAGGTAGAATATGAGATCATTATGGACAGCAGCTACAGGAATGAAAGCACAGCAATTTAATATAGATACTATATCCAATAATTTAGCAAATGTTAATACTACTAGTTATAAAGTACAAAGAGCAGAGTTTAAAGATTTATTCTATGCAAATATAAAAAGAGCAAATATAAATGATGACCAAGGAAGACCAGTTAATTTAGAAGTAGGCCATGGTGTTATGCCAGTAGCTACTAAGAGGGATTTTAGGACAAGTAGTTTTATGGAAACACAGGGAGCATTTGATTTTGCCATAAATGGAGAAGGATTCTTTGCAGTAGAATTACCAAATGAAGATGTGAGATATACTAGAGATGGAAGCTTCAAATTAAGTGTAGATGGAGATGAAGCTACTTTAGTTACTTCTGATGGATATTTTGTACTTAGTGAAGATGATGATTTAATTACTATAGAAGATGGAGTTAAGGATATTAGTGTTGACGAATTAGGATATATCTATGGTAGAGATGAAGATGATGAAACTGTAGAAATTGGTAGATTAAAACTAGTAAACTTTATGAATCCAGAGGGACTTCAATCTGAAGGCCAAAACCTATATAGAGCAACAGGAGCTTCAGGTGAGGAAATACCATTGGAAGCAGAAGAAATGAATACTAAAGTAGTTCAAGGATATTTAGAAGCATCAAATGTTCAGGTAGTAGATGAAATGGTAAAGATGATTACTGCACAAAGAGCTTATGAAATCAATTCAAAAACCATAAGTACTTCAGATGAAATGTTGCAGATGGCAAATAACCTAAAGAGATAATGAGGTGAGTTAAATGGAAATATCACCAATTAATAATATGATAAATATAGATAAAGATCCTACTGTAGTTCAAAAGAAAATGGAAAATCTGAAGCAGGATGTAGATGACAAAAAATTAATGGATACATGTCGTGAATTTGAAAGTATATTTGTCTATATGATGCTAAAGGAAATGAAAAAGAATGTCCCTGATGATAATGGTTTAGTAGAAAAGTCTCAAGGAACACGTATATTTGAGGAAATGCAATTAGAAGAATTATCTAAAGAGATGGCTAAAGGAGATAATGGTATAGGTCTAGCCAAAATACTGTATAAACAATTTAAGAATAATTATGTAAAACTATAAAAATAATGACTTAGGCTTAAGCCTAAGTCATTATTTTTTACTTATCAACTTTAACATTTGGTCTTTCAAAAAGTGGGGAAATTTCATATGTTATATCAGATCCATTTACTACAAACTCTATTATAGATAAATCATAAATATCTTCTGGTTTAGTTAATGCCTTAGTATTTAATTCAATATATCTTATACCATCTTTTAAGTTTGAAGTATTAGAGCTGCCACCATGTATAACAAATATATTTTTACCTTTTTCTCTAGCTTCTACTAAATATTTGTGAAGAAGATCTGCTTCCAAAGTATCTTTAAATCCGTTTGCACCAAATATTGGTGTGGAGAAGAAAAGTACAATATTGTTTTCAGTTGCTCCATTTAAATCATTTTTTAAGTTTGTCCATTGAGCTACATTGGTTTCTCTAATACCATTTTTCTGAGTGTTTACATTTATAAAAATAACATCTTTATGTTTATTCTTCTTATATGCTCCAGAAGCATCAATTCTTGAATAGTTATTTAAACCATTTGCAAATTCATTAGATATTCCATTTAGTGATATTGCTATTTTATGATTGTTTACTTTAGCCTTAACTTTGGAACTAGCATTATATTTTACCAATGCATCTAATCCTTTTGGTTCTGCTAAAACAGCAAAGGAAAATCCATCCTTACTTACAGGAGTCTTTACATTTTTACTATCCTTTAAAGTACTTGGTGTAGGAAGCACTATATTACCTAATGCAGGTGGATAGAAAGCTGTTAATCCATCTAATAGTAATTCGCCTGATTGTTTCTTTAAACTATCGGTTTCTACAGGATAAATCTTTTCTAATGTTATAGGATAGGAAACATTTGTTGGAATATTAGCAGTCACAAATTGCCATCCAGTCCAATCAATAGTTTTTGCAAAGTCAATTGAATGTGCTGTGCCTTTACTATCCTTTATGGTTCCTCTTAACCAACTACCGCTATTATCCCCATTTACCCATAGACCTAATTTTCTTGGAACACCTGCTAAAGGCAATCCTTCTTTTCCGTCTTTCATTAGATTCAGATATGCTGCTCTAGTATTTTCTCCTTGAGAGAAATCATATTTTAATGCTATAGAAGATTTACCTTCTTTTGCATCTTGACTAAGATTTATTCCACCTAAAACAGTTTCAGGCTGAGAAGTAAATTTGAAATTAGAAATTGATTCAAATCCTTCTATTAACTTACCGTCACTTCCTATGGATACTAGAATGTTTTCTACTCCTTCTCCTAGATTAGCAGTAAGAACACCTGCTGCAGATGTATCACCACTATAGAATACACCTTTTTCTACATGACCTATGTTATTTATAGTTGTAAATTTAATATCTTCAGGATATATTTTAGCCTGATATCCATTTTCATCTTTACCATAGAATGTAGGTAATGTTTTTTCACTATTTATATCTAGATTGAAATTAGATAAATTACTAGTTAAATCCTTTACATGACCTAAAACATTAATATCTATTGAACCAGTTACGCTTCCATAATTAGCAGTGATTTTTGTTTTTCCTGGTGATAGTGCCTTGAAAGTATTTCCAGATATCTCTCCAGTTGTACCTTCTTGAGTAAATACAAGTTGGGATGCATCAATAGCTATAGGATTGTGATTTTGGTCATATCCTTTTACTGTAAATCTTCTTGTTGTATCTACAAACATATTTGTATCATCAGTTATTATCTTTATATATGATAATTCTTCTACTGGAGCATTGGAGAATACCCCTACTCCATTAACAATAAGTCTTTCAGAGCCTTCAGAAGGTTTATTCACTACAGTTGCTTTTTGAGCATCAATAGGTTTTATAGCCATGACAGTAGAACCGCCACCATCTAAATTCAATCCATTATATGCTCCAAGGTCCTTAAGGATTGCACCTAGCATTTCTTGACTAACTCCTTTAAAGGAACTGTCCCTACCATCTATAGTCACTAAAATTACTTCTGTACCATCTTTATTAATTCCTATTCCAGTTCTAGGATGATTTCCAGGTGAGGAAAGGTCAGGACTATTTAGTTCACCATTTTTAAGTACATAGCTTCCTCCTCCTATGGCAAACTTAATATTATTAATATCAGGAGTACTGGATATATTAAGTTTTATAGAATCGCCTACAGAAAACTTCTTAAGTTCCTCAGATTTTGTTCCTCTTACAATTAATACATAGCCATTTTCAGGGATGTCTACAGCTTCCTTACCAACTCTTACATCAGTTACTACATCATTATCTACGACTACTTCTACTAAATCATTATGGAATCTAGTTCCTATGGATTTAGCTCCCCAATGCTTATTTAAAAGGGTCACAACATCAAAATATTTTGATACATTATTTATGGCACTGATTCTTAATTTACCACCGGTTGTAATATTATCAGCTTCCATTGTTTTTCTAAAATAGTCTACTTTTGCATTATTCAAAAAATCAACAAAAAACCCAGGTAATACTGGATTGGCATCATCTCTACGGTCAGTTAATATTTCTCCATTATCTATTAATGCACCTAAAGTCGAAGGTAATGGACTATAGTTGAAAAAGTCACCGTTTATTCCAGCAACGGCATCAAGTTTTTCTATCATAGAGCTAACCTTGTCCCTATTTGGAATACCATTTGGATTTACTAGGCTTTTCAACTCAGTATATGGATTTAATAGATTAACCCTAAGAACATTTATATTCCACCATCCAGAGGTTGTAAAGCGCATTATTTTTTCATGTACTACTCCAGCAGAAATATTATTTTTTTCGATATTTTGATATATAGTATAGGGCATATTTACTGTAACTTTATTGGCTAAAACTGGTCCAGTAGACGTGAAAATAGTTGTAGCGGCTAATAAGGATACAAAGACCTTTTTAACATTTTTTCTCATAATCTCACCTCGTAATATTTTATGTAAGCCATATTGCTTGTCCCTTCCATTATATATTTTAAATATATCAATTTGGTTACAAACATATTACAACTTGTTAACATTTGAGATATGGGGAATGACAAAAAATAAAAAAAGGATTAAACTTTCGTTTAATCCTTTTCGTTGATGGTCGGGGTGAGAGGATTTGAACCCCCGGCCCCATGGTCCCAAACCACGTGCGCTACCAAACTGCGCTACACCCCGTCGCTCACTCAACTACTATAGTATACGACGGATTTGAGGAAAATGCAATGGTATAATATATACCATATTTGGTTAAAAGTAGATAAAATATAAGTATATATGCTGAAAACTATTTAAATCAAAATAAATCTTTGCTTATCTTTAAATTTCTACATATTTTATATAAATCAATATTGTTTTAATATTTAAGCTTTGAAATACTTTCATGCATTTCCTCTGAGAGACCTAATAAGACCTGAGATGTATTCTCTATTTCCAACATAGATGCCATTTGTTCCTCAATTGATGCTGAAGTTTCTTCTGTTCCTGCAGCATTTTCTTCTGATATTGCAGATAGATTTTCAATAATTCTTATTATATCTTCTTTTTTGACTTTCATTTCTTCTCCAGAGCAATTAACATTATTTATTGATTTTTCCATATCCTCTATTGCCAATGCAATACCAGCAAATTTTTTATTAGTTATTTCAACATTTTTTACCTGTGAATCTGTGGATTCTTCAACCTTTTTAATATTATTTACTGCATATTCTGTTTTCGCACTTAACTCTCCTATTATAGTTACTATTTCTTTTGTAAATTCATTGGACATTTCAGCTAGTTTACGTACCTCCTCTGCTACTACAACAAAGCCACTTCCTGCATCTCCTGCCCTAGCAGCTTCAATGGCTGCATTTAATGCCAATAAATTAGTTTGCTCTGCAATGCTTTGAATCATATGACTAGCACTTTCTATTTTTTCTGCACTTTCATTTGTATTTATAATTATTTCATTTATTTCTTTTATAGAAGATTGATTCATCCTAGTTATTGTTACTAACTCTTTTATAGTTTCAACTCCTTCATTTTTTAAGGAATTTACTTTATGGGTAGATGTATTTAGTTCTTCAATGAATTCTTGATTTTTTTCCACTAAATCACCAAGTATATTAATATCTATTGCTCCTTGTCCTGTATCAGTAGCTTGGTCACTAGCACTTTTTGCTATACCTTCAACTGCATGGGCTATTTCATCGGCTGCCATTGTTGACTCTTTACTGGCAGATGTTAGTTTTTCTGAAGCTGATTTTAAATTTTCAGCTGAATTGGCCATGGTATGGACTGTATCTCTAACAAAATTTTGAAGTCCCTTTATAGAATTTGCAATTTCTCCAAATTCATCTTTTCCATTAAGATAATTGTCGGGAACATCTATTGTAAAATCCCCTGATGACATAATATTTAAATGTTCCTTAGTAGTATCAAGATTTCTTGCTATATTTCTAGAAATGGAGAATAAAATAATTCCCAATATAATAAATGATAAAGCACCAATTATAGTAATAATATAAATATTTCTATTAATAGCCTTGTAAGTTTCATCCATAGAAAATGCAACATTTAGAGAACCTAAATATCTGCCATCTATATTAATTGGCACCAGCACTTCATAGACTTCGATACCTTCATTATTATGTAAAGAAGCATGATTCTCTTGGTTTCCAATGGCTGAAGTTATACTTTCTTCCGTTTCTTCTGTATTCACCAATTCCTTATTGCTATGGGCCAGAATCATGGAATTTGAATCAATGAATTTTGCATAGACTATGTTATCCATATTAGATAAGTTTTCAACGAGGTTTTGATATGTGTAGTTCGTTGTCAATTCTTGTACCCTATTGGCGAGAATGGCAATCTGTACGCATTCACCATTTTTTGCTCTAACTGCTCCAAATTTAAAATAGTCTCCATTGGCTGATGCATTATCTTGTCTGATTTCTTCCATAATTTCACTATCATTGCTTTCCATAAATTTGGTTAATGAATGCTCAGCGGGCACTTTCCAACCAATATCTCTTCTAACGGTAGAATAGACTATTTGCATATTGCTGTTGAACCAGTATATAGCATCTATAGCTGATTCCTCTACAATATTATCTAGAAGCTCATTACTTAAGTTGTCTTGATTTTTTATGGCAGTATTTGCTGCGGCTCTCATATTTTCTTCTAAGATTTGATTAATAGTTAAAACTGCATTTGAATTGTCTTCCATCCTATTTACCACTTGTTCTACCAGTTCAAAACCACTTTCTTTTTTAGCATCTAACAAGCTCTTTTTAAATAGATATGAAGTACCTGTACCTATGGTTAGAATTGTAATAAATACTAATATTAAAGGCATTACAATTAATTTAGATTTGATTGTTCTTTCATTTTTTGACTTTATCATTTCATCTCCCCCAAATCATTTAAATAATAGCTATACCTTATTTATATCTGTTTTTACAAAAATTGACAATAGATTTCTGAAAAATAATATTATTTATAATAATCTGCATTGATTTGAAAATAGAATAATTGAACATTAATTTGAAATGATTTATAATTATACTAAGAATGGGAGGAATATTTATGCTGGCATTAATAGAAGAATTAAAGATAGAAATTATGGTGATATTTTTTGCAATGCTGCCTATAGTAGAACTAAGAGGGGCTATACCTTTAGGCATATCTCTAGGCTTAAGACCAATACATAGTACAATCCTTAGTATAATAGGAAATATAATTATAGTTCCATTTTTATTAAAACTACTTCAACCTATTATGAAATATTTTGAAAAGACGGTGATTTTCTCAAAAACAATAGGTTGGGTAAAAAGAAGATCTATGGAAAAGGCTAGTATTATAAAAAAATATAGTTTAATAGGATTGTTTATATTTGTAGCTATACCAATACCAACTACAGGTGTGTGGACAGGCTCAGTTATAGCATCCATATTAAAACTTGATTTCAAAAAGGCACTACTATCCATATCATTGGGTATAATAACATCAGGTATTATTGTAGCTACAATATCCTATCAGTTATTTTCTTTATTTTAAATTTTATCTTCATTGACTAGAATTTTCTGCTATGATAAAATGTTTGTTAGATAAAAACTAAATAGTTCCTTATCAAGAGTGATGGAGGGTATGGGCCCGATGAAGTCCAGCAACCGGTAATTATACAAGGTGCTAAATCCCACAGAACTATGTTCTGAGAGATGAGGTAAAGCGAATGCTAGAACCTTTTCTTAAGAAGGTTTTTTTTTATGACCTAACACAAAATTAGGTTATAAATATATGAGTTCAAACTCAAAAGGAGGAAGATTAATGAAAAAATGGTTATTTACTTCTGAATCAGTAACAGAAGGGCATCCGGATAAAGTATGTGACCAGATATCCGATTCTATATTAGATGCAATACTTGAAAAAGATCCAAATGCAAGGGTTGCTTGTGAAACCACAGTAACGACTGGAATGGTACTTGTAGTAGGTGAAATCACTACAAAATGCTATGTAGATATACCTAAAATAGCAAGACATACAATAGAAGAAATAGGATATACAAGGGCAAAATATGGATTTGACTCAGATACTTGTGCTGTTCTTACTTCTATAAATGAGCAATCAGGTGATATTGCTATGGGAGTAGATAAGGCTTTAGAACAAAAAAATAGCTCAGATGATGCATTGGATCTAATAGGTGCTGGAGATCAAGGTATGATGTTTGGTTATGCATGTAATGAAACACCAGAATTAATGCCATTACCTATATCCTTAGCTCATAAACTAGCTAAGAGATTATCTGATATAAGAAAAGACGGTACATTAGAATACCTAAGACCAGATGGAAAGACTCAAGTAACGGTAGAATATCACAATGATAAACCTGTTAGAATAGAAAATGTTGTAGTATCTACTCAACATAGCCAAGATGTAGAACTTGAAACAATTAGAGAAGAGATAATTAAACATGTAATAATGGAAATAATACCAAAAGAGTTATTGGATGAAAATACAAAGTATTATGTAAATCCTACAGGCAGATTTGTAATAGGTGGTCCTATGGGTGATGCAGGATTAACAGGAAGAAAAATAATAGTAGATACCTATGGAGGCTTTGCAAGACATGGAGGAGGAGCATTCTCAGGAAAAGATCCAACAAAAGTAGATAGATCTGCTGCATATGCTGCAAGATATGTAGCTAAAAATATAGTAGCAGCAGGATTAGCAGATAAATGTGAAGTTGGATTGGCATATGCCATAGGAGTAGCAAGACCATTATCTATATATGTAGATACCTTTGGCACAGGAAAGATATCTGATACAGAAATTCAAGAATTAGTCAATAAACATTTTGATCTAAGACCAGCAGCTATTATAAGAGATTTAGACCTAAGAAGGCCGATCTATAAACAAATAGCGGCATATGGACATTTCGGCAGAGAAGATTTAGATTTACCATGGGAAAAAATAGATAAAGCTGATTTATTGAGGGGTTAATTCCCTCAATAAATCTCCAATGCACAATTAATAGTTAACAATTAACAATGAGAAACAATAAGAACAAATTGACCAATTAGTTTTTTAATTTTTTTAATTGTTAATTGTTCTTTGTTAATTGTCAATTGAAAAACAGGAGTGAAATAAATGTTAACTTTAGAGGGTGTAATAGAGGAAATAAGATTTAGAAATGAGGCTAATGGCTATACAGTTGCAAAGCTTAATACATCTGATGGACCAGTTACCATAGTAGGTAATACCCCTTTCATAAATCTAGAGGAAACTGTAAAAGTAGAGGGGGAATGGATTTATCATCCTACCTATGGAGAACAATTATCTTTTACAAGTATCTCTACAGTAGTGCCATCGACGCTGAAAGGAATAGAGAATTATCTATCATCTGGCTTAATTCCTCATATTGGACCTAAAACAGCTAAGAAAATAGTAGAAAAATTCGGATTAGATTCACTGGAAATTATACAATATAATCCTGAAAGATTAAAGGAAATTCCAGGAATAGGTGAAAAAAAGCTGGAAAGAATAGTAGAGGCCTACGCAGAGCAAAGAGAACTTAGAGATATAATGGTATTTTTGCAAGGCTATGGTATTACTGTTAATTATGGAATAAAAATATATAAAAAATATGGTAAAGATACAATAAATATAATTAGTGAAAACCCCTATAGACTCTCTGAAGATATTTATGGAATAGGATTTAAAACTGCAGATAAAATAGCATATAAAATGGGTATAAGTAAAGAGTCCCAATATAGAATAGAAGCAGGCATAAAATATATTATAATGGAATTTGCAGGAAATGGTCATTGTTATGTACCAAAGAAAGAGTTAATAACTAGTGTATCTAAATTATTAGAAACAGAAGACAACCTAATAGAGGAAGGAATAAGAAATCTAGGACTTAGGGGAAATATTCATTTGATTCCAGATGATGAGGATACCCTTGTATATTATACTCCATTTCATATAGCGGAAAATAATGTTAGTAAAAAGCTAGTAGAGCTATCACAAGTCAAATTAGAAGAAGTAGAAATAGATGTAGAAAAAGAAATAGAAAGAATAGAGGAAGAGGACAAAATTACATTTGCTGAGAAACAGATTTTAGCCATAAAGGAGTCCCTAGAAAATGGGCTAGTGGTTGTTACTGGTGGTCCAGGTACAGGAAAGACCACTACTATTAATGCCATAATAAAAATCTGCGAAGATTTGAAACTATCAGTAATCCTTGCGGCCCCAACAGGTAGAGCAGCAAAAAGGATGACTGAAACAACAGGAAGAGAAGCAAAAACCATACATAGATTGTTAGAGTATTCCTTTATGGAAGAAGAATCTATGGCATTTGGAAGAGATGAGGACAGTCCCATAGATGCAGATTTAATAATTATAGACGAATCTTCTATGATAGATATTTTACTTATGAACTCCCTTCTAAAAGCTATAAATCCAGGAACACGTGTAGTTTTAGTCGGAGATATAGACCAATTACCATCAGTAGGTGCAGGAAATGTATTAAAGGATATTATTGAATCAGGAGTAATTAAGGTTGTTAGACTAGATGAGATATTTAGACAATCTGAGGAAAGTATGATAATAGTCAATGCCCATAGGATAAATAAAGGTGAAGAACCTATTTTAAATAAAAAAGATAAGGATTTCTTTTTCTTAACTAGAAGAAATGGTGATGGGATATTAGATACCGTATTAGAACTTTGTCTCGAAAGACTTCCTAGTTTTTATGGAGTAGACAAACTAAGAGATATTCAAGTTTTGACTCCTATGAAAAAAGGTGATGTAGGTATCAACTCATTGAATAAGCATTTACAATCTGTTCTAAATCCAGAAGATAAATCAAAGGAAGAAAAAACAGTAGGAGATGATATATTCCGAGTTGGAGATAAGGTAATGCAAATAAAAAACAACTATACAACTGAATGGAAAATAGTGAGAGATGGTATGGAAATAAACAACGGTGAGGGAATCTTTAATGGGGATTTTGGTTTTATCATAGATATAGATGAAGAAGATAGGATGATGAAAGTCTTATTTGATGATGAAAAGGAGGTGGAATACGAGTTTAATCAATTAGACGAATTAAAACTAGCCTATGCTACAACAGTACATAAATCTCAAGGATCTGAATTTCCAATAGTTGTTATGCCAATTAGCTGGGGACCTCCAATGCTTCTAACTCGTAACTTATTATATACTGCAATTACTAGAGCTAAAAATTTGGTAGTATTAGTAGGGGAAGAAAGATACTTATCTATGATGATAAAAAATAATAGAATAACAAAAAGATATTCTGCATTAGATAAGAAGATTAGAAATTATATATCTGTATTTATGAGGTGATAAAATTGCTTCAAACTTTAAATAGTTTACTTTTCCCAACAAAACATATCTGCCTTTTTTGTAAAGAAAAAACTGGAAATGCCGAAGGTATATGTAAGGACTGCTATGGAAATTTAGAAATACTAAATAGGGAGATTGAAATGAATTCTCCCTACATTAAGAAGATATATTATTCACTTTCATACAATAGATTTACTAGAGAAATGATTAAGAATTATAAATATAACGGAAAAAACTATTTTTATAAACCATTTGGATTAATTATGGTTAAGACCATAAAAAACAAAAATATAGATAAAAACATAGATGGAGTTATTTATGTTCCAGTCCATAGAAGAAAGGAAGCTTTAAGAGGTTATAATCAGGCGGAGTTATTGGCAAGGTACATATCAGAGAATTTAAATAAGCCTTTATTATGTAATAATTTAATAAAGATAAAATGGACAAAGGAACAAAGTCACTCAAATAAAATTGATAGAATGATAAATTTAAAAAACTCATTTCAAATAAGAAATGCAAATCTTATAGAAGGTAAAAAACTCCTTCTAGTAGACGATATTATAACTACAGGAGCGACTATGGAGGAGTGCAGTAAGGTTCTTATAAATGCTGGAGCCAAGGAAATAATTGGGCTTGCTTTGACATCAAGTAAAAATAATTAAGGGATGTGAAATTATGAACATAAGAAATTGTACAAGATGTGGAAAAATCTATAACTATGATGGATTTAAAATATGTTTTAACTGTAGGAAAGATGATGAAAAGGATTTTCAGAAAGTAAAAGGGTATTTATATGAATATCCAGGAGCGAATATTGTAGAAGTTGAAGAAGCAACAGGTGTAGAAACAAGTAAGATAATAGGTTATTTAAAGGAAGGAAGACTAGAAGTAGCTGATGGAAGCAATCTGATATTGGAATGTGAGAAATGCGGAGCAAGTATTAAAACTGGAAGATTTTGTGATAAATGTACAAATGAACTTCAAAGGGAATTAGGGCAGGTAGTTGATTCTGCAAGATCTAATAAAACCACAATAGATAGGAAAAAGGAAGAAAAATTCAGATTAGTAGATAGATATGAAAAAAAGAGATAAAAAATTAAAGAAACACCCCATCTTACCGATAATAATATTGAATAGGTAAGAGGGGTGTTTTTTATGAGAATAAATAAATTGGATAATATTTTCCAAGTTTACAACAAAAATTCAGGGGGAAAGAAAGTTAAATCAGATAATAAAGTAAATGACACAGATAAAATTAAAATATCTGAGAAGGCAATGGAGTATCAATATGCCTTACAAAAAATTAAAGATGTAGAAGATATACGTATGGATAAAGTTGAAAATATAAAACAACAAGTTCAATCAGGGTCTTATCATGTAGATGGGAAGAAAATAGCTGAAAAAATAATTGAATCTGTTAATTTTGACAAAAAAATTTAGTGGTCGGTGATAAAAATGACTTTTGGTGAAGAATTAGTATTAGTCTTAGAAAAAGAATTGGATATTTTAATGAAGTTAAAAGAACTTTCTTTTAGCAAAACAGATATGATTGTAGATAATCATATCCATGAGTTAGAACAAACTACAAAAGATGAAGAAAATCTAATAAATGAAATGGCCACTTTAGAAGAAGCAAGAGAAAAACTTTTAGATACTTGGGGGATAGCTATAAATACCCCCATTTCTAATATTATAGAAAATCTACCAGAAAATAATGAAAGCTTAATAACTATTGTAGATAAAATGCATGACGAAATGGAAGAACTTTCACTTAGAAATAAATTGAATAACGATCTAATAAAACAAAATCTAGATTGGATTGATTTTAATATGAATTTCATTACTAGCACCAATATAGAACCAGGATATGGTGATGAAAATAAGAAATCCAGTAGAAATCATATTTTTGATAGGAAGGTGTAAAAATGGGATTTGGAGGTCTATATATTTCAATATCAGGATTACAAGCATCAAGGATGTCCTTAGATACGATTTCACATAATATATCTAATGCAAATAATCCAAATTATGTAAGACAATCAGCAATGCATACAAATAATTCATATACAAAATCTGCAGATGGGAGATTGGAAACTGGTACAGGAGTTAATGTGCAACAAGTTAGACAAATAAGAGATGAATTTTTAGATATGAAAGTAAGGCGAGAAGTATCCACATTTGGATATCATTATGCTAAGTCCCAAATCCTTGAGGATGTAGAGGGTGTATTTAATGAAATAAGTAAAGACGAAAATGGTCTGCAAAAGATAATGAATGATTTTTGGGAAAATTGGAATGAACTTTCTAAAGAGGCAGATAGTTTGCCAATAAGAGGTCTAGTACATGAATCATCTGTTGCATTTACAGATACTGTAAATCATATATCAAGACAACTTAGTGATATAAGACAGAACTTAAATAAGGAAATTCTTGCTAAGGTTGACGAAGTAAATAGTATATTAAATGGAATTGGAGAATTAAATAAGAGTATTAAATTAGTAGAAGGGGAAAACAGCAGAATAAAGGCTAATGATTTCAGAGATGAAAGAAATGCACTATTAGATAGATTATCAGAACTAATACCTATTAAGTCCTATGAAAATAACTTTGGAGAGATTGTAGTATCTCTACAAGGAAGAGACTTAATAAATGGAAATTATATTAGTACAATAGATGTAAAAAATGATGGTAGTGGGTTGGGACATATATATTGGAAAAATTCAAATGAAAAAATAGAGATAGATGGACAAGGTGAATTAGCAGGACTTATAGATGTAAGAGATACTTCTATGGTAGAGTATATGAATAGATTAGATACATTAGTAAATACATTTGCAGAGAAGATAAATGACTTACACAAAACTGGAGTTGATTTAGAGGGAAATTCTGGAGAGGATTTTTTCGTAGGATCAAATGGAGTAATCACTGCAGCTAATATAAAAGTAAATCAAGACCTTGCAAATTTCAATAAAATAGCAGTATCAAAAACCGGTGCCAAAGGTGATGGAGAAATAGCAAAGGAAATCTGTAAAATTAGGGATGATAATAGCTTGTATGGAGATAAAAAGATAGAAGGATATTACCGAGATATAATACTTCAATTAGGTATAGAAAGACAAGCTTCCGAATCCATAGTGAATAATCAAGGATTTTTAATTAAGGATATAGATGATAAAAGAAAAAGTATATCAGCAGTATCTTTAGATGAGGAAATGGCAGATATGATAAAGTTTCAACATTCATATTCAGCAAATTCCAGAGTGATAAATGCAATTGACGAGATGATAGAAACAGTTGTAAATAGAGTAGGATTAGTGGGGAGGTAGAATAAATGTTTTTTGGATTTAATTCAGCAGTAAGAGGGCTTCTTGCATCACAGAGAGCTTTATATACTACAAATCATAATATAGATAATGCGAATACTAAGGGATATTCAAGACAGCAAGTAGACCAAAGAGCCACAAATCCATATAAAATGCCGGGCATAGGCTTTTTAGGAACTGGTACAGAAATATATAATGTTGAAAGAGTAAGGGATTCTTTTGTAGATTTTAAATATTGGAATGAAACAGCTCCTAAGGGAGAATGGGAAGTAAAGCAAACTTCATTAACAGAAATGGAAAAATTAATGGGTGAACCATCTAATAATAGTTTTAGAAAATATATGGATGATTTCTATAGAAGTTTAGATGAAATGAGTAAAAATCCTAAAGATGTATCATTTAGAGAACCTGTACGTGAAAATGCAATGGCTCTAACAAAACATATTAATGAAACAGCAAAGAGATTACAGGATATGAAAAAGGAAACCGAATATGAAATAGAAACAAAAGTAAGATATGTAAATAATCTAAGTGATCAAATAGCAAGGTTAAATAGACAAATATATTCATCAGAAATAGATGGCAAACCTGCCAATGATTTAAGAGATAAAAGGGAACTACTAGTAGATGAAATGTCCAAGATTGTAAATGTAAAGGTTAATGAATCCCCTGATGGAAAATATAATGTTTCTGTTGGAGGTATATCCATAGTAAGTCATACAGATACAAATGAAATGTCACTTAAAGTTACAAATGTTGGCGGCAAAGACACTTATACAATTCATTGGGAAAATGGTGGAGAAGCAAATATTAAATCTGGAGAATTAAAGGGACTATTGGATATGATTCAGGGAGATGGAGAATTAAATACCTATAGAGGTATACCATATTATATGAAACAACTTGATGAATTTGCAAAGGGATTTGCAGATAAATTTAATGAAGTGCATGAAGCTGGATATGGTGTAGGCAGTACTACTAATGGAATAAGTTTTTTTGTAGGAGCCAATAATGATCCTGATAATATAACTGCTGCAACTTTAACTCTATCTGATGAAGTACTTAGTGATATAGAAAACATAGCAGCTGCAGGTAAATCAGGTGGAGATGCTGAAGATAATAGAAACCTTATGGAACTAATAAAGCAAAGGGAAGACAAGAATTTCTTCTCAGGTTCAGTATCACAAGGAACTCCGGATGATTTTATTAAATCCATGCTTTCTTCTATGGCGGTTGATAGTCTTCAAGCTCAGAGACTATATAAATCTCAAAATGCGCTGCAACAAAATATAGCAACAAAACGTCAATCTATATCAGGTGTAGACTTAGATGAAGAAATGGCAGATATGATAAGATTTCAACATGTATATGTGGCATCATCAAAGATGATATCCACTATGGATGCCATAATAGATATAACTGTAAATAGATTAGGATTAGTTGGAAGATAATAAAAAGCTAATAATGAAGAGGTGAAACTATTGAGAATAACAAATAATATGCTTGTAAGCAATATGACATATAATCTAAATAATACTTTACAGAGATTGGAAAGGCTACAATATGAGGCATATGAAGGAAAAAAGTTTAGAGTTCCATCTGATGATCCAATAGGAGCTAGTAAATCATTAAAATTTAATACAGATATTTCAAAACTAGAACAGTATGTTAGAAATACGAAGGATGCCACTACATGGATGAAGGAAACTGAGTCTGCTCTAAAGGAAATCAATGAAGTGCTTCATAGAGCGAATGAGTTAACAGTGCAAGCAGCAAATGGACCTAATAATGAGGATTTAGATAAAATAAGAGATGAAATAAAAGAATTAAAAAGCCATTTAATCCAAATAGGTAATTCAACCTATGCAGGAAGGTCATTATTTACAGGATTTAAAACAGATAAGGAATTGTTGGACGAGAATGGAAAATATAAGGTGGATTTAAAGAATGATGAAGTATTTGTGTACAATGTAGGAGTAGCAGAAACGGTAAAGGTAAATACTTTAGGGAATAAGGTTTTTGGAAAAGCTGAGTATGATGCGACTAATAATGAAATTATTGGTGGACCAGGATATATAGATGAAATAACAGGAAATACAGATGAAACATATTTAATATCTGTATTTAGTCAGTTAGAAAAAGCTTTGGAAGATAAAGACAAAGATAAAATCCAAGAAGCCTTAGGAAATATAAAGGACTGTAGAGATCAAATATTATCAGTTACATCAGAAATAGGGGCTAAAGTAAATAGGCTAGAGCTTACTAAAAATAAACTGGAAACTCAAGTTGTAAATGTGAAGGAGTTACTATCATTTAATGAGGATGTTAGCTTACCTGAAGCATATATGAAATTAGCTATAGAGGAAAATGTATATAGAGCAAGCTTATCAATAGGGTCAAGAATAATACAACCAAGTCTAATGGACTTTTTAAGATAATCATACAGGCGTACCTTTGGTCGCCTATTTTTTTATTTAATATAGTCTTATATTCAAGTTTTTAAAATAATGTATAATAATTCCTAATATTATATTATAATGGAATTAATATGGACATTTTAATTCTCAATTTTTAGTTGAAAATTAAAAAACAAAGGGGGTAATATCAATGAAAATAAGAACTAGAAATTTTGGTGACATTGAAATAGAAAAAGATAAGATAATAAGATTTGAAGAAGGAATACCAGCATTTGAAAAAGAAAAAGAATTTGTACTTATATTTAATGAAGACAAGGAAAATCCATTTCATTCATTGCAATCAGTTAGTAGAGAGGAGTTATCATTTATTGTGATAAATCCATTTGAAATATTTAAAGACTATGATATATTACTTCCAGATACAGCAATAAATAAATTAAAAATAGAAAAAGAAGAAGATGTAAATATATATACAATAGTAGTAGTACCAGAAGATATAAATAAAATGACTACTAATTTATTAGGACCAATAGTTATTAATACAAAGAAAAGATTAGGCAAACAAGTAATACTAGATGATAAAAGATATACTACAAAACATTTTATCTTCAACCAAGACTCCAAAGTAGGAGGTCAATAATATGCTAATACTTACTAGAAAGAAAGATGAGTCAATAATTATAGACGGAAATATTGAGATAAAAATAATTGAAATAGAAGATGGAAAAGTTAAAATAGGAATAGATGCACCCAAAAATATAGATATTATTCGAAAAGAGCTATATAAAGAAATGCAGGACGAAAACTTAGCAGCTCTCAATAATACTTCTAAATTAAGTGATGTAAAGAAATTTTTAAATGGAAAAACTACTTAAATATTGTAGTTGTTCAGGGAGGAATCATACCATGAATGATATAGGAACTTGTATTAGCAAGAATGGGCCTTGGAAGGTATTGATAGTTGATGATGATAATTTCATACATAGGATGCTTAAAGAAGTTAATAAGAACCTTGTATTTGAAGATAAAGGCATAATGTTTTATAGTGCATATACATCTAGTGAAGCTATAGAAATATTAAAAGAAAATGAAGATGTAGCCTTAGTATTAGTTGATGTCTTCTTAGAAGACAGAGATACAGGTCTAAATTTTGTAAAATATATTAGAGAAGATGTAAAAGACTTCGATATTAGACTAGTTCTAATGACAGGTAAAGGCTCTAATATTCTACAGGATAAAATTATATTGAACTATGATATAAACGGATATGAAAATAAATCCGATTTGTTTTCTAAAAAAATGAAGACAGTTATCTTATCATCTCTAAGGTCCTTTAGAGATATTATTAGAATAAAAAATCATAGAGAGTCAATGGAGAAAGTAGTATCATACATATCTAAATTATATGAAAAGGATACAATTAATGATTTTTTAATATCTAGTTTATATTATCTAAGTTCATTAATTAATCAATGTAAAGGACTAGGAAGTGAAAACTGCCCCATAAACTCCTTTGTAGGAGTAAAACAAGATAAAACTCATACATTTACAATAATCGGTGGGACAGGTAAATATAGAAATTTAATTGATAATAAAGTTGAAGAAAACATATCAGATAATGATTTTATAAAGGTAAGTAAAATAAATAAAGGTGGAGACCATGAGCTTTTTGATGATTGCTATATAGCTAGATACAAAAGTACTGCAGGAAATGAAGCAATTATATTTATAGAAAGATATGAAAACATAGATTGCATTGATATAGAGCTATTAAATGTATTTCATAAAAGTATATCTGCAACCTTTGATAATCTATGCTTAAATTTAGAAATAGAAGAAACTCAAAAGGAAATATTATATACATTAGGAGAAGTAACAGAAGCTCGCTCAGAAGAAACTGGCTCCCATGTAAAAAGAGTGTCTAAGTATTGTCAGCTTTTAGCAGAAAAATATGGACTTTCTCAGAGAGAAATTATGTTAATAGCCAATGCTTCACCAATACACGATATAGGAAAAGTTGCCATACCAGATAAGATACTCTTAAAACCAGGGAAATTGACTAAAGAAGAATTTAATATAATAAAGACACATACAACAATAGGATATAATCTCCTAAAGAATTCTAAAAGGGAAATCCTAAAAGCAGCAGCTATAGTAGCTCATGAACACCATGAAAGATATGACGGTGGAGGATATCCAAGGGGATTAAAAGGAGAAGAGATACATATTTATGGAAGAATATCAGCTATAGCAGATGTATTTGATGCTCTAGGTTCTCCTAGAGTATATAAAAAGGCTTGGATAATCAACGATATATTAAATTATTTCAAAGATCAAAGTGGAAAACATTTTGATCCAAAGTTAGTGGATATATTATTTAATAATCTAGATGAATTTATGGAAATAAAAGAAAAATATTCTGATGAAAATACTAAAGTTATTGGACATGTATCCGATAATAAGGAATAAAAAAGATTTCAAAATATAATTAGAGAGCTAGGGTATTTTTCCTTTTGCTCTTTTATAATAGACATTGAATAGTAATTGATATTATTATATTCTTCGCAATATTATTGTAATGATTCTGCTGATTGTATATACTATAAGTAATTGAAGTATATATTATTGTAGATATCTATATTACTATCATCAATGTAATTAGATTTATATAGACTCTAAGATATAAAATTTAGGAATTGGGTATAATTGGTAACAATAATAATTATACTATATAGATACATTTTAAATATGTGGGAGGGTTAATAGATGATTTTAACTCTAAAAAATATAGGGAAAATTAAAGATGCAATAGTTGAACTAAATGGCATTACTGTTATTGCTGGTGAAAACAACACAGGTAAAAGTACGGTTGGTAAGACTTTATTTTGTATTTTTAATAGTTTCTATAAAATTAAACAACAAATTTATAAAGAAAGAAGAAATGCCATAAAAAGAATTTTAGACATAGGATATATTAACCCTACAGATAGATTCATAATAGGGTTGGATACAGATGAGATGACAAACACTATATCAGAAAAAGCAGATTTTTATAAGGAAAATCCTAAATTGTTAAAAAAAGATATAGTGGAATTTTTTCTCCGAGGTTATAGAAATACTGAAAATTATACTAATGAAATATCCCTTGAAGATATAACTAAAAAGGTCTATCAGATTATATCTCTATCTGATGAGGATATTTTTAAAACTGTCCTGTCACAGAAACTTAATTCAGAATTTAATAGTCAAATCAATAATATTTATTCTTCTAATGATAGTGGTGGTATTGTAGAGCTAAATATAAAAGGAACTAATATTGAAATTTTAATCAGGGATAATGAAGTTACAGATATATCAAAGAGACTTAGTTTAAACACAGAAGTCATTTATATAGATGATCCCTTTGTATTAGATGATATTAGCTCCTCTCCAATATTTCATATTGGATCTAATAATTATAATAATCATAGATTTCATCTACAATCAAAACTTAGGAATACAAAAGAAGATTTTGGTGTAGTAGATGCTATAAATAAGATTATAATATCAAATAAAATAGATAATATTTTTTCTAAAATAAATACAATTTGTAGTGGACAAATGATAAAAATAACAGGATCTAAATTTGGATATAAAAATAATAATTCAGATAAAGTATTAGATATAAAAAATATATCAACTGGCTTAAAAACATTTATTATACTCAAGACCTTACTATTAAATGGCAGTATACAAGATAATGGAACCATTGTTTTAGATGAACCAGAAATCCATTTGCATCCAGAGTGGCAAATCCTATTTGCTGAAATTATTGTTCTTATACAAAAAGAATTTAATATGCATATTTTATTAAATACTCATAGTCCATATTTTTTACGTGCTATTCAGGTATATTCCGCAAAATATGAAATAGCAGATAAATGCAACTACTATTTGGCTGAAGACATGGAGGATCAAGCTATAATTAGGGATGTAACTACGTCTATTGACGAAGTATATACTAAGCTTGCAAAGCCTTTTGAAACATTGGAGATTGAGAGGTATAGTGATGACTGATATTTGGAACTGTGATATTTTTAGTAATAATAAAAGTACTCTCAAGGAAACCTCCAAAGATGATGCAGATAAAAAAGATATAAAATATATGACTAATTCAGGAATTGAAGTTATTGACTTTGACGGTGTAAAAAATGATTATATAAAAGATTTAAAATTAAAATATACACCAAAGTCGAATGATGTTTTATATAAAAGTAAAGATGAGTTATATTTTATTGAATTTAAAAATGGAAATATGGATAAAGAAATACATAATGTAAGGCGTAAGATATTCGATAGTTTGCTGATTTTAACTGATATAATAAGTAAAGGTATTTCTTATACTAGAGAAAACCTTAATTATATTTTAGTATATAATAAAGAGTATAGTGTAAGTCATAAAAAGAAATTGGACAAGTCTGAAGTACAGGATGCAAGAGGTCTAGATAGAATTTCAAGTTCTTTAAATCAATTGGCAAAGCTAGAGTCCGATCCTTTTAAATTGAGAGAGCACTTTAAAAACTTGTATTTTAAAAAAGTTCACACATATACAGCAGAAGAATTTGAAGAAAAGTTTGTAAAACAATATGAAAATAATACCTTAAATTAGAATAGATAAGACAGATATTATAAATTAAAAGAGCTGGAAATAAAAGAAAAATATTCTCATGAAAACACTAAAGTTATTGGACATGTATCCGATAATAATATTGAAAGTTAAAAAACCTTTTGGCCAAAGGTATAAAATATTTTGGCAAGGATGCCAACAAACAAAAATCAAGGAGGAATAAAAATGAGAATTAATAACAACATGATGGCAATGAACACACATAGGCAATTAGGTATAGCTAATACAGCTGGATCAAAATCAATGGAAAAATTATCATCAGGCTTCAGAATCAACAGAGCAGGAGATGACGCAGCAGGATTAGCAATATCAGAAAAAATGAGAGGCCAAATCAGAGGACTTACTCAAGCATCAAGAAATGCGCAAGATGGTATTTCTTTAATTCAAACTACTGAAGGTGCTTTAAATGAAACTCATGCAATTCTTCAAAGAATGAGAGAATTAGCAGTTCAATCATCAACTGATACAAATACAGGTGTTGATAGAGGAAATCTTCAAGATGAAATTGACCAATTATCAGCAGAGATTACAAGAATAGCTGAAACAACTCAATTCAATACTATGAATCTATTAGATGGATCATTTAAAGATAAGAAATTCCATATTGGTGCAAATGAAGGACAAGATGTAACAATAGCAGTTAATGATATGGCTGCAAAAGCTTTATCAGTAGATGGTGAAATGTTTAAAGGTACAGTAGGAGATTTAATTGTTAAGAATAGGGATGGAAGCGGTGTGAAAATAACTGTTACAGCTGCAACTGCCTCAGGTCAAGATTTAAAAGTAGATACGACAGATTCAAAAAATATACAAATAACACTAGCAAGTAAAGAAGGCGTAGCAGCAGGTGCAAATAAAACTACAAATGCTGAATTAAAAGCAGAATTAGAAAAATTAGGATTCCAAGTAGAATTAGATACAGACAAAAAGGCTGGAGATTTAGCAAAAGAAGCGACTACTGCAGTAGAGATAAAAACTGCAGTATCAGGAGAATTTGGAGTGAATATATCTACACAAAAATCAGCATCAAAAGCTATTACTATAGTTAATGATGCCTTAGAAACAGTATCAAAAGAAAGATCAAAACTTGGTGCTATCCAAAATAGATTAGAACATACTATTAAGAACTTAGATACTTCAGCTGAAAACTTACAAGCATCAGAATCAAGAATCAGAGACGTAGACATGGCAAAGGAAATGATGGAGCAAACAAAACAAAACATATTACAACAAGCTTCAACTGCTATGTTGGCTCAATCTTTCCAAAATCCTCAAACAGTTTTACAATTGTTGAGATAATGGAAACAGGGTCCCTCAAAGAGTAATTTTTGAGAGCAAATTGGGTGAATTGCTGGAACCTCCTAAAACTAACTAAACTACAACGGAGTTGGAAACGGCAAACGTGAAGGTTTGAAAATTAGTTAGATTGGACAATCAGCAGCCGAGCTCCTGTACTGAAAAGTTGGAGAAGGTTCAACGACTAGGATATACAACCTAAGGCAATCGTATTGTACGGTGATGAAATCCATAGGGGAGAGGATGCCTCCGAAGTACCCAACAACCAAAAATGGTTGAAGATATAGTCTGGCGTATATGGAAACATAAACGATGGTCCGCAAGCAAACCAAGCACCTCAAACTGTATTACAATTATTAAGATAATTGAATATATAGGTAAAATTATAAGCGGTCAGGGGATTATTCCTCTGGCTTCTTTTTACATATAGGAGGGAAATGTTTATGGAATCTAAATTTCATGCTTCAGTAACAATAACAAATATGTCAAGTGAAATGTTTAATGATGCTTTGTTTTATATGGAGTTGGGAAATAATGAAAAAATGCATTTTCACAATGGAGATTTTATCGTTCTTCAATTATATTTTTTTGCATATCTGTAGAAGCTTGGGTAAATAAACTTTTGGTATATGGATTAGAGCAAAAAACTAATTGTTCAAAAGAAGAACAAAAACTTTATAAAGCTTTAACGGAGGAATTATATTTTCCACCATTAGGTATAAAACTAACAAACTATATTAAATTTAATAGTTACTTAAGTAATTTATTTAATTTTAAGGTAGTAAAAGGATCTCCTTTGGATATTGCTATAGAAAATTATCTTGAAATTACAAAATATAGAAACAAAATAATTCACTATTCTGACGGAAGTTATACAAAAGTGTATGATACTGAAGAATTAAAAAAATGTATCAATTCTGCTCCTGTTGTTATTCAAACTTTATTTGATGAATTATATAATGTATCACTAGAATTAGTGAATGTAGGCTATCCAAATTGGTTTAAAGATAGAAAGTCAAAGGAAATTTAATTTAGATAAATAGGTTAGTCTCTTAGTATCTATCAAAAATAAGAAAGGAGAGGTCAAAGTGGGGAAACAAGGAATACCAATGGAGCCAATAGAGAGAATAGATATAATAAATATGTATATTGAAGGAGCTCTTTTGGATGAAATTATGAAAAAGACAGGTTTTAGTGATACAGCTATTATAGAAACTATTGAGGATTATGAAAGGAAATTAATTGATGTAAAGGGACGTTATAAAGGTATGAGTATAGGTGTAGAAAATGGTAAATTTATAAAAAAGATAAATCCAATAGAATTTGTTGAAAAAGAGTAAAAATTTTAGGACATAACTAGTTTAAAGCTCACGGAGGAAAAAGACCTCCTTCGCAAAGTTCCAGGTTCCGATCGAATTTTGTCGAAAGTTGAATGTAAAAAAATATAGTAAATTGATGAATACAATTAAAGAATACATAATCTTAATAGTTTTATTATAATAGCAAAAGGAGGTCTGATATCATAGAAATGGCAGCATTATCAATGACCTAAGTCAAATAAAAGCACTTGTATCTCCGTTTTAAATATGGTAATGGATACAGATAAAGTACAAGCTGTAGATTTAACTTAGATGTTAGAAGCTAATACGAAAATGATGGATTAATCAATTAATCCTTATTTAGGCAAGGCTATAGATATTAGATTATAGGAATAGAATAATATTCTACCCTTTCTAAATGAGCTCGTTTTCCTTCATCCTCCTAACCTTATTATAAAGTCCATAATAAGGCCTATCAAGACTTTCAGCAATACTCTTATAACTAACCCCATCATTAATCATTTCTATAATTCTAGTTTCTTCTTCAGGGGAATAGGTATTATCAAAAGTTTCTCTATTAGATATCTTAATAATCTTATCTTTATATTTTTCAACATATTTCCTATGAGTATCAATAAGTTTAGAATCTACATTAATTTTATATCTTATATTAGGAATTTCATTGAAATATGGTTTTACAATTTCCAAGAATTTATATACTTCATTTCTTTTATTAATTTTCAAGATATAATTTGAACCATCTTTTCGTTTAGATAATTTAAATTCAATATTAAAGGTTTCGTTAATATGTTCCATCAACATAATATTTTCTTCACGTGTAAAACTTTGACTATAGAGCAATATTTGTGGAAATAGAGTTATTGAATGTGATTTCTTATAATTGTTTATCACTAAACTACCATCATCCATAAATAAACAAGCTAGTCCTATAGGATGATTTAGCATTTCTAATTCATCCTTAGGTATTATTTTAAAATTATTTGGATAAAACATTTTATATAATTCCGTATAAATAGGATGAGAAGGTGAATATATACCTCCATTAGAGTTGATTTTAAAATCTAAGTTTTTCAACTTATCTGCTTTCCATTTCCTATATTCTATCTGAGATATACCCGTATTTTCTCTATAACAAGCATTAAGACTTCTCCCATATTTAGAAAGTGTACCATCGCCAAGCAAACTTCCAATGATTATATTCCTCTCGATATTATTCATTTCATAATTTTTATAATTTTGTTCGTGTTTAATTTTTTTATTTTCTTGAAGTCTTAAATAATATTGCTTCATAAATACATCACTTTTCCTAATACCAAGTCGAGATGCTTTCCATCTTAGAGAACTCTGAGAAATTCCTAATTTATTAGATAGGACTTCATTGTCCGAATCAGGATATTCATTTTTTATAATTTCAATCATTTCGTTAGTGTACAAAGTAGGCATATTAGCATCTCATAAAAACATTAGTTCTAAGATTAGTATATCATAGCTTAAAATCAATAGATAGAATAATAACTTAAAATGAGATATTATATAAATAAATAGCAGATTATGTCGATAATATAATAGAGATAAAAGAATGGGGGCATTAGGTTGAAAATTTATATAGAAGATCAAATTCTAGAATATGAGAATAACAAGAATGAAATTGATAAGATATTTAATGAAATAGATAATATAATTGATAAATCATCAAAACTACTTAGTCATATGATAATAGATGATTTAGAAATATACGAATCTTATTATGATTATTTTTTAGATAATATTAGAGTAATAGAAAAGGTAGAAGTAGTAGTTCAAACATATAAAGAATTAGTTTATGATATATTGATATCTACAATAGAATACCTTGGAGAAATACCAAAAAAAGTCCAAGAATTAGCAAATAAATTTTATAAGAATGTAGAAAAAGAAGTATGGAATGATTTAAATGATTTACTAGGTGGCGTCATTTGGATAATAAATACATTTTCGTCAATTGATCAAGATGCAAGATTAAAAGATGTAGTTCCAAGTTATGAACAATGGAATCTTTATGCACAAGAGGTTTTTTCATTGCAAGAGATACTAAATGAATTGGAGGAAGCATTATTAAACAAGGATTTAGTATTGATTGGGGATATGCTTTCTTATGAAATTTTACCTAAATTTGAAGAAATGGAAGAGCAATTAATTCAGTTAATGGGTAGAAAGGATGTTTTAAATGATTTTAATTGATAATATAAATTTTTTAAGAGATAAATATCCAACTATATGGAATAAATTAAAACCATTAGAAGATAGAGAAAATGATTTGTTCCATATTGATGAAACGAAAAAAGGATATAAGACCCTTATATTAAATAAGGAAGATAAGAAGATATATTTTCATAGTAAGTACGATCCAATAAAGGAGTCAGAGAAGATAATCGAAGAATACAAAGAGATAGACGATACTACTAAAATTATATTCTATGGAACAGGGTTGGGATATCATATAGATTTATTCACTAAAATGAAACCTAAAAATAAATTTTATATATTTGAGCCTATACCAGAATTGATGAAAGAATTTTTATCAAATATAAATTTAACGAAATCTAATTATAATAATTTAGTAGGTATAAGTATTGGCTTAGAAAATATAGATGATGATATTAGTAAATTTGTAGAACTAAATAGGGATGAAACTATAATAATAGACTTACCTTCTCATAAACAAAATTTTCAAGATGAATATAAAGAGTTTACAAAAATATTTTTAGATATAGTAAAAGGAAAGAGAAGTAGTTTAGCTACTGATTACTCTTTCCAAAGACGTTGGATAATAAATAGTATGATGAATTTCAAGGAGGTATTATTGACTCCAAATATTTTAATAGAGAAAAAAGGAGAGTTTTTAAACAAACCAGCTATAATAGTAGCGGCTGGACCATCTTTGAATGAAGAAATAGAAAATATTAGGTATATCAAGGAGAATGGATTAGCATATATTTTTAGTGTAGGTTCAGCCATAAATACTCTTATACATAATGGCATTTATCCAGATGTAGCCACTACCTATGATCCAACAGAATTAAATCAGAAAGTATTTAAGAAAGTGAAGGAAAATAATATAAAAGAAATTCCGCTAATATTTGGAACTAGCGTTGGATTTGAAACATTAGAGAATTATCCAGGCAAAAAGTATCATATGGTAACTTCGCAAGATAAAATAGCAAATTATTATTTAGAATCTAATGAAGATACTGAAGTAGATATAGTTTTAGATGCGCCCAGTATAGCTGTTGTTACATTGCAACTATTGGCAAACTTAGCCTTTAGTCCGATTATCTTAGTTGGTCAAAATTTAGGGTATTTAGGAACATCTCAATATTCAAAAGGAATAGAATATGGGAAGGAACTAACAGAAGAAGAACTTAAAAATGCATTATGGGTAGAAGATGTATATGGCAAGCAAATACAGACTAATGATGGATTTAATAGGATGCGATCTCAAATGGAACTATATATTAACACCATGAAAAAGGGAAGAGTAATAAATACTACTAAAGGTGGAGCTAAGATACATGGTGCTGAATTTAGAGAATTAAAGAATATAATGAGTGATATTTTAGTGGAAAAGGTCGTGCAAGCTGAGTGGCTTGAAGGAGATAAAACTAATTATAATAAACAAAGATTAAGAGAAAAGGTTGAATCTATGGATTTAGCTCTAGATGATGCATATAGATGGATAAGAGAATATAATATAAGTTTAGAAAAAATATTTAATCTAGTTAGAAATAGAAACTTTAAGCAGCTTGATATTATGTACAATAAATTAGATATAAGTATTATGGCTCTAGAATCCAATAGCTTTTTCACTACTTTTATTCTTCAAATGAATAGAGTACAACATAAGTTACTTGCAGATGCGGTGAAAATTTCTAAGTTGGAAAAAGATTTGTATAAGAGACATATGGATTTATTAAATAGTTATAAAGGGTTCATTGATAGATGTAGATTAGATATAGAATTAATAAAACCTATTTATGAAAAAATGAAAGATAATATATTAGAATATATTAATGAAGATATTATAGAAGGTGAAATTGATGTCTAAAATGTTAGTAACTGGAGCTGATGGTTTTATAGGTAGTCACTTAGTAGAAAAGCTAGTTGAAGAAGGGCATAAAATACGTGCTTTTGCATATTATAATTCCTTCAACACATGGGGATGGCTTGATACACTCCATAAAGAAATTCTTAATGAAATAGAAGTGTTTATAGGAGATATTAGAGATCCAAATGGAGTTAAAGAATCTATGAAGGGTATAGATGAGGTATATCATTTAGCAGCTTTAATAGCTATACCATTCAGTTATCACTCACCAGATTCATATGTAGATACAAATATAAAAGGGACATTGAATGTGTTGCAAGCAGCAAGGGATTTAGATACATCTAGGATACTAGTTACTTCTACATCAGAGGTATATGGTACAGCCCAATATGTGCCAATAGATGAAAAACATCCATTTCAAGGACAATCTCCCTATTCAGCAACAAAGATTGGTGCTGATAGAATAGCAGAATCATTTTATAGAAGCTTTGATATGCCTATTACAATAGTTAGACCTTTTAATACCTATGGCCCAAGGCAATCAGCTAGAGCAGTTATACCTACCATAATTACACAGCTATTAGCAGGAAAAAAGGAGATTAAGCTAGGTTCATTAACTCCGACAAGAGATTTTAATTATGTAAAAGATACAGTACAAGGATTTATTGATATAGCAAAATCTATTAATACAATAGGAGAAGAAATAAATATTGCAACACAGCAAGAGATAGCAATAGGAGAGCTTGCACAAGAAATGATTAATCAAATTAATCCTAATGCAAGGATAATATGTGAAGAAGAAAGGCTAAGACCAGAAAAGTCAGAAGTTAATAGGTTATTAGGTTCTAATGAAAAGATAAAAAGAATGACTAATTGGAGGTCAAGCTATACCTTAAAACAAGGGTTAGCTGAGACAATAGAATGGATACGAAATAACTTAGATAAATATAAAATTGATATATATAATATTTAGGAGCGATATAAATGAGCAAGTTTATCCCATTATCAGTACCAAATTTAAAGGGAAAAGAATTAGAATATGTAACAAAGGCAGTAGAAGAAGAATGGGTGTCTACCGGTGGAGGATATATAAATGAGTTTGAAAAAAATATTGCTGAGTATTTAAAAGTTGAAAAAGCTGTTGCATGTCAATCTGGTACAGCAGGACTTCATCTAGCTTTAAGGCTTTCAGGTGTAGAGTATGGTGATGAAGTAATAGTCCCTACTCTTACATTTATTGCAGCAGTTAATCCAGTAAAGTACTTAGGAGCAGAACCAATATTTATGGATTGTGATGATACATTAAATATGGATTTGGACAAGCTTGAAGAGTTTTGTAGTAAAGAATGTAATCTGATAGAAGATAAATTAATCAATAAGAAAACAGGTAGAATAATCAAAGCTTTAGTTATAGTTCATGTATTCGGGAATATGGTAATCATGGAAAGACTTATAGATATGGCTGAAAGGTATAAGCTAAAGGTAATAGAAGATTCTACGGAGGCCTTGGGAACATATTGTACAGAGGGTAAATATAAAGACAAGTTCGCAGGAACTATAGGCGACTTTGGGGTATATTCATTTAATGGAAACAAGATAATGACTACTGGCGGAGGAGGAATGTTAGTAGCCAAGAATAATGAATTGGCTGATAAAGCTAAATACTTATCTACTCAAGCCAAAGATGATGAATTATATTATATTCATGATGAAATAGGATTCAATTACAGGATGATAAATTTACAAGCAGCTCTAGGAGTTGCTCAATTAGAGCAATTAGAAGATTATGTTAAAATAAAAACAGAGAATTATAATCTATACAAACGAGAAATCGATAAATTAGAAGGGCTATCAATTCTTGAATTTAATAAAAATACCAGATCAAATCATTGGTTTTACTCTTTACTAATAGATAAAGAAGAATATGGACTTAGTAGAGATGAGCTATTAAAAAAATTAAATGAAAATAAAATTCAAACAAGGCCAATATGGGGATTAATTCATGAGCAAAAACCGTATAGAAAAAATCAATCATATAGAATAGAAAAAGCCAGCTACTATATAGAAAGAATATTAAATATTCCTTGTAGTACAAGCCTTGCAAAAGAGGACGTAAAATATATTTGTAATGTACTGAAAGAATTAGAAAGATAGGGGGAATCCCTTTGAACATACAAGATTTATTTATAAATCAAGATTTATCAATTAAAGAAGCATTAAAAAAATTGGATGAGACAGCGAAGAAAATACTGTTAGTAGTAGAAAGTAATAAGCTAATAGGTGTGCTTACAGATGGAGATATTAGAAGATGGATACTGAAGAGTGGTAATCTAAATGAACCTGTTAGATTAATCATGATAAAGTCACCAAAGTATATATTTGAAGAAAATATAAAAAACGCAAAGAAGGTTCTTAAAGAATACAGTATAGAAGCTATACCTGTCCTAAATAGAAAAAAAGAAGTAATAGACATTATGTTTTGGAATGATAATTTTAATAGAAAATTCAAATTTAATAAGATGGATAATCCAGTAGTAGTAATGGCTGGTGGAAAAGGTACTCGGCTAGATCCATACACAAAAATATTGCCAAAACCTCTTATACCTATAGGAGATATTCCAATAGTAGAGAGAATTATAAATAGGTTTAATGAATATGGATGCAATGATTTTTACATGACAGTTAATTACAAGAAAAACATGATAAAGGCATATTTTAATGAAATAGAAAAGACATATAAAATAGATTATATAGAAGAAGATAAACCATTGGGTACAGTAGGGAGCTTATACTTATTGAAGGAGAAGATAAAGGATACTTTTTTTGTAAGTAATTGTGATATTTTAATAGAAGGAAATTATTCAGATATGCTTAAATATCACAAAGAACATAAAACAAAGATTACCCTAATTACTTCACTTAAGCATTATACAATTCCCTATGGGGTAATTCAAATAAATGGAGATAGTGATGTAAAAAGAATGATAGAAAAACCAGAATATGATTTTTTAGTGAATACTGGTATGTATATATTAGAACCAGAAGTAATTAATGATATTCCAGAAAATAAGTTTTTTCATATAACAGATTTAATAAATCATTATATCAATAAAGGTGAAAAGATAGGGATATATCCTGTAAGTGAAGGGGCTTGGCTTGATATGGGACAGTTTAAAGAAATGGAAATTATGCTTGAAAGGTTAGGGGTTAAATAATAGTATAATATATATCTCAATATCAAGGGAAAGTATAAATATTAAATTATAGGTGATAAACGTGATTAAGGATAAAGGTTTCTTAGCAATTATACCCGCTCGTGGAGGATCAAAAGGAGTACCTAGAAAAAATATAAGGCTATTGAATGGTATACCTCTAATAGGACATACGTTAATGGAAGCAAAAAAATCAAAATATCTAAATCGAGTAATAGTATCTACGGATGATGAAGAAATAGTAAAGATTTCCAGACAGTTTAATGGAGAGGTACCTTGTTTAAGGCCTAAAGAATTAGCTAAAGATACATCACCTACTATAGATTCTATTATACACATCATAAACTATCTAAAAGAAAAGGAAAATTATTTGCCAGATTATATATGTTTACTTCAATGTACATCACCATTAAGAACCTATGAAGATATAGATGGGGCTATAGAAAAACTATTATACACAGACTTTGACGGTATTATCTCAGTGTGTGAAGTAGAAGTTAATCCGTATTGGACAAATGTTTTTGAAAAAGATAAATTAAAATATTTTATAGAGGAAGGTAAAAATATTACTCGAAGACAGGACTTGCCCAAAGTCTATAGATATAATGGAGCAATATATATAATAAAAACAGATATTCTTATGGATATAAAATCTTTTGAGACCGAGAATATTACTGGATATATAATGTCTAATGAAGACTCTATTGATATTGACACTATAACTGATTTTAAAATTGCGGAAATTTTAATGAAAGAACGTGAAAGGATATGAGAAGGATAGCAGTAGTAACAGGTACAAGAGCTGAATATGGATTACTTAAAAATACATTAAATAAAATAAAAGAAAATAAAAATTTAAGACTTCAGCTAGTTGTTACAGGAACACATTTGTCTAAGGAATATGGCTATACTGTAAAAGAGATTATTGATGACGGTTTCGAAATAGAAGATACAATACCTATATTAATGAAAAACAGTAATAAAGATGGTGTAGCAAAAGAAATGGGACTTTTAATGATTCAAATTTCGCAGACTTTTGAAAGAATAAAACCAGATATATTACTTTTATTAGGCGATAGATATGAAGTATTTGCTGTAGCTTCAGTAGCGATGGCTATGAATATCCCTATGGGCCATATATCAGGAGGGGAAATTACTGAAGGTGCTATAGATGAGCAAATAAGACATTCAATAACGAAGATGGCTCATATACATTTTCCAGGAGCTGAAGCATATGCTAAAAATATAATTGCAATGGGAGAAGAACCCTGGAGAGTATTTGATGTAGGAGATCCAGGAATAGAAAATATCAAGTTTACCAAATTACTAAGTAAGGAAGAATTAAAAGAGCAATTAAAAGTAGAAGTAGATAGAGATACATTACTTATAACTTATCACCCTGTTACATTAGAAATAGAATTATTGCCATTTCAAATAGAAAACTTAATTAAAGCCTTAAATAAAGTAAATAAACAGATGATAATTACTTATCCTAATGCAGATAATGGTGGGGATTATATAATAAAAAAACTAGAGGAGTTTAAGAAAATAAACTCAAATGTATATTTATTTAAAAGTCTAGGATTATTGAAATATTTAAGTGTCATGAAACATTGTGGAGCTGTAGTTGGAAATTCTTCTAGTGCTTTAGTAGAAGCTCCATATTTAAAGATACCTGTAGTAAACATTGGGAATAGACAAAAAGGAAGAATGATGGCAGAAAATATTATTTCTTGTAATAATGAATACGAGGATATAATAGAGGCTATAAATAGAGTGTTAACTGATGAATTTAAAGAAAAAGTTAAACATATTAGGAGCCTTTATGGTGAAGGAAATACAAGTGAAGAAATCGTAAATGTATTAGAAAACATTGAAATTAATGATAAACTATTAAAAAAGAAACTGATATGGGGTTGATAAAATGTCGGTATTTATAATAGCAGAAGCTGGAGTTAATCATAATGGAAATATTAATTTAGCAAAAAAACTTGTAGATGTGGCAAAGGAGTGTGGAGCAGATGCTATCAAATTTCAAACCTTTAAAGCAGAAGAAAGCACAGGAATTTTTGCGGAAAAAGCACAATATCAGAAGGAAAATGATAAAACACAAGAATCCCAATTAGAAATGATTAAAAAACTAGAGTTACCTTTTGAAGATTTTAAAGAAATAAAAGAGTACTGTGATATAAAAGAAATAATCTTTGTATCTACACCAGATGGCTTTGAAAGTTTAAACTATTTAGTAAACCTTGGTGTTCCTTTTATTAAAGTGGGTTCAACTGAAGTAACTAATCTTAATTTTTTAAAGGAAATAGGTAATACAGGAAAACTTATCATCTTATCTACGGGAATGAGCACTTTAGGGGAAATAGAAAAGGCATTAGAAGTTTTTTATTCCACTGGAAATAAAAATATTAAATTAATGCATTGCACATCAGATTATCCTACAGCAGTGGAAGAGGTAAATTTAAAAGCTATGATTACTATGAGAGAAGCTTTTAAAATTCCGGTGGGGCTATCTGATCATACTTTAGGATTTGAAGCTGCGATATCAGCTACTACCTTAGGAGCGGAGTTTATAGAAAAACATATTACATTAGATAGAGGAATGAAAGGGCCAGATCATAAGGCGTCTATGCCTCCAGAAAAATTTAAGGAATATGTCAGATATATTAGGAACACTGAAAAGTTATTAGGAGATGGAATTAAAAGGCCTACAAATAAAGAAAGACTTATCATGAATGATGCTAGAAGAAGCATTTTAGCATCAAAAGACTTGAAAAAAGGAACTATAATAGAAGAAGATATGCTTACTTATAAAAGGCCGGGATATGGAATAAAGCCAGAATTAGCTTATATATTAATAGGAAGAGAATTAAAAAGAGATTTATCAAAAGATGAGGTTATACAATGGAAGGATATATAAAACCTATAGGTGGGGAATTTTGGTTTGATAATGCAATCATAAATAAGAATATAGATAATTTTAATGAAACTAATTCTATATTATTAAATGGAGGACAGAGTGCTATTGAATTTATACTTCAAGATATAGATTTAAAAGAGAACGAATATATACTTATGCCTTCATACCTATGTCCTACAATACTATATAAGTTTGAGAAGAAAAATATTAGTATGTTGTTTTATGAGATAAATGAAGATTTAAGTATAAATATTGAAGATGTAAAAGAATTAATTAAAAAGTTTAATGTAAAAGTATTATATTTTATTAATTACTTTGGATTTTATCATAATGAAGAAACGATAACATATTTTAAAGACATTAAGGAAAAAGGGATACTTTTGATAGAAGATGCAGTTCAAATGTTATGGTTTAAAAAGTTAAATAAGTTTATAGGTAACTATGTGTTTAATAGTTATAGAAAATTTTTTCCATATGATGGGAGTATGGTGATTTGTGACTCTAAAATTAATTCAAACTTTAAAATCGAAAAAGATAAATATTATAAATTAGTTTTAGAAGCTAGGATAAAAAAAACGCAATATATTAAGAAACATATAGGAGAAGAAGAGAACTTTTTAAATAAATTTATAGAGACAGAAAAATGGTATTATAAAAGGAATACAATAAATGGAATAGATGAGATATCAAAACAAAATTTAAGTCATATAGATTTTCATAAGTTAAAGAAAGAAAGAAGAGATAATTATAATTTCATATATGATAAATTAAAAGAATGTAATAAAGTAAAGGTATTATTTAATACAAATCAAATAGAAGACAATGCTCCATTAGCTTTTCCAATACTTATAAATGATAGGGGTTTTATAAGAAATGAACTTAGAAAATATAATATTTATTGTCCAGTGCATTGGGATATAACTGGAGAAAGATGGATATTAGATTTTCCCAAAAGTATTAGAATATCAAAATCTATATTATCTATACCAATTGATTGGAGATATAATTTGAAAGATATGAATAGGATTACAGATACTATATTTAATTTCTATAGGTTTGTAAAATAGTAATCGGAGGTATTCATTATATGAGGCTGATTTTTAAAAAATGTAGTGAGGAAGACTTTGAGGATTTTTATATTTTACGGAGTGATAAAGAGAATGTTTATTGGACAGGCTATGATGAGAAACCTGACAAAGCTAATTTACGAAAGTGGTTTACGATGCAATTAAAAAGAAAAGATAGAATTATGTTTATAGCTAAATATGATAAATTAGATGAACCAATTGGATATTTATATTTAGATATTGTAGGAAATAATGATATTATAGAGACTGGACATGGCGTTAATTCAGAATACAAAGGTAAGGGAATTGGCACAAAGATAATAAAATTTGCATTAGATTATACTAAAAATCAATTAAAGTTTATCAATGAAGTACACGGATGGATATTTGAAGAAAATATAGGTTCAATAAAAAATGTATTAAAAAATGGATATTATGAAACTAAAGAAACAAAAGAAGTTTTTTTAGAAGGATCAAATCAATATAAGAAAATGAAAAAATATGTATATAAAATAACATAAAGGTGAGAGAGACGATGTACCGCATTTTAAATACAGATAGCTGTGAATGGAATCAATATTTAAGTAAAATGCCTTTAAATCTGGAAGATATATATTTCACATCAGAATATTATGAGTTAGATGAGATAAATGGGGACGGCATTGCTAAATTGTTTGTTTATTATGAAGATAATAAAATAGCAATGTATCCATTTATATTAAATAGAGTAACAAATTACGATTTACCTAGGGATTACTATGATATAGAAACAGCCTATGGATATGGTGGGCCAATAACTAATTGTCAAGATGAGTACTTTTTAAATAATTTTGAAGAATCTTTCGTTGAATTTTGTAAAGAAAACTATATTGTTGCTGAGTTTATAAGATTTCACCCACTTATTAAAAACGAAAGAATATTTAAAAGAAAAATACAAGTAATACATAATAGAAATACAGTATTTCTAGATTTAACCAAGGGGATAAATAAAATATGGAAAGAAGATATAAATAGTAAAAACAGAAATGTTATAAAAAAGGCAATGAAAAATGGTCTTCATGTTGAAATTAATAACGATTATAAAATGTTTAAATTAATTTATAAGCAAACAATGGATAAAGTAGATGCTAATGATTATTATTATTTTGATGATAAATATTATGAAAGTATAAAAGAAAATAATAATTGTATGTTATTAAGTGTAAAAAGAGAAAATAAGGTTATAGCAATAGCCATATTTATGGGATATGGAGATTATTTTCATTACCATTTAGCAGGAAGTTTAAAAGATGAATTAAAGTTTTCGCCAAATAATTTGTTGATATGGGAAGCTATAAAATATGCTGTAGATAATGAATACAAAATAATGCATTTTGGTGGTGGATTAACAGACAGTTTAGATGATAATTTATTTAAATTCAAAAGTAGATTTTCAAAACAATACGCAGATTTTTATATAGGAAAGAGAATACATGATAAAGAAATATATTCATATTTAATAAATGAATGGGAAAATAGAAATAATAAAAAGGCAACTATGCTATTACAGTATAGATATTAAGTAGGAGGATAAGTTGGCAATATTTGATAATAGATGAGAGAAAACTTATAGCAGTGGCGAATGAAGTGAGTATATATCAGAGGATGTGATAAGGTTTGTAACTAGAAACTTAATTTAGTACTAAAGTTTTGAACTTCGAGTGTAAAGCGGGTTTTGATACTTATGGATTTGATGGCTCAATATCAGCAGTTGAAAAAACTAAAGTAAGGTTATATGAGGAAAATCTTAAAGGAACGATTTCTGTGGCAGATGCATCAAATACAGGATATAAGGATAGTTATTTTGACGCGATAATTGATGTGCAGTTGTATATGCTAATAGTACAGACAATATTAAATTAATATTAAAAGAAATAAATAGATTGCTAAAGAAAGGAGGACTGTTTTTTCTACTGGACTTTTTAATACAGAAACAACGGGCTATAAGTTAGGGGGAAGGATAAAAGAAAATACTTATAAAGAAATAGTTAATGGACCACTGGCTAATAGGGGGACAGCACATTTTTTCACCATGGAAGAATTAGAAAAACTTTGGACTGATGCAGGTTTCAAGGAATTAAAAATTGATACAATAAGGAGAACTGACTTTGGAGGTAAAGACATGATCTCTTATTTTATTATACAAGCTGAAAAATAAGAGAGTAATTTAATTAATAAAATTGAGAAAAGGGCATTGTGAGTAAAAAATCGTATTTAGAAGTAAAAGGAAATATACAAGATTTGGGGAAATTAAGAATTAACATATTAGAAAGTAATTTTAGATTTATAGAGATTAATGAAAAATACTTCATTAAGTCAGACATGTTAAATATCAATGGTGACGGGAAAGAGATATTAAATATTAGTTGAAAGTTATAATGATATAACTATCTTAGATGATAGAGGATATATCAATAAGCATTTATTTTTAGATTTAAAGAATGAAAAAGGAATTCGGTTGATATTTATGAAAAAAGATAATGCTAAAAATCCTAATCCAAAATGGTTTAGTCAACATATTTCTAAACTCAGAAGACGAATTGAAAGCCCTTTTTCACAATTATGTGTATAGCTAAATATTAATAAAGTTCTAACTAAATCTATGCCATGTCTTATTGTAAGACTTAGAACAAAGATTTTAGCCCATAATCATTGTTACAGCATAAAATTAGCTATTAGAAAATGATCTAAAATTAGGATACATTAAAGAACCCATATTTTGATATGAAATAATTTTAACAGATTAAATGGTTAGAAAGACGTATAAAATAAACGAGCATAAGATTAATATAATAGATTTTAGAAGAAAACATAGAATTTGTAATTTACTCGAACTTCAATAAAATATTTAAATGTACTATATGAAAGATTGACCTTTTTCTAGTAAATATAAACTAAAAAATATTTAATCTTGAAAGAATAGTATCAAATTTTTAATAGTAATAGTAGATTATGAGATATAGATAGAGTTAATTAATCTAAGAAGAGGATTAAAAGGACAAATTTATATTTTAATTTAGATTGTAAGGAGGTGTTTAAATGGCAAAGGAATATGATTATGAAATGTATGGACAACCAAGTATACATACATTAAAAGAAAGAAAGTTGAATGTTTACTTTTCAGAACCGGATAATGGAATAAATAAAGACACAGGAATATTACTATTAATAGCTGGATTTGGTGGAAATGCAAATTCAAATGTATATAAAAAAATGAGAAATATCTTCGCAGATAAATATAATTTAGTGATAGTACAGTGTGACTATTTTGGCTGGGAATTTATGCAAGGTGCAAACAATATTTCTATAAATATTTATAGAGAACAATTACGAAAGCATTTCAAAAGAGAAGAAGTTGAATACATATACAAAGATGAGAATATATTTTCACGACTAATGGAGGTATCTAGTAATAATAATATAAATGTATCAGCTAAGGAAAATCTCAAAGAGACTTTGGATAATTATAATGATATGGGGATAATACAAGCAATAGATAATATAAGTACTGTTATAAGTGTTATTGAGATTATAAAAGATAATGGATACTGCTTTAATGAAAATAAGATTATTTTATATGGACATTCTCATGGAGCCTATCTGTCTTATTTATGTAATGCATTTGCACCGAGTATGTTTTCATTATTGATAGATAATTCTTCATGGCTATTTCCAGTTTATTTAAAAAGTAATCGATACTTAAATAGTGTATATGGTAATTCGATATTATCAGTTGAATTTGAGTACTTAGCAAAAAGCTTAGAGTATGATGAAGATATTCTATTTTTACCTTCATTATATAAAAAATTAGAGAATCAGTGTGAGATTATTTGTTACCATGGGACAAACGATAATTTAATTAATCATAAGGATAAAGTTATATTAAAGAAAATTATTAAAAGATTTGAATATAATGAGATAGATAATAATAAGGTAGATAATAAAGTTTTTAAATCAACAGAGCATGGATTAGGTGCCGACTTTTTAGAATTATTTGACTATGTCATAAACAGTCATAATTTCGAGTTTGGAAATAGGATAAATAAGAGAAATGAGAATATAACTTATCAAACAAATAAAAATAAATATTTAGTAGATTACAGTGGTATAGTTCCTGTTTTACATATGGAGAGAAGATAAGTGAAACTGCAAGGATAATAATCTAAAAAATTAAAAGGATGATCGAGATTTAATGAATAAGTTCTAGAAGTATATTATACAGTAGAGGAGGCAATCCAATGGACATAGCAGCATTATCAATGGGACTAAGTCAAATGAAGGTAGCAGAAGAAGCAGGTATATCAGTCATGAAGATGGCAATGGATACATCAGAAGTACAAGCTGTAAAGTTAACTCAAATGCTAGACGTAAATACTAAGATAATGGAACAATCAGTTAATCCTAATTTAGGTAAGGCAATAGATATTAGATTATAATTATCCCCATCTAATTGAGACTACCATCTCAACTAGATGGGATTTGTTTAATTAATTGATATATTTACTTCTATAGGAATATTATCTACTAGAAGTTCTATACATAAAAGCTTAGGTGCGTTGAATTTTGTCATAATATTATCTCCATACATAAGAGTAGGAGTAGAAATATTAATATTTATGTTCATAGTAGAAAGCTCGGTGCTGGCATTGGCTGTAAGCATATTAGAAAGCTCAGATATTGCACTTTGAGCCATCTCATTAAACTCACTTACTTCCATGCCCATCATCATTTTAGAAGCAATTTGTTTTGCATGCTCTGCATCTATAGAATAAATAATATTTCCTTTTAAATCTCCTACAATTCCTACAATTATTAATACACCATTAGTAACTAAATGTCCTTCTTTAATACTTACTTTTCCTTTTTTAACTTCTTCAAACCCTATTTGTGGCATTACATTTTGAAATGATACTAAGAATGGGTTTATGTATTTTACATCCATTGTGAATCACCGCCACTAAAACCTATATTTAACACCATTTCTCCGAAGTCAGTATTGATTTTCAGTAAAAATGTTTTAAATTTTACAGATGATATAGTTAGACTGTCACCAGAAAATACTGAAGGAGGAGATACCCTAAGTCCTAGGATTTTATTCTGTTTATTCAGCACAGAACAGGCATTACCGGCTACAATATTTGTAAACTCTCCTACAGTGGCTATAATTTCATTAGAATTACGAATTTCTCTTCTCAACGCCTTACTGGACAAGATGCTAGCTGTTTCAACAGACATATCTAATATCATTCTGCCAGAGTATTTGCCAATGATACCAACGACTATGGACATTCCCTTTGATTCTAATAAATCATTTGAAAGAATTTCAGCACCAAAATTTGGAATAGTTTGTGTCATTTTATTTAATGCATCTGCAAAGGTTTCTTTAAATACAGGTAAGTATGAATTCTGAAAGATTTTAAACTGGTCTTCATCTTCTATGATTCTGTTAATAGCTAAGATAAGTTCTTCTTCATCAATGGGCTTTTGAACATATCCATTGATCTTATACTCTTTGGCTTTTTTCACTATCTCATCATCCATCATGGCACTTATCATTATAACTTTAATATTTTTATCAATTTTGTGTACTTCTTTTGTACACTCAAATCCATCTGTGTCAGGCATGGTTACATCCATAGTAACTATATCAGGTTTTGCTTCTGATACTACTGAAATCAATTCTTCAAGGGAACCAGCATGTCCAACTACTTCAAATTCATTATTTTCAAGTATATCTTTAATAAGTACAACTGAGAAATAAGAATCGTCAACTATTACTACTCTTTTTTTATCCAAAATAATCACCCCTAAAAGTTTTTCTGCTATATATTAGTATATATACCAATATATACCCAAATCAGACAATTTAACAGATTTTATTTTCTATGGAATAATTTTAATTGTTAAGCAGTTTCAATATCGTGAACTATGGTATCATTATAGTATAGAAATAATAAGTTAGGTATAAAGTATAATAGATATTATTCTTAGGAGTGAAAGAAATGACCAAAGATATCTCAGATGTAATTAAAAGGAAATTGAAAGAACTTGAACAAAACTTGATATATTTAAAACAAATTTCATATGATGTAAATTTAGAAAATCTAAAATCTGATATGATAAAATATTGGGGAATTGAGAGAGGTATCCAGATTTGTATAGAACGTATAATAGATATTGCTAATATTATAATATCGGTTTCAGATAAAGAAAAGCCAGATACATATAGAGAAATAATGTTGATGATGTCAGACTTAGAAGTTGTTTCAGGAAAATTTTCTAAAAAGTTAGCTAATATGGTAGGATTTAGAAATATTTTAGTACATGATTACACTAAGATTGATCAAGAAATAATACTTAATATGTTAAAAGATGATATAAATGATTTCATGAAATACACTGTAGAAGTAAATAATTGGATGAAAAATAAAGGTTATTAGGAGTGATTTCAATTATAAGTAATATTCAGGATATAAAAGATATATTTAAAGATTATGTTGATAATTTTGTTGAAGAATTTGATATAAGTTTAATTTATGTATTTGGGTCATATGCAAAGGGAAATAGCAGAAAAGATAGTGATATAGATATAGCTATTTTACTTAATGGTGATATAGATGTATATACTAAGTTGAATATACTTGGTGCATTGATAGATATATTTAAAAGAGAAGATATAGATTTAGTCATATTAAATAATGTAAATGAAGTGTTAAAATTTCAAGTGATAAAATATGGAAAAATAATTTATATGGAAAGTCTATATACTAAGGCAATGTTGGAATCAAGAGTAATGTCAGAGTATATGGATAAGGAATATTTTAGAGATACACAGAGAAAATATAGTCATAAAAGATTTTTAGAAATAATGAAATCTTAATAATCACAATCAATTATAATTTGAGATTAGATTATAAGATGATAGAAAATACATTCTTTTTTATCAAAAAAATAGGTATTAAGTTTGAAATTTTATAAAAGACTGTAATCTAAGGATTTGCTTCTTATTCTATGGTATAATTTATTTGAGGTGATTTTCATGGCATATGAAATGTGTAGAAGATGCGGTAAATTGTTTAATAGAAATGGGAAATCATATTGCGAAGATTGTTTTCAAAAGGCTGAAAGGGAGCATGATCTAATCATAGAGTATGTAAGAAAACATCCCGATGCTAGTATTTTAGAAATCATTACAGACACTGGAGTAACACTTAAAAGTATTAATTGCTTAGTGGAAGATGGATATGTTTCTTATGTAGAGAACAAATTGAGGAAAATTGATGAAGAAGATTTTGCTAATGTTATAGATAAAATAGCAGATACAAAAAGCAAGTTCCATATAACAAGAAGTTAACAATAATCCAGTAAAAAAGATTATGTAGAATCTCTGCCTAATCTTTTTTACTGGATTTAATCATTATAGGTCTAATAAGGCTAGTTCCACTAATTTTAGAAAAGTTTTTATATAATGAAAGTTGTATTTGAATTTATCCATTTATTAACATATAATCAAGATATAGTTAACATATAAAATATCAAATTTAGGTTATTCAAAATTGTAAATAATGGGGGTTGGGATATGGATAAAGAATTTTTTACGAGAAATAGACAGAGATTGGAGAAAAGTTTAGATAATAACAGTATTTTACTATTATTTGCAGGCACGGCACCATATAAGTCTGCTGATGAGTTATATCAGTTTATACCAAATAGAAATTTCTATTATTTAACTGGGATTGATAAGAAAGAAATTATCTTTTTAATGAGCAAAATTGATGGAAAAGTTTCGGAAAAATTATTTATAGAAAGACCAGATCCAATTATGGCAAAATGGATAGGAGCTACAATTACTTCTGAAGAAGCAATGGAAGCATCTAGAATAGATGATATTGAATACTTAGATAATTTTGAAGGAGCCATTAGTTCTATTCTAAGCAGAAATAGAATAGAAAAAATATACTTAGATTTGGAAAGACAAGAAATCAGGACATCAATAACAGAATCTCAGGATTTCGCCAATATGATAAATGAAAAATATCCATATATACAGACAAATAATATATATTATGATATTGCAGAGCTAAGAATGATAAAATCAGATGAAGAAATTCAACTAATTAGAAAGGCAATAGAAATAACTAATGAAGGCATAATGAATATGGTCAATAATATTAAACCAGGAATGATGGAATATGAAATTGAAGCATATTTTGATTTTACTTTGAAGAAAAATGGAATAACTAATAGGGCTTTTGATACCATTGCTGCCAGTGGTAAAAATGCTACTGTACTTCATTATTCTGATAATAATTCCATGGCTCAAAATGGTGATTTAATATTATTTGATTTAGGAGCACAGTACAAATATTATAATGGAGATATAAGTCGTACATTCCCTGTTAATGGTAAGTTTAGTGAAAGACAAAAGCAAGTTTATGAAATAGTATTAAAAGCACAAAAAGCTGTTGAAGAAGGAGCAAAGCCAGGAATTCCCTATAGGGAATTAAATGAAATTGCAAAGAAAGTATTGGCAGAAGGATGTAAAGAATTAGGACTAATAAAAGAAGATGAAGAAGTTTCAAGATATTATTTCCATGGCGTATCCCATTATTTAGGGGCAGATACCCATGATGTAGGAGAGTATAATATTGAACTTAAGCCAGGCATGGTTATAACCAATGAGCCAGGTCTTTATATTGAAGAAGAGGGAATAGGAATAAGAATAGAAGATGATTTATTAATAACAGAGGATGGATGTGAAAATCTATCTAAATATATTATAAAGACTGTGGAAGAAATAGAATCAGTTATGAATAAATAAAAAACTATAAAATTTTTTGGAGGGATAAAAATGGATAACAAATCAAAGGGAAAGAAATTACAAGAAACTTTAACTCACAAATGGAGAAATGTATGGGAGACCTTAGATAGTAGCGAGAAGGAAGCTGCTTTTGCTATAAATGAAGAATATAAAGATTTTCTAGACAAAGGTAAAACAGAAAGAGAAGCAGCAAGAGAAATAATAAAAATAGTTTCTGCAAATGGTTATATATCAATAGATGAAATTAGAGAAAAAGGGATTAAACCTACTCCTGGAATGAAAATATATGCAAATAATAAGGATAAATCTGTTGTATTATTTGTATTAGGAAAAGAAAAACTTGAAAAAGGAATACATATTATTGGCTCACATTTAGATGCTCCAAGAATAGATTTAAAACAATGCCCTCTTTATGAAGATTCAGATTTTGCATTATTAAAAACACATTATTATGGCGGAATTAAAAAATATCAATGGGTAACATTGCCACTGGCTTTACATGGAGTTGTAATAAAAGCAGACGGGGAAAAACTTGATATAGTTATAGGGGAAGATGAAAATGATCCAGTATTTTTTATAACTGATTTACTTCCACATTTAGCTAAAGATCAAATGGCAAAGAAAATGGATGAAGGAATTACAGGAGAAGGATTAAATGTTTTAATAGGAAGTATTCCTTATGAAGATGGAGATTTAAGTGAAAAGGTTAAATTAAATGTACTTAATATCCTTAATGAAAAATATGGAATAAAGGAAGAAGATTTTACTACTGCAGAATTTGAAGTAGTACCAGCAGGAAAATCAAGGGATGTAGGTATAGATAGGGGTATGGTCGGAGGATATGGACAGGATGATAGAGTTTGTGTCTTTACTTCTTTAAAAGCTATACTAGATATAGAAACTCCAAATAAAACAGCTGTTGCATTATTTGTAGATAAAGAAGAAATAGGAAGTGTAGGAAATACAAGTATGGAATCAAAATTCTTTGAGAATATGGTTTCAGAATTAATAGATATGACAGAAGAAAAATATTCAGAACTTATGGTGAAAAGGGCATTGGCGAATTCCTGTGTACTTTCAGCTGATACATTGGCTGGTTTTGATCCTAATTATCCTGAGGTATTAGATAAGAAGAATTCACCTTTTATAGGTAATGGAATAACTTTAGTAAAATATACTGGAGTTAGAGGAAAAGGTGGCAGCAATGATGCTAATTCTGAATATCTTGGAAAGATAAGGAAAATATTTAATGATAATAATATAGTATGGCAAATGGGTGAACTAGGAAAAGTTGACCAAGGCGGTGGCGGAACAATAGCTTATATACTTGCAAATTATGGAATGGAAGTGGTGGACTGCGGAATACCTCTACTAAGTGTACACGCTCCTTATGAAATTGCAAGTAAAGCAGATGTATATATGACATATAAAGGCTATAATGTTTTCTATAAAGATTAGATAAGATAAAAATCCGTATCCATTGAAAAATCAATGGATACGGATTTTATTATTCTTCATTTACCCAGGCATCAAATTTTTCCATAGTCAATTTATAGGTTTCTTTTGATATTTCTGGGAGTTCACCTAGTATTTTTTCTGCTTCTTTAAATCCTTGGTCAATGGCAGATCTAAGTGTATCTGCTTTAGATTTATCTCCTCCTGACAATGCTATGGCAAAGTCTACTAATCTCTGACTTACAGCTTCAGCTCCAAGGGGACCATCAGGTCCTATTAGCGCTTGTGCCTCTAGTCTAGCTATTTCATCTACTTCTACGATTTCGTCTTCAGCTAGTAGATCAAGGGTCTTTCCTTGGCGCTTAAGCATTTCCTGTACCAGTCTCAATAGCTGTGCATGAGCTTGCTGGCTATCTCTTTTTAATTTAGTAATTGTATTTTTGTCATAGACATGAGATGTCTCTTTGTTTTCTGTTTTTTCATAAACTGCTGCTGGAGTTTCTTTTACTTCAGATTTTACTGATTCTTTTTTCTCTTCCTTCACTTTTTCCGTTTGAACCATAGGTTTAGTTGATTGTATATTTTCAATCTTCATTATCATCACCTCTACCATATTTATCGGCATATTCTGGGGAAAATTAACCATTTGTTAAAATGATAATTTCTTATATTCTTTAATTTATATAACAATATTCTATTATGATATAATAAGATAAAGTGCGAGCTGCGAAGCAGCACGCAAAAGTGTGTTACTTCCTCTTGGTGATGGAGGCAATTCTATCCCCATTAGTAAGCTATTAA
>NZ_JBEBOY010000005.1:0-131389 GCF_040396155.1 Tissierella praeacuta
CACCACCTACCATGTGTTCCTCCACTTCCTCTAATGAACGAATTAACCCTTCTTCATTTCCTTCAACAGGTGGAGCAAATTCTACAATAGTTGTATTTTCTATATCCATATTAATCTTAACACTTGACATTACATCAACGTTACCAGGTCCAACTATGTTCTCTAAAAATTTCTTTATACTTTCGTTTATCTTATTTTCTAATTTATGTTTTACTTCAAATTGATCGATAGCAAAAATATCTTCTTGATTTTCCTCATTTAGAAGTTTTCCCTCTTCATCAACTAGTCCAACATTTTCTGGAGACATATTAATGGAACCTGCAACAAGATGTTTTATGGCTTTTATTTTTTCAGATGATAATGGCCTGCCGTCAGATTTTTCTATAAAAACAGAAGCAGTTGTTTTGCTATCTTCATCATTATTTAATACAAAGTTGGTAGTTTCCTTCTCGTCTATATATACTTGAGCACTACGTATGCCATCAATTTCAGATATGGTAGATGCCAATTCGCTTTGCAATGCTAACTTCATTCTTTGTTTTTTATCATAATCTGTCATTGTCCAACTGCTGTCATTAAAAGCATCCATATATGTATATCCATCTTTGGGAAGACCGTATGTAGCTAATTCTATTTTGATGCGATTTTTGTTTTCCTCTGGAACTAAAATACTTTTTTGATCTTCTCCAGTTTTCCAAGGAATATTCATCTCATCCAATTTAGCTGTTATTTGCCCCATATCTTTCAAACTTAAATTTCCATATAAAACATCATATTTTGTACGTGTCAATGTAAGAATAAGTGCAGTTACAGCAAAAATGACAAATAAGCTAATAAGCACCAGTCCAATCCTTTTCTTCTTATTCATTTCCTTCCAGTATTCAGTTAATTGTAATCCTACCTTATGTATTGATTCCTGCACCTTCGCACCTCTTCCCTATGAATTACTAAATTTGAATTCTCATAATTTCTCTATAAGCTTCTACAACCTTACCCCTTATACTCATAACAACTTGTAGCGCAGTATCTGCTTTTTCTGCAGCTATGGTTAAATCATGAAGATTATCCAACTCTCCTACAGCTAATAACTTTTTATATTCTTCAGTTTCCAACTGCATTTCATTAACTTGATCCAATGCATTTGTTAACAAATTTCCAAAGTTATTTTCATTCTTCTTTTCAGCTGTTTTATTTCCAAAATCTACAAAGTTTTTATAATTATCAATTTTATTTATATTCATAGATTCTACCTCCTACCTATTTCTAATGCTTTCATAAGCATTGACTTTGATGCATTCATAACTGTTATATTAGCATCATAGGACCGCTGTGCACTAATTAAATCAACCATCTCTTTCATTGTATTTACATTAGGCATTTTTACATATCCGTTCTCATCAGCATCAGGGTGTCCTGGTTCATATACAAGTCTGAAAGGTGATTCATCTTCAACTATTTTACTGATCTTAACACCTTTTCCCTCAATTTTATTATTATGCCTATTTAAATAATCTGAAAAGTTTGGTTTATTTTCTTCGAAAACAGCCATCTGTCTCCTATAAGGCATTCCGCCAGTACTGCGAGTGGTATTTGCATTCGCCATATTTTTAGCAATTATATCAATCCTAGTTTTTTCAGCAGTTAATGCAGTTGCCGATACATTTATCGAATTAAAAATGCTCATAATTATTTACTCCCCTCAGTTATAACATTTTTTATTTTATCAAACTCACCAATTACTTGCTTAATTAAAGCATCATACATAATAGTGTTCTTAGCAAAATCTGCCTCTTCAGTATCAATATTTACATTATTACCATCAATTCTATAGGATGTAGACTTATCCTCCATGATTATTGGGCTAAATCCGCTTGTCCCATGACTGATGTGATTTTCATGAGTCTTAACTAAATTAATCCTATTATCCTCGATTGATTGTTTTAATTGATCCTCAAATGTAACAACCTTCCTCTTATAATTAGGAGTGTTCTGATTTGCAATATTATTGCTTATTGCCTTATGTCGTTCCCAAGTTCCATCTAAAGCCTTTTTATAAAAATTGATATTATTATAAATACTATTTACCATTAAATCACTCCCCGCAATCTTAAATATAATAATTTTAAATTAATACAATCTACATAGTTCTACATAAACTGTTAAAATATCTAATGTATTGATAAAACTCTACTATTTAATATTACATATTTTAACAGCTTAATGCAAGCAAAAATTCACTGTATTGCTGAATTCACCCTAAAGTCCTATGGAATTAAAACTTTAGATAATTAAAACTTTATAAAAAAAGAATAGTAAAAATACTATTCTTTTGGCTTTAAAAGTTCTTCTGTTAATTTGTCATTTAAAATTCTAATATGGGTACCTTTCATCCCCAAAGATCTAGATTCTATAACTCCAGCACTTTCAAACTTTCTCAAAGCATTTACAATAACAGACCTAGTTATACCAACTCTATCAGCAATTTTACTTGCAACTAGTAATCCTTCATTACCATCTAATTCACTAAAAATATGCTCCATCGCCTCTAATTCTGAATAAGAGAGGGTCCCTATAGCCATTTGAACAATTGATTTTTTTCTTGCCTCTTCCTCTATTTCTTCTGACTTGGCTCTAAGTATCTCCATTCCTACTATAGTTGCACTATATTCTGCTAATACAAGGTCATCTTCAGTAAATTCTTTTCCAAAACGAGCTAATACCAAAGTTCCCAATCTTCTTCCACCGCTATTTATCGGGATAATAGTTGCAATCTTATCTGGATAAGGGCAATCTGACACTTGATCAAAAACGCAGTCTGTAATTTCTCTTAGATTCTCATTGGTTTCATCGTATCTTAATAATTCTTCGTTATATTTCTTTGGAAATCTCTTTTCCTTGACTATTTCTGCTTGAATTATGTCACAATCAAATCCAGTAGATAATTCATATCCTAATACCTTTCCACTAGTACTAGCTATATATACATTTGCATCAAGTATAGCACTGAGTATTTCACTTAAATCTGAAAAAGAAACAGGTTTTGATCCATATCCCTGTAACGTTTTATTTAGCTTTCTAGTTCTTTGCAATAAACTTTCCATAAGTATTTCCTCCTTGTTTAAATAAACTCAATTTATTATTTAGATTCTAAATCAATCGTTTCCAAAAATTTAGTTACATATATAATTTTACTATAAAAAAATAAAATTGTACAGAAAATTTTAATTATTTATACTTTTTTGACATCCATATATCCACAGTCTTTATTTATACATTTAGTTGTATTTTCTTTCTTAGTTCTCTTTATTACCATTACACCATTACATCGAGGACATTTTTCTTCAACTGGTTCATCCCATGAGACAAAATCACAATTAGGATAATTACTACAACCATAAAAGACTCTTCCTTTTTTTGATCTCCTCTTTACAATATTACCACTACATTTAGGGCATTTAATATTAAGCTCATCTACAATAGCCTTAGTATTCTTACACTCTGGATATCCTGGACATGCCAAGAATTTTCCAAACCGCCCATGTTTAATTACCATATTTCTTCCACATTTTTCACATATTTCATCAGAGACTTCATCTTTTATTTCAATTTCTTTAATTTCTTCTTCAGCTTTTTTTAGAAAGGACTCAAAATCCTTATAAAACCTATCAACAACCTTAACCCAAGGAAGTTCTCCTTCAGCAATTTCATCAAGACTTTCTTCCAATTCAGCTGTAAATTCTTCGTTTACAATATCCTTAAAATATTCTATCAATAAATCATTAACTAAAATCCCTAATTCTGTAGGATTAAATGATTTTTTATCAAGAGTAACATAATCTCTTGCCAATATTGTTGAAATTGTAGGTGCAAAAGTGCTCGGTCTCCCAATTCCCAATTCCTCTAATGTTTTTATTAAAGATGCTTCTGTATACCTTGGAGGAGGCTGGGTAAAATGCTGATTTGGAATAATGTCTTTTACAGTTAATTTATCGTCTATATCTAATAAGGGAACTCTCATATCTTTTTCTTCTTCATCACTAGTAGTATATATTTTTAAGAAGCCATCAAATATTAATTTAGAACCACTAGCTTTAAATAAAACATTATTACTATCTATTGTTACAGAAATTGTATTGTAAATAGCTGGCGTCATTTGTGAGCCTATGAATCTTTCCCAAATCATCTTATATAACTTAAATTGGTCTTGAGTTAAGGACTCTTTAATTAAATTTGGTGTTTTAATAACGCTAGTAGGCCTGATGCCTTCATGGGCATCTTGTGAATCTTTTTTAGATTTATTGGTATAATCTCTTCCGCCATCTGTATACTTTTCACCATAATTTTCTTTAATAAATGAATTAGCTACTTCAATAGCTTCCTTTGAAATCCTTGTAGAATCAGTTCTCATATAGGTAATCAATCCTACTGAGCCCTCTCCTTTAATATCAATACCCTCATATAATTGTTGAGCTATAATCATGGTTTTTTTGGTTGTAAAACCTAATTTTTTTGAAGCATCCTGCTGTAATGTACTTGTAGTATATGGGGGGTATGGATTTCTTTTCTTTGTCCCTTTTTTCACATTGCTTACAACAAATTTATTTTTATCAATCTTTTGCAATATATTATCTACATCTGATTTTGTCTTTAATTCAATTTTTGTTTCTTTACCATCTATATTTTCCCCATAAAAACTAGCTTCAAACTTTTCTTTATCTTTTTCTAGTTTTGCTTTTATACTCCAATATTCTTCTGGTATAAATTTTTGAATTTCATTTTCTCTATCACAAATTAGTTTTACAACAACAGACTGTACTCTACCAGCACTTAAACCTTTCCTTATTTTTCTCCATAGCAAAGGACTAATTTTATAACCAACAAGTCTATCTAATATTCTTCTAGCTTGTTGTGCATCAACTAAATTCAAGTCTATGGTTCTTGGTTTTTTAATGGCACTTGTTATAGAATCTTTAGTTATTTCATTAAATTCTACCCTTACTTTTTCATTTTCATTTATTCCTAAAATATGAGCCAAATGCCAAGAGATTGCTTCACCTTCCCTATCAGGGTCAGTAGCAAGAAATATCTTTTTAGATTTCTTTGCCTCATCTTTCAAATCTTTAATAACAGGTCCTTTTCCCCTTATAGTTATATATTTAGGCTCAAATTGTTTATCAATATCAATCCCTAAGCTACTCTTTGGTAAGTCTCTTATATGCCCTATAGAAGCTACAACCTTATAATTTCTTCCTAAAAATCTTTCAATAGTTTTTGCTTTAGCTGGGGACTCAACTATTACCAAATTCTTTTGCAATATTTACACCTCCACTAAATAAATCTAACAAATGGTAAATACTCTACCAGATAATTCTTTAACTGAACCTTTTAACTCTAAGATGGTTAATATACTATTTAAAGTAACTATATCTATGCCAGTCCTATATGCAATGATATCAGAATGTAAAGGTTCTTGTTCTAAAAGTTTAATTACTTTAATCTCTGTTTCACTATAATTTGAATAATCTATATTATTTTCTTTTTTAAATACTAACTTTTCTTTCAATTCATAGATCTCTTCAATTATATCATCAATTTCTAAAAGAGGCTTCGCGCCATCTTTAATTAGTTTATTTGTTCCAGAGCTAAAGATACTATTAATATTACCCGGTAAAGCAAAAACATCTTTACCTTGTTCTAAAGCATGATGAGCAGTAATTAATGACCCAGATTTTTCCTGAGCTTCAATTACTATAACTCCCATAGATAATCCTGATATTATTCTGTTCCGCTGTGGAAAATTAAAAGCTAAAGGAGGAGTCCCTAAAGGAAATTCTGAAATTATAGCACCATATTTCTCTATTTCCTTATATAAAGATAAATTTCTCTTTGGATAAACTATATCAATACCATTACCTAGAACCCCTATAGTCACACCACCATTATCTATAGCAGTTTTATGAGCAATTGCATCTATACCTGATGCCAAGCCACTAATAATTGTCACTCCTAAGCTTACTAGTTCCTTAGTAAATTTCTCACAGGCCCATTTTCCATAAGCAGTTGCTTTCCTAGAGCCAACTATGGCTATCCCAATACTATCTTTATCTACTAGGTTTCCTTTCGCATAAAGTACATTTGGATTATCATCAATATATTTTAACCTATTAGGATAATTTTCATCATATATAGTTATAATATAAGTTTCTTCTTTTTCTATTTTAGTAAATAATTTATTTATATAGTCTTCATTGCGATTATATAAAATTTTCTCTTTTACTGTGCTGCTTAAACTTCTTATAGCATTAATTCTCTTATTATCAGCTTCCCACAAATCTCTTAAGTCATTAAAATTTTCAATAATTTTACCAATATTAATATTGCCTATTCCTAGACTATTTAACCAAATCAGAATATTTCTTTCAGTAATATCCAATTTTATCTACCCCCAATACTTACTATCTAAAGTCCTATATCTAATGGCTTCTAAAATATGTCTATCCTGAATAATTTCTTCTCCTTCTAAATCTGCAATAGTTCTCGATACCTTTAATAATTTATTATGGGTCCTACCACTAAATTTATATTTCGTAAAAGCTTGGTTCATAATCTTTTCTGAGCTATTTGTAAGCTTACAATATTTTTTTATATATTTATTTGGTATTTGTGAATTAGTAAATATCTTATGATCTTTATAACGATTTAGTTGAATATCTCTTGCTTTCTTTACTCTTTCCCTAATAGTAGAGGATGATTCTTCCTCTTTGTCTCCCTTTAAATCATCATATTTTACAGGCAATACTTCAATATGAATATCTATTCTATCCAATAGAGGATTACTAATTTTACCTAAATATCTATCAATATTGCCTTGAGTACAAGTACATTCATGTAATGGGTCACCATAATATCCGCATGGACAAGGATTCATGCTGGCAATTAACATGAACTTAGCTGGATAAGATAAACTAGCATTTGCCCTTGAGATGGTTATAGTCCCATCTTCCAAAGGTTGTCTCAGCACTTCTAATACACTCTTTGGAAATTCTGGTAGTTCATCTAAGAATAAGACACCATTATTAGCTAATGAAATTTCTCCTGGTTTTGGGATTCTACCTCCACCAATTAAAGAGGTAGCTGATGCTGTGTGATGAGGAGCCCTAAATGGCCTTTCTTTGATTAAAGAATTAGATGATAGTAGTCCAGAGATACTATAAATCTTAGTAACCTCTATAGCTTCTTCAAAAGATAGATTTGGTAGTATTGTAGGTAATCTCCTTGCAGCCATGGTTTTTCCAGCTCCAGGTGGACCTATAATAAGTAAGTTGTGTGAACCAGCTGCGGCAACTTCTAAAGCTCTTTTTAAACTAGCTTGCCCTTTTATATCTGCAAAATCTAAAACTTGTTCATTCTCACTATTATCAAATAAATTTATCTCCTTTATATAAGGCTCTATATATATTTCATCATTTAAAAAATCAACTACATCTTTTAAGCTTTTCACGGGTATTATTTCCATATCCTGCATAACATTACATTCATCTTTATTTCCATCAGGAACTATACATCTTGAAACATTTAATTCTCTCATGGAAAGAATCATTGGCAATGCTCCTTGGATTGGATTTATTTTCCCCTCCAGTGAAAGTTCTCCAATAAAAATTGTATCACTGATATCTTTTTCTAGCAAAAGACCAGAAGACTTTAAAATTCCTATGGCAATTGCTAAATCTATTTGTGACCCTTCTTTTTTCAAATTGGCTGGTGCTAAATTAACAGTAATTCTACTAAGAGGAAACTCATACCCACTATTTTTAATTGCGGCTCTAACTCTTTCTTTGGATTCTTTTATAGATGTATCAGCTAATCCGACTATATTAAATACTGGGAGCCCCCTAGATAAATCTGTTTCAACTTCAATTATATTTCCATTTAGCCCCTGTAATACACAAGTATTAATCTTCGAATACATAATAGACCTCTTTTCCCTATATAATTTACCTATCTTTTTGTCTTTTTATCTCTTTAGCATATTACCTGGGTAATAGCAAAGTTCTCCAATTTTCTAATTATTGTCAACAAAAAGAATTCTCTATATGGTTTATTTTAATATTTGCTGCCAAATATACTTCTATTATGTCATATCTTATCTGATAATCTTTTAAATTAGTTTCTCCTATATATAATTGAGAACAATAAATAATTTTTTCTTGCTTCCTTCTATTGACTGCCTCATAAGCATATCCAAAATTTGTACTTGTCCTTGTTTTAACTTCAACAAATACCAATATATTGCTATCCATAGCAATTATATCAATTTCTCCAATCTTATTTCTATAGTTTGTTTTCAAAATTCTATATCCTTTTGAAATAAGATATTGTCTAGCAATCATCTCACCTTTTCTACCCTTTTGTATATTAGTTGCCATAACCCTTTCCTCTTTCTCTATCTAAATTATAGATATAAAAAATTATTTCTGCAACTGCATTATATAGCTCTTCAGGTATTTCCTCGTTAATCTCCAATCCCATAAGATTTTCTACTAGTTCTTCATCTTTATATACTTTTATATCTTCTTCTAATCCTTTTTCGACTATTTTATCTGCAATAGCTCCTTTACCCTTTGCAATGACTTTAGGTGCTGCATCATTGCCATCATAAGATAAAGCCACTGCTTTATTTGTATTTTTTTTAACTAAATTCTTGTCTCTATTCATAGTTCTATGCCTTCAAATCTAAAATATAAGTCGGATTCGGATTGGAAACTATGGTGTCAATTATCTGGATATCATTATCTAATATAAATTCAATCCTGTCTAAACTATAACCTATTAACGAGATTTTTTCAATCAATTGTTTTTCTGTTGATTTAAATAATTCTAAATCTTCATTTCTTATATTCATCTTTACATGCAATATATCAGATATAAGTTGACAAGAAACTTTGATATTTCCTAGATTATATGTTTCTACATTTATATAAATATTGGTTCTTCCATTATAGTTTCTCTTTTTTTTATCTTCTTTTATTAAAGTTAATACTCCATTTAAATCTTTTTCCATGTGTTTGATTGGAAAAAATACAAAGGATAAATCTTTGTTTATCTCTCTTAAAAAATCTATTTTATTATTTAAATTTCTGATATCTTCTTTCATCTTTAAGTCAGTAGTATTACCAAACTCACGAATACTTTTTTGTATTTCAGCAAGTTTATTATCTTTACTAGAAAATATACTTTTTATTTCGTCTTCTTCTAAGTGACCTTCGTCTATATGAATATCATTTGATTTATCTTTATTTAGAATTTTATCTATTAATTTAAAATCATTTACAAATTCAATAGGCTTTTCATTAAGATCACGCAGGTTTTTTATATTATTAAGTGAAGATTTAATATCATTCTTCAAAAGAAAGCTAATTATCTTAATATTTTGTTCTTCCATATCAGCAGCATTTTCATTTCCTAGAAACTCTTTGACTAATTGAGTTATATCTTTACTATTATTGTCCTCATTCTTATGAACCACCAATAAAGATTTTATATCTACTTTATCTAAAGATATATTATTTTCCAAAATATCTTCTTTAACTATTGCTTCCTTACTTATTTTTGAATCTATATTTACAGAAAATTTTTTTGGAATATTTTCTATTTCATTTTGCATTAAATCTTTCTCTGTTGGAGGTTGATTCTCTATGAAAATAACCTTTTCTTCCTCTTTTAAATTAGATAATTGAAATAGCTTTTCTAAAATTCTTATTCCACCCATTAGATTTTCTTCAGTTACTAGTGCGTTATATTTCATTAAACTTTCTGCAAGATCCATTGATAGTTTAGTTTCTTTTATATTAATGCTTTTCAATAAATTAGAAATAGAATCATTTTTCTTAGGATCTGATAATTGAGGATTTTGAACTTTATTTCTAATTAATGGTTTTAAGATAATTTCATTATCATCTACTGATTTTACTATAAATGATACTTCTTCACCAATAGCCATTTTCACATTAGTTTCCAATTTAGCTTCAATAGTTCCTTGTCCTTTAACTTCAATAAATACTAAATCATCCATCAACTCTAATACTTTTCCATTAAAAGTATACCCTTCATCGAATATTTCTTCCCTATTATTTAATATAAAGTTATTTAATAAAAGATTTTCAACTCTCAACGAACTCACCCTTTATCTATTTCAATATATTTTTTAAAAATGTTATTCTATGTATAGGTGATGGACCTAATTTCTGTATATTTTCCCTATGTTCTTTGGTTCCATATCCTTTATGTTTTTTTAAATTATATCCTTCAAATTCTTTATCCCATTCTATACATAATCTATCTCTAAATACCTTAGCAATAATTGATGCACAAGCTATACCATAAGATCTGTCATCCCCCTTTATAATAGATTCTTGTGGTATTTCTAAATCAACCTTTTCTGCATCAATAAGAAGAAAATCTGGAAAAACTTTATTTCCTTCTTTATCTTGTAAATTTTCTACTGCTATCTTCATAGCTAAACGAGTAGCTTCTTTAATATTGATTTTATCTATTATATTACAATTAACTCTACCTATTCCATATGCTATACAATGGAATAATATTTCATCATATAACTTTTCACGTTTTTTCTCTGATAGTTTTTTCGAATCTTTTACTCCATCTATTACTGAAGTTTTAGGCATTATTATTGCACAAGCAACTACATCACCAGCTAAGCATCCTCTCCCAACTTCATCTATACACGCAATATTATTAAACCCCAATTGCCAAATACTATTCTCAATTTCTAACACAATAACAACTCCTATTCGTCGGGAAATTCAAGCGTTATCTTTCCAATTATACCCTTCCTAAATTCATCTAGAATAATATTACTAACTTTTGTATAATCTATTTCTCCAGCTTTAATAATGCATCCTCTTCTTCGCCCAATTTCTTCCATTATATCTAAATATAGTTTATCCTTAACATCAATATTATAACGATTATTTAAAAGATTGGGAAAATAGTTTACAAGCCTTTCTATTAATTTAAGTGCAAGAGTCTCTATGTCTAAAATTTCATCTTTTATAGCTCCTGTAAAGGCAAGATTTAGTCCTACCTGAGGATCTTCAAATTTAGGCCAGAGTATACCTGGTGTATCTAATAATTCTAATTTACCCTTAGTTTTAATCCACTGATTGGATTTTGTGACGCCAGGCTTATTTCCAGTCTTTGCCCCTTTTCTTCCAGAAAGTGAATTAATTAAAGTTGATTTTCCCACATTGGGTATTCCTAAAATCATGGCTCTAGTAGGTCTATTTATTACACCACGCTTCTCATAAGCCTTTCTTTTTTCATCTGTAAGAGCATAAGAAATCTCCAATAATTTATCTATACCTTTTCCACTTAGGGCTTCCAAACAAACTGAGGGAATATTTTGTTTCATAAAATATTCCTGCCATATTTTATTCCCATGAGAACTAGCTAAATCTGATTTGTTTAAGATAATTACCCTAGGTTTATCTCCAACTATTGAATCTATAACTGGGTTTTGACTACTAATAGGTATTCTAGCATCAATTAATTCAAAGACAATATCGACCATTGTTAGAGATTTCTGTATAGATTCTTTTGTTTTTTTCATATGTCCCGGATACCAGTTAATGTTCATAATTTCACCACCTAAAATAAAATTGGGACTATATAGTCCCAATAAATTAGTAAATTCTTTTCTCTTTAACCTTAGCTGCTTTACCTTGTCTATCTCTTAGATAGTAAAGTTTAGCTCTTCTTACTTTACCCTTTCTAGTAACAACTAATTTCTCAATTCTTGGAGAATGTATAGGGAAAGTTCTTTCTACTCCTACACCATAAGATAATCTTCTTACTGTAAAAGTCTTTCTTGATCCGCCGCCTTGAATTTTAATTACTGTACCTTCATATACTTGGATTCTTTCACGAGTTCCTTCAACAACCTTATAATGAACTTGAACAGTATCTCCTACATTAAAATTTGGTAAATCATTTCTTAATTGTTCATCTTCTAACATTTTAATTATATCCATTGTATAGACCTCCCTTCTCCTTAGATGTTCTTACCTTACTGGCAGAGGACCATCCGTAATTCCATACGCTAGGTATTATAGCATATGTATAATTCAATTACAACTAATTTATAGTTACAAACTATTTTTTATTTTTGATAAAATAATTACTTCTTCATTTGATAGAATTTTCTTTTTAAGTAAATCAGGTCTTTTCAACAAAGTAGCCTTTAAAGCCTCTTCTTTTCTCCAAGTTTCTATCTTCCCATGATTGCCAGATAATAAAATATCAGGTACTGAATATCCCTCAAACTCTCTCGGTCTTGTGTATTGTGGATATTCTAATAGTCCATTATAATGAGACTCATCTATAAAAGACTCATCTGAACGAAGAACACCTGGTAGTAGTCTTACTATAGCATCAATAATTATCATTGCGGGTATTTCTCCACCTGTTAGTACAAAATCACCAATTGATATTTCTTCGTCTATATAATGTTCAACTATTCTATTATCTATACCTTCATAATGTCCACATAATAAAACTAAATGTTCTTCTCTAGACAATTCATTTGCCAGTTCTTGATTAAATTTCTTTCCCTGAGGCGATAAATATATTATTCTAGAGTTTTTATCCTTTACACTATTAATAGCATCCACTATAGGCTCTGGTTTCATAACCATACCTGAGCCTCCTCCAAAAGGATAGTCATCTACCTTTTTATGTTTATTCTTGGAAAAATCTCTAATATTTATACTATTTATCGTAACTTTATTTTCATCACAAGCTCTGCCTATTATACTCCAACTAAGCAGAGGAGAAAAAAACTCTGGGAATAACGTTAGAATGTCTATATTCATTCTATCATTCCTTCAATAGGATCAATAACTATTCTCTTGTCAAGAGGATTAACATCTATAATAAATTGTTTCACAGCAGGAATAAGATACTCCTTATCCTTTTCAATATCTTTAATTACATAGATATCGTTACTAGGTCCTTGTAAAACATCTACTATAGTACCAATCAAATTAGACTTAGTATCAAAAACTTGAGAGTTTAATAAATCATAAATAAAAAAATGGTTTTCAGGTAAAACAACTTTCCCCTCTTCATCAACATAAATAAGAATATCCTTAAAGGGTATTATTTCATTTATATCATTGAATTCCTTAAATTTTAATATAGCTAAATTCTTATGATATTTAACCCTCTCTAATTCTACTTTGATTTTTTTATCACCGATATATGCAGTTTTTAAATCATCAAATCTATGAAGATTATCAGTCATTGGATAAACTTTTACTTCGCCTTTAATTCCATGGGTACTGATTATCTTTCCAATTATTGTATAGTCCATTTTTTCACCTATCTTTATTATTTAAAGGGATTAGGTCCTCTAATCCCTTATTGAATAATCTCCACAACAACTCTTTTATTATCTTTAATAGCTGCTGCTTTAACTACGGTTCTTATGGCTTTTGCAATTCTGCCTTGTTTCCCTATTACTTTTCCCATATCTTCAGGATGAACCTTAAGTTCAATAATGATAGATTGACTTCCCTCTATCTCATTCACTACAACTTCATCTGGATTGTCCACAAGAGACTTTGCAATAAATTCTACTAATTCTCCCATTTCTAGCACCTCCTAGATACCATCCTAGAATTACTTACCTTCTTTCTCATATAGACCATTCTCTCTAAATAATCTATCTACAGTATCAGTTGGTTTAGCTCCATTTTTTATCCAGTTAATTGCTTTTTCATTATCTACCTTAACTGTTTTTGGTTCAGTTAATGGATTATAATAGCCAATTTCCTCAATAAATCTTCCATCTCTTGAATTACGAGAATCAGCAACAACTATTCTATAGAAAGGACTTTTTTTAGCTCCCATTCTTCTCAATCTAATTTTAACAGCCACTATTTTCACCTCCTTAAAATTAACTATCTATCTAGAAAAAGGGGAATCCAATTTTCCCTTTTTTCTTCATTGTCTTTTCCATATCTGTAAACCTTTTCATCATCTTCTTAGTTTCTTTAAATTGTTTTAATATCTTGTTTACATCTTGGACTGTAGTACCACTGCCTTGAGCTATTCTTTTTCTTCTACTGCTATCTATTATATCTGGATTTTCTTTTTCTTTCTTAGTCATAGACTGAATTATAGCTTTAATTCTGTTAATATCTTTTTCATTTACATCTAAGCCCTTTAAAGCTTTGGAATTCATCCCAGGTATCATACCAAGCAATTGGTCTATTGGGCCTAAATTCTTCATTTGATCTAATTGATCTAGGAAATCATCAAAAGAAAACTGCTGATTTCTAATCTTTTGCTCTAATTCCATTGCCTTTTTAGCATCTATATTTGCTTGAGCTTTTTCAATGAGACTAAGTACATCACCCATTCCAAGAATTCTTGATGCCATTCTATCTGGATGGAAAGGCTCTAATTGATCAAATTTTTCTCCCATAGCAGCAAACTTTATAGGCTTATCCGTTACTGCCCTTATGGATAAAGCAGCACCACCTCTAGCATCACCATCAAGCTTAGTAAGTATAACTCCACTAATACCTAACCTTTGATTAAAAGAATCTGCAACATTAACAGCATCTTGACCTGTCATAGCATCAAGTACTAAAAGTACCTCATTTGGTTTTACAGCATCATGAATATTTTTTATTTCAGCCATTAATTCTTCATCAATATGAAGTCTTCCAGCTGTATCTATAATAATAATATCATTTCCATGTTTCTTACCGTGTTCCAATGCTGCCTTTGCTATATCTACAGGATTTATTTTATCTCCCATAGTAAATACTGGTGCTCCTACTCTTTCTCCAACTACTTCAAGTTGTTTAATAGCGGCAGGTCTATAAACATCACAGGCAACTAATAAAGGTCTTTTGTTTTGTTTTTTTAAATTAAAAGCTAATTTCCCAGTAGTAGTTGTTTTACCAGCACCTTGCAAACCACACATAAGAATTACTGTAGGGGGAGTTGAAGAAAAATTTAATTTAGCTTCACTCTTGCCCATCAAATTAGTTAATTCTTCATTTACTATTTTAATAACTTGTTGTCCAGGTGTTAAACTTTCCATTACTTCTGAGCCTATAGCTCTTTCTTTAACCTTTTTAATAAAATCTTTTACTACTTTAAAATTAACATCAGCTTCTAGTAATGCCAATCGTACTTCTCTCATGGCTAAATCTACATCTTTTTCTGAAAGTTTACCTTTTCCCTTTAATTTTCCTAAAGCATTCTGAAGCTTTTCTGATAAAGATTCAAATACCATCAATCAACAACCTCCCGACTATTATCTAATATTTTTCTACTAATCTCATTAATAGTCATAGCTTTTTCTTGAATTTCATCATTATCTATTGTATTTCCAATTTCTATAATTTTCTCTGAAATATCTATTATGGCTCTAATTCTTTTGTGACTACTATAAAATTTCTCAACCAACCCTAACTTTTTTTCATATTGATATAATTTCTGTTCTGATCTTTTTAAAATATCAAATACACCTTGCCTAGTAACACCAATCTCGTCACCAATCTCTGCCAAAGATAAATCATGAATATAATATAATTCAACTACTGAATATTGTTTTTCACTAAGTAGTTTTCCATAAAAATCAAATAATGTTCCTACTTCTACAAGTTTCTCAACCATTATATCACCAACAAAATAATACTGTCAAGTATTTTACTTGACAGTATTATTTTAGTATAAGAATTCCATTTTGTCAACAATTATTAATCAAATATTGCCTCTACAAAATCTTCAACAATAAAAGGTTGTAAATCCTCTATTCCTTCACCTACTCCAACTAATTTTACTGGTATTTTTAATTCGGCTTGTAGAGCTATAATAACTCCGCCTTTTGCTGTTCCATCTAGTTTAGTAAGTGCAACACCTGTTATATTTGCTACTTCTTTAAACACCTTTGCTTGATTAATAGCATTTTGTCCAGTTGTAGCATCTAATACTAACAATATCTCTTTTGTAGCATCTCCATATTCTCTTTCTACAACTCTAAATATTTTATTTAATTCATTCATAAGATTAGATTTATTATGAAGTCTACCAGCTGTATCACAAATCAAAATATCGGTTTTTCTTGCTTTAGCCGCTTGAATCCCATCGTAAATAACTGCTGCCGGGTCCGCTCCTTCACTATGGGATATAACATCAACTCCTGCCCTATTACCCCACTCTTCTAATTGTTCAATGGCAGCTGCTCTAAAAGTATCACCTGCGGCTATTAGAACTTTTTTACCTTGTCTTTTAAAATTATTAGATAGCTTTCCTATGGTTGTAGTTTTACCAACTCCATTTACACCAACAACTAAAATTAAAGATGGAGATGGCTCTACTTTTAGTTCGTTATCAGAAACTGACTCCAACATAAGCTTTCTAATCTCATCTTTAAGAAGTTCTTTTACTTCTTCAGGTTCAGATACCTTTTCCTCTTTAACTCTATCCTTTAGTCTATCTATTAATTCCATAGTAGTATTTACACCTACATCAGCAGTAACTAATACTTCTTCCAAATCATCAAAAAGCTCTTCATCTATTTTTTTATATGATTTTAAAATTCCATCAATCTTATTAGAAATATCATCCCTAGTCTTAGTTAAACCACTCATAAGCTTTTCAAAGAAATTTGGTTTCTTTTTACTAGGTTTTTCTTCTTCCATCTTTACTTCTTCAACTAAAGGCTCTTCTTGTTCCTCTATTTCTTCATTTACAATTAATTCGTCTACTACTTTTTCTTCTACTACTTCTACTATTTCTTTCTCTACTTCTTCAATTTTTAAGTCTTCTTCTATTAGTTCCGTTGTTTCTTCTATAATCTCTTCTTGTTCTTTTTTTAACTCAATTGCTTTCTCTTCTATTTGCTCTTTTATTTGTTCTTCGACTTCATCTACAATTAGTTCTTCTACTTGCTTTTCAACACCATCTGCAGTTGGTTCTTTTACTTGCTCTTCAACTTCATCTGTAATTGGAATCTCAATTTCTTCTTCTGTCAGCTCTTCTTCATATTTTTCTATATTTTTTTCTTCTTCATTTGTTTTTTGATTTTTCTTACCGAATTTTTTAAACCATTTAAACATTTTATTCCCCCTAACTTGCTATTTCATCAATATTATCTTTTAGTTTAACCGATATTAATTTGGATATTCCTTCTTCTTCCATTGAAACTCCATATAGAATATCTGCTATTTCCATAGTGGTTTTCCTATGAGTAATAAGAACAAACTGAGTATCATCACAAAAGGTTTTCAAATAGTTAGTATACCTACTAATATTAGCTTCGTCAAGAGCTGCATCTATTTCATCTAGGATACAGAATGGAGATGGTTTCAATTTCAATATCGCAAATAATAAAGCTACAGCTGTTAATGATTTCTCCCCACCAGATAATAAAGTTAGACTCTGAAGTTTTTTTCCTGGCGGCTGTACTCTAATTTCGATTCCAGAATTTAAAACATCCTCATTATTCTCTATGATTAACTCTGCTTGTCCTCCATCAAATAAAATCTTAAAGATCTCTTGAAAATTATCATTTATGTTTTTAAAGTTTAAGAGAAATTGATTTTTCATTGTATCTTCTATATCTTTAATTACTTCTCTTAAATTTTCTTTTGCATTGATTAAATCTTCATGCTGCTTTAAAATAAAGTCTAACCTTTCTTTCAGATTCTTATGCTCCTCTATTGAACTTAAATTGACTGTACCTAGTTCTTTTATCTCTACCTTTAGCTTTCTAGCTTCAACTATTGCCTCTTGAACATTTTTTATTTCTACTTCATGAGACAATGCATCTTCATAAGTTAATTCATAGTCCTCAGCTAATTTTTTATGATAATTCTCAAGTTGAACAGAAATCCTGGCTAATTTAACATCATTGGAATTCATATCTCTTTCAATATCCATGATTAATTTATTAATTTCCTTTAGCATTTCTTGTTCAGAATAAAAGTTTTCCATGAATTTATTTTTATCAGATATTAATTTGTCTAATTCATTCTTTGTATCTTTTTCCATAGTATTTAAATCTTTTATTTTCTCATCTAAAACTGCCTTTGTCTTTACTATTTCCTCAATATTATCTCCATTAGATAGTATTGATTCATCCTTTCCATTAAGTAAATTATTAATATTTTCAATTTCACTTTTATTCTTAACTAGATTTTCCTGTAGATTATTTATTTTACTATCAAGAAGGTTAAGATTTATTTTCATATCTGTAACCAATTTCACTTTGTTTTCTCTAAGTGATTTTTCTTCATTATATCTAGCTGTTAAATCTTTTATTCTTTCTTTCTGGTTCAAACTATCTTTATCTAATTGAGATAATACTTCAAGTAATTCTTTCTTCCTATTTTCATAATTATTTATTTCAATATCTAAACTATCTATTTCTTTTTTTGATTTTTTTATTACTTCTTCTAATCTAACTACTTCATTCATATATTTTTCTTTCTGATTATTTGTATTTAATATTGAATACTCCGTATCTTTATTTATTTTCTCTAATTCAATTATATTTTCTCTAATATCCTTTTGCTCATCTAAAAGTATATTTTTTTCTTTTTCTAATTCTTCATGTACTTTGTTTAATTCCTTTATATCTTCCACTAGTTTCTCTATTCTGCTTTTTCTACTAATTATACTTATACCACTTGTATTATGGCTTCCTCCAGTCATGGCTCCTCCTGGATTTAGTACTTCACCATCTAAAGTAACTATTCTATATGAGTGATTATATTTACTTGCAAACTTAATACCGTAGTCAATATTTTCAATTACTATAGTTCTTCCAAGTAAAAATTTAAAAATACCTTCATACTTTTTATCAAAAGTAATTAATTCAAATCCTAAACCATAAATCTTAAAATTATCTTTATCCTTAGAATTTATGTCTAATGTATTTCCTTTAATAATATTAAGAGGCAAAAATGTTACTCTTCCAAGTTTATTTCGTTTTAAATACTCTATTATATTCTTTGCATCCTCTTCTGTTCTTGTAACTATATTTTGTGCATTGGATCCTAAACTAATATCAATTGCCCTTTCAAATTTTTCATCTACATTTATAAGCTCTGCTACTACTCCCATAAGCCCTTCTTGAAGTCTTGATTCACGTTTAGCTGCCTTTAACAAAGATCTAACACCTTTGTAATATCCTTCATAATCTTCTTCCATGTTTCTAAGTAATCTTAAACTAGAATTCTTAGATTGAATTTCCACATTATTAACATTAATCTTTTTATTAACTATATCAAGGGCATCAATATTATTTGATTCCATTTTTCTTGCCTTCTCTAACTTATCTTTTAAATCCAATAATTTTTCTTTTAATTTATTTTCTATATTAACCAATTCATCATGTTTATCTATATTTAGCTTTTTCTCGGTATCCATATTACTAATTTCTTTATTTAATTGAGATATTCTCTTTTCAATATTTTCATTAAAAGAAATAATACTATTTAACTCTGAACGTTTATCTGATGAGTTATTATAGATTTTAATTATATTATTTTTCTCAAGCTCTATGTTTCTTTCGTTTTCTTCTAATATTTCAAGCCCTTTTCCCACTTCCAATGTTTTTTCATTATATTCCTCAAATAATTTATTATATTCCTCCTGCAATATCTCTTTTTCTTTTGACAAATTAATATTGGCTGTTTCAATATCTTTTAATCTGCTATTTAAATTGTTTTTCTCACCTTTTAATCTTTCTAAGTCCTTATTATAAAATCTACCCTTTTCTCCGATTATAGCAAGTTGATTTTGATTTTTATCTAATTCATTTAAAATTTCCAAATCTTTATTTCTACATATTTCAATTTTCGATTCTAAATCATCTATATTATTTTTAAGCAAATTAAATTTATTCTCAATAGACTGTCTTTCATCTGTTTTTTTAATAAACTCTTCTTTCAAAATAGAATTTTTTCTATTTATCTCTTCTATTTGTCCATTAATCTTTTTTATATCTTTTATAAATATATTAACTTCTAATTCCTTTAATCTGTTATATAGTGTAGTAAAACAATTTGCTTTATAAGCTTGCACTTCTAAGGTCTCCAACTGATTTGATAATTCATATATTAGATCCTTAATTCTTATTATATTTCCCTCTGTTTTTTCTAATTTTCTTTCAGCTTCTTCTTTCTTTGATTTATATTTTACTATTCCTGCTGCTTCCTCAAAAATACTTCTTCTATCCTCTGGTCTATTACTCAATATTTCCTCTATACGACCTTGTCCAATAATAGAATATCCATCCTTACCTACTCCTGTATCCATAAATAACTCTCGGACATCCTTTAATCTACATGAATTTTTATTTATATAATACTCTGATTCTCCTGATCTGAACATTCTTCTAGTAACTGCTATTTCACTATAATCAAGAGGTATTTCTCCATTTTTATTATCAAATGTAATAGTGACTTCAGAATAACCTAATGCCTTTCTCTTACTAGTTCCAGCAAAGATTATATCTTCCATCTTGCTTCCCCTAAGATTTTTTACGCTTTGTTCCCCTAGAACCCATCTTATGGCATCAGAAATATTACTTTTACCACTGCCATTTGGACCTACAATGGCTATAATACCATCTTTAATTTCAATTTCAGTCTTATCAGCAAAAGATTTAAATCCTTGTATTTCCAATTTCTTCAATCGCAAGTAAAACACCTCTTCTTATGATTAAAGGTTTCCAACTTTTAGGAAACCTTTAATATTAATCTAAATAATGGAATTGTCTTTTAAATAAGATTCCATTAATAATTTCATATTTATTTTATCATAAAATTCATCAATTGTAATACCTATATAATTTATATCTATTTCTTTCGTATATATTTTCATCTTATTAAATCCATATTTATCCATAAAATATTTAATATTGCTTGATTTCTGGCCTGAAATAGATGATATATTTTTACTATTTGAGTCTATAACTAACTTTTTGTTATTAGTTTGAATCTTCTTTTTATCAAAATAGTATTCAAGTAACAATCTAAATATATTGGACTCCACAACTTGTCTAAAGGCTGGATGAAAAGGTCCTGCAACTACATCTTTGCCTAATTGTATGTTTTCAGTAGGCTGTAGTCCAATTCTAATAACGTCAATATTGTTAATCTTATATAACATAAGAAGTAAGGAAGATAGTTCTATAGATTCTTTAAAAGATATGGGCAAATACTCTCCATCCAAAAATTGTTTTTCAAGATAAGTATCCTTTATTACCAATGTTGGATATATCCTTACACAATAGGGTGACAATTTAATAAACTCTTTACAAGTATATACCGCCTTTTCCCAAGTATCTCCCGGAAGCCCTAACATCATCTGCAATCCAAGATTAAATCCAAAGTCTTTTATTAGCTCTGATGCTTTATATACATCTTCAGAAGTATGTCCTCTTCCACTTGCATATAATACAGAATCATCTAAAGACTGTACTCCTAATTCAATTGTATCTACTAAATAATCCTTTAGGTTTTTTAATATCTTTTCATCTATGCAATCAGGTCTAGTTGATAGCCTAATGCCATCTATTTTCCCTTTCCTTTTATAATCATATGGAATAGCTAAAAGTTCTTTTTGAATATCCATATCTATGGCAGTAAAACTTCCGCCATAAAATGCAACTTCTATAGTAGAGCCTGATTTAAAAGTAAGTAAATGTTCTTCTATAATATTTTTTACTTCTGTAGGTTTTACATTAGTTGATAATCCAGTAATCTTCTTTTGATTACAAAAAACACAATCATGGGGACAGCCATAATGGGGAACAAATATTGGAATTATATAATGTCTATTCATGAAATTCATCCATTATAAGAAGTGCCTCCTTGGCAGCCATTTGTTCAGCTTCTTTTTTATTACGTCCAGTACCTGTCCCAACAATTTTATCATCAACCATTACATCCATATAAAATATTTTATTATGATCTGGTCCTTCTTCCTTTATGACCTTATACTCTATTTTTGCCCTAGTTATTTTCTGCAAACTTTCTTGTAACTCAGTTTTATAGTCTATAAACAAGGCCCCTTTTGCTACAGCATATACTATATCGGCTTCAAAATTTTGAAGCAATAGTTTATTTACAACCTGAAAGTCACTATCCATATAAATAGCACCCACTAAAGCTTCAATAGCATCACATAAAATTGAATCTCTATCTCTTCCCCCAGTAGCTTCCTCACCTTTTCCTAACAAGAGATATTCTCCTAAATTGATCTTTCTTGCAGCAAATGCCAAAGAAGATTCACAAACCACTTTCGCTCTAATTTTTGTCAATTCTCCTTCTGGATAGTATGGATACTTTTTATATAGATATTGACTTACTATTAAACTTAAAATAGCATCACCTAAAAATTCAAGTCTTTCATTATTATCAGTAATTTTCATTTTATTCTCATTTGCATAGGAACTATGAGTTAATGCAGTTTTTAATAATTTTATGTTTTCAAATTTATAATTTAAGTTTTCTTCCAAGGGCTCTAACCATTTGATCTCCTTAATATTGTCTTTCACCATAATACCTCCATCAATAATAATTAGGGCAATACGCCCTAATTATTATTCTTCTAATGCATTTGTAATATATTCAACAGCATCTCCAACAGTTTTTATACTTTCCATATCTTCATCTTCCATTTCAAGGCCAAATTCATCTTCTAATGCCATTATTAATTCTACTAAATCTAATGAATCTGCATTTAATGTATCTTTAAAAGAAGTCTCCTTTGTAATTTCATCCTCATCAACATTAAATTGTGTTGCAATTATGTTTTTTATTTTTTTATAAATCATTGTTATCTCCTCCAAAATTATTATTTATTATCTAGTACATGCATATTTCCTTCAATTATTTTTATTACATCTTTTTCTATAAATTTTCTTAATTGATTTATTCCATTCTTCATAGCAAAAGCGTCAGAACTGCCATGTGCCTTTACCATAGGCTTTCTTGTACCTAATAAAGGTGCACCGCCTTGTTCTCTATAATCCATTTTAGCCTTTATATTTTTCAACTCAGGTTTTAGTAATGATGCTCCTATTTTTGTTCTTGAATTTTTTATAAATTCTTCCTTTAAAGTTGAAAAGATGGAGATTGCCATCCCTTCGGTTAATTTCAAAATTACATTACCTACGAATCCGTCAGATACAATAATATCTACTGTACCACTTGGCAAGTCTCTAGCTTCTATATTACCTTTAAAGTTCAACTTTGATTTTTTAAGAAGCTCATGAGTATCTTTAGATAATAAATTTCCTTTTCCTTCTTCTACACCTATATTTATAAGTCCTACGGTCGGAGACTGTACTCCCATAACCTTTTCCATATAAACTGAACCCATTAAAGCAAATTGATATAAGTACTCAGGCCTGCAATCTACATTAGCACCTGCGTCTAAAAGTAATGAAAATCCATTTAGGGTAGGATATATGACAGATATTGCAGCCCTATCTATACCCTCTATCCTTTTGACAATAAAAATTCCAGATGCTAATAATGCTCCTGTGCTTCCAGCTGATATAAAGCCATCGCCTATTCCATCTGCCAATGCTTTACATCCTACTACCATAGATGAATCTTTTTTTCTTCTAATTGCCATAGCTGGATCATCTTCATTGGTTATTATATCATTAGCACCTAAGATTTCAACCTTATCTTTTGAATAATCATACTTTTTTAATTCATTTTCTATTATGTCCTCTTTTCCCACCAATATAACATTAACGCCATATTCATTAACGGCATCAATAGTTCCTTTAATCATCTCAACAGGTCCCTTGTCTCCACCCATAGCATCAACAATAATTTTCATAATTACCCTCCAATGCCGTGTATTTTAAGACTACTGATATTTAATATATATTAGACTAAAAAAAAATGCAATATTAAATTTAAAAAAAGATAGTGAATATCACTATCTTTTTTATTATTCTACTGCAATAACTTCCCTATTTTTGTAATATCCACATGATCTACAAACTCTATGTGGTTGTTTTGGCTCATGACATTGTGGACACTCAACAACTGTAGCTTTGTTTAGTCTGTAAGAAGAAGCTCTTCTTTTATCTCTTCTAGCTTTAGAAGTTTTTCGCTTTGGTACAGCCATTTAAAACACCTCCTTAATTCTTAGGAAAAAAATTCTTTAATTTTTCAAATCTTGGATCAATATTTTCTTGAATACAATTGCATTTTGTATTATTTAAATCTGCTCCACATGTAAGACACAATCCTTTACAGTCAGAACTGCATAAGGATTTCATAGGTAAGGAAATAATTACTTGGCTTAAAATATGTTCCTTAATATCTAAAGCATCATTTTCATAGAAAAACAATTCCTCGTAGTCTTGTTCCTCATCATTATGTTCTTCCTTCCCTTTTACAAGTTTTCCAGATAAAATAGTTTTTATTTTATTAGTAGTAGGTTTCAAGCATCTATGGCAATTTTCTACATAAGTATAAAATATTTTAATATTTATTGCCTTCTCTCCATCTACTTTAAATATGTCACCTTCATAACTTATAGGTTCAACTATTGCAATATCTCTTCCACCTAAATCAAAACTATCTATTTCTAGTTCTCCTTCAAAATGTAGAGATTCTTTGCTTCCATCAAGAAAACTCGATAAGTCAATTATCATATCTTTCACCTCTTAGACTAACAAAGATAATTATATAAAGGAGGCATCAATTTGTCAAGAATAATATTATTTAGATACTAATTCTAATGTATCTCTAGCTATCATTAATTCTTCATTTGTAGGAATAACAAGTATAGTAGCAGAAGTTAAATCTTTGTTAAGTTTAGCTTCTTCTCCTCTTACATCGTTTAATTCTGAGTCAATCTTGATGCCTAAACACTCTAATCCTTCACAAACTTTTTCTCTAATATAGCTTGAATTTTCACCAATACCTGCTGTAAATACTAAAGCATCTATTCTGCACATAGTAGCAACATAAGCTCCAACATATTTTTTAACTCTATTAACAAAAACATCTAGAGCAAGTTTTGCTCTTTTATTGCCTTCATTCATAGCTACTTCTAAGTCTCTAAAGTCACTACTTATTCCTGAGATACCATATACACCAGATTGTTTATTTAACATATTATTTACTTCTTCAAAACTCATATTTTCTTTATCCATAATAAATGGAATTATAGCTGGGTCTATATCTCCTGATCTAGTTCCCATTGCTAATCCTTCCAATGGAGTAAATCCCATACTTGTATCCATGGATTTTCCGCCTTGTACTGCACATACACTAGAACCATTTCCTAAATGGCATGTAACAATATTTAAATCCTTAATATCTTTGCCTAATATTTCAGCAGCTCTTAAGGATACATATTTATGGGAAGTACCGTGGAAACCATATCTTCTAATCTTATATTTTTCATAGAATTCATAAGGTATAGGATATATATAATTATCAGCTTCCATTGTTTGGTGGAAAGCAGTATCAAACACTGCAACCATTGGTGTACTTGGCATTAATTCCTTACAAGCTTCTATACCAGTAATGTTTGGTGGATTATGTAAAGGTGCCAACTCTATACATTCATCAAGAACTTTCATAACCTCATCATCAATTACAACAGATGAAGCAAATGTTTCTCCACCATGTACAACTCTATGTCCTACTGCTCCAATTTCATCCATAGATTTTATTGCTCCGTGATTTTCATCAATCAAAGCATTAAGAACTAAACCTAATGCAACTTTATGGTCAGCCATGGGCTCTTCAATTATTACTCTTTCTTTTCCTGTAGTATCATGTTTTATTTTAGAACCTTCTATTCCAATTCTTTCTACAAGTCCTTTACATAATACTTCTTCTCCATTCATATCTATAAGTTGATACTTTAGTGAAGAACTTCCACAGTTAATTACAAGAATCTTCATACTTTTTATTCCTCCTAATTAATTAATTGTTCTTTTGTCTATAATTCATAATATTACATTTGTGTTAAAAAATCAACATGATATAATTAAAGAAAATATATTTTGGAGGTTATTATGACAGTTGTTGGGTTTATTACTGAATACAATCCCTTTCATTATGGGCATAAATACCACTTAGAACAATCTATCAAAAAAACCAGTGCAGATTTTTCTATAGCCATAATGAGCGGCTCATTTTTACAAAGAGGTGAACCTTCCTTTGTCGATAAATGGACTAAGGCTAAAATGGCAATAGATAATGGGGTAGATTTAATATTAGAATTACCCTTTATATTTTCATCCCAAAGTGCAGAATTATTCGCCTATGGTGGAATTAAGTTGATGGATAGCTTAAATATAGTAGATTATGTAGCCTTTGGCAGTGAATCAGGAGAACTAGAACCATTGATAAAAATATCATCTATACTATCAAATGAACCTGAGTATTATAAAGAAAGATTAAAACATCATTTATCTAATGGATTATCTTACTCAATATCAAGAAGTAATGCTTTGGAAGAATATATTAATATTATTTCCCCAAACAATCATTATGATTATAAAAAAATACTTAATAAATCTAATAATATATTAGGGATAGAGTATCTAAAGGCATTAATTAAAATTAATTCTAAAATAACTCCTGTAACAATAAAGCGTTCAGGCAATGATTATAATGATTTATATTTATCTGATGGTTTTGCCAGTGCAACTGCCATAAGAAATTTAATTAAAACTAAAAATTTAAACTATGTTAAAGATTTATTACCTATTGAAACATATTGTTGTTTAGAAGAATATTTAGGAAAATACAAGAGTTTTAATTATATAGAAAATTATAATCAAATTTTTCTATATCTTATTCGTACAATAAAAAAAAATAAAATCCAATCCCTAATAGACATTGAAAATGGACTTGAAAATAGAATAATTGATCAAGGATATAGAAACAATAATATCAAAGAAATAATTGATAATATTGTAACGAAGCGATATCCAAGAACTCGTATCCAGAGGTTATTCATTCATCTATTAACTCAACTTGATATAGATACTTTTAAAAGGCTGTACAGCTCTTATCCTTCTTATATTAGAGTCCTAGGTGCAAATAAAAATGGTTTAATTTTATTAAAGAAAATTAAAGAAAATTCTTCTTTACCTATTATAACAAAATTTGCTGATTATAAACACTTTAAAAACGAAGATTTAGAAGAAATACTTATGTTTGATAAAAAGGCTACAGATATCTTTTTTCTTGGATTAGATCCTTTAAATGCCATCTCAAACATGGATTATTATACTTCACCTTATATTAAATAATACATCATATTGTCCCCTTATAATTCATAATATGATTTATAGGGGGTGCAGACATGAAAACTATAAAAAGATATAGAAAATTTAATTCTAAGACATTGTTTTTAATAGTAATTATTATAGTCTTAGTAGGTATAATAGCTAATCCTAAACTTTCCTTAAAGAGTGCAGCATCTGGTATAACTATATGGTTTAATATTGTATTACCTTCTCTTTTACCTTTTTTTATTATATCCGAAATACTTATAGGATTAGGATTTGTTGATTTTGTCGGGAAACTATTGCAACCGTTAATGAAGCCATTATTTAATATGCCAGGGGAATCTGCTTTTCCATTGACAATGTCCTTATTATCCGGTTATCCCGTAGGTGCCAAAATAACTTCTAGATTAAGAGAAGAGAGGCTAATAACTAAAAATGAAGCAAACAGGTTAATATGTTTTACTAGTACCTCTGGTCCTCTTTTTATGTTGGGTGCAGTCAGTATTGGAATGTTAAATGATCCTAAAATTGCACCATTAATTATTGCTCCCCATTACCTATCTGTACTAATCTTAGGGTTATTTTTTAGTTTCTATAAATCAGGTAATAGAAGATTTCTTCCAATGGAAAAAAGAAATATATTAAAAGAAATCCAAGAATCCTATATTATATGGACAAAAACAAAAAAACCCCTAGGTCCTTTAATAACAAAATCCGTCAAAGAAAGTATGGACACTATAATATTAATAGGGGGTTTAGTAATATTCTACTCAGTATTAGTTGAAATATTATTTAGTATGAAACTTTTAGACAGACTTTTGTATTCTCTAAGTAATTTGCTGAATTTAGATTCCCAATTGATTAAAGGTACAATAATAGGTTTTTTTGAAATGACAATAGGTTGTAAGAATATTGCCATTTCAAATGCAAGTCTTATTAGCAAAATACTAGTAATTAATTTCGTAATCGGATGGAGCGGTTTTTCTGTCCATAGCCAAGCACTTAGCTTTATTAATAACACAGATATAAATAGTAGACTATATATTCTAGCAAAATTTTTCCACGGAATATTATCATCTATATTAGGATACATATTATATTTACTAAAATATCAAGAATATGTACAAACCACTTTCTATAATCCGATACCTTTTAATATACAATTTAATTTTCATAATTGGATTTCTCTATTGACTAGCTCAGCAAAACTTGTCCTAACCTTAAGTATATATATGTTTTTATCGTCTATAATTGTTTCATCAATATATAGAATATTTAAAAGGCTCAGTTAGAGCCTCTAAGTTCTTTTCGATTTTCATTTAATAATTGAATTAATTCCTTTAAGTTTTCTTGAGTTTCTTCTAGTAAACTATCAGCATATTCCATGGCACCAATTCTAATTTCTTTAGCATTAGACTGTGCTTTATTTATTATTTCTTCTGCCCTGGAACCTGCTTTTTTTGTAATTTCTTCTTGATCAACTAATTCTTCTAATCTATATTCAGCTTCTTTTAAAACCGTATCTGCATCTTTTTGAGCCTCAGCTAAAATTCTTTGCCTCTCATCTTTAATCCATGCTGCCTGTTTAATTTCATCTGGTAATTTAATTCTAACTTCTTTTAATATCTCTAAAATTTCAAATTTATCCACCATAACTTTCCCTGAGAAGGGTAAGCTTGTCCCTGCTTCTACAATATCTTCGATTTCATCAATTAATCTTAAGACCTCCATATATATTATATTCCTCCTCTAATTTTATTCTTTAAAGCTTGTTCAACAACTTCGGGAACAAAACAGGAAATATTTCCACCAAACATAGCTACTTCTTTAACAATGCTTGAACTTAAGTATGCATATTTACTACTAGATACCATAAAAAGGGTTTCAACTTCTCTATTTATCTTTTTATTAACTAATGCCATCTGCATTTCATATTCAAAATCTGAAACAGCCCTAAGTCCCCTGATCATAGTTGTACAATTTTTTTTCATTGCATAATCAGTGAGAAGTCCGGAAAAAGAATCTATTTCCACATTGGGAAACTCCTTTGTAACCTCTTTTAATAATTCAATTCTTTCTTCTAAAGAAAAAACACTCTTCTTAGATGGGTTATTTAATACTGCCACAACAAGATGTTCAACTTTTTTAGAAGCTCTCTCGATAATATCTAAATGACCATATGTAACTGGATCGAAGCTACCTGGATATATTGCCTTCATAAAATTTCCTCCCTATGTCTCTCTTTTATAAAATGATAAGGACTTACTGCCATATCTTCTAAAATCAGATTTAATAAATCCAAATAAATTATCTTCTAAATCTAATTCCTTTTCATGCTCTACTATTATCAAGCCATCTTTGGCTAAAATTTCTTCTTTATCAATGACTTCTAGAAGTTCTTCGACTAATCCTATTTGACGAAAAGGAGGATCCAAATAAATATAATTAAAAGTCAATTTTTTTGTACTAAATTTTAGCATTGCAGCTAAAATATCGGATTTAGTTACAATACTTTGTTCTAAAAATTTTGTATGATTTAAATTTTCATTTATAGTATTTATACTTTCAGTAGAGTTATCTACAAAATAGCAAGTCTTAGATCCCCTACTTAAAAATTCTATGCCTATAGAGCCAGAACCCCCAAATGCATCTAATACAATACTATCTTCATCTATATGACCTAATATATTAAATAAGGATTCCTTAGTTCTATCCTCTGTTGGTCTAACACTCATTCCTTTAGGTGCCTTTAATTTATGTCCTTTCTTCGAACCAGATATAACCCTCAAATATTTACCTCCTCACTTATATAAGTATTATTTTATCATATATTATGATTTTTAAAACAGAAATTAATTAAAAGTTAAAGATTCTTCAGAATTTGAAAACATGTTTTCTATCTTTTTCTTTAACTCACTATGTTCTTCCCACATTAAGTTTGAATCTTTGTTTATAATATTTATGCCTTCTTTTTGAGCAAGCTTTAAAATTTCCATATCAGTAAATAAATTTGCTACCTTTAATTCAGGTAATCCATGTTGCCTAGTTCCAAAAAACTCTCCAGGTCCTCTTAATTGCAAATCTTTTTCAGAAATTTTAAACCCATCAGTAGAACTTTGCAGTATTCTCATTCTCTCCCTAGATATTTGATTATTACTTTCATTTATCAATATACAATAGGATTGATATTCTCCTCTTCCTACTCTTCCCCTTAATTGGTGCAATTGAGCTAACCCAAACCTTTCTGCATTATAAATAACCATAATATTAGAATTTGGTACATTTACACCTACCTCGATAACTGTAGTAGATACTAATATGTCAATTTTATGCTCTTTAAATTCTTCCATAATTAAATCTTTTTCTTTAGGTCTCATTTTACCATGCAACAGTCCAAGATTAAATTCTTTGAATATATTATCTCTAAAATTTATATATAATTCCTCAGCTGCATTTAAATCTAAGGTTTCATTTTCTTCAATTAAAGGACATACTATATATGCCTGTCTTCCTTCTAAAATCTGTTTTCTAATAAATTTGTTAATCCTTTCTATCATTTCAGGACCAACTGCATATGTTTCAATTTCCTTTCTACCAGGAGGAAGTTCATCAATAATTGAAATATCTAAATCTCCATATAAAATAAGGGCTAAAGTCCTTGGAATAGGAGTTGCAGTCATAACTATTATATCAGGGTTATTACCTTTTTGGGATAAAATCGCTCTTTGCTTTACACCAAATCTATGCTGTTCATCAGTAATAGCCAAACCTAAGTTTTTAAATTCTACATTATCCTGAATTATAGCATGAGTTCCAATTAGTATATCTATTTTACCTTCTTTTAAATCTAATAATATTTCCTCTTTTGTTTTAGAAGAAATACTTCCAATTAATAATTCCGTCCTAATATTATATCCTGCAAAAAAATTACTTAATGACTCAAAATGCTGGCTTGCTAAGATTTCTGTAGGAGCCATCATTACAGCCTGATATCCAGATAATACTGCTTTAAACATTGCAAGAACTGCTACTACAGTTTTCCCTGAACCAACATCTCCTTGTACCAACCTGTTCATTTGAGTATCTTTTTCCATATCTATTTCAATTTCTTTAAAAACATTGATTTGCGCATTAGTAAGTTTAAAAGGCAATTTTTCAATAAATTTATCTATTTCTATAGTCTTATTAAATCTAACACCCTTATTATTGCTAAAATTTTTATTCTTAATAAGAAAAAGTCCCATTTGTAATGTTAGGAGTTCTTGGAAAGAAAGTCTTCTTTTAGCTTTTTCTAATAGAATATTATTTTTAGGAAAATGAATATTTGTAATAGCATCTTTAATGCCAATCAACTCATATTTATCCATTATTTCCTGAGGCAAAAACTCTACAATTTCATCAATATACTCACTAATAGAATAATTAATGATTTTTATTATTTCATTGTTAGTCAATCCTTCTGTTAAAGAATATATTGGTGTTATTCTGCCTACTTTATCCATAGTACCTGATTTTTCAAAGATAGGATTCATTATTTGAATCTCCATACCCGCTTTATTGATCTTACCATTTACTATTATTTTTTCTCCAATTACAAACTTGTTTTTTAAATATTCTTGGTTAAACCATACCAAATAGGCATTATAAGAGCTATCTCTAACAGGAATTTTTACAATAGATAAATTCCTCCTCGGTCTTAATACAATAGCCTTACCAATTACCTCAACCTCTAAACTTACTTTTTCTCCTAATTGACATTCTCTCAATGTCTTAAACTTCGATCTATCATCATAATCCCTAGGAACAAAATATATTAAATCCTCTATAGTATTTATATTTAATCTTCTCAATCTAGAAGCTCTTTTAGGACCTACACCTTTTAAATATTGAATATTTGCGGATAATGATTTCATATATAATCACCCCCTAATTAATAATATCAAAAAACCCCACCAAAGGGTAGGGTTTTATTCTACAGAAAATATATAATAATATATAGGCTGACCGCCAAATACCAATTCTATATCTATATCATTATATAAACTAGATAATTCATCTTCTAATTCCTTAGCTAACTTTTCATCTAAATCGCTTCCGTATAAAATTGTAATCAATGAAGTATCGCCATCAACCATATTATCTAACAATTTCACAGCAACTTCATTTATATCTTTACCATTTGATACTATCTGGCCTTCAGCAATTCCAATAATATCATCTTTATATATCTTTGTATCATTTAATTCTGTATCTCTAACAGAATAAGTAACTTGACCTGTTTTAACAAAGGTTATTGCTTCCTTCATATCATCTATATTTTCCTCTAGTGGTTTTGATTCATCAAAAGCAAGTAATGCAGCAATTCCCTGAGGTATGGTCTTAGAAGGAATAACTATTACATTCCTAGAACTAAGCTCCTTAGTTTGCTCTGCCGTTAAAATAATATTGCTATTGTTAGGAAGTATAAATACATTCTTACCTAATGTATTATCAATTGCATTAAGTATATCTTCTGTGCTTGGGTTCATTGTTTGCCCACCAGAAACCAATACATCTACATTAAGACCTTTAAATACTTCATCAATTCCTTCTCCGATGGATATTGCAACAAAAGAATATTCCTTTTCCAACTTTTTATTTTCTTCATCATTAGACTTTGATAATTCCGATTTTAATAAAATTTCCTCATGCTGATATCTCATATTATCAATTTTTATATCTGTTAACTCTCCAATACTAAGTGCCTTTTCAAGTACCACTCCAGGATTATTTGTGTGAACATGGACTTTGATTAGTCCTTCTCCACCTACTACCATTAAAGAATCTCCTTGTGTAGATAATTCATTTCTAAAGGAATCTATTTCTTTATAATTAGTATTTACTATGAACTCTGTACAATAACCATATTTAATATCATCAGTATCTATATGTTCTTGTTGATGCTTTGGCTCAGCTTTCTTCTCTTCCATTTTAATTTCAACAGTTTCTATACCTGCCAATGCATTATAAGCACCCATTAAGACGTAAATTAAGCCTTTACCTCCAGCATCTACAACCCCAGCCTGCTTTAAAACCGGAAGCATCTCTGGAGTTTTATTGAGAGTTAACTCTCCATGATTTATTACCTTTTTAAGAAAAACTAAAATATCCTTCTCTTCTCTACAGATAGAAATAGCATATTCTCCACATTCTCTAGCTACAGTTAAAATGGTTCCCTCTGTTGGTTTCATAACTGCCTTATATGCCGTCTCAGCAGCCTGTTTAAATCCTTCGGCAAGTATTTTAGTATCAGCAGTATCATTTCCATCTAAACCATTTGCAAACCCACGAAAAAGCTGGGATAAAATAACGCCAGAATTGCCCCTAGCTCCCATCAAAGATCCATGTGAGGTAGCTAATGCTATTTTAGATACATTATCTTCATCAAGGTTAAGTCCTTGTTTTATAGCAGAATTTACTGTAAGGGACATATTTGTACCTGTATCTCCATCAGGAACAGGAAAAACATTTAAGGAGTTTACCTCCTCTTTATTATCTTCTAGGAACTTTGCTGCACCAGCTAAGGCTTTTTTTAGCATTGCCCCATCTAGAATCTCAATTTTCAATTATAGTACCTCCTCAAACTACTTTTCAACTCTTATTCCTTGTACATGTACATTTATTTTGTCTATTTTTAGACCAGTTAAATTTTCAACGTTAAACTTAACCCTTTCAATTATATTTTCAGCAACTACAGATATCCTTACTCCGTATTCCAATATAACATGTAAATCAATAGTTAATTTTTCATCTTTTGTATATACCTTAATGCCTTTAGATAAATAATCCCATTTTAACAACTCAAATAATCCATCTGTAGCATTCTTAGAAGCCATACCTACTATACCGTAACTCTCCATAGCAGATATACCTGCAAGAGTAGCTATTACATTGTCATCTATGCTAATTGTTCCATATTCAGTATTTGTTTTGGCTGGCATATATAATCGCCTCCTTATTTTCAATATACCATATTCTATATTTTACCCTAAATATTAAAATAGTTCAACTAAATCCTATGATTATAATAAAGATAATAATACATTTTGGTTGCATTTTTACTAATTATTGTGTTAGAATATAATGTGTTATTATTGAAATGTAGAAAATATACTTTAAAGTATTTTCAGTAGTAGATTAAGGAGGTGTTTTTCATGTCGAAGGTTTGTGAAATCTGTGGTAAGGGAAAAGTATTTGGTAACAAAGTTACTTTCTCAAATAAAAAGAATTCAAGAAGTTGGTCACCTAATATTAGATCTGTTAGAGCTGTTGTTAATGGTGGAACTAAAAAAATTAATGTATGTACTAGATGTTTAAGATCTGGATATGTTGAAAGAGCACTATAATTACAAAATAAAATAAGGCTTCCATGCACAAATGGTAAGCCTTATTTTATTTTTAATATCAATGCCCCCATTACAAGTAGCCCTATTCCAATTAATATCAGAACCGCCTCTATAGGTATAAATTTTATAATTATTAGAAATCCAACAGCTGCCAAAGTTATACCTATTATTTTTTTCATCTTCCTCATATACCTATAGCAAAACCTCTTCATATTTAACACCCCTACAATACTTTATTATATTGTATTCTAAATATGAAAAATGGTTACAAAAAAAGCTTAGGATAATTGCCCTAAGCCTAGTCCTTTGAAACAAATACTAATGCCCTTCCATTATGAATTTTAATTATTCCAACACTGTCTACAATTTCATTACTAATGCCATAAGTAGAGCCAAACTTAATAAATTCATTATCTAGATTATAGAAAAAACCATTTAAGGATATATTTATTCCTTCTTCTACTATAGGTATAATAGAAATATAGTGATTTTCTAAACGTGGCAATTCTAAATGACCATCTGTTAAGTAAATAATATTATTATCATCTACTATTTTTCCTTTAATCCCTTTATCATATAAAACATTTAGTAAAAGTATATTTGCCATTGTATGGTCTTGTCTAGTTCCTGTTACTCCCATAAGTACAATCTCTTTGCATCCTTTATCTATTAAATATTCCATTGCAAGGCCAGTATCAGTTGCATCTTTAATAGATGGATATTTTTTTACAGGTATATCATTATCCTTTATATATTCTAATGAAATTTGGTTAATGGAATCTAGGTCTCCTATAACTAAATCTGGTTTTCTATTAATTTTTATTAGATGGTTCATCCCTCCATCTGCACATATAATAAAATCTACTTGTTTAACTATCGACTCTAATCTACTATAATCTGTTATAGTACCACTAGATACAATTAATCCTTTCATACACCCATCCCTTTTCTAATTTGCTTTTATAGCTTTTTGCAATGGTTTCCATATTAAAAATAATATAATTGTAGAAATTATAAACTCAGGCACTAGATAACTTGCTTGATATCCTAAAGAATAAATCCAAGGATTTTTATCTCCAGCATATTCCTTGAAAAAAATTACTCCTGCAAGCAAGTGACATATAAATCTTCCTCCTATGGCTAAAGCTGTTGATAAAGCAATATTTAAATAATATTTTAATTTTGAATCATTATTATCCCATTTAGATAATAGTCCTGCAAATCCTAGGAAACCAAAAGCCACAAGATATTCTAATACGGCTTGTGTTGGTGAAAATATCCATGCCCCTAATATAATTTTCAAAACTCCAAAAACAATACCAGCAATCATTCCTGGTCCTACTCCCCAACGCATTGCAAATAATAATATAGGTATCATACTTCCAGCAGTTACAGAACCACCTTGTGGTGCCTGATAAATCTTTATTCTGCTTAGTACAATAGCTAAAGCTAACATAATACCAGCCTCTACAATCATTTTAGTACTCCATTTTTTCATAAAAAACTCCTCCTTTAAATTAATAAACCCATTGCCAGCCTAGGCAATGGGTATTCAAAGGCTAATACACACACTTGCCTACGCTAGCATTACCTAGTTCAGGTCAATAAGGGTCGGGATAATAAATCCTCTCTCAGCCATTTGGCTCCCCTAGTGTTAAATCTTTATTCTTTAATTACTTTCATTATAACATAGATTTTTTAATTTACAACCTCTTAAATTCCTTTGTTCTATATTCTATATCTTCTGCTCCAAATATATCTGATCCTGCTACTAATAAATCAGCTCCGCAGTCTAATATCTCTTTTGCATTACCTAGCTTTACTCCACCGTCTACTTCAATGATAGTGTTTAAATTTCTATCATCAATCATTTTTCTTAGTCTTTTTATCTTATCTTTCATAGTTTCAATAAAGGATTGTCCCCCAAATCCAGGATTAACTGTCATTATAAGAACTAAATCTACATCTCCTAATATATATTCTATATTTTCCAATGGAGTAGCAGGATTTAAGGATACACCTGCCATAATACCATGAGATTTTATCTCCTGTATAGTTCTATGAAGATGTATAGTTGCTTCCTCATGAACAGTTAATAGATCAGCACCTGCTTCAACAAAATCCTTAATATATCTTTCTGGTCTATCTATCATTAAATGTACATCAAAAGGAATTTTCACAGCTTTCCTTAATTTTTTAATTACTGGAGGTCCAAAAGTAATATTAGGTACATATATACCATCCATTACATCTAAATGAAGATAGTCGGCACCACCATTTTCTATTTTTTTTATTTCTTCTTTTAAATTAGTAAAATCTGCTGAAAGCAATGAAGGCGCAATCTTAGCCATATTAGTACCTCCTAATTTTTTTTATTTCTTCGAGGAAAAGTAAATAGTTATCATATCTTTCCTTATGAATATTTCCTTCTTCCACTTGCCTCTTTACCTCGCAATCTGGTTCGTTTACATGTAAACAACTAATAAACTTACATTTATCCCCATATTTATATATCTCTTTAAAGTAATCCTTTAGATCTATTTCCTCTTCAATAAAATCTATATTTAAAGAGCTAAATCCTGGGGAGTCAAGAACAAAAGCATTATCATGTAATTCCAGAAGTTCTACATGCCTAGTAGTATGTTTACCCCTTTTAGTCTTAGAACTTATATCACCAGTTTCCAATTTGAAGTTTTCGTTAACTTCATTTAAAAGAGATGATTTTCCAACACCTGAAGGGCCAGCAAAAACCGATATATTATCATTCAAAAGCTCCTTCAATTCATCAATATCCTTACCTTCTACTACACTAGTATTAATAACTTTATACCCTATTTTCTCATATATAGTTTTAAACTTTAATGCCTTTTCTGGGGCTAAATCGGATTTATTTATACAAATTATAATATCTAGATTCTCATGTTCCGCCATTATAAGAAACCTGTCTAATAACCAAGAATTAATATCTGGTTTTTTTATACTCATGACTATTATGGCTTGAGTAATATTTGCTACTGGAGGTCTTAAAAGCTTAGATGTCCTAGGGTATATTTCCTCAATATACCCTTTGTTATCTTCAGCACTTATTCTAATTCTCACCTTATCTCCTACAAGGGGAGTCAGTTTCTCTTCTCTAAAGACACCTCTTGCCCTACATTCTACTATATCTGATTCTGTTCTTACATAGTAAAATCCACCAATACCTTTAACTATTATCCCATTTATCATAAAAGCCCCCTATTCGTTTTTAGGTTGTCTCTTTTTAAATTCATCATTATAGTATATTTCAAACACTGAACCTTTTTTCCCATTGAATGTCTTATAAAATGGTTCCTCAGTAGCCTTATGTGTTTTATCATATACTACTTCACTTACACCATCTTGAATCTTTATTATTTTAATTCTCGTTTCTTCTACATCTGGTTGAGGAGTTATTAAAAATGTTATTGGTCCTTCTTTATCTTCATTATTATTACTATTATTATTTTCTTCATTGTTATTTTCTTGACTTGGTCCACTACTTACATATAGATCAACAGCTGTATCTGTTTCTAGTTCAGTACCTGGATCATAACTTTGCCAAGTTACTATATCTTTCCCCACATCTTCACTTGGTTGAGGTATTACATCTCCTACTTTAAGCCCTGCTTCAAATATTTTATTTTTAGCTTTCTCAATATTATCTCCTCTTACATTTGGCATAATTGTAAGTTTTACTTCTTTTCCTTGACTTATTACTAGATTTACTATAGTTCCCGGTTCAACACTATCGCCACTATCTGGAGTTTGACGAATAACTATATTTTCAGATACTGTATCTGAATTTTCATAATCAGTTCTAATAAGTAAATCAGCTTCTGCAGCTAGTTCTTTTGCCCTATCTAAATCATTATTTACAAAACTAGGAACTTTTACTAAATTAGCTCCCTCACTTACTGTAACTATAATGGTAAAATCTTTTTTTACTTTGCTGCCTTCAGGTTCATTTTGAGTAATAACTTTTCCAGCTCCAAATTCATTACTCTTCACTCTAGATTCAACTTCAAAATTCAAACCAAGATCTCGAATCATTTTTTCAGCTACTTCTTCTTGCTCTCCAACTATTTTAGGAACAGTAATTTCATCTCCAGCAGCAAAATAACTTTTTAATTTAAAATAACCTAAAGCTAAACTTGTAGCTAATAAAAATGCTAAAAAAATTCCTAAAAAAATAATTTTTCCGCTGCCATCTTTCTTTTTCATGCTTTTTTTATTTTTTACTTTCCTTTTGCTTTTCACAGTTTCATCATCCTCTACATCAACTATAGGAATTATCTTAGTATGAGAATCATAGTTGTCCATATTATCAAATCCAAACTCGTTTGGATTTCCTCTTAATTTTCTTAAATCCTTTATTAATTCAGTAATATTTGTATATCTATCTGCTTGCCTTTTTTGTACACATTTTAAAATAATATTTTCAAACCCTACTGGTATTTCACTATTTAATTCTCTTGGAGGTTTAATATCCTCCTGTACATGTTTTAAGGCGACTGTTATCGGACTTTCACCTTGATAAGGTAGTTTCCCTGTAAGCATTTCATACATAACTATACCAAGAGAATAGATATCTGATTTCTCATCAGTATATCCTCCTCTAGCTTGCTCTGGAGAAAAATAATGAACAGAGCCTAATACATTGGATGTTGTAGTTACAGTTGAACTTGTTGCTGCTCTAGCAATACCAAAATCTGTAACCTTAACTCTATTATCATCAGTAATCATAATATTATGAGGTTTTATATCTCTATGAACTAAATGGTTTTTATGGGCATGTTGTAAAGCTTCTGCAATTTGATAAGAATAATCCAGAGAATCCTCTATGGATAATTTACCCTTTTCATTTATAATCTCTTTTAATGTCTTACCTTTTATATATTCCATTACAATATAATGGATTTGATTGTCTCCGTCACTTTCAACACCAACATCATAAATATTGACTATATTTGGATGTGAAAGACTAGCAGCAGCTTGAGATTCCCTCCTAAATTTCCTAACAAATTCTTCATCATTTACAAACTCATCCCTTAAAACCTTTACAGCCACAAATCTATCTAAAAGCTGACATTTTGCCTTATATACTAAGGCCATGCCTCCTCCGCCAATCTGCTCTATTATTTCATATCTTCCGCCTAAAATCTTGCCTATCATCTTTTCACCTCATCTAATTAAATTTAATAGCAACTATGGTAATATTGTCAAATCCACCATTATTATTAGCCATACCTGCTAAAGTTTCACAGGATTTTTGAATATCATCTTCTCCAATGAAAGCATTTTTAATTTCAAATTCTTTTAACATATTAGAAAGGCCATCACTACACAATAACAATATGTCATTTTTATGGTATTCTTTAATTACTAAATCCATTTCTATAATACTACTGGAACCAACGGCTCTAGTTATCATATTTCTCTTCGGATGAGTTTTTGCCTCTTCCTTTGTTATACTTCCAGTCTTTAAAAGTTCATTTACAAATGAGTGATCTTCAGTTATTTGAAATATATCTCCCTCTCTAATTAAATAGGCTCTACTATCTCCTACATGTCCTATACAAATTTTATCCTTAAATATATAGGCTAAAGTTATAGTTGTACCCATGCCATTATATTTTTCATCTACAAGGGATTTTAAATATATTTTTGTATTTGCTTCCTCTATTGATTCTTTAATTAATTTCATTATTATTTCTTCATTTACAAGATTAGGTTTTTCTCTTAAAAAGTTATTTTCAATAATATTCTTTGCCATAAGGCTGGCAACCTCTCCTGCTTTATGGCCTCCCATTCCATCGGCTACCATATATAAAGGAAAAGATGCATCTTGAGATGCATAAAAAACATCTTGGTTATTCTCTCTAATCTTACCTATGTCAGAAATCGAACCAATGACCATAATACCACCTCTTAAAATCTTTTATTATCATTACCTTGAGTAACAGCACGCCTAAGCTGTCCACATGAAGCACTAATATCTCCACCCATTTCTCGCCTTATGGTAACAGCAATATTAGCATTACTTAAGATTTTTTGTACTCTTTCTATATTTTTTCTACTTGGCCTGTCCTTGTTAAATTCTCGAATCGGATTTAATGGAATTAAATTAATATGGCATTTTAATCCTTCAAGAATTTTAATTAGTTCTTTTATATCTGCATCTCTATCATTTATATTATCAATTAAAGTATATTCGAAAGTAATTCGTCTTTTAGTCTTTTCTGAATAAGATCTACATGCCTTTATCAATTCCTCTATGGAATATCTATTAGCAATAGGCATTATTCTTTTTCTTTCACTATCAAAGGGCGAATGTAATGATATGGACAAAGTTATCGGTATATCTTTTTTAGCCAAATCATAAATCCTTGGAACAACTCCACAAGTGGACAAAGTAATATTTCTAAGACTAATATTATGCCCCTTCTCATCATGAATAATATCAATAAACTTCATAGTATTATCATAGTTATCCAGTGGCTCTCCACTTCCCATTAGCACAATGTTTGAAATGTCTTTTCCCAAATCCTTTTCCATCATATAAATTTGATTTGCCATTTCTGCTGGGGTTAAGTCCCTTATTAATCCTTCTTTAGTAGAAGCACAGAAGGAACATCCCATCTTACATCCCACCTGAGTAGATATGCAAGCTGTTAATCCATGATTATACTCCATAGCTACAGATTCAATAATATTCATATCATCTAATAAAAATAAATATTTTTTAGTATTATCAATCTTTGAGGTAAAAACTTTATAAATATCTATTTTATTAACCTTTGCATTTTCTAATAAGTATTTTCTCAGGTTCTCAGGTAATATTTTTAAATCTTCAATATCTGCTTTTTTATTTCTATGAAAGTATGAAAAAGCCTGTTCTCCTCTAAAAGCTTTTTCTTCTATTGAAATCATATACTCTTTTAGTTCTTTTAAAGTTAAACTATTTAATTCAATTTTATTCAATTAATCACCCCAATACCATCCTAATATAATATTATACATAATTATTAAATATATATCTATCTTTCTTTCATTATTTTTGCAATATAAAAACCATCAGTATTGTGAATATGAGGAAATAATTGGATATAACCTTGGTTTAAGGTATCTACATTTTTACAATTAGATACTTTATCTTCAATACTAATTAATTTAAAGTTTTCATTTTCATCTAAAAATCTGTTTATTATATTAATATTTTCATCATCTTCTATGGTACAAGTACTATAAACTAGTATTCCTCCTACCTTTAAATAGTCCTTTACATTATTTAAAATAGTATATTGCAATTTTGCTAATTCTAATATATCCTCTTCTTTCCTATTAAGCTTAATATCTGGCTTTCTTCTAATTAAACCTAAGCCAGAGCATGGAGCATCTAATAACAAATAATCTGCTATACCTATTAAAGATTCATCTCTCTTAGTAGCATCTGAAATAGAAGCTTCAATAATATTAATTCCAAGTCTTTTTGCATTTTCCTCAATAAGCCTAATCTTATGATCATAAATATCTTGACCTAGTACCCTTCCTTTATTATTCATTATTTGTGCTAAATGGGTAGACTTGCCTCCAGGAGCACTACAACAGTCAATAATTGTACTTCCTTCTATAGGATCCATAATTTGTCCTACAAGGGTACTACTTTCATCTTGAATAATAAAATGGCCTTCTTTAAACTCTTGAAGTTCAGTTATTCTAATAGGATTTTCAACAATTAAAGAATCATAAGCATAATTAGTATCTTTAACTACAAATCCACAATCTATTAGCTTATCCTTTAATTTATCTTTATTAGTCTTTAAAGTATTTATTCTTATATTTAACTTAGGTGATTCATTATTCTTTCTACAAAGCTCTTCAGTAAAATCATCACCATACTTTTCTATCCATCTTTTTACCATCCATTTTGGATGAGAGTATTTTATTGAAATATAATCAATTTTATTTTTAGCTTGGATTTTTGCAAATTCATCTTTATTTCTACTTATATTTCTTAAAATGCCATTTACAAATCCAATAGTTCCTCTATGACCATGTTTTTTCGCTAGATTAACAGATTCATTAACGGCTGCACTAGGAGGTATTCTATCCATGAATATAAGCTGATAGACTCCAATTTCAAGTATAATTAAAATAACCTCATGAATTTTCTTTAGTTTTATCTTCGATGCTTTTGATATTATATAATCTATATAAATATGATTTTCTAAAACACCATATACTATTTCCCTAATTAAACCTTCTTCTTTATGATTTAAGTTTTCCATTGATTTTAAATGATTTTTTACAGCTACATTAGAAAAAGCTCCATTTATAAAAATATCACATAATATATTTAACGCTATTTCCCTAGCAGATAACTCCATCTTAACACCTCTATAATCTTTATATTAATATTTAAAAAAGGGGGATAATTCCCCCTAAAATTTAATCTCTTCTTCTACTTGTCATTGCCAATAACCTGAGTAGTTCTCCAATAGCCACTAATGTAGCAGCTACATAGGTTAATGCTGCAGCTTTTAATACTTCCCTTGCTGGTTTTATCATATCTCTTTCCATAATTCCATTCTCTAATTGTAATAAAGCCCTGTGACTTGCATTAAACTCTACAGGTAATGTTACTACTTGAAAAAGCACCACTGATAAGAATAATGCAATACCAACTTCAATGAAAAATGGTGATATAGCAAAACCAATAAGAATAAAAATCCATACAAGTCTTGACCCTATATTTGCAATAGGAGCTATGTTATTTCTAAGGATTAATGGAAAATATCCTTCTGCATGCTGAATTGCATGACCTACCTCATGAGCCGCTACACTCATGGAAGCAATACTATTTCCTCCATAAATCTGGTTAGATAATCTTACAACCTTAGTTCTAGGATCATAATGGTCTGTCAGCTTTCCTCCTACTTGCTCAACTCTAACATCATAAAGACCATTTCTATCTAAAATCATCCTTGCGATTTGCGCCCCAGTATATCCTGTCCCACTAGAAACCCTTGAATACTTATTAAATGCAGAGCTAATCTTAAGCTGAGCATAAGAAGCAAATAACATAGCTGGAAGGACAAATATTATCCATGAACCATAGTATCCACCGCCATAGTAATAATTCATTGCGCATTACTCCTTTCGTATCTAATTTAATATAATACCTTTTTCTATAGAGTTTCCTCTTAGATATTCCCCTACCTTTAGTTTCTTTTTGCCAGGAAATTGAACTTCTTCAATGATAATTGTTTTATCTTTTGCATTTACATATATACCATTATTATCAACTTTTATTATTTCCCCATTTTTTCCTTCTTTAATTTTATCTATTAAACTTGCTTTGTGTATTTTTACAATTTCATCTTTATATTGAGTATATGCAGAGGGCCATGATTTTAAGCCTCTAATTAAATTTATGATATTTTCTCCTCTATCACTCCAATTTATTCTTCCCATGCTCTTATTTAGCATATGAGCATAGGTTGATAGATTATGATTCTGAGGAGTTTTATTTAATATCCCATTCTTAATTCCATCTAAAGCTTCAACTATTAACTCTCCACCCAATATAGATAATTTATCGTGCATACTAACAGCATCATCATCTAAACTAATTGGAATGGATTTCCACAATAACATATCTCCAGAATCCAATCCCTCTTCCATTTCCATAATAGTAACTCCTGTTTCCTTCTCTCCATTTATTATTGCCCAATTTATAGGAGCCGCACCCCTATATTTAGGTAATAATGATGCATGAACGTTATAACATCCACATTTAGGCATTTCTAAAATATCTTTTTTTAATATTTGTCCATAGGCAACAACAACAATAAAATCTGGATTTATCGATTTAATTCTATCAACAGATTCTATATCATTTATTGAATCTGGTTGATAAACCTCAAGTCCTAGTTCCAAAGCCTTTTCTTTAACTGGTGTATGCTGGACTTTTTTTCCTCTACCCTTAGGTTTATCCTTTTGAGTTATGACTAATTCTATAGAATATCCCTTTGAAAATAAAGATTTCAATGTGGGTACAGCAAAATCAGGAGTTCCCATAAATACTATCTTCATATTATTACACCTCATTAGCTAATTTTATTCTTCTTCTACCTCTACTTCCTCTATTATCTTATCTGTATATAAAACACCTTCTAAATGATCTATTTCATGACATAAAATCCTTGCCAGTAACCCACTCCCTTCTATAATCTTCTCTTCTCCATCTGCATCAATATATTTTACCTTAACTTGTTCTGGTCTTTTTACAGTCCCTGAACGGTTAGGTATAGATAAACATCCTTCTATATCAATAGCCTCACCTTTCATCTCCACTATAACTGGATTTATTAGTTTAATTGGACCATTGCCATCATCTATAACTATAACACGTCTAAGAACACCTACTTGTGGTGCAGCTAGTCCAACTCCATCTGCCTCATTCATTGTATCTATCATATCATCTAAAAGAATCTTTATTCTCTCTGTAATTTCTGTTACCTCTTTTGATTTTTTTCTCAATATTGGGTCACCAGATAATCTTATTTCACGTAATGCCATTTACATTCCTCCTATAGTATAGAATTTGGGTCAATATCAATGCTAAATTTTACATGATTTGTTTTTAATTTATATTCATTATTTATACATACCCTCTTTAAAATGTTTTTTAAACTATTTATATTTTCTTTTTTAGATTTAATAATTATCTGCCATCTAAAATTATTTTTAATTTTTTCAAGAGGTGCTGGATATGGTCCAATAATATAATCATTCAGATTATCTTTACTAATCCACTTTGATTCTTCGACAAGTAAATTATATACCTCACTTGCTATAGATGCAACTTTATTATTATCTTCCCCATATATAAGCAAACTAATAAGTTTCAAAAAAGGTGGGTATAAAAACTCTCGTCTTAAAGTAATTTCAGTATCGTAAAAACTTTTATAATCATGTTCTTTAGAAAACTTAATACTATAATGCTCAGGATTATAAGTTTGAAGTATTACTTTACCATCATCATCCCCTCTTCCTGCCCTTCCTGCTACTTGTGTAACTAATTGAAAGGCCCGTTCCGGAGATCTGAAATCTGGTAAATTCAAAGTAGTATCAGCTGCTATTATACCAACTAAGGTTACATTTTTAAAATCTAATCCCTTTGAAATCATTTGTGTTCCAATTAATATATCTATATTTCCTTTCTTCATATCCTCCAAAATGGATTCATGACTTCCCTTTCCGGTTGTAGTGTCCATATCCATTCTTGCTATTCTAGCCTGTGGGAATAACTCTTTTGTAAGTTCTTCTACTTTTTCAGTACCTATACCAAAGTATTTAATATATTTGCTTTTACATACAGGGCAAATATTTGGAGGATTTATAGCTAAACCACAATAGTGGCATTTTAATTTATTTATATTTCTATGATACGTCATTGATATATCACAACTATTGCATTTTACCACGTATCCACAATTCCTACAGGATATAAAAGTAGAGAATCCTCTTCTATTTAAAAACAATATTGTTTGCTTTCCATTTTTTAAATTTTCATTTATAGAATCATATAATCCCTTACTAAATATGGATTTGTTACCATTATTTAATTCTTCTCTCATATCTACTACTGTTACTTCTGGTAATGCATATTCGTTTACTCTTTCTTGTAATTCTAATAATTCAAAGTTTCCATTTAGGCTATTATAATAAGTTTCCATAGAAGGTGTGGCAGAGCCCATAATCAAAAAAGCATTTTCAATATCAACTCTTTTAGCTGCAACTTCAATAGTATTATACTTAGGATTTTGGGATGATTTATATGTTGCTTCATGCTCTTCATCAATTATTATAACACCGAGATTTTGAAACGGTGCAAATACAGCTGATCTAGCACCTACAACTATTTTTACTTTACCTTCCTTTATTCTTCTCCATTCATCAAATCTTTCTCCATATGATAATCTACTATGAAGAACTGCAACTAACTCTCCAAATCTACCAACAAATCTATCAATGGTCTGGGGAGTAAGGGATATTTCTGGAACTAGAATAATTGCTTCTTTTCCCTTATTTATTATTTCTTCAACAAGCTGCAGATATATTTCGGTTTTTCCACTTCCTGTTACTCCATGAATTAGAAATTTGTTACTCTTATCCTCACCATTAAATGATTTTACAATTCTCTCAAAGACCTTCCTTTGAGCAAATGATAGAGTATGTTTTTTATAATTCTTAATATCTTTTTTTATTGGATTTCTATTAATTTCTTTCTCATATATCTTTAACAGCCCTTTTTCCTCTATTGCTTTTATTGTAGATAATGTAGTATTCATTGATTTTGAAAGGTTTTTAAAGGATATATCCTTAGTATTAAAAAGGAACTCTACTATATCTCTTTGCTTAACAGCTCTTTTTCCAATATATTCATGCATTTCTTGCAATGAAAGATTTGTATTTAAAAGTTTAACCCATTTTTCCGTCTTTTTATCTACTGTTGTTTTAATGTCTATAGTAGTCTCTATAATTCCTTTACTTTCCAAAGAACTTAATATTCTATTTATATTAGAAACCTTTAAATCCTTCTTTAAATCTTCTAATAATACTTTGCCATTAGTATTTAAATAGGAAATAATATTCAATCCATCATCATTAATATCTTTATAATTATCTGTAACTATCTCAACAAAAGTATTTACTTCTTTGAAATCCCCGGGAGGCAGTGCTGGTTGAAAAGCATCTATATAAGATGATAAATAATATTCCTTCATCCAAATACTTAGTTCTATAAGTTCTTTTGAAATCAAAGGCTTGTCATCTAATACATCAACAACATTTTTTAAAGGATATCTTCCATTCCAAGTATTTATAATTTTAATTACAATGCCTTTAATTAATTTATTTCCCTTTCCAAAGGGAATTATTACTCTCATACCTTCTTTTACTATATCTTTTAACTCATTATCAAGAATATATGTATACAATTTATCAACTTGTGATGCTCTATTATTTACTATAATTTGTGCATATTTTATATTCAAATTAATCATCCTTTTAATATGAAAATTAAAAGCTAGATAGTTTAATCTAGCTTTTATTATCTAATATAGATTTTACCCTATCCAATATAACTCTTGCAACTTCTCTTTTGTCCATCATAGGATAAGTAGTCTTAGCACCTTCTCTATCAATTATAGCCACAATATTAGTATCAACATTAAATCCTGCCCCTTCTTTTGTTACATCATTTGCAACTATAAAATCAAGATTTTTCTTTTTCAATTTGCCCATGGCATATTCGTCTAAATTATTAGTTTCAGCTGCAAACCCAACCATAACTTGATCTTTCTTTTGTTTACCAAAATAAGCAGCTATGTCTGGATTTTTTATATATTTAATGATTAATTCGTCTTCTTCATTTTCTTTTTTCTTTATCTTAGTAGGACTAGTTGTCTCAGGTCTATAGTCAACAGGAGCCGCGGATTTTATCAGTACATCACATGAATCAAAATGTTTAGCAACTGCATTTAACATGTCTTCAGTACTTTTCACTTTAATTAGTTCTACTCTACTAGGTGGATTAATAGATGTAGGTCCAGAAACCAATACAACCTCTGCTCCTCTAATTGATGCTTCCTCTGCTATACTATATCCCATTTTCCCACTTGAATGATTAGTCATATATCTAACAGGATCTAACGGTTCAATAGTCGGCCCCGCAGTTACAACTATCTTTTTCCCTGATAAGTCCTTTTCTACAATACTATTAACAACATACTTTACAATATTTGCTGGCTCTGCCATTTTTCCTTCTCCATAATCTCCACAGGCAAGTAATCCTACTCCCGGTTGAATAAATTCATATCCTAGTTTTTTTAATTTATCTATATTATTTTTTACTATGGGATTTTGATACATTTTAGTATTCATAGCAGGGGCAAATATTATCTTAGCTGTAGATGCCATTACTACAGTAGTTAAAAGGTTATCAGCTATACCATTTGCTATTTTTCCTATGGTATTTGCTGTTGCTGGTGCAATTAAAATAATATCAGCTTTTTGTGCCAATGATATATGTTCAACATCGTAGTTTACAATTTCACTAAACATTTCTCTATGAACTATGTTTCCCGACATAGTTTGAAAAGTCAATGGAGTTACAAATTCAGTAGCCCCTTGAGTCATGACAACCTCTACATTAGCATGAAGTTTTTTTAGTCTGCTTACTATATCAGCAGCCTTATATACAGCAATCCCTCCTGTAACTCCAAGGATTACGGTCTTATCCTTTAACATCTAATCACCTCCTATTTTATACTATTTATAGGTGGTCTAGTATAAGTTATCTTGCCATTTACAACTTCTTCTAAAGCAATACTAACTGGTTTTTTAGAAGAGGTTTCAAGTAAAGGTTCAGCTCCTTCGATAATCTTTCTAGCCCTTTTGGCCGTAAGCATAACTAAAGTATATCTACTATCTCCTCTTTCGGCTAATTCATTAAAAGATGGATTTAACATATTATCTTCCTCCCTGTAAAATAACTTTATCTTTAATATCTAAATTCCTTTTTACCTTTAATTTTTCTGCTTTTATTATTGACTCAATATCAGATACAGCATATTCTATTTTGTCATTTACAACAAAATAATCATATTCTTCTATACAATCTAGCTCTTTAAAAGCATTTTTAAATCTTCTATTTATGTCTTCTTCTGATTCTGTTCCTCTTTTAACTATTCTATTCTTTAATTCTTCCATTGTTGGAGGTAAAATAAACACTAAAACTGCTTCAGAATAATTTTTCTTAACTTGTAGTGCACCTTGAACATCGATTTCCAGTAAAACAGTTTCTCCATTATTTATCTTGTCTATAACAAAATCTCTAGGTGTTCCATAATGATTAGTGTGTACATATGCATATTCTAAGAATTCATTATTCTCAATCTTTTTATTAAACTCTTCTTCATCTATAAAAAAATAATTAACCCCATCAATTTCTCCAACTCTCGGATTTCTAGTAGTTGCTGAAATGGAATATAATATATCCTTGTTCCTTTCTAATACTTCTTTACATACAGTCCCTTTTCCAGTACCAGCTGGACCTGAAACAATAAGTAAAAGCCCCTTTGACATAATTATCACCAGTCCTCTCCCTTCTATATTAATCCATATCTTCTTCTTTATCGTGAAATCGATTAGCAATGGTTTCTGACTGAACAGGTGTTAAAATCACATGTTGACTATCGGTGATTATAACTGCCCTAGTCCTTCTGCCATAAGTAGCATCTATTAGGAGACCTTTCTCTCTTGCTTCTTGAATCAATCTTTTAATAGGTGCCGATTCTGAACTAACAACAGATATTATTCTATTAGCCAAAACAATATTACCAAAACCAATATTAATTAGTTTTACTGACATGTTTTCCTCCTCAATTATTCAATATTTTGAACTTGTTCTCTTATCTTTTCTATTTCTGCTTTTATTTCAACTACATTCTGAGAAATCAATATATCATTGGCCTTTGAACCAATTGTGTTGATTTCCCTGTTCATTTCTTGAATTAGAAAATCAAGCTTCCTTCCTACTGCATCCTCTGCATCTAATATAGATAAAAATTGTTTTACATGGCTTTTTAATCTTACGATTTCTTCATTTATATTGCTCTTATCAGCAAAAATCGCCACCTCAGAACTTATTCTATCATCATCTATATTAATATCCTTATCTAATAATTCACTAATTCTATCCCTTAACTTATTTTTATATTCTAGCACAACTAAAGGAGATCTCTCTTCAATTTCTAAGACTATGGTTTCAATTCTATCTAATTTCGAAATCATATCACTTTTTAGTGCCTCTCCTTCTACTGTCTTCATACTCATAATATCTTTAAGTGCCATATTTAAAGCCTCTTTTAAACAGCTCCAAGCAATATCTTCATCTAATTCTTTTCTCTCAATCTTAATGATTTCAGATAGACCTAATATATTAAATAATCTAACATTTTCCTCTAATTCAAGCTCTGACGATAACTCTTCTAAAATAGATTTATAAGATTTTGCCAAAGGAATGTCTACTTTAATCTCTATAGCCGATTCATTGATATAATCTAAATTAATATATACATCAACTTTTCCCCTACTAATTTCCGTTTTTATAATTTTTTTAACATCTTCTTCAAGATATCCAATATGTCTAGGCATTTTAACTGAAATATCATTGTATCTATGATTAACTGCCTTTATTTCCACTTTAAAATTATAAACTTCGTTACTAAACTCTCCTCTGCCAAAACCTGTCATACTTTTAATTATAATAAACACCCCTTTCCTATTCTGACAACCACTAGATTATAGTTAAGTATTATATCTCTTATGAACAAATTAATCCACTATATGTTACAATTTTTTAATATTTATTCTATAAATCCTTTTAGTTTATTATTTCTTAATATAATGGTATACTTTTAGTAGTCTTAGTTAATATTGGAGGAGTTAATATGTCATTTGATGGTATTGTAACAAAGGCAGTTGTAAAAGAATTAAAAGAAAAATTAATAGGTGGAAGAGTAGATAAAGTCTACCAACAAGAAAAAGATGAGATTTTAATCCATATTCATAGTAAAGGAACTAACTATAAATTAGTAATGTCTGCTAGCAGCAACAACCCAAGGGTTTATTTAACAGAGTATTCTAAAAAGAACCCTTCTGAACCTCCTATGTTTTGTATGCTTTTGAGAAAACATCTTATTGGAGGAATAATATTAAATGTTGAACAGTTCAACTTAGATAGAGTAATCTTTATTGACATCTCTGCAGTAGATGAACTGGGTCAGCCCACTGAAAAAAGAATAATCATCGAAATAATGGGCAAACACAGCAATATTATATTAGTTGACAAATCTTCATTTAAAATAATAGATTCTGTAAAGAGAATATATGAAGATATGAGTAGAGTAAGACAAATTTTGCCGGGTATGATTTATGAATATCCACCATTACAAGATAAAGTCAATCCATTAGATGTTATAAAAGAAGATTTCTTTAACCTTATGGATTCAGAGAATAAAAATTTACCATGTTTTAAATTTCTATATTTTAACTATTTAGGATTAAGTCCTTTAATAAGTAGAGAAATATGCTTTGATGCAAATATAGATATAGATAGAAATCTTGGAAGTATATATGAAAAAGATAAAAATTCCTTATATCTTTCTTTTAATAAGTTTATGAATTTAGTATCTAAAGAAGAATTTACTCCTATTTCAATTTTAGATAATAATACAGGAGAGATATTGGCTTTTCATGTATTGGAACTTAAGCAATTTGGTATGGGAAACAAGGTGTTCTTTGATTCTATATCAAAACTTCTAGATAATTTCTATCGTAGAAAAGATATCCTTGATAGAATAGGGCAAAAATCTCAATCTATTAGAAAATCTATTCAAGTAAAGCTTGATAGAACTTTAAATAAGCTAGGAAAACAAAAGGAAGAACTTTTAGAAAGTCAAGATAGGGAAAAATATAAAGTTTATGCCGATTTAATATCAGCTAATCTTCATACTATTCCTAGGGGAGCCAATAATATTGAACTTGAAAATTTCTATGATGAGAATTTAGGTAAATTAAAGGTTCCCCTTGATATTAAATTGTCCCCAGTGGCAAATGCACAAAAATATTATAAAAAATATTCAAAACTTAAAAATGCCCATCAGTTGTTATTAGATCAAATACCTAGTACAGAAGATGAAATTTCTTATTTAGAAAACGTGCTTATGAGTATAGAAAATTCAACAGAAATTGAAGAATTAGATGAGATTAAGGAAGAACTAATCAGTGAAGGTTATATAAAAGGTTCTATAAAAAAGAAAAAATCAAAAGAAGAATCTGTATCTAAACCTCTTCACTTTATTTCTGGAGATGAATTTAATATTTACGTGGGGAAAAATAATAAACAAAATGATTATTTAACCTTACGATTATCCCGTAAAGATGATATGTGGCTACATGTTCAAAATATGCCAGGAAGCCATGTAATCATAGAGAAAAAAGGTAAGGATATACCATCTTCCACTTTAGAAGAAGCTGCTATATTGGCTGCATATTATAGTAAAGGTAAAAATTCTAATCATGTTGCAGTGGACTATACAGAAAGAAAAAATATTAAAAAACCTAAAAATGCCAAAGCAGGAATGGTAATATATGATAACTTTAAGACAATAACTATAAATCCTTCTAAGGAATTAGTAGATAAGATTAAGACTGGATCATCTAAAAACTAGTTATGAATTTAATATTTTTAAAAAGGGCTAATATTTTAGCCCTTTTAATTTTCTATAATCCTAATTTAATTGTAAGTTTTTCAAGCATGTCCTTAGTCATGGAGTCTAAGTCGTATTTTGGATTCCAGCCCCATTCTTCTCTAGCAGCTGAGTCATCTAATGAATTTGGCCAAGTATCAGCAATACCTTGTCTTATTGGGTCTACATCATAATCTAATTCAAATTCTGGTATAACTTTCTTTATAGATGCAGCTAACATTTCTGGGTCGAAACTCATAGCAGTTACGTTAAATGCATTTCTATGGATTAATTTAGATGAATCTGCCTCCATAAGATTTATTATAGCATCTAATGCATCTGGCATATACATCATATCCATTTTTGTTCCTTTACCTATGAAACTAGTGTATTTCTTATTCTTTAATGCATCATAGTAAATATGAACTGCATAGTCAGTAGTTCCTCCACCTGGTAATGTTTCATAAGAAATAAGACCTGGGAAACGAACTCCTCTAGTATCTACTCCAAATCTCTTGTAATAATAATCACATAATAATTCTCCAGCTACTTTAGTAACACCATACATTGTTGTTGGTCTTTGGATAGTATCTTGTGGAGTATTATCCGCTGGTGTTGATGGACCAAATGCTGCAATAGAACTTGGTGTAAATACCATACAATTTTCTTCCCTTGCAATTTCAAGAATATTATATAAACCGTTCATATTTATATTCCAACAATCTTCTGGATGCTTTTCACCTACAGCTGAAAGAATTGCTGCTAAATTTATTATTGTATTTACATTATGTTTTTTAACTATTTCAGATACTTCATTTCCTTTAGTTATATCTACTATTTCAAATGGTCCTGATTCAATTAGCTTTTCATGTCCTTCTTTTACTCTTCTACCACTGGCAATAACATTATTTGCCCCATAAATTTTTCTTAGCTCTACGATTAATTCTGAACCAATCTGCCCTAATGCTCCTGTTACTAATATTTTTCTCATTAAATACACCCCCATTATAATTAAATACCTTCTTAATCCGTCATAATTATATCATATTTAATACAATTTGAGTACCCATTATATAACAAATTTAGTAAAAACAAACCCCAATCCCCTTAGGTCCTAAATGTGAGCCAATTACTGGGCCTAACTCATCAATTATTATTGTAGCCTTAGGAAATTTTTCCTGTAGTAAATCTTTTATCTTTTCAGCATCTTCCTTATTTAAAACATGACATATACCTATTTTCTCAACATTAGAAGGAAGCCTCTCCATTATAGCCGATAACACTTTATTCCTCCCCCTAAGCTTTTCTAAAAGTTTAAGTTCTCCATCTTTTAGTTGAATTATGGGCTTAATATTTAAAAAGTTTCCTAATGTTGCCTGAACTGCCGAGAGCCTCCCCCCTCTACTTAAATACTCCAATGTATCTGTAGTTAGATAAATATTCATATTAACTTTTTTAGTATTTAAATAACTTTCAATCTCCCTAGATGACTTTCCTTCCTTCACCATCTGTACCGCATCTTCAACTAAAAACTTCAAATTTGCAACTGCCATTTGTGAGTCAATAATAGTAATTTTTTTATTCTCTAACATGTTTTTTGCAAGCATTGCACTATTAAAAGTACCGCTTAATTTAGAAGATAAAAGAATTGCTATTATCTCATCATAACCTTCCTCAAAAGCATTGTTAAAAGCATTTAAAAATTCTCCTACTGGTGGTTGAGATGTTGAGGGGAATAATTTCGTATTTTGAAGCTTATTATAGAATTCATCAAATTCTCCTGGAAATGGATCCTTCCCTGATTCTTCTCCAAAAATATAGCTCAATGGAACTACTGTAACGTTTTCTTCCTTTGCATATTCTTTAGTTATATAACTAGTACTGTCAGTTATTATTTTAATCTTTGACATCTTATGCCTCCCTTTATAAATAAAATAATTATGCCATTATCTAACAGCATAATTATTTTATTATTTCATATTTAAATTTATTTTACAAGTAGTTATCTATATTTAATACTTATTTCATGAAATATGAGAACCTTTCAATAAATATCTCCTAATTACATTCTTTACTAATATTTTACAACGATATAGATTTTACTCGCTTTCTTATATATTATTTTATTAGAATATAGTATTAATATATAATATATAATCTATATTTATTTTTCTATTCCCTTTCTAGCTTCTACACCTTTATAATAATAATGCTTTATCTCCTGCATCTCAGTAACTAAGTCAGCAAATTCAACAATTCTTTTATCTGCATATCTACCTGTTATAATCACTTCAATCTTTTGATTTCTATTCTTTAATATATCAATAATATCATCGGGGTTTAATAATTTATAGTAAGTAGCTATATTTAACTCATCTAATACAACAATATCATATTTATCACTATTTAAAATTTTTTTACATACTTCTAGTCCTTCTTTAGCTATTCTAATATCCTCATCTGTAGGGTCATTGTATATGAAACAATCTCTACCAAATTGTTGAATTTTAAAGTTGGGAAGGTATTTCTCACTTTCTAATTCACTATACTCCATGCCTTTAATAAATTGGCCAAAAAATACTTTCTTCCCAGCAAGAACAGCCCTTAAGGATAAACCTAATGCAGCAGTTGTCTTTCCTTTCCCGTTTCCAGTATATACATGAACATATCCTTTTTCCACAATATACACCCCTTTCCAATAATCTTAACCTTATCCATATATTTCTTATTTCCTATAAATCTTGACTCCGATACTTCAAATTCAACAAATTGATTTGGGTATAGCTCTCTCCTCATGTTATTCGTAGGAGTAGGTTTCCATGTTGCCCGTTTAGTGACGCAATATCCTACAAATGTACAGCAGACCCAATTTATTTCAATTAATATATTTCATATACTCAAAAGTTGCTTGAATTTAAGGACTTTTATATAAATTTTTACATCAACACCATATACTCCACCTAGGTTGTGGCAACTAGATGATAATAATATGCGAAGGCATGATGTCAATTCATCTTCTATTTTAAAGACTTCCTCCATGATCCTGCCTCGATTCCATATCTTGCTTGACCATTCTTTCTATTTTAAATGGTAAAAGCCAGAATTTAATGTTGGTGGGACTGAATGGGGATACTGAATTGCAATACGATTTTCCGGTTTTGTATCAAACAGATACAGAAAAAAAAGAAATATCCACTCCAGCGGTTTCATTATAAAATATATGGCATCAGCAATATATGGAGACTGTATATGTTTTGCTATTGGATACCCAATTTTATCATACAAAGCCCTTACAAAACGGTGAAAGTTTGGTGTCCACTCTTCAAGAAGCTGTTCAAAAGCATTAGTGATACACAACTGCCTATTTACAATTACTCTATGACCATGTCGTTTCCCAGTACGTATCGGCTTTACAATTGTTGGATGCCCGCCTGCTGCAACTGTACATAAATAATGTTCATCTCTATAAATGTTTTGAGGCGCAACCTTCTGTGACATATTCCAATCGGCAGTTTCTGTCCACGCTTTTATAAAGCTGTCTGGCTCCTGACCAAATAGAAGCAATATAGCAACTAAAATACCGAGCAAGGGAATTGCAGCAAGAAAAGCTATCCATGGCCAGTTGGTGGTATTATTTAGTAATATCACAATATGCCTATATTTATGAGAGATATTTTGTTTTTCGAAGGTTTGTTGATGCACAACATCTTTTATTGTTCTTATAGCAATCAAAATCCAGTTTAATGGGAATAAGCAGAGTAAAATCATATCTGTATCTAGTGCAGTAAATATTTGAGCACACCATAGAATACATTGTGCAATACCAAGGTATAGTGCGGAAATACAAAGTACTGCAAAAAGTGGAGGCAACTTTTCAATGTTAAAAAATCTAAGAATTATATAGCCAAAAACAGCTACTAAAGCAATAATACCCATAGTCAAAAATGATTTTGTCGCAATAGGAGTATGGATTTCATGGTTGTATAATTGAATATGCCAATCGTAAAAAACAATGTCAATCAATGACACATAAAAAAGCGTAAACGTCACCCCTATACCCATTGCTACGACTTCCCATCTTTTTATTACCTTTTCTTTTTCCTCTGTTTTGGGTTTGATAAAAAGTAAAACGATATTTTCAATTGTTAAAACAATAGGTAACGTCAATAGTGAATATATCAATAGTCCAGATAATATGTCTCGAAAAAGGAAATTTGATGAACCTTGGATTATACTAATAATCGATAGTGTTGCTACAATGAAAAACGATCCTATAAAACTAAGTATTATTGTGGTTAAAATAGGAGCTATATAAAAATACTTACTTATCTTTCTGAAAATAACTTTCATCTAAAACACCTCTATTTATTCTAAATAAACAACTTCTACATTTCTTATAATATCATTTTATCATAAATATTTATTCAATGAATTCACAAAATATAAATATTTAAATCTCATATAAACCAAATAAAGATAAATACTTCTTATCTAATCTAAGATAGAACTTCTCAAACCCTTGGCTTTACCTATACTTAATACTCATGTCATTATTGTAGCACGTTCCATAGTCAGGGTCGGATGTAAATTGAAGTCTTTTGTTATGTTTTTGTATTATATTTGCACTTCTAGATGTATTTTAGAGAGGATTAAATTATTGATTAATCCTCTCTAAATTGGTTATCTACAACTATGAAACTAAAAAACTTCTCTTTTTACTAGTTTCTTGTTCTATTTTAATTGGTATATCTTATTAAAATAGTTCTTTCAAAAAAGAACTTTTTTAATCTTTGTTTTTCTAATATTCCTTTGCATTATCAAAAATTTTGTCTGCCAATATATCTTTGAAAATTTCTTTCTCTAATTTCAAATAATCTCTCTTACTTATACCTAACTGATAAATCGTCAGATTATTATTAGATTTTACAGTTAGTATTTTATATTTTGAATCATATGAACAAATATATCTAGTACAAGTAGTGTAATTATACTTTTTGTTTCTAGCAAATCCATTTGGCATAGTCATTGCAGTCATTATATTATAAGAGTATGAAAGTCCTCTCTAAAACTATTGGGTTTAAAATATTCATTTATATTTATAATATTTAAATCCGTGGTTTAAGATTTCTTACTACTATCTCTTAAGATAAAATTCTTCACCTATATCAAAATGCTTAAGTCCTCCTTCATATATTAGCGTATCTCCTTTTATTCGGAACTTCATAATGACTTTATCACCATCATAACAAATTAGCTGGTCGCCTTCTTGGATATAGTCCCCTTTAGGTGCATAACCATATAAATATCCGAGATTTGCCAAGTATTGTCCATTTTCGTCTAGCTCTATACTTCCATAATCAGGTATATCTTTTTTATTTTCATAAAGACCTTTTTTTACAGTATATCCGTCTGTAAAATATGTATCAAAAATTCGATATTTTCTACTACCTGAATCATAAACTAGTGAACCTACATCAGAACCTTCAATTATCTTACCATTGAGTTGTCTAGACTTAGTTAAATTTTCATCATAGAGAATTCTCCTCAAATTATCTCCTATTAAGTTATACTCAAACATTATATCGTTTTGGTCCAAAAGCCAAATTCTAATTGTCATTTCACTTTCATTAAAGCTTACAGAACTAGCATTGTCACCTGCTACAATCTCACAATTTATGGGTTTTAAGTCTAAGACTCCCACTATCTTGTTTGCCTTTAAATCATAAACAAATAGACCAAAATAACCATGCAGTACTACATAATTTTCCGAGTCATAATCTAAAACCACCTCAACACCACAATTAGTTTCTGAAGTAATCTCAGGTTTCTTTTTAAGTTCATCAATAATAAACTTCTCATTATCTTTTTTCTTTTCTTCTTCTATAATAGAAATTAAGTATAATTGATTTTCAAATAATATAAAAAATAATAAAATTTTTGATAGATTTTCTTTACTTTATACGAAGTATTAAATAAGAACACAAATATATACATATAGAAATCAAAATACGAGGAAGGTGGTGCTATTGAAAATAACTGAGGAAAATTTTATTAAACAATTAAGAAAAAGAAATGAAGAAGCCTTAGATTATGTTATTGATAATTATGCTTGGATTCTTAAAACTGTTATAAAAAAACATTTATTTTATCTACCACATTTTTATGAAGAATGCATGAATGATTGTCTCCTAGCTATTTGGAATAATATTTACTCTTATGATCCTACAAAAAGCAGCTTTAAAAATTGGGTTGGAGGAATTGCAAAATATAAATCTATAGACTATGTAAGAAAATACTTAAAAGATTTAGATAATGAAAATATAGATGGTTTATCTATACCTGTAGAAGATAATTCTTTAAAGGAAATATTATCAAATGAAATCAGCGAAGAAACCAAGAATATGCTCAATAGTTTATCTAAAGAGGATAAAGAAATTTTTAAAAAATTATATTATGACGAAAAAAATATGGATGAAATATCTAAAGATACAGGCCTTAGTAAATCTATTTTATACAATAGAATTTCTAGAGGAAAGAAGAAAATGTATAAATCAGCTAATATCGAAGGAGGTTTTAAAAATGAAGGATTCTAAAAATATCTATGAATTTTTAAATCAGATATACTTTGACATTGAAGATTATGAAAGAGAACAGTTAAATGATATAGAAAAACAAAATTTCAAAAAGACCTTTAGAAAAAATATTAAAAGAAAATTTAACCTTAAAAAACTTGGTAATATAGCTGCAGTTTTAATATTATCCATAGGGGCGTTAAGCCAAACAGATTTTGGGAAGAATGTTTATGCTATTACAGAATCAAAAATTTCAGAGATTTCTTCTTATATAATATCTTATTCTATAGAAAATACTCTCGGTGTTAGAAAAAATATCGAATCTTATTCAAATGCAGTTAATCAAATAGTAAAGCATAATGGAATAGGTATAAAATTAACAGATGTATTTATAGATAAAGATGAATTAATACTTTGTATATTTTTAAACGCAAATGAGCCTATAGAAAACTCTATACTAACTCGTCATATATTTATAAATGGTAAAAAGGTAAACCCTCCTGTTATTAGTTCCAGAGTTACAAAGATTGTAAATTATAAAACCATGGCTAAAGTTGAGTTTATAAATATTAAAAATATTGAACTTAAAGAAGATATTAATATAAAAGTTATATTTGATAATTTACAATATTCTACAGGAGATTCTAAAAAAGAGATAGAGGGAAAATGGGAATTTGAATTCACTGCAAACGGTAAAAATTTACTAGAAAACACTCATACTTCTGCATTGGATTACTCATTTTATATAGATAATAAAAAGTATATGTTAGAGGAGTTTAGATACAATCCTGTAAATCAAAAAATACATGGAAAAAGAAGAATAAAAGATAGATATGAATCAATTGGCTATAATATTGAATTAAGGGGAAATGACAATTTAGGAAATCAAGTTGAATTTCATTTATTACCTTTATCTGATGCTGAAGAAGATTTAGTATTTAAATACCAAAATTTATTTAGGGATTTATCTGACGAAATCACTTCTATCACTTTAACTCCATATGCTGCAAAATATTCTGGAGAGATTAGAAGAAATGACTGGAAACAGGTTGGTGAGGAATTTACCATATTTTTAAATAAATAATCATACTATTGTAAAAGTAAAAGCTCTTTTCTGGAAAGAATTAAAATATTATTAAACCAGAAAAGAGCTTTTACTATATTGTTATATAACCTTAGTTCCCTATACTAATATATAATACAGTTGTTTTTTGATAACCCATTAATTTAAAGTTTCAACTTCAATGAATAATTTTTTTAATCTATTAACCAATACCATTATAAATATTCTCAAAATAACTCCTATAAGGGATACAAAAAATATTAACTTATTAATATTAAATAACAATGCAAAGTTCATTAAAACAATGTTAATAACTGAAATAATAGTATAACCCTTTAATTTTGCTATATTCTCATTGGCTATATCAGTATAATTATTAGAATCTAAATATTCAATAGAAGATTCTAATATCTTAAAAAATAAAATTAGTTCAATTATATTATATACTGCCATAAAAACCAATATAGGTATAGAATAATTTATAGGTTTATCAGAGAAATAATTCAATAATCCAGCTATAAAAGATATACTTGCAGCCAATACCCCTATAACTTGTGTCTTATGAAATGATTCTACCTTGGTTTCTTCATATAGTTTTCTTAGTCCAATTGATATTAATAATAATCCTACAAAAGCAGGAAGAATTTTTATGGGGCCTAACTTTATATTAAATGTTGCAATAAAGATTCCCCAAAAAATCTGTTTATATCCTTTGAACATTAAATTTCCCCCCTAGCCCTTAGATATTTCACTATTTCCCAAGTATTAATATTATAATTTGTATATTCAATATTATATACTCTACTATAGAAGAGATCTCCATTTGAATCTCTATAATAAAGCTTTGGCTCTAAACTATATAATGCAAATTTCTCTAAAATATTCTTTTTTGGCTGTCTAAAGGCAGATTTTATTCTTATAACATCATTATTTTTATATTGAACTTCTGATATATCTGTATAACTAATATCTCCTACTTTTATTTCTATTAAATCATTTACATCCTTTAATAATGGCGACTCCATATTTGTTATAGTTATATCTTCTTTAACATCAATTATCACTGAAGAAGTTCCATCTGAAGAACTGGTGCTACTTAAGGATTTCAAATGTTTACTTTCACAATCGTTATTATCCTTATAGTAATTATAAAATATTATTCTACCAAGATCTATATCCATTACCTCACCATTATCAAAAGTAATCTTTGCCTTATTTAATTCAATTTCATCAAACTCTCCCAAACTTCTTACATCTATTGTAACGTAAAGGTTACGAAAAATATATCTACCATAAACTTCTTCCCTAAAATTATTTCCTCGTAAAAATACAGGAAATATATCTCTCATACTACTAGAGTTCCCTGCATATGCTACAAGATTAGGATATTCCTCAAAATAAATATCAGTAATCCTTCTATTATCTGAAACATTAGTTAGGTATTTTAAAATAAGTTCTCTTTCCTTATATGAATTATTAGAAATATCAAACATTGTTTCTACATAATTCTTAAAAAATACTGGTTTATCTAACTTCATAAACATAGCAACTCCTATAGAAATTACTAATGATAAGCTAATAGTGAATATCCCTATTTTTAATGCTTTTTTATTTAATCCCATAGAATTCCCCCCATAAAATACATCATAACACAATAGGTATTAATTTACCTGTTATTTTTATTCTGCTTTCAATCAATTTCTATGGTGTAATAAAATGGACACTAATATTTACTTTATTCCCTTCCTCTTCTTACCTTTTCTTTTATCAATACTTCTAATGGTCTTCTTTTTACCTGACTCTTTATTCCATCTAAAATCTTGTTTGTCATTACTTTGCTCCTTAGAGTTTTTCTTGCTAATCTTATGATTTACATTGTCTTTTACAATTTTTCTTGTCTTTAGGTTCATCCTTATCTTCTTTTCTATTTCAATTAACTCTTGTTTATCCCTAGGTGTAACAAATGTAAATGCTTCTCCAGTTTCTCCAGCTCTACCTGTACGTCCTATGCGGTGAATATAAGATTCTGGATCTTCAGGTATATCATAGTTAAATATATGGGTTACTCCTTCTATATCTAAACCACGAGCAGCAACATCTGTAGCAACAAGAAGTTGTATCTTCATATCTCTAAAAGCTTTAATTACTTTTTCACGTTTGTTCTGACTAAGATCTCCATGTATTTCATCTGAATTATACCCACGGCTTCTTAGATCATCATTAAGAGCCTTTACACGTCGCTTTGTACGGCAAAATATTATAGCCATAAACGGTCTTTCTTCATCAATAATATTACAAAGTGCATCTTGTTTACCTCTATCTGTAGTTTCTATTACTACTTGATTTATTTCATCTAACGTAATATTTTCACCTTGTATCTGTATCTGAACAAAGTCTTTCATATATCTAGCAGCTAGAGTTCGAAGTGTATTAGGCATTGTTGCTGAAAACAACATTGTCTGACGTGATTTTGGAGTTCTATAGATTATATCCTCAACATCTTTTAAAAATCCCATATTTAACATTTCATCTGCTTCATCTAAGACAATCATCTTTACTTTTCCTAAATCAATACTATTCCTTCTCATATGATCTAATAATCTGCCTGGCGTTCCAATTACAATATTAACACCTTTGTTTAATTGCTTTAGCTGTTTCTCAACATCTTGCCCACCATATACTGCTAATATATTTACCCCCTTAACTTGCACTAGTTTTTTAGCTTCATTAGTTATCTGAATTGCCAATTCTCTAGTGGGTGTAATGATTAGAGCCTGGATATATGGTTTTGATATATCAATAGTTTCCAAAATAGGTAACATAAAAGCAAATGTTTTACCAGTTCCTGTATGAGCTTGAGCTATAACATCTCTTCCTTTTAATAGATGAGGAATAGCTTGCTCTTGGATAGGAGTTGGCACTGTAATACCATTCTTTGTTAATATATTTTCTAATTCCTTACTTATTCCAATTGTTTCAAAATTAATTGCCATTGTATCATCACCGTCCTTTTTAATTTATTATTAGCCTTCCCGAATAAATTCATTCAATTAAACTTCCTGTCTTTCAATAGTAAATCATAACTAATTGTTCTATAAAATTAAACTTAATTTTATGGATTGTAAAACAATCCACTAGTATAATTTTCCTTTTGTATCCCTTTGTTCACCTCAATAACTATTGTTTCCTATATTTAATATATAACCAGATCATATCTTAATCCGTCAATTTTCATGACATAATCACTTTAATATTAAAAAAGTGGGATATCTCAAATGAATATAGAGGATAGAAAGCTTTAGCTGAAAGAATTGTAATTACAAAATGAGCTGAAAAATAATATTTCTGTTCACAAACTACTTAGATATCATAACAATAAATTTGTGAATTTCATTGTCATTTTAATTTTATATTTATTATTATTACAAGTCAACTTTTAAAAAATATATGAAAAATTGGTTTTACTATCTTTCAGTAAATACCTACTTCTTACTATATATTCTTTTAATCTTCATCATTTACAAATCTTGCTTCGAGTATTTAATTTGTATAAATGACAAAAGCAAAAATCTATAATTATATAAATGCTCAATTATGGATAAAATATATTGATACAAGTTGATTTATAGACTTCAACCTTAAAAAGGATGGTTTTATGAATATAAAAAAAGTTTTCTTTGAAGGAAAAAATTTAAGAGTATTAGAATTGTTTATTAGAACCTCAATATTATATTTTACATTATGTATATCAACTAAACTAATGAAGTTTAGTCAAACTAGTACAATTACTCCCTATAATTTTTTAACGGCAGCCATAACTAGTAATATTGCCGCATTCCGAATAGTTGATCCAAAATCTCGGTTAATTGATGGAATTTTAATAATATTATTATATACCTTAATTCATTTATGTATTTCTTATCTATATTTTAAAGTTCCATCAATAGTTACACAAAAGCCAATAATATTAATTAAAAACGGTAAAATTATTAAAGAAAATCTTTCTAAAGCAAAATTAACAATAGATAATTTATTTTCAATATTAAGAGTAAAAAATGCTAATAGTATTGAAAATGTAGAATATTTACTTGCTGAAGCTGTTGGTGATTTCAGTATCGCCATAAATAATAATAATCTTCCTCCAACAAAATCAGATATGAGTATAGAAACTAAGGAGGATATCCTATCTGAAATAATTATATATAAAGGAAGAATTGATAACGAAGTTCTAAATAAAAACAATTTAAATTATAGTTGGATTGAAAATCAGCTTAAATTAGCAGATATAGATAGTATTAACAAGGTCTACCTAGGAGTTTTGACTCCAGATAAAAATTTATATGTAAATTTATAAATTAGGAGGAAATTTTATATGAGTGTTTTCGGAGTTATCAAAGACATTTCTTTATTAGAGTATTTAGTTAGAACATTTTTTATAGGAATAATATCTTTCTTAATAGGCAGATTTATTATGAAAAGAGCCATAAATCAGCTTACTGCCTACGATTTTACAGTATTTTGGATGCTAGGAGCTATTATAGTAGCGCCTTTAACAGATGGTGAAATCTCTTTTAAATATATAATAGTTCCATTATCAACTTTACTTTTCTGGCATTATATAGTAAGTCTTCTATCCTTTAAAAGCAGAAAGTTAGGATTATTTCTCAATGGTAAACCTACCATTCTAGTTGAAAATGGCAAGATACTTAGAAAAAACTTCAAAAAACAGTTTGTAAATATTGATTTGTTTTTAAGTCAATTAAGACTTAAAAATATTTTCGATATTTCAGAAGTAAAATATGCTATTTTAGAACCTAATGGAAATCTAAGTGTTGTAAAAAAGGAAACAAATAGGTATGTTAATTCTACTGACCTTAAATTAAATCCTAAACCTGTAACTTTACCTGTAGTAGTTATTAATGATGGAAAATTATTTGAAGATAACTTAAAAAATTTAAAATTAAATAAAGAATGGCTTATGGACAATCTTAGCATTTATAATATAGATGATATTTCTGAGGTTTATCTCGCTACAATAGATAATTCTAAAAACTTATATGTAGCTAAAAAAAGTATATAGTATTATTAATATAAATTCCGTAATTATGTATTTATCTTATATTAATTTTTCAACCTTTCTTCCTAAAGAATTAACTATGATAAATAATTCAAACTATTAACACAGAATAAATATTTAGATAGGTTTTTATTTAAACATATTTTCTAATCAATGTTTAAATAAAAACCTATTTATCTATGAATATTGTAAACTCTCCTGCAATTTGCTTGTAATGAAATATGATTTAAATATAATCATATTTTTTTATTTTATTTACATAGGATGACATCACCTTTTCTGCTTTTCACTTCCATATATTTTTTAACCTCAATTATTACTTCATATAAACTATCGCAAATCTATAGATATTTCATTATTTTTATATTAATTAAACAAATTAATAAATTATAATATACAGATAGAGAAGTTAAAGTTTAAAATAATAGGATTAAAAACATTTAATTATATTACGAAATTGTTTATCTATATAATGAAATTAATTAAAATCAGAAAATATTTTATTAAAATACAACATTTCAATCCTCCAGATTGTATTATTAATAGAAAACATTACAAGGAGGTGTGAATTTGGAACACTCTTCACTTTACACCAATGATGAGATAGTAGAAATATATAACCGCCATGTAGACACTGTATATAAAATTTGCCTAATGTATCTAAAAAATATTTCTGATACTGAAGACGCAGTTCAAAATATATTCCTTAAACTTATACATGGAAATCATAGGTTTGAAAGTCTAGAACATGAAAAGGCATGGTTAATAGTTACATCTCAAAACTATTGTAAAAATACTCTTAAACATTGGTGGAGAAAAAATAGAGCTGATATTGACAATATACCAGAGCTTTCATATAAAGAAGATTCTCATCCCGATAACACATGGGAAAAAATACTATTATTACATGATAAATATAAGATAGTGATTTATCTATATTATTATGAAGGCTACTCAACAGAAGAAATATCTAAAATGCTCAATGTAAACAGTTCAACAATACGTACAAGACTACGTACAGCTCGTAGAAAACTAAAAATTATTTTAGAGGAGGATGATATATATGAAAAAAGAAGATTTATATAATAGTTTTGACTCCATTAGACCAAATGATTATCAGAAGTCAAGGATGCTAAATGGAATATTAAATCCAAATAGGAAACTCGTAAGTACCAAGCCTAGAAGAACAAAAATAGTAATAGCCGCTGCTGCTATTTCCCTAATGACTACGACTGTAATAGCTGCTAACATTCCAGCTTTTCAAAATCTTTTAGAGAAAATAAATCCTAATATTGTAGAATTCATAGAACCTGTGGAAAAAATATCTATAGATCAAGGAATTAAAATGGAAGTTGTAGCAGTTGGTCGCTATGATAATATGGTTAAAGCCTATATCACTTTTCAGGATTTAGAAGGAAATCGCATAAAGGAAGACCTTAGCTTTTTAGATTATTATAATCTTGAAGGTGCAAATAGTTGTGGCTGGTCGTTAATAGATTATGATGAAGAAAATAAAAAAGCAACAATTTTGGTGGAAGCAGAAAACAGTACAAAATTCGAAGGTGAAAACTTAACCTTTAAAATCGAAAATATTTTTTATGACCATAAAGAATTTAAGGACTATAAAATAGGAATCGATTTAAATAAAATGATGCAAAATCCATCTTATGTCGATGCAACTACTGAGCAGTTTTTGTCTTGGTCTAGTGGCAGATTATATGGAGGACTTGCTTCTGATGATGAAATAATTCCTATTTTAGAACCTCATGCTATAGATTTTAAATTTCCAGATATAAAAACATCCATGATTTCCAATATTGGAGTTATAGACGGAAAACTGCATGTACAATTATGGAGGGATAAAAGCTTTGAAGGTCAAGGTGTTAATATCTATCTAAAAAATTCTAAAGGTGAAAAAATTAATAGCGACACTGATATTAACTTTGGGATTGATAAATCTAAGAAACCTACAAATAATACGGACTATCCATCCTATAAGGAATATATATTTGATATAAATACTGATAATTTAAGCGGATATGAATTATTAGGCAATTTTAATAGCTCACAGCAATTAGAAGGAAATTGGCAAGTAAGTTTTAAAGCAGAGGAAAATAAAATATTAGAAAAGTCAGATAGCCTAGACTTAGGAGATGTAAAAATTGAGAATATTAGCATCAACCCTTTTGCCATATATTTTAGAGGCGAAGGAATAAACGGATTTGATCTTTCTGAATTAGATATAAAAATTAAGGCAGAAAATAATGTAATTAGCGATACAAAATCTGATATTATATTTAGCAGTTGTCGTTGGGAAGGAGAAGAACTTAGTAATTTCATATTATCATATGAAATTGAAAATCCTATTGATTTAAATTTAATAGAATCCATTACTGTTAATGGAATAGATATCCTACTTAAATAATATCTTATATCTAAAATAGCTGTGATTCCTATGAATCATGGCTATTTGGTATAGTGATACAGGAACTCCTCGTATCTAGTTCCCAGATATAATTGTCTAATTTCTTCACAAATAATAAATCTATATATTTTGGTATTTTTCTCACTCTACAATATAAATTATATTACTCTATAATTATAAAATATTAAATTTTTAATTAATGCACTTCTGATAAAAACTATAGTCTATAAATTCTTTATCAATCAACTAATTGATCTATCTATATTCAATTAGAATCCTAATATTAAGATAATAAACCCTATAAATCTTTGTTTTTAAAGATATATAGGGTTTTCTTCCATTGTTTGCATTTATTTTTTATACTTATTGTTTCTTTTTACTTAAACCTGTACCCAAAGCTATTCCAATAGATACTCCAATACATATTCCCAAAGCAATATTATCCATTAAAGCACCAATGGCTGTCCCTAAAGATAAGCCTATGCCTATTCCAATAGCTAATTTATCATCTTCATCTTCTTTTTCCCCTTCATCTGCACCTTTTTCATTTTTCATAATAAATATCCTCCAATTATGTCTTGTTTCTTTCAATTTATTATACCATAAATACTTAAATAACAAAATTAACTTACATGTTAAAATACTCCAATAGCATAATTTACTTATGATTATATTTCATACCATTAAAGATTAAGATAACTAATTATAAACTTATTCCTGCACTTAATTATATTATTTCATCAGATTAACCTATATTTCTATATAAGGGTTTCAATCTAAAAAATTTACCATTACTTTATTTTTTATATTATAGATTTTTTAACAGTTTAGTTAAAGGTCTTTACCAACATCTACTTTTCCTAGCTCAAATAATATAACTCCAATACTACAATCTAGATTATCAAATTCGTCAAATGATTCCACTTTTTCTTTGAACGCTTCTTTTACATCTTCTAATTTCATTCCCTTAATATTAACACCATCTACTAATATATTGTCTGCATCATAAGTTAAATAACCTGTTGGATCATCATATTTTATTTCGTATTCATAGACAATACAATCTTCAAGATGAATTATGCTTTTTGTGTTATTTAAAAAGTTTACTTTAACTGCTATTTTATCATCTTTACTAATATAAGTAGCTATATCGTAACTCATAGGAGGCATTGTTTGTCCTGCGATATCTTCTTTTAGATCCCTGTCTAATGTTACTTTATATCCTGCATCAATAAATGTTTGCAGTGTTGATTCTCCAACTAGGACTTCGGTATCATTTACTGTTAAAGGTAATGAATCAAACCTTCTTTCTTTTTTTCCACACCCTGTAATAGAAACTAATAATAATACACTTAATAGAACAATTGCTATTTTCCTTGCTTTGAACATTTAACTATCTCCTTTGCTTAATTTATGCTATAAATATTGACATATCTTTCCAATGAACAATAATACACTCTTTGTATTGGAAAATCAACTGAAATGTCCATTATATGATAAATAGAAAAATTTTATTAACAATTTATACCTATTTTACATATCCTATTATGAGTACCTTTATTTTCACTTTTAAATTTGAATAGGGGGTGTTCTCATGAGTGACTTATTAGGTAGAAGAGGTTCATGTAATAACGATAGTTCTTTACTATTTTTCTTCTTATTGTTGGTTCTCATCTTCTGTAACGATGATATGTTTGGTGGATGTAGAAGATATTAGATTTTGATATTAATCGGGGCTAGTCCCCGATTTTTATATATTAGTGTTTTACTTTAAAACTATATTTGAAATCCATCTCTAGTATTCAATAATTCTTTACTATTTAGGGATAACTATTTCTTTTCCTTCTTTTCTCCACTGTCTAAATTCAGCAACAGCTGTTAAAAGTACATCTGTTGAAGAATTAAGTGCAGTTTCACAGGAATCTTGAATGACTCCTATAACAAAACCAACGCCAATAACTTGCATAGCTATATCATTTGGAATACCAAACATACTGCAAGCGAGAGGAATCAGTAATAGTGATCCGCCTGCTACTCCTGAAGCACCACAAGCACTGACTGCCGAAAGTATACTTAGAAGAAATGCCGTACCTATATCTACTTTAATGCCTAATGTATGAACTGCTGCAAGTGTTAATATAGTTATTGTAATTGCTGCACCTGCCATATTTATAGTAGCTCCAAGTGGTATGGATACTGAGTAAGCATCTTTATCTAATCCTAACTTCTCACACAATTTCATATTTACAGGAATATTTGCCGCTGAACTACGTGTAAAAAATGCTGTAATTCCACTGTCCTTTAAGCATTTTAAAACAAGTGGATATGGATTTTGGTGAATCATTACAAATACAATAATTGGATTCACAACAAGAGCTACAAAAATCATGGTGCCAATTAATAAAATAAGCAATCGTCCATAATTCAATAAAGAACCAATACCATATACAGCAATTGTATCAAATACTAAACCCATAATACCTAATGGCGCTAAACTAATTACCCATCCTACTATTTGTGATAATGCATCTGAAAAATTACTAACCATAATTTTTGTAGATTCATTTGCAGCTTTCAATGCAAGCCCAAGGAATACTGCCCAAACTAAAATCCCTATATAATTAGCATTAGAAAGAGCAGTTATAGGATTATCAACTATATTAAGTAATAATGATTTTAATACCTCATTTATTCCTCCAGGTGGAGCTATATCTTGAACACCTTCACCAAGTATTATTGATACTGGAAATACAAAACTTGCTATAACAGCTGTAAGTCCTGCTAAAAATGTTCCTAGAAGATAAAGAAGTATTATAGATTTCATATTAGTCCTCTGACCACTTTTGTGCTGAGAAATAGCAGACATTACTAAAAAAAGTACTAATATTGGTGCTACTGCTTTTAAAGCACCTACAAATAAAGCCCCTATAATTCCAATTGGTTTTGCTATATCAGGAATTGTAACAGCTAAAATAATACCTATAATCAATCCTATAATAATCCGTTTAATTAAACTCAATTGATTCCATTGTCTTAATAATTTTATCACTTTTTCTATTCTCCTCTACTGATTATTTTATAAAATTCTTAGGAACTTCGTTTTCCTTAGATATATTTTAAAAAGAAAATATTGTATATAGAAAACAAAAAAATAATTCTTATCATATTTATCCTTCCAAATTGATACAAATAATTGCACTTTATTAGTATTAATATATATTGTTTCCTTATTAGGATATTTAATTAGAACTTTTATTATAGAAATAATATAATTTTAAAAAGAAGGATTTATATGGAATAATCTATAAAATCCATAAGGAATTTAATATATTTTATTGAGGATAGGTATATTAGGGTTATTTCTAAATTAGAAATAATATGAAAAATTACATTATCACTTATGAGTATATTTGTTATGAGTATTTATCTATAAATAAAACTCCACCTAAAAGATGGAGTTTTATTTATTTTACTTCACAACTATATTATATATCTTGCCTGGAACAAATATTTCTTTTACTATTTGTTTTCCTTCTAAGAATCTAATAATGTTCTCATCAGCCTTTGCTTTTTCTCTAGCTATATCTTGAGAATCATCAATATTAATTTCTATTGTTCCTCTTACTTTTCCATTAACTTGTACTGGAAGTGCAATTACTTTATCCTTTGTTTTCTCTTCATCATATACTGGCCATGTAGTATCATGTAGATATCCTTCTAAGCCTAAAACCTTCCACAATTCTTCAGTAATATGAGGTGCTACTGGATTTAACAATATTATAAATGTCTTAAGATCTTCTTTTGTTATACTGCCATAATCATTAAATTCATTTAATAAGGACATTAAAGCTGCTATTCCTGTATTGAATTTCAATGTTTCAAAGTCTTCAGATACCTTTTTTATGGTTTTGTGAATACTTGATTCTAATTCATTTGTATATCCTTCGCCATCAACTATAATATCTTGAAGTTTCCACACTCTTTCTAAGAATCTTCTACATCCTTTTACTCCATTTTCTGACCAAGGTACTGATTTTTCAAAATCACCAATAAACATTTCATACGTTCTAAGAGTATCAGCTCCATAATCCCTTACTATATCATCAGGATTTACCACATTTCCACGGGATTTTGACATTTTCTCATTATTATCTCCAAGTATCATACCGTGTGAAGTTCTCTTTGCATAAGGCTCAGGAATAGGAACTACTCCAATATCATATAAGAACTTATGCCAGAATCTTGAATACAATAGGTGAAGTGTAGTGTGTTCCATTCCACCATTATACCAATCTACTGGTAACCAGTATGCCAACGCTTTTTGAGAAGCAAACTCCTCTTCATTACATGGATCAATATATCTAAGGAAATACCAAGAAGATCCTGCCCATTGCGGCATTGTATCAGTTTCTCTATGAGCTTTACCTCCACATTTTGGACATGTAGTTTCTACCCAATCTTTTATATTAGCTAATGGTGATTCTCCAGTATCTGTTGGCTCATAGTTTTCTACTTCTGGCAACATAACTGGTAATTCTTTTTCAGGTACTGGTACCCATCCACATTTATCACAATGTACTAAAGGTATTGGCTCTCCCCAATATCTTTGTCGAGAAAATACCCAATCCCTAAGCTTGAAGTTTACTTTTCTAGTACCAAGATTTTTCTCTTCTAACCACTTAATCATATATTCCTTTGCTTCTACTGCATTCATATCATTGATAAAATCAGAGTTTACAACTACTCCTTCCTCTGTATCAGTATAAGCTTCTTTTTCTACATCTCCGCCTTTTATTACTTCTATTATAGGAAGATTAAACTTCTTAGCAAATTCCCAGTCACGAGTATCATGAGCTGGTACTGCCATAATTGCTCCTGTACCATAGGACATAAGGACGTAGTCAGAAATCCAAATAGGGATTTCATTTCCCGTAGCAGGATTTATAGCTCTTAATCCTTTTATTTCTACTCCTGTTTTTTCTTTAGATAATTCAGTTCTCTCAAAGTCTGATTTCTTACTTACTTCATGTTGATATTCTCTAATTTCTTCTAAATTTTCTATTTCATTTTTATATTTTTCTATTAGAGGATGTTCAGCAGAGATAACCATATATGTTGAGCCAAATAATGTATCAGGTCTAGTAGTAAATACTCTTAATTTATCTTCCTTTCCTGAAATTTGAAAGTCTACTTCTGCTCCCTCAGATTTACCAATCCAATTTGTCTGTTGAGTTTTTACTCTATCAATGTAATCAACATTATCTAAGTCTTTAATTAATCTATCGGCATATTCAGTAATTTTTAACATCCATTGATTCTTTACTTTTCTTACTACTTCACCACCGCATCTTTCACAATTGCCTTGAATAACCTCTTCATTTGCTAATCCAATTTTACATGATGGACACCAATTAATAGGCATTTCTTGCTTATATGCTAGACCTTTTTCAAATAATTTTAGAAATATCCATTGAGTCCATTTATAGTAATGAGGATCTGTAGTATTTATTTCCCTTGACCAATCAAAGGAAAATCCAATTGATTGTAATTGGGATTTAAAACGAGAAACATTTTCCTCTGTAACTATAGCTGGATGAATCTTATTTTTTATAGCAAAGTTCTCTGTTGGTAATCCAAATGCATCCCATCCCATTGGAAATAAAACATTATATCCTTCAAGTCTTCTCTTTCTTGAAACAATATCCAATGCAGTATATGGTCTTGGATGCCCTACATGTAGCCCATTTGCTGATGGATAAGGAAATTCCACTAGTGCATAAAATTTTGGCTTATCAGACTTATTTAATGCCTTAAAAGGCTCTCTTTCTTCCCAAATCTTATGCCATTTTTGTTCAATTTCACTTGGCTTATATTCTCTCATATTATTTCCTCCTTCATAATACAATTCTCATGTTAGTAAAACTCATTTAATTAAGTCGTTTATCCCAGTCTCGAATCTCAAATCTATTTACTCCCTTTCAGTAATATAAATTTGGATCTTTGTGCGTTTGACCTACTAAAGCTCACAACCTCTATCTACCCCGTAGGGTATAATTCAGTGGTGTCCCTTAGGACCTATCGTTCACTAAGTTAGGTCATCTTCCGCAGTCTCACTGCACAAATTCATTCGCTCGTTATCACTCACATGAATTTGGCGTTCGTTGCGTTTGACCTACTAAAGCTCACTATCATTCGCTAAGTTAGGTCATAAAAAAACCTTTCATCTCATATAGAGACGAAAGGTAAATTCCGCGGTACCACTCTTATTGATATTTCTATCCACTCAAAAATATAACGGCATTTAACCGACTAAGATTACTTTTTCACCTTAGTAACTCTAGGACGAGTTCAGCCTTCATCAATACTATCTTCCACCAGCCGATAGCTCTCTATAATTAATTAGGACTTACTACTTCCTTTCACAGTATTTATCAATTTAAGACCTATTATAACCAATAAATCATTTTAAATCAAGATATTTTTATAATTTATAGTTTTACTATTATATTTTATTTAATCTTATTCAATAATTCTACTATTTTACCTAGATATATAATCTGTCAACACGAAAACAAATACCTAATTTAAAATTAAATGCTTCTATAGTATATTCTAATTTAAATATTTTTTCTACTATATTCTATATTTTATACAATCATATGGCGTTGCCCAAGCTATTGTTTCTCTTTATTCAACCTTAGCATTACTATTATTTTTTCAATATCATATCAATCATTAATAGCTATAAATATCACCTTCACAAATGGAAATATTCGCTTTATATAATACTATATAGAAAATTGAAATAAGTTCCTTTTTGTTATAGATAAAAATAATAATCTTAATACTCCTCCCATAATAAATGGAGGAAAATATTTTGAAATAGATGATTGGCAAGAAAATATGTATACCATGGCTAATAATCTTACTTATGAAAATATAAAAGATTTCAGTGCTACTCTAAAAAAACTTAGTAATAGTCTGTATTATGAGGAAGCAGAAACTGATTTGATTATTGAATTATTGAAATTAATAAAAAATATGGATATTAGAAAGTTTAGAGATTCAAATCATAAGCAAATAGCTAAATACATCCATATACATTTGCGAAAAAGAACCTTGAATTTGCTTAGAAATAGAAAAAAAGAGTTATCCGACTTCATGGAAATTAACCACGACATATTAGCAGATACAAGCGAAACTAATATAGAGAGTACAGTTTTAATCTCTATATTAATCAAATCATTAATTAAAAAGCAACAAGACATTATTATAATGAAATTTATACACGGGTTATCTGAAAAAGATATAGCTAAAATATTAGGTATTAGTAGACATAGCCACAAAGGATAGCATATGGGCAGTATTAACTGTGGCTCTTATATTTTATATCCTAAAAAATCAAGAAAAAAGGGATCTTCGACAGGAAGAAAGAGAAATGAAATATCAAAATATTATATCTAGCTTATGTGAAAAATTGAGTTTAATAGAAGATATTAAAGATGATGTAAGTAAAATCAAAAATTTTGTTTTAAAAAATAATCTTAAAACCTAAAAGCTTAAACAAATAAAAAAATTATTCAAGGAGGTTTACATTTCACTTCAAAAAAGTGCTTGTATATAGTGAGAAGGAAATAACCGGTTATAAAATTCTCAAGATATAGTATTAAGGTATGAGTAGGATGAATATTATAGAAACGAATATAGTATTTAAAAACTAGCCTAGGTAGTTTAATAAATCTTCTATGGTAATAATTCATCATACTAAACATAGCAGTAAAAATCTATTTAGTAAAAATTAATATTTAATTAAAAGTCTTTAATTTGAAGCTTCTGATAATATTCGTTTATAGGGCTATAATCAGATATTTGGTTTTCATTAAGTAACAAGCATGTTAATTTGCTAAGCTTTTTTAAGGAATTTATGTCATATATTTTATTAGAATTTAACTTTAGCTCCGTTAAATTTTCTAAATTACTAAGGGCATTTATGTCTGAAACCTGATTATTAGATAAATCTAATTTTATTAAATTCGTTAGATTCTGTAAAGTGCTTATATCACTTATTTTATTGTTATTTAATTTTAGCTCTGTTAAATTTTCTAAATTTTCAAGTGCACTTATATCAGAGATTTGATTATCAGATAGATTCAGTTTGGTTAAATTTATTAGATTATGCAAAGGACCTATATCACTTATTTCTGCATTGAACAAATTTAGCTCTGTTAAATTTTCCAAGTTATTTAAAACACTTATATTCTTTAGATTACTTTTGCCTCCAGAAATATAACCTGGCAAATGTAATTTTTGCAAGTTGGATAGGTTGCTTAGAGGACTTATGTCTGCATTCCCATCATACCCTAAATACAGTTCAGTCAAATTAGTTAAATTTTCAAAAAAGCTTAAATCAATAGATTCATAAACTCCTAAACTTAGCCAATTTAATTTTGTCAATTTACTTAAAACTTTTACATCGTTAGATTCATTAAGGTATAAACTGAGCTTAGTCAAATTTGGTATATTACTTAAGAAGTTTATGTCGCTAATTTCATAAGAATAGAAGTATAATTCAGTTAAATTGCTTAAATCTCCTAACACATTAATATTTGTATAATCAATATGCTCACAATGTGAAATATTAAGTATAGTCAAATCTGATAGATTACTTAAAGGGGTTATATCCTCTATCAAAGTATGACTTATATTCAGTTGAGTTAAATTCTTTAAATTATTTAATGACCTTATATCATGAATATCATTGTAAGCTAGATTTAACTTAACTAAATTAGTCAAATTACTCATGCTACTTATATCCCTAATATCATTCCATGACAGGTCTAACTCTTCTAAATTACTTAGATTCTCAATTCCACTTAAATCTTTAATATTAGCTGAAGTAATTTCAAGGACAGTAATGTTTTGCAAATCTGATTTATGTATTTCACCTGTTATTTTTGATGTCTTTTCTCTAATTGCTTGCTCTAAATAAGGATCTGAAAAGGTAATGAAATCATTATTGTGATTATTTATTGTATTGTTAGAATTTTGAGTTAATCGATTGGCTCTATCTTGATTATAATGCATACCTATCCATATTATACAAATGCAGACTAAAATAACAGTAAAATATTTTTTCATTTAAAAACCTCCCTAGATATTAATCTTATATTGTATATTTTTTCTATTAGAATTAGATTTGTCATCCTTCATCTCTAACATAATAAACGAGTTATTTTCATTTACTTGTAAAAATATGATATCATTATTCTTATTTTTATCATCTACTACATGTAATCTATTATTTAATGTAAATACAACTTATCTTTTTTCGAATTATTAATATATAAAAATGCTGCTTTACTCGCACTAAAAATTATTTAATTCCCTTTAAATATTACTGAAGGACATAATGATAGTAACTCATTGGATTTATCTACTAATCTATTTCCCTTACCCTCAATAAATTCCCTTAATACCCCACAGCATTTTATAAGAAAGTCTTGCAATGCTCAAAATTTAACATCTTCATATTATATAATAGCTATTTTCTTCATGAAACTCTTTTATTACAATATAAATATATAACTTACTTATATAATTTAAAGTCACCTCTTTCCAAGATCCTACAAGTTTTTTAAGAAATCCATTTCCATTTTTAGTTTTTTATTTTAGTTTTTTTATTTTCTATTTTTAAGTTCCGTTTTTGCCTTAACAATCCATCCTTTTTTCCTTCTTCGTTTCTCTATTAAACCCTCCACTCTAACTTCATATTTCTTAACCCACTGATGCAACTTTCGATATAAAACCATGAGTATATCTACTATTATAATTATTCTTCCATTAATAATAGACGTATTCATTATTCAACAACAATTTCCTCTTCATTTATATAACAATTATTCAGAACATAATACCATAAATCAAAATTACTTAATAGCTCATTAATTTATGTTAATTCTCTATTCAAAAAAAGATTTTAATGTTTCTTCATAACTTGGAATATCCATAATTTCCAATTCTACTTCTTCCCCAAATAAATCTAATATTATTTTTTTCATATGACAAATCAACCTCCAAGGTGCTAGATCATTTCTTTCCTTAATAAATACATCAGCATAATATGGAGATTCTCCTTGGCTATTTCTTGCATCTAACAAATTACCAGCTTTATATTTAGGAAATATTTTGTATTTGAAATTATTCTTAAATATACTTGTAGGATAATAAAGGATTGTGACCAAGTGAAGTTTTTCTCCATTTAAAAACTCCTTGTAAGATTCTAAAAATTTATGATACCCTTCATCTCCTTTCTCTATATAAAGATTATTTTCTATATAATATTCCATACAATCTAAGTCCATTAAATCAAAATGAAATACTATATCTTCACCTCTTAAATCCGACGTTATATCAAATTCAACTTCAGTAGGAAATTCAGAAAATCCATATATACCAAACCAATAATCCCAATGCCGAATCTTTATGTATCTTTTCACTTACATCTCTCCCTATAAATTATCTTTAAGCTTGTCTTTAATATATTCTTCATAGGATTCATCAACCTTTTTAATACATATATCCTCCCATCTTTTTATTTTAGTTATATATCTATACTTAATTACCTCCTTTCCATAGCCTTATAATCAATCCTTGTATCATACTTAATCTCTATACATTCTAAAGATTTACTATTTATAAATCTTGTAAATAGTTCATTATTACATCCTACAACAGTAAATTCTAAATCATAATCCGTACATATACATATTGTTTTATTTAAATCCCACCAATATGATGGTGAAAACTTCTCATTTTCACCAAAAGCATCCCTTAGCTCTTCTAATTTCATTAGCTCATAAATATCCTCTAAACTACCTTTAAATAGTTTATCTTGGCTCCAATCTAATGTCTTTAGCCAGTCATAATAGAAGAAGTATTTTTCGCAATTTAGAGGTCTTAATATACTTGTGATTTCATCAATTTGTTCTTTTTCTAAGGTTCCCTCATCTGGTGCTAAAAGATATCTTGGCCATCTCCTACCATTTTCTTTAAAAAAAGCATATGTATTTATTTCTGGTCTAAATTCCACATTATATTCTAAAGCCAATTGTCTCCATAATATTCTCTCTCCTAGAACAGCTTCATCACAAACATCTTCTGCCCAAAGTGTACTTCTATCTGTAAACAATTTATCTTTATACATGGGATGCAAAATTTTAATATATCTACTAAAGTTATTTGGCAATAAATTACCTACAATATTACCCCTATAGTTCTCATCAGTTGAACTTATGATTATTTCTATTCCATTTTTAATCCATTCAAATTCTTCTATATCTCCGTTTTCAAGCATAAGGATACCTCCAATTTATTTACACCTTATGTTAAAAGATTAAGGCATATATAAGATTCATTATACTTACTGTAAAATAATCTCTTTTGCAATAATATATCCACACATCCCTAAGGATGCTGTTAAATAAAATACCCTATACCTATTTTCTTTTAAGTAGTCACCTAATTCCCTAACATTACTTACTCCAATAGTCGGAAATCCATATTTTAAAGTTTCTGAAAGCTTATTAGCCTTATCTAATAAAAAGTGTTCTATTTTAACTTGATAAATTTCTAAAATAATATTATTCAAAATAACATTTTCAAAAGCATGTGCAAGTAAACCTTGAAATCTAATAATTATTTTTTCATCATCATAATTTTTAGTATTTATTTGCAAAATTTGTTTTTCAAAGTCAACCATATAAGAAATAATCATATTATCATGCACAACCCCATATTCTTTAATAATATTATTTTTCACTTTCTAAATCTCCTTTTCTTCTATGCCATTCATTCCAAAATGCTATATATCCATTTCTCTCAAATTCATCTTCTGGTATATTTTTAGTTAATGACTCTTTATAAAACTTTTCCACCGTATCAGCAAAACGTAATACCTCTTCTTTATATTGAATATAATAAACAAATACAGTATTTCCTTTTTCAGTAATAAGCCTAACCATCTCGTCCTCATGTAAAACGGTCCAATCAATTCCATTATTACATCCTATGATTTCTACTTCGTCTAAAGTTTCATTAGGAATCATAAAATGTCCACAGCAAGGTAGCATCTGGTCTCCATTAGTTAATAAATGGTCCTCAGATAAACTCTTTAACATTCTAAGAGCTGCTGCACTAACAGTACATGAATAGGATAATTCTTCTTCTCCTATAGTAACAGTTACATCTCCATGAAGACATAAATCATTAGGGTCATCCTTGGTTTCATCTATCCAATAAAGTTCCTTTACTTTTATTTTGAAATTTTGATAATCTAACTTAAATTCTATTATAAAAACTCCTTCCATACATCAGTAAGATATTCTTCTTTTAAGGCAAATCTATTCTCTAATTTTTAACAACAATGCAGACACCTGTATTCTCTAAAACGAATGAGATATCTTTTCTGCTCATCATAGATAAATTTATTTCCTTCTTTATAGGTTTAAAATAATATTCTGTAAAATAATCTATTTCATCATTAACCATTAATAAATGTTCTAATGGTATATTGTTTAATCTTGGCATTATAGTATAATGCTTTGAATAATCACCTCCAAGATAAATACTCCATATCTCTATCTCAGTATGAGGTTTCATATATTTAAATAGATAATTCTTAAAATTTTCTATGCTTGAATCTTCCTCCTCCAACTCAACATCATGACAATACTTTCTAGTAATTAAATTAGATATTTCCATATAGTCCTTTGAATGATAGCAATTTATCACTGAAAACCCTTGTACAAATTCAATTGTATTTTTAGAAACAAAAACTTCTTTAGACTGTTCCATATCCACCTCTGGCAATGGAAAATCATAGGCTAATAAATGTATTATACTCAACTCATATCACCTCATTTTTCCATAAATTAAGATTAATTGGCAGCAATTTAAATTTTATTCCTTAGTCTTCAAATTGAAACAGAAATTCAAGATAGTTAGTCCCTCATTATTTTAAATTCTGTCACTATATTCTTCTCATCAAACCATATAGCCAGCCATTCACTATCTATTCTTATTAATCCTCTTTCTGGTCCTAAATAATATACTATATTATCTAACTCCTTGAAATATTCAGTATCTGAAGGTTCACCCAGCAACTCCACAATGTCATTTTTATCCATACCTATTATTTCATGATTTCTCAATAAATCATCTACCATCCAAACTCTTTTTTCTTTTTCTGCAATCCATCTTTTATGATTAAATTTACTTCCAAACTCATTTAATCCTAGTAATCCAAAAGATACAATCATAGGAAGTAAGGTTAATATAAGACTTATGTAAATATACTTCTTATTTGTTAAATCTGAAGTCCTGAATAAACCATATATTATAAAAGCAAAGCAAATAAATGGTAATGAAACACCAGTTATACTATATAAACTAATTCGAGAATGAAACAAACTCATTCCAAATATAACTATACTAAAATATACTAAATAAAAAGTTAATAATATAATAAGTATAATTTTTGATTTTTTTGACATTTTATCTGTCACTATCTCCCTCCTAAAACAAAGAATAGTATTTAGATTTTTAAATACTACAATTTAAATATAATCTATAGACCCTTTATTTCCTTAACAAAATCCATAGCATTCTTTAAATCATCGTTATCTGGCCTACCTTTGGCAATACCTCCAATTACTTTGAAAGGTCCAAAAGTATCATATCCTTTACAAGCAAAACTTCCGATAATTTGAAAACCTTTATTTTTTAGGCCTATTTCTATAGAACTATTATAGGATTTCTTCCCTTGACCACTTGTTGAAAAAACAAATGCTTTTCTGTTTAACAGTTCTGGTAAATTATCTATTAATTTAATTATATCCTTATGAAATTTCCCATAATAGATTCCCGAACCAAATCCAATTAAATCATAATCCGCTAAACTTTTTGGATTTAATTTAGACATTTTCATTAAATCAGCATTTAAACCTTCTGCCATTACATTAGCAATTTTTTCAGTATTACCATGATGGATAGAAGCATAGATAATTAACGTTTTCATGATTTTCCCCCTTAATCATATTAATCATGGAATTTCTTCACTTATATTATAATTCATTATGTATTAGTTTGCATCTTATATATATTATAAATATTCAATATATTTCTTAATCCTTAATAAAGTAATGAACTCTCCTATATAGAGTTTCTCCTATTTCTTATTGATTTCAAATATTTATCTAATATAAAAAATAAGACCCTAGGAATCTAAATCTTTCCTAGGGTCTTATCCTTTAAAATTCTGCCGATTTAACTGTTCTTGGGAATGGGATAACGTCTCTAATATTTGTCATACCTGTTATATACATAACAGCTCTCTCAAATCCAAGACCATATCCTGCATGTTTAGTGCCTCCGAATTTTCTTAACTCTAAATACCACCAGTAATCTTCTGGTTTCATACCATTATCTATTATCTTTTGTTCCAATACATCAAGTCTCTCTTCTCTTTGAGATCCACCTATTATTTCTCCTACACCTGGAACTAAAAGGTCCATAGCTGCTACTGTTTTATTATCTTCATTCATTCTCATATAGAATGCTTTTATTTCCTTTGGATAATCAATTACAAATACTGGTTTTTTAAATATCTCCTCTGAAATATATCTTTCATGTTCAGTTTGTAAATCAATTCCCCATTCTACTGGATATTGAAATTCTTGTCCTGATTTTTTTAGAAGATCAATTGCCTCAGTATAAGTTATTCTACCGAAATCTGAATTAACTACATTTTCAAGTCTTTCAATCAAACCTTTATCTACAAAGCTATTAAAAAACTCCATCTCCTCTTTAGCATTTTCCATAACATATTTAATAATATATTTCATCATATCTTCTGCTAACTGCATATTATCATTGATGTCAGCAAATGCAATCTCTGGCTCTATCATCCAGAATTCTGCCGCATGTCTAGCAGTATTAGAATTTTCAGCCCTAAATGTAGGTCCGAAAGTATATACATCTTTATATGCAAGAGCAAAGGATTCTGCTTCTAACTGTCCTGATACTGTTAAACTTGTTTCTTTACCAAAGAAATCCTTTGAGAAATCTACTTTCTTGTCTTCAGTTAAAGGTACATCTTGTAAGTCTAAAGTAGATACCCTAAACATTTCTCCTGCACCTTCTGCGTCAGATGCTGTAACAATTGGAGTATGAACATATACAAATCCTCTCTCTTGGAAGAATTTGTGTATTGCATAAGCAAGTATAGATCTTACTCTAAATACTGCATTGAAGGTGTTAGCCCTAGGTCTTAAATGAGCTATTGTTCTCATATATTCAAATGTATGTCTTTTCTTCTGCAATGGATAATCAGAAGCTGAATAGCCTTCTATTTCAATATTACTTGCTTTTACTTCAAATGGTTGTTTAGCTCCTGGAGTTGGAACTAAAATTCCTTTTACTTTTATAGATGAACTAAGTGGCAATTTTTCTACTTCCTTAAAATTGTCTAATCCTTCTTCAAAAACTATTTGAATATTTTTAAAGAATGTTCCATCGTTTAATTCTATAAATCCAAAAGTTTTAGATGATCTAGAAGTTCTTATCCACCCTTCTAGCTGAACCTCTTGATTTAGATATTTATCCGTTTCTTTATAGAGCATTCTAACTGTTGTTTTCATTTTTATTCTCCTTTCTTATTTCGATTACTTTGACCTATCATCTCTCATTTTCTATCTATTCTAGTCCTTGGGCTGAGTTCGCAGTCTCGAAACTCAAATCTATTTGCTCACTATCGTTCACATAGATCTGGTTATCGTTGCGTTTGACCTACCATCGATTTGCAAAAAGCGCAAATCGGGTTAGGTCATAAAAAAAGCCTTCATCCTAAAAAGGACGAAAGCTTAACTTCCGCGGTACCACCCTAATTGCAATAGCCACTTAAACACACAATAATGTGTTTCACTAATAACGGTGTGATGCCGTCTAAGTCTACTTTCCTAAGATTTCGGTTAGAAACTCAGGGATGTTCTTCAATATAAGCTTCGTACCTATTTCCCACTATCATAGGCTCCCTTTAACTACTTCTTATATCTACTCTTCCCTTCAAGGTTTTCTTTACTTTTATACTATTATAGTTATTTTACCTAATGTTGTCAAGGAATATAACTAATAATATAATTAATAGTGAATAGTAAAGAGTTTTAAGTAAAAATTTATGATCTTTTAACTATTCACTATTTATTGTAACTTTATCTCAACTTTTGTTCTTCCTCTATATAGTCTAACTCTTCTTTGAATACTTCTCTTGCTGTTTCTATTTTTACAGGGTCCTGAGTTTTAAGTGCAGATTCAAATTTTGAAATTGCATAATCTAATTGATTCCTTATATCCCCTATACTCTCCTCATACATTCTTTCACTTCTGAATAAAAGAAGTTTATTTTTTTCCTGCTCTCTAGGAGGAATCTTTAAGTAACTTATTTCTTCCATTCGTTTCTCTATCATTTCATCGGTCATATCATTATTTTTATTCTTAATAATTTGTTTGACTTTATTTCCTGTAGAATTTACTTTAACTTCTACTTCTAATATAGAGTTAATATCGTAAGTATATGTCACGTCTATACTTTCTTGCCCTGCTAAGGCTAATGGAACTTCTACAAATAGTTCCCCTAATGATATATTATTCTTTGCAAATCTACTCTCTCCTTGAAGTATATTTATTCTTATTTTACTTTGATTATCATATACTGTATATAGAGTTTGAGTTCTGCTAGCAGGAATTACAGTATTTCTATCTATTATTGGACAGAAATAACCTGATTCTATTCTATTATTTTCTCTTTCCATAACAACCTCTGTTCCCAGAGTATATGGGCAAACATCTGTTAAAATTACTTCTTTTATATATTGGTTCCTTTCTTTCATAGCAGCTTGAACTGCTGAACCTAAAGATACTGCTTCATCAGGATTAATTGATGTGTTGGGAAACCTTCCAAAAAGCTTGTTTACAAATTTTCTTACAATAGGAAGTTTCGTAGAACCTCCTACAAGTATTACATCATCTATTTGAGATAATCTCAAATTCGTATCACTTAAACTTCTTTTTATAGGATTTCTCATTTTTTCTAAAAGAGGTTCACAAGCCTCCTCATAATCTTCCATATTTATTTGAAACTCAATTTGTTCACCATTTATAATACAGTTCATAGAAGATATTTTACTATCTGAAAATCCCCTTTTACATTTCTCTGCCTGATCTAATATATGTGATAAAATTTTCAGATCCAGAGAATTTATATCTATATTATTTTTTTTAATAAATAGATCAACTAGAATTTGAGTAAAATCCTCTCCACCTAAATAATTATCTCCTGCAACCGCTCTAACTTCAAGTATATTGTTAAAAAGTTCTAAAATAGAAACATCAAATGTACCTCCGCCTAAATCAAATACTAAAATTTTAGCATCAGCTCTTTTTTGATACAATCCATAAGCTATAGCTGCGGCTGTAGGCTCACTTATAATACGTTCTACTTTAAAACCAGCCATTTCTCCTGCCTTTTTAGTTGCTTTTCTCTGTTCATCGTTGAAATATGCAGGAACGCTTATTACTGCTTCTTCTATTTTTTCGCCAAGAAAATGCTCTGCATCTTCTTTTAGATATCTCAAGATAAATGATGATAACTCTTCAGCTTTAAATTCATCATTGCCTAATTTAAAAACTTTTTGACTTCCCATATCTCTTTTAAAAACTTGTGCTGTATTATCATAATAAATTGCACTTCTTTCTAGTGCAGTTTCACCTACATATATATTAGAATCTTCATCTATGCTAACAACAGATGGTGTTATATTTTTCCCTAAACGATTGGGAATTATTCTAGGACCATTTTCTGTAAAATATGATACTGAACTATTTGTTGTCCCTAAATCTATTCCTATTATCATTGTATTCTCCCCTTATTTTTCAGATGCTAATCTTTTAATTGCAACATGGGCATAAACGTAATCCGGCTCATATTCCAATAATATATTGTAATACTTCAGTGCTTCTTCCACCTCTCCTTTGGCTTCTGCTAACATCCCCATCAAAGCAAATTTTTCATAACATTTTCCATAGGGACAGTCTTTACATTTTTTGTATTTATCCATTTCAGCAATATAGTATTCAGTCTTTTCAATATCACCCATATTTATATATGACCTTGTTATATTGTATAGTCTGGCAGGCATATATCCTGTATCTGTAAAATATTCTTTTTCATCGCCTATATCTTTGATACAATATTCAATTGATTTTTTAAAATACTTCTCTTTTTTAAATCCTAAAAATTTATACATCATTGCCATACGAAAATAGATATCACTCAGATTATCATAATCTGTTTTGTCAACATATTTTAATGCTTTTTTGTAATACTGTAAAGCTTTTCTATATTTATTTTGATATATATAAAATCTTCCTAAATCAAAATAAGCATCAATATTATTTTTATCTTTACAAATTGCATCTTCATAATAATATTTTGCCTTCGACAAATCACCCTTAAGTCTATAAAAATCTCCCTTTGTACGTATGATTTCATTTATATCTGCATCTTCTACATTTTCCATATGTTCCTCACATATTTTAATGCCTTCATCATATTTACCCATTATTGGATATAGTTTACTCAAACTCTCATAAAACACATTACTATTAGGAAATCTTTCTAATCCCTTTTTTAAATATTCCTCAGCTTTGTCATATTGTTCCAATATCCTATAAGTTTTTGCTATATTATTAAATGGTAAATATGTTTCATCTTCTTCCACATATTCTATAGATTTAAGGTAATACTCCAAAGCCTTATCATATTCTTCCAAATTATGATAGTTGACTCCTAAATTGTTATATGAATACGGATTTGTAGGATCTAACTCAATTGATTTTAAATAATTATCTATACATTCTTCAACTCTACCAAGTCTTGAAAGGGTAAGTCCTCTTACAAGATAGTTATATCCTGTTTCTTGTATCTCAATTAATTTATCTCTATATTTTAAAGCTTCATTATAATAGTTTCTTCTTTTACCTCCTGTTGAGTGTTGTGCTTTTTCCTCTAACATACTAGCAATTGCAGAATAGGCTTCTGTACGTTCTGGATTAATATCGAGAAGTTTCACATAATATTTTATTGCTTCATCAAGATTATGTTCTTCCTTATAAGCTGCTGCTAAACGATAAATAATTTTTTCATCATTAGGATACTCCTTATTAAGCTCTGTAAATATATTTATTGCTTCATTATATTCTTCCAATTCATGATGTATATATCCTTTATAAAATACAAATTCAATTTTTTGAGTTAATTTAACAGCTTCATTCATAGCATTAAGAGCATCTTGAAATTCATACATAGCTACACATACATCTGCTTCCGTATATAAAATATCCAAATAAAATTCTTCTTTATAGTCATTTTTTACATGCTCGTCTTTTAAATCTAACACTAATTTATATGCTTCTTCCTTTACTTCCGCTATGGTTTCCAATGTTTGCCTTAAAGCTTTTACTTTATAAAGCTTTATTTCTTCATTATTTATACCATTGTCTTCAGCTCTTTTTATAATATCTAGACAATCTTCGTATTTGCCAAACAGATGGAATGTCTTTATTGCTAGAAGATATGGTATATAATATCCTGGCTCTATGTTTACAGCATTATAATAATCATCAATTACATCCTGATACCTTTCCATATTGTAATAAGCTTCCTGTCTACATAAATATGCTGGATAATAACCAGATGCCCTTCTAATTATTTCATCACATATATCTATACATTCTTCATTATATTCATATCTTAAAAATGTCTGTGCTTTATAATTCATATATAGTAGTTTGTTGCTTTCATCTTTTTCATTTTGAATTGCCTTTTCTAAATAATTTAAAACTTCTTTCAAATTTTCTTCACTTTGTTCTTTTAAGTTTGAAAGAGTCATTGCAATTGTATAATATGAATATCCAAAATTTGTTAATTTTTTTGCTGTTTCTTCACTTCCATCATCTTCTATTTTTTCTAAATCATCTACCCAAGCCAGTAAAAGAGGGTATGCTTTTTCATAATTGTTTACAGATAAATATGTTCTTCCCATTAAATTATTATATAATGGTTTTTTATCTTCAGGAATCTCTACATCTTTTAAAATATCTATAGTATCGTCAAATCTATAGTTTTGATACAAGCACCATCCTAATTCTATTAATGTTTCAAAGTCATTGGGATTTTCATCAAGTTGTTTCTTATAGCTTTCTATTAAATATTCATTTGCTCTCATCATTTCATTTAAAGCATTTTGGTCGCCAGAAAAAACATATAGCATATCAAGGAACCATTCTTTTGCTTTAAGATATTCCTTTTCTACTAAAAAACATTTACCTAATCCTAGTTTTGCACTATAATGATTTGGAAATTTTTCAAGAAGTTTTTCATAATATTCTTTTGCTCTGGAGATTTCACCTATCTGAAAAGAGACTTCTCCTACGTATAAGATAATATAGTCACAATTAGGATATTTATTTCCCAATTCCATTATAATTTGTTCTGCATGTTTATTGTTTCCTAATTTTAAATAATGTCTAACAACTTCCACATCTTCATAAGGATGATAGATTATATTACTTTTCATTATCTCAATTTCTTTTTCTATGCCTTCTAACTCATTATAATCCAGCATATCTTTTACTTTAAAATATTGCTTTATATAATCATCATATTCTCCCAATTCAGGACCTTCAAATAAATAAAAGTCCAAAAAATCCTCATAAATAATAGAATTGCATACGAAATCTATAAAATTTTTAGGGAATTTTTCGTAAAGTTTTTCCTTATCCTCTACAATACCAAATTGTTCATCTATTAACTTCCACACTTCGTGGGGCAGATAGTATTTATCCATAAAAAAAGCAAGTAATTTTTCTTCAATAATCCCTACTGTATCTAAACTTACACAGATATCATCATCTAATAACTCTTTCCATTTATCAATGGTTATTCTGTCTGGAAAATCAAAATATATTTCTTCTATTTTTCTCATCCATTTTCCAATATCATCTAAGTCATCAAATTCTTTAAATGTTTTTTCTTTCTTTAATTCTTGTATATATGTAATTGCATCTTCATATGATTTTCTAAGTTCTTTAAACCCTTCTGGATCATCTTCTGGATTTACATTTACAAGTTTTTTTCTGTATGCAGATTTAACTAGCTCTTCATCCTCAGTTTTTTCGATTCCTAATATCTTCCAAAACCTTTCCATTTTCTTTTCGCCCACCTTTATATAAGTCTATATTTCTATTAGATAAATTTATTCATACTATTATATGTCGGAATTTTTAATAGAAAACTTTAGTTCTACAAAAATAAAATCTTCATTGATAATTCTTCTAAAATCTTTGTTTATAAATTCTTAAGTAAATCTAAGTATAATGATAATTTAATAAATTGCAATCCTATATCACACTTAAATTCAATTTTAGAACAACCTATAAAACTGATTCTATAGGATTTCTAATCATTGACAATACTATTAATCCTAAGCTCTCAGCAAAAAGTAAAAAATTTAGAAAGCACATTCAACTAATCCAAGTTCATCTATAAACAAAATAAAAAAACTAGCTTTCTACTAGTTTTCTTTGTTTTCTTCCATGTTTTTTTCTTTTATATTTGATATAAAAAAGAATAAAAAATAATATAATAAACCCATTACGAAAAAAATAAAAATCTTAAAAACAAACACTTTAAATCAAGTTCTTCTGAACCAGTTAACATATGAATAAGATCAAATGTAAAATTTAAAACAGTTAAAATAATTGATACCTTAAATGCATTGAAGATAATGGGTTTATACAATATTCTCGCTCCTTTTAAAATTTCTTATCCTGCTACACAATAGCTTTCTTTATAGATTAATAGGTTCAAACTTAAATTATATAATCTAAAAACACTTAAGTGATCTATGAATTACTTATCTAATTATTTTTCAATAAATTCATAATGGTTTTATATACTAATTGAGGCGCTATTTCAAAGGAGTATTTCTTCTCAATTCTCTCTGTGAATTTATGTGCATCTTTACCAAAAGCTCCTATATCCAATACTGGTAAATCCAACTTTTGCATATCTTCTAATGGCAAATTATATTTAGTCCCAAAACCAGGCATATTGTTTTTTAATGCTGCTATAATTTTAGGATCCTTTGGTGCTGCTCCATAGCTTAAATCTGAAATATAAGGGAAAAATTTCTTGTATACCAGATTATAATCCGATTCTGTTGTGTTTATAGCATCGGCTACTGCATCAAGTAGTGCTTTTTCTTTTGGTGCACTTCCTTCTACATAAATATGAGGATAATATGGGGGCGTATAATATATTATAACAACAGGTTCCCTATAAGACCATAGATTATGAGTCTCTTCTACTAATTTTAATGAAAATTCTCTTTGGTCTATTGACTCATTTTCTAGCATTTCCTCAGTAATTTTCCTAATTTTTTCATCAAGCTCATTTCCAATTTCCGACTTTACTTTTTGATATAATTCCTCATACGTTAATACTTTTGCTTTCCAAGGAAGTTCTTCATATTTTCTTCCTGCCAATTTACAAAATCTTTCATATTGTGTATTTAGACTATCAATAGTTGACTGAAAAGCTTCCAAAGCAGCATTCTTCATCTTTATCAATACTTCATCTGGCGTACTGCAATGTGTTGCATAATTGAAAAATAGAGTAGAGGTTTTTGCTATTTGCACTGAATATTCCGGCTTTAAATCTCTTTGTTTTAAAGTAATTGGAGGAAGGGAAACCTCTCCTTCTGCTACATCACAAAAATCAACATTTAAATTAATTCTATTTGTAATAGAAGAAGCTATTTGATTTGGATCTATTCCTTTAAATGATTCTCCAACATGTGTTTCTTTTCCTACTATATAGAATGATGGCATCAATTTACCTACCGTGCCTATATATACATATTTATTTTCATCACCTTCAAATTCAGATGTCATATAATCGGTATCTAAAAGCGCCAAATACTCAAGCTCTTCCTGCTCTTTTATCTTAATTAATTCTGGTATAACAGATAGCATACCACCAGAGTTCCCTTCTTCATCACAAACAGCAGCGTATATTAAATTACCTTCAAAATTTTCTATATTCTTTGATATATATTCCATCAATGCTATTATAATAGCATCACCAGTCTTCATATCGAAAATTCCTCTGCCAAATAAATATTCACCTGATTCTAAATCACGTCTTACCTCTTCTGGTAATGTAGATGATATCTCTTTAAATTTCTTTGTTAACTCATATGGCTTATTGGCATATTCTTTTAAACTACCATAATCAGAAATACCAACTGTATCACTATGACCTATCATTAATACAGTATTTTTACTATTTCCTTTCTTTCCTTTTAACATTGCCATAACAGATTTTCTACCTAGATTATCATTAGGCATATGTACAAATTTTATATGATTAGGATTTTCTTTATAATAATCCATCTCTGAAAAAATATCATAAATTTTTTGTACAGAATCTAACTCTCCTAGTGTTTCTACTACGCTTAGTTGATTTGTTAATTCCACTGCAATCTGCTCAATTCTCTCTGCAATCTGCTTATTCATAACATACCTCCTAAATCTAAATTCTCCATTCTCAATTATTTATTTTCTCTTAGCCTCTGGATAAAATGCAGGATTATTGAAAAAATCATCCTTCAATTCTCTAACTTGGTTTCTCATTAATACTAATCCTATCATATTAGGAATGATAATAGAAGCTAAAAGTATATCTAAGAAACTATATAAAAATTCTATACCTCCATATGCACCTAAGAATATTGCTATTAGATAAATAAATTTCATTACTTGAGAAAACTTTGTTCCAAATAAATATTCAGCTTGTTTTTCACCATAAAATACAATAACTATTATAGTGGACATTACAAATAATGTAATGCTCAAAGTTACGATTCCTCCTCCAAGATTTGCCCCCATTAACGCCTGAAATGCTCTTGCAGGCATACTAGCTGCTTCTGATGATGGAATTGTCTTCCATATGCCAGAGGTTAAAACAACCATAGCTGTCATGGTACAAACGATTAAAGTATCAACTATGATTTCAAATATACCCCAGAATGCTTGTCGAACTGGATGGTCGGTTATTGCAGCTGCATGAGCTATAGGTGCTGTACCCATACCAGCTTCGTTAGAATAAGTGCCTCTTGCAATACCACGACTAATGGTTTGTGATATCATTGCACCGCCAAAACCGCCAACTGCTGCCATAGGTGTAAATGCATGTTTAAATATTAATACAATAATAGATGGTAATTCGGTGATATTTACAATAGTAATGACTAATGCACCTAATAAATAAACTCCTGCCATAAAAGGAACTAACCTTTCTGAGACTTGAACTATTCTTTGAATTCCGCCATAAACAACAATACCAACTAATACAGCAATAGCTGCACCTGAAACCCAATTTGGAATATTAAGAGTAGCAGCTGTTTGCACTACTGAAATAGTTTGAGTAGCTACAGATGGGATGATTTCAAGCATTAAACAAAAAGCAAATAATTTTCCCAACCAAGGAGCATTTAACCCCTTATCCAAATAATATTGAGGTCCCCCAACATATTCACCTAATTCATTTTTTTCCCTATATTTTATACCTAAAACAATTTCACTAAACTTTGATGCACTACCTATAAAAGCAGTTAACCACATCCAGAAAACAGCTCCTGGTCCGCCAAAGGCTATGGCCACAGGTACACCAACAATATTAGCTGCACCTATGGTAGATGCCAATGCAGCAGAGGCAGCTTGAAAAGGTGATACAGTACCTTCACCTTTTTCTGGTTTTTTTAACATCTTACCAAAGGTTTCTCTGCAGATAAAGCCAAAATACTTAAATTGAAAAAAACCTAAAGAAAAAGTTAAGATTAATCCACCACCAAATAAAATGACAAGCATTGGAGTTCCCCAAATCCAATTAGAAATACTGACAATAAAGCTCATAAAAGTATCCATGATTTTTCCTCCTAAACCTTTATTTTTATCTCATATATATTAATATAAAGATATTCATTCTTAGAAAAAACATGTCTGAATATAGTGAATATTAAGTTATTTTTCTAAATTTTAAAAAATAAAAAAGATATTTTATAGTAAACATTTTTTACTATAAAATATCTTTTGCGATTTATAACCTTATTATACTATTTATTATATTTAGCTAATCTTTCCTTTATTGCTTTTTCATATCCATTTTCTGTAGGTTCGTAATATTTCTTACCTACAAATTCACTTGGCAAATATTGTTGTGGAATAAAAGCACCTTCATAATCATGGGGATATTTATATCCTATACTATTTCCTAAATTTTTAGCTCCAGGATAAGATCCATCCTTTAAATGGGTGGGAACTTTTCCTATTTCCTTAGATTTTATATCTTCTAACGCTCTATTTATACCAACATATGCCGCATTACTTTTTGGGGCAGTAGCTATATATACTACAGCTTGAGCTAAAGGTATCCGCCCTTCAGGCATACCTATTACATTTACAGCATTGAAAGCTGATACTGCTATGTTTAATGCATTTGGATCAGCATTTCCTACATCCTCTGATGCACATATAATTATACGTCTTGCAATAAACTTAGGGTCTTCTCCTGCATTAATCATCTTTGCCAGCCAATACAAAGCTGCATCTGGATCCGAACCCCTCATACTTTTTATAAAAGCAGAAACAGTATCATAATGTTCATCTCCATCTTTATCATATCTAGCTGTTTTTATCTGAATAGAATCCTTTATTGTATCTAAATCTATCTGTATTATTCCATTTTCATCTGCAGGTGTAGAAAGTACTCCTATTTCAAGGGAGTTAAGTACAGTTCTTCCATCTCCATCTGCTATAGTGATTAAATAGTCTATTGCTTCCTCTGTTATATTTATATTATATTCTCCTAATCCCTTTTCTTTATTGGACATGGCATTTTTTATAAGATTTCTTAGATCTTCTCTAGTCAAAGATTCTAGTTTTAAAATCATGACTCGAGATAGTAATGCCTTATTTACTTCGAAATAAGGATTCTCTGTAGTAGCACCTATTAAAATAATTATTCCCCTTTCTACAAAGGGAAGAAGTGCATCTTGTTGAGATTTATTAAATCTATGTATCTCATCAACAAAAAGAATGGTTCTCTTATTATATAATTTTAAGTTTTCTTCTGCTCTATTCATTACATCCCTAATATCTTTTACTCCAGATGTTATGGCTGACAATTTTTCAAATGTCATATTTGTAGTATTGGCTATTATCATAGCTAAAGTAGTCTTACCTGTTCCAGGAGGTCCAAAAAATATCATGGAAGTAATTCTATCTGCCTTTATTGCTCTACTTAAGAATTTACCTTGTCCTAAAATATGGTCCTGCCCTACAAATTCATCTATTTTTTCAGGCCTCATCCTATCGGCTAAAGGTGCGTTTGTTTTAAGTTTTTTTTCCATACTTAAAGTAAATAAATCCATATTATCACCTAATTAATTTATATTACCAGCTTTACTGGTTCCTATTTCTGAGAAGCTTTAAACTCTTCCATTATTTTTTCAAATAAATCTTTATCTTGAATAACTTGAATTCCAGTTTTTACTAAAGCATTAATTGTTATTATCATATTTTCATAAGCCTTATCTGTTAAAGTTGCATCCCTAAATTCCCTAGTATGTGCAGCAATACTATCATCACCATATATACCAAAGTAAGGATGAATAGCAGGACAAACATGGCTTACATTACCCATGTCTACAGAACCAAAAGATACTTTTGTCTTATCAGGATTTTCTATACCCTGAGCCTTTAGGTTTTGACTAAATATCTCAGATAAACTTTCGTTAGTCACTAAATCATCATATGAAAACTCATAATTAGACATTTCCAAACTGGTTCCTGTAGCTAAAGCAGCACCTTTAGCACAATTTTTAACCTTTTCTATTAATTCTTTCATATAGGCCTTAGTTGTAGTTCTTACATAAAATTGAGCAATAGCCAAATCTGGAACTATATTAGCAGCCTTGCCCCCTTCAGTTATAACTCCATGAATTCTAGCAGAAGGCAATATATGTTCTCTTAATGCATTTATACTATTAAAAGTCATTATTACTGCATCCAATGCATTGATACCTTTTTCCGGGTCTGAAGCTGCATGTGAAGCCTTACCTTTAAATGTAAACTGTATAGGTTCTAATGCTAAGGATGTCCCGCTTTTACTATATGTAGATGCTGGATGAGCTAACATAGCTATATCAACATCATTGAAAGCTCCTTTATCTACCATTGTAACTTTTGCCCCATTAGTTTCTTCTGCTGGTGTCCCAAAAACTACAACATTTCCCCCTATTTCATCTAATAGATGTTTTAATACTATGGCTGCTCCTGTATTAGTGGTTCCAAGTAAATTATGACCGCATCCATGTCCTATTTCAGGTAAAGCATCATATTCAGATAAATAACATATTGTAGGTCCTTCTTTTTTGCTTTTATAATAGGCCTTAAATGCAGTTTTTATACCTAAATATTCTTCCTCTACTTGAAATCCATGCTTTTTTAAAATATCTATATGAGCCTTTGAAGATTTAAACTCTTCATTTCCCAATTCTGGATTGTGATAAATATACTCATTTAATTTTTTTAAATCATCTAATATGCTATAAGTAATACTGTTAATCTTTTTCATTATATTCATCCCACCTAAAATTATTTTTGAATTTTATTAATAACTTCCTATAATCTATTTTAAAATATTGGATTATTTTCTAAAGCTATTTATTATTTATTATAACATATAATATTTTCAAAATTATTTCAATAACCAAATTTTCTATTGCTGCAAATTCTATTCTTTATTATATAAGCCATAGTAATCAATGACTTTTTCCATTATTAAAATATTATATTTGAACTATTGAACCTATTTTACATAAAACAATTTCATTTCTAATCATATAATTAAACAATTTAATAATTTCCATATTTAATGGTTCAAGAAAGTATATAAATAAGGAGTATAATTATTTAATTATAGATAAAAAATTTAAATGTAAATTATATGATAATTGCAAGGGTAAAATAGATTGTTTTAAATTATAATTATATGAATTATCTAAAATACATTCTACAAATTTAACTAATAAACGATTAAAGCTCTGGAAAATTTAATTTTCCAGAGCTTTAATATACTATTATAAAATGACTTTTTCAATATACTCAGAGGTCATTCCCCTTAAAATACTGACGTAGGACATCCTAAATTCAATTATATCTCCTACTTTATAATTTATCTTACTGTCCGAACCATCTAATATCAGATGGTCTGAGCTACCGCCAAGAATAATTATTCCCTCATCTAATGGATGAAGAGTTCCAAAATCAACATCCTGTTTTCCCACTGCACAAATAATTCTTTTTCTAATACCTCTATCTATAAATGTAGGTATATTTCCAAAAGCATCTCTACCTATTTCTCCAGTAGGAATTGAAGGTTTTTCTTTTACTTCAATAACCTCTACTTGAAGTTTAAATGCATCGTTTTTAGTACCTTCAATTTGTTCTCCATATGCTGATTCAGTTCCTAGCACTAGTGATTCCCCTAATCTTAAATTATTTAATCTATCAATTTTATTATTAGGCAGTAGATGTACTGTACTTGAATTTCCTCCAGATAATATATCTAATCTTAAATTATACTTTTCTTCTATCTGAGTTTCTAACTTAGCTAGCCTATCTAAAATCTCCTTAGATGGAATGACCCCTCCATAACAAGTTAGATTAGTACCTAGTCCTACAATATTAACTCCCTTTAGCCCTATTATTTTTTCTATAGTCTTAAATAATGATTCTTCATCATAATATCCTTCTCTTAAATCTCCTAAATCTACCATTAAAATAATATTGTGAACTTTGTTTTTCTTAAAGGCTATCTCTGATATAGCCTTTATTGTAATTAACTCTGAATTAAGAGAAATATCTGCATACTCTACTATCTTTTCAACTTCAGATTTCATAGGTAATCTTAGCATTATCTTAGGTATATTTAAATCTTTTAATCTCATAAGATTTTCTATTCTAGAATCTGCTAAATAGGAAACTCCTCCCTCCACATATGCTTTAGCAATTGTAGGATCTCCACAGAAAACTTTAGTTACTCCTGCAACCTTTATACCATTATCTTTACATAATCCAACTACAGTTTTTGCATTATTTTTTATTGTTTCTAAATCAATTGTCATTCTGGGATAGCTCATTGTTTTATTCCCCCTTAAGACTATTTTCCAAAAGCTTTAATGCTTCTTCTGGATATTTTTTAGCCATTACTCCAAGAGAAGCCATTATATAATGATTATCAATAAGTATTTCAGCCTCAGTATTTGGAAGTAAATCATTTCCTTTATTAGAAAGAGCTATTTCACTAAGTATTACCTTTCTATTAGGCAATCGTGTCAGCGCACCACCTGTACCTATTATATATTTGGTTTTAGTTAAATCTTTACCTTCTGCAATAGTCTTCTTACCTGATGGTCCGTATAAATGTTTAAGCTGTCCAGCATGTCTTTTCACTGCTGTAACAGTGGCATGTAAAGTTAAGGCTTCTACAAATTGTTTTTCCAAATCTGTTTTTGGAATTGGCCTATGGTTGACAATTAAATCTTCCAACTCTTCCATTGAAACCTGTAGTTCTTTAACCAGTTCTTCTTTCCCTACCATTTCCACTATATTCTTCATATTTACATAGACACCTAAATCTCCTTCTACAGTCCTTTTAGCCTTAGGCTCTGGATTTATTAAGATTCTTGATATCTCATCACTGTCTTCTGTCACAGAATGAACATCTGTTGTAGCTCCGCCTACATCTATTGTAATTAAATCTCCAATATCATCATATAAAAGCTTAGAGGCTTCCATTACAGCCCCCGGAGTAGGCATAATAGGACCATTTACCATATCACGTACACTTTCCATACCAGGTGCATGGATTATATGTTTTTCAAATACTTCTTGAATAATCTTTCTTGTAGGCTCTACATTTAGTTCGTCAATTTTTGGATAGACATTATCAACTATATAAAGTTCATTTTCTTTATCTTCAAATATATCTTTTATGTCCTCATGATTTTCTATATTACCTGCATATACTACTGGTATATCTAAATTCATTCCAGCAATAAGCTCTGCATTATGAAGTGCTGTATCTCTTTCACCATAATCAACTCCGCCTGCAATTAAAATAATATTAGGTTTTATTTCTTCGATCTTCCTTAAATCAGATTTTCTAATCTTCCCTGCCGTAATGAATTTAATATTAGCTCCAGCGCCTAATGCAGCCTCTTTAGCAGCCTTAACAGTCATATCATATACCAACCCATGAACTGTCATCCTAAGTCCTCCTGCAGCAGAACTAGTAGCTATTAGTTCCTTATAGTCTATAGACTGGGTAGAAAAGTTATTGGCTAAATCTTCTATTGCACCTATTAGTCCAATATTCACATCTCCCTCTAAAACAGAGGTAGCCGACTGACCCTGTCCGATAAACTTAGGATTGGACTCTAAATCGTTAAATGCATTAACTACAGTTGTAGTACTGCCTATTTCGGCAACTAATAAATCAACTTTCATTTAACATCTCTCTTCTCTTCTCAACTAAGAAGGTAGCTACATGAGAACCTTTTGTTCCTCTTCCGAATCCTACATCCATGCCTGATTCAATGGCTAATTCATTAGATACCTGAGTTCCGCCGGCTGCAAGAATAATCTTATCTCTTATACCTTTTTCAATACATAATTCGTGTAATTTTTTCATGTTTTTATAATGAATATCATCATGAGATATAATTGTTGATGAAAGAATAGCATCAGCATTTAATTCTATAGCCGCATCTACTAATTTTTCAACTGGTATTGATGTACCTAACATATGACATTCAATACCATATCTTTCTATTCCACCATGTTTAATATCTATGATTTCACGAATTCCTACGGAATGCTCATCTTCGCCAACTGTTGCTGCAACTATTTTCATTGGTCGAGCCTTTATATCGGCTCTTATTTCTTCTTCAGTCAATTCCTTTGGCTTTGGAGGTATGACTAAGTCCTTAGTATCTATAGTAAATGCAACTTTACCTTTTAACTCTACACGAGTTCCCTCGGCTTCTTGCATTATTTCTTTGTGAATTACTTCCACATCTTCTAATCCCATTTTCTTACCTATTTCAATAGCTGCGAATTCTGCCGTTCTTTCATCAGTAGGTAAGAATAAAGTGATCAATATTATACCATCGCCTAACCATTCCATCTCAGGCTTAATCTTAGATGTAGTTCTAAGCTCTTTAACTTCTTCTAATCTTACATTTACATTATCATTCTCATCTAATTCATCTATAAATATTATCTTAGATGGGTCCTCAAATGTTCCGCCACCAATTAAAGCAGCTGGATTATCTACTAATTTTTCATCATATTGAGCTACATTATTATATCCAAAATGAGCAGTTACTGGAGCTAAATAATCTTCATCTCTTTCATATACAGTTCCTACTCCAACACCTGCATCAGCTTTTCTAATTATACCATCTTCATTTCTTTCTGGATAATATCCAGAGTCAACAAAAAATCCTGCTTCTACTGCATTGAAATATCCTCCAACCTCAAGGATTTCTTCCATAAATAGAATAGCTCTTTCCTTTAATTCTCTAACCTTATCTGCTAACTCACCTTTATTCCTTTTAATCTCAACCATTTCTCCTAATCCATCCATACCAGCAAAGGCTTGTTTCGCTGTATCTACTGCATCAATATTATATATATGCCATGGTACATTTCTTCCTTCATCAGGAGTAATTGTAGATTGAATATCCGCCCTAGTTAATTGAGAAATAAGCAGATTAAGTACATGAGTTACAGTGGCTTCTCTAGTTGAGGATTCCATGTATTTTGTATTCATCTGTGCTCTCATCTTATATTCTCTAAAAAGGTCCCTTAATGCTACAGCATAAGGCAAATCAAGTCTCATACATGGTGCTGGCGGTGCTGTTGGCGGTACTGTTGAAAGACAGATATTTTCTTTTTTCATTCCAACTTTTACAGAGAATATTGAATTTATAGCATGCTGTACCATAAGTTCTGGCATTACCTTCCATGCTTCCCTTGCAGTAGCATTTGCATTATGAGCTCCGTCTATTTGTGCTATATCTGCCCAAGCCATAACCTGTTTTGCCTCTGCTGCATCAACGAAAGATCTAACCATATTAATATTTCTATAAAGAACATTATATTGAGGGTCTTGATGCGCTCCATTTACTCCTTCTTCAGCAAACATTACTGCAATTTCTGGTCCTGCTACACCTGAAACATATGAATGGTAGTTAATTGGTCTGCCAACTTCATCTTCTATAAAATCTAAAGCTTTTCTTTGAGCCCTAACTTGCTTTCTCGAAATAGGAATTCCACCTACACCCTGAGGAGTTCCTTCTATAAGACTTTCAAAATGAGATTGTCCTGCAGTTCTAATAACCATTATATGGTCTGCTCCATGCCATGCAGCCATTCTCATACGTCTTATATCATCTTCAAATCTACCTGAAGCAATTTCTGTTGTAATAACTGCTTTATTTTGCGGGTCTATACTATCAAAATATTTTGCCGCTGGCAGTGGTTGGCTATTCTCAAGATTTACAGATGTATCATAATATTTAAACTTGCCAATCTGTCTATTTTCTCCTACTCCTTCTCTCCAGTGCCAACCTCTTCTTCTAGGCCTATATTTATCAATATCTTTAAGAATAAATTCTATATCTAATTTTTCATTTGGCTTCAATTCCATTAGTTGACACCTCCTTTAAACAAAGCTACTGCATCATCCCACATTTCACCTTCAATTAGCTTAAGTCCAGTTTCTCTAATATCCATATTCTTTTCCTTAGCTAATTTATATAATATATGTCCTGCACCTTTACCTATAATACCTCTATCAATTGCCCCGTCCACAATAGATTTGGCTTCGATACTTGAAAAACCCATTCTTAATAGTACAGATCTTTCAATGGATGGAGATGTATTTTTTCTAGCCAGTTCGACTATCGGATCAACAATCTTTCCAGCTAATTCCCAAAATCTATGTTCTAATTCCTCTTCTGTTAAATTAGCCAAATGTTTTCTTCTTTCTTCGAAATCATCTGTTCTACTCATTTTCTGACCTCCTATTAATAACTTATTCCTAGCTCATCTAATACAGACTTAACAAATTCAACATTTGATTTTGTATCTTCAGCAAGGAAATCTAAGTCTTCTTTATTTACTTTAGTTACATTAACATGGTCTACAGCATTTCTAATATAAGACTTTCTATTTCTATCTAAATCTATTTCATCTAGTTTAATATAGGATGGGTCTTTTGGTAATATAATATTTTTTCCAGGTATTTCTTCAGTTGGATCACCTATTAAAATTTCTATACCATTTTCCTTAGCAAATGTAAGCTGAGGATTAATATGTTTACCCGCACCTGTATATTCTGTTTCTTGTACTACTATTATTTGGTCCTCATCCATTTCTTGGGCTAATTTAAATGCAGCTGATAAAGCAGTATTTCCTGCCGGTCCTCTTTCAAGTCCTTCTAGCTGAGCCAATAATTCAGTCATATAGAATACTGTACCTTGATTCATAGTAACATATCTATCAATATATCTTAATGGTCTAGCAGCTGATCTTGGAACATCTGATCTATCTGGCCAATTAGCAAAAGGTATACCGAATCCTGTGTGTCCAGTAGTAAAAGATTTTTTATTAAACTGTATATCCGAAGCCATATGAAGTCCTTTTAGACTAACACTTGCCCCTACAATTTGAGTATTAGTTGCTCCTGCTTTGATAAGTCCTCTAGCAGTACCAGTTAAGTTTCCTCCACCTGCGTTAGTAACAACTACAACATTTGGGTCTTTTCCTTCTTTTTCTCTAAATTCCATAGATAATTCATACCCTAAAGTCTCAACCCCCGCAATTCCAAATGGAGAATATAAAGAAGCATTAAAATAACCAGTTTCTTCTAATAATATTAAGAAAGTATAAAATAATTCTGGCCCAACTGTAAGTTGAACTACTTCTGCACCATAAGCCTCACAAGCCCTAGCTTTTTCAATTATTTCCGGTTGACCTACTCCCCTTGAATCATAACATTCTTGAACTATAATACATTTTAAACCTTGCATTGCAGCTTGAGACGCTACTGCAGCACCATAATTACCTGATGTAGCAGCTATAACACCTTTATAACCTAATTTTTTCGCATGATAACATGCTGTAGCCGCTCTTCTTGCCTTGAAGCTTCCTGAAGGATTACTTGCTTCATCTTTAACAAATATTCTTGCTCCTTTTCCTTTAGGTGCAAATTTTCTTGCTAATTTAGTTAAATTTCTTAACTCAAGTACAGGTGTATTACCTACTCCTGTTCTTCCTTGAATCTCTTCAATCTCTTGTAAGCTATATCCAGTTTCTCTCATCATTTTCTCATAATCAAAGGCTACGCTACCTGATTCAAATATTTCATAATCTATGCCTAAAGCCTTTTTCATTATCTCATCTTTTCTTGCCATAACTCCTTCATAACTCATATCTCTAGCCATTATTACTCACCATCCTTTGATAATAATTCCCTTGCTTGACGTCCTATATATAATAGTTCGGGAACACATTTTCCAAAATCATGTTTATAATAAGGATTAACCTCTAATAAATTACCTTCTACTGTTCTTCCTATATAAGTTTCTACTTTTACTTTATCACCTATATTTGCACTATCATTAAGTAAAAACCCTTTAACCCACATTTCCAATGGTACATTTTGTGTATCCCCTGGAATAGTTGTTGCTCTTTGTCCTACTTCCAATACTATATTATGAATTCTTACCCAATCACCACGTTTTGCATCCATTATTTATATCCCTCCAATTTATTATACAGTGAATAATTAATAACAAATAACATTTTAACATAGATCCTTTTATTCATACAAAATATATATCCTAATTTAAACCTATGTTATTGGGCGAACATAGTTCGCCCATATATTTATATTTACTCATTCACCTTCATCATTAATTAGTCTTCTATAAGCTCTCTCATGTCTCCCATAATAGCCCTTGGAACTGGCAAATCTATCATTGTCTTTAAGCCTGGTTTTGCATTAATTACATTTGGAATCATATTAACTGTCATAGCTATAGTTCCAATGCCTCCTGGTACTTCTGGTGTAATTTGCATATTAATATTTGGAGTACCCTTTATTGTTATATAATCTCCTGTTGTACCACCTTCTAATTGGGGTTCAACTTGTTGTGGATGAAGCATTTCAATTTTCACTTCGCCGTCTACATAACCAAATCCCTTCATATTACATCCTGCTACATCCCCAGCTTGTACTTCTGCATAAGGAGCTTTTCTATATACAGACGAAACAATAGGTGATCTATCTAATTTAATTTCGTCACTTAATTTCCAGCCTAAAGCATTTGCTATCATAGTAATTGACTCTGGAAAACCTACATGACCTGCCAAATCATTTTCTGCTACCCTTTTATTAAATGTATCTACACTAATACCTACTCCTTGACCATGCATTACTGCTGGACCAAATGGTGAAAGATTATTTATTCTCTCAGCCTTAATACTTTCTACATCTATACATGCTCCAGTCAAGATAATTACCAACAAGTCCATAATAAGTCCTGGGTTAATACCTGTACCTAGTACTGTAACCTTATTTTCTTTAGCTATTTTATCTAATTCTTTAGCTAACTCTGGTTCTTGTGCCTGTGGATATGCCATTTCTTCAGCAGTAGATACTACATTGATTTTTCTTTCAAGGCAATATTTCATTTTATCAAAAGAATCTCTAGTAAAAGAATCAGTAGCGATTACAACTATATCCGCTGCTCCTTCTTTAATTACATCTTCATATGATCCTGTAAGTAAATCTGGTCTTTGTCCCCTTTCAATATCCAAGAAATCATACATTGATTTCCCTATCTTTTCTCCTCTAACAACTGCTCCAACTATATCTACACCTTTTTTGCTTAAAAGCATTTCTGCAATTCCTTTACCCATTGCTCCTAATCCCCACACAATTACCCTTACATTATCTTTTCTCATTTTATAACCTCCCTAAGTTATTTTCGCCTAATTTAATTACACAATTTATATATGCAAGATTTTTGCCAACTCTTAAATAATATACTTTATTTCATGAAATCCTTTATTTTAAAGGCTTTAAAATATTTAAATAAGTTAAATTCTAATAATTTAGAATCTTTTAAATAAAAAACGCAAAAATATTTGCATATAAACGCTTATATTTTTGCATTACTTTTGTATTTTTTTAATTTATGTTGTAAAGTTTGTCTTTTTATTCCTAATTCTTCAGCAGTTCTAGATATATTTGATTGATTATTATTTAAAGTGTTAAATATAATGTCTCTCTCCAAATCCTCTAAAATCTTAGGTAAGGATTTATTTTTTTCTTGAAAAATAGACGAATTTTTCAAAGGTCTATCTTGCATTATGTGAATAGATGAAATAAAATCTTCTCTCTTCAATGTTTTTTCATTACTACTTACTATATTCATGGCTCCCTCTATTACATTACCTAATTCTCTAACATTTCCCGGCCAAGAATATTCCATAAAAGAACTTAATACATCTTCAGATATGTTTTCTACCTTTTTCCCAAATAGCGGATTATATTTATTAATAAAATGATTTGCTAATAGAACTATATCATTTCTTCTTTCAATTAATAATGGTATCCGTACGAAGATAACATTTAATCTATAATATAAATCCTTTCTAAGAATTCCTTTTTTTAAACTTGCTATAGGATCCTCATTTGTTGTGGCTATTATGCGTACATCAATTGGTATATCCTTTATACCTCCAACACGTCTTATATATCCTTCCTGCAGCACCCTTAAAAGCTTTGCTTGTAATGATAAGGACATAGAGTTAATTTCATCCAACATTAAGGTTCCCCCATTAGCCTGCTCAAAAATACCTTCTCTTTCTATGGCTCCAGTAAATCCTCCTTTATCGGTTCCAAATAATATTCCTTCAAGAAGTGTTTCGGGTATTGCTGCACAATTTTGAGCTATGAAAGGTTTATTAGCTCTTATTCCTCCATAGTGAATACTTTGAGCAAATAGTTCTTTACCTGTACCTGTATCCCCGTATATCAATACAGATGAACTTGAATTACTAGCTTTTTCTGCTATCTTCTTAGCTAATGAAATAGATGGATCTTCACCTATAATATCATTAAAATTATATCTCTTTATTTTAGCTTTAAGATTTTTCTTTGAAAATTTTGCTGACGATAATTCATTTTGCAGTTCTATTAATTGATCTGATAAATTTTTAATATGAGTTATATTATTAGCTATTTCAAGAGCCCCTATTATCTTTTCATCAGCGTAAAGGGGTATGGTGGAATTTATAGTAGTTATTCTTTGTCCCTTAAAATTCAAATAGGATTGAGTGCTATTTAAAATAGCTTCCCCAGTATGCAGAACTTTTATTAATGTAGAAGTTTCTTCATTTAAACTTGGAAAGATTTCTAAAATATCCTTTTCAACAACCTGTTCTGTATCTAAGCCCTCCAAACGAGCCATGACCTTATTATATATAATAGTACGTCTTTCCTTATCTATTACATGAATACCTATATCTGCATGATGCAAAATATTTTGCATTATAATTTTATTTAAATCAATTTTTTTCATTCTATCATCCTTAGCTTATGGATTTAAGGTTATAGCAGCAATCATCCTATTCTTTGTTCCCTTTTCTCCTCTATACGAATATAATTTATCCATATTACAAGATGTACAAAAATTACTTTCATAAATATTTTCATCTTTTATGCCTAGATTTAATAAATTCATCTTATTTACTTTCCATAAATCTAGATATACCTTATTATCCTTATATATAATTATATCTGAATACTTTGGATATTCATCTTTAAAAAGTTTTTCTACATCATGTCCGATTTCATAGCAGCAGGAACCAATAGATGGACCTATTGCTGCGGAAATATCTTTTATATTACAATTAAATTTTTTCATCATATTTTCTATTATTACTTTATTAATATTTCTTAATGTTCCCTTCCAACCTGCATGAGCTAAAGCTATAACCTCTTTAACATTATCATAAAAATAAATAGGTACACAATCAGCATGATAAGTACAAATTGCTATGCCTTTTTTATTTGTTATAAGCCCATCTCTTTCTAACGTATTTATTTCCATATTATTCTGATCATCTATAACCAAAATATCTATTCCGTGAACTTGTTTTACCCTATATATCTTTTCATCAGGTATATTAAATACTTCAGATAAATTATTAAATAACCTGTCCTGCTGCCAACCAAGCCTTGAGGAAAAAACATGATTCATATTTTCATCAAAGCTAAATCCTTCTATTTGATAATATAAAATATCATTTTTATATCTTTCTACAATTCCCATATTCTTATCTCCTATTTTCATTTCCTTCGTCTAATATCTTTTTCAGTTCTTCCATAAATGAATTCAAATCTTTAAATTGTCTATATACAGATGCAAATCTTACATATGATACTTCATCAATATCTTTTAATCTATCCATTACTATTTCTCCAATTTTTTCAGATTTAACCTCTCTTTGTAATGAATTATCTAGATTTTTTTCAACTTCATCTACTACATTTTCAATGGTACTCATTGAAACAGGTCTTTTTTCACAAGCTTTTATTATGCCATTTAATAATTTATTTCTATCATAGGATTCTCTATTTCCATTCTTCTTCACTATAATAAGAGGTATTTCCTCGATTTTCTCATATGTGGTAAACCTCTTATTACATTTTATACATTCCCGCCTTCTACGAATGGTTTGTCCTTCGTCAGTAGGTCTAGAATCAACTACCTTTGATTCAAAGTATGAACAAAATGGGCATTTCATATTTTCACCTCTTTTAGTCTTCTATAGCTTATTATATTATAATGAATATAAAATGTCTAACCAGATATTTCATTCTTATAATCAACTAAAATAGTATCTGTACCTATTTTTATTATATCATTCCAAGCTATAACCATTTCAGAATTCTTTCCAAAGAAACCTAAAACTCTTCCCATTCCATTTATTACTATTGCATCTACACGCCCTTCCTCTAAATTCAACTCAAAATCATCAATATATCCCATTCTTTCACCATTATTTATATTTATTATTTCCTTTTCTCTTATTTCTGATAATTTTAACACAATCCCACCTCTTTCTAGTTATTTACCCTATACTATGTATATATCATAATAAAATGAAAATATGACTAAAATTTAATGAAGCAGAACTAATTAAATGAAATAAAATTAAATTTCTAGGTTTATAAAGTACAATAACAGAAAAATAGATTTGCATATTTATCTGCAAATCTATTTCTGTTAAATAATTCTATGAAATCTTTTATAACTCAAATTTTATCTTGATAACTTTTATGGTATTAAACATATTTTCTCATTTGTCTTAATGCATTTTTTTCAAGTCTTGATACTTGTGCCTGTGAAATCCCTATTTCTTCTGCAACTTCCATTTGAGTTTTTCCCTCATAGAATCTTAAATTTAAAATCTGTTTTTCTCTATTATTCAATTTATCCATAGCTTCTCTAAGTGCTATTTCTCTCAGCCATATTTCATCTTCAGCTTTTTCATCCTTAACTTGATCCATTACAAATATGGCATCGCCACTATCATGAAATATTGGCTCAAATAAGGAAACTGGTTCTTGAATTGCTTCTAATGCAAATACTACATCTTCCTTTGGAAGGTTCAGCTCCTCTGCTATTTCATATATGGTAGGTTCTTTAGAATTTCTATTAATCAACTGTTCTCTGGCATTTAAAGCTTTATAGGCAATATCTCTAAGGGATCTTGACACCCTGATTGAATTATTGTCCCTTAAATATCTTCTTATTTCTCCTATAATCATAGGTACAGCATAAGTGGAAAAGCGTACATTTTGACTTAAATCAAAATTATCAATAGCTTTTATTAAACCAATACAGCCTACCTGAAATAAATCATCAACATGTTCTCCTCGTCTATTAAATCTCTGAATAATACTAAGTACCAATCTTAAATTACCTTGTATGAATTCTTCCCTTGCCTTCAAATCTCCCGCCTTTATTTTAATAAATAATTTTTGCATTTCTTCATTAGTTAGTACTGGAAGCTTTGAAGTATTTACTCCACATATCTCCACTTTAGACATATGCATTTACATTCATCCTTTCATGCTGTATTGCCCCTTTCGTATAAAATTATTGCCTCTAATATTATTTTTATTCAAAAAATAATATTAGAGGCAGACCAATTTACATCAATTTTACCATTTCTTTCCTAAGCCTTTTTATTATCCTTTTTTCTAACCTAGATATATATGATTGGGAAATGCCTAGTAAATCTGCTACTTCTTTTTGAGTCTTTTCTTTTCCATTATAAAGACCAAACCTCATCTCTATTATGACTTTTTCCCTGCTAGATAGTCTATCTATTGCTTGTTTAAGAAGTGTTTTATCTACTTCCATCTCAATATCTTTAAAAATTATATCCCCATCGGTACCTAAAATATCTGATAGTAAAAGTTCATTTCCATCCCAATCAATGTTTAATGGTTCATCTAATGATATCTCTGATTTCATTTTGCTAGTTCGCCTTAAATACATTAATATTTCATTTTCTATACACTTCGATGCATATGTAGCCAGCTTTATATTTTTATCTGGATCAAATGTATTTACAGCTTTAATTAATCCTATTGTACCTATTGAAATAAGGTCTTCTATAGATATTTTAGTATTTTCAAACTTTCTTGCTATATATACTACAAGTCTTAAATTTCTTTCAATAAGAACACCTTTAACACTTTCATCTTCTTTCAGTAAGGATAAATAATATTCTTCTTCTTCAGGTTTTAAAGGCGGAGGTAATACTTCTCCACTGCCAATATAATAAATTCCTCTATTTAATTTTAACTTATTTAATATCCTATTTAATAACATATGTAATTTCATTTTAATTTTTATTAGCATACAAATTCCCCCTATTTAATATACTCAAATTTAATAAGCCACTATATTTATTATCTATGGAAAGCTTATCATTAAAAATCCCTATTAATAACTCATCATGGATTTTTTCAAAACCATTATCCAAAATAGATATATAATCCGGTTTAAATCCTATTAGCATGCCATTATTTGAACCAATTGATTTATATGGAATAAATCTAATCATTAATTCTTCTCTTAGTTCCTTAATAACTTTTTCTATAGCAATAAAATCATTTTCTTTCTTACAATTGAAGATTTGTTTTATTGGTTCAGGTAATAAATCATTTAGAACACTATATTCTACAACAAAAACTGGTAATTTAGATAATGGTTCGATTAATGAATTACCTGTATCAGTCAATGCTGTAAAAGTTGAGCTTTTATTATTTAAGTAAATAGTTACCTCTAGCAATTCCTTTTCTTGTGATAATTTTTCTTGATAATAATGAACCATGTTTTTAATCATAATTCCACCTAATATTACTCCTAATATTATATATTTAACAGGAAATCCACCTACTGTTTTATCAGGATTAAACAATATATTGTGATAATTATTATTAAAATAATAAAAACCAATACTTGCTCCTGCGAATATGAAAGATATAACATAAAAAGCAGATAGCTGTTTTATATAGAGAACCATAGACTTAGAATTATATGCTAGTTTTACTATAATAATTGATATAAGCATTTTTATATAAAATTTTGTAAGAAAGCTTAAGGACGGAAAGAATAAGGCAAATGGGTATAATGCAGATATTGCTGCGGTGATGAAAATTCTACTTCTCTTTGCTTTTGTTCTAGTAACAATTTTTGTGCTTTGCAATATAGCATAGTTTATAATAAAATTTTCAATGAATAAATATTCTGCTATTATATACAAAGGAATACCTCCTTTGATTTATTTTATTCCTTAATAAAGATTATAGGACATAGAATCTATTTTTTTTGTCATTTTATAGGCAAAATAAAAAACGTATCTCACCAATAAGATACGTTTTTCTACCTATTTTTATTACAATCATTTTTTATCTCTTCTTCTAAGGAAAATTGGAATATCTAGTTCATCACTATCAAGATCAGTGGCTGCCTCATCTTTCGCATTATCATTAACATTATTATTAATACTATTATCATTTATTCCTGATTTCATATTATTTTTATCCACAGATAATATATCGAATCCTGTTGCAATAACAGTTATTTTAATTTCATCTTTTAGAGTTTCATCAATACCTGCACCAAATATTATATTTGCATCTTTATCTACAGCAGATCTAATTAGATCTGCAGCTTCATTAACTTCAAAAATACCTAAATCTTCTCCACCTGTAATATTTAGCAGTACAGATTTTGCACCTTCTATGGAAGTTTCCAACAACGGAGATTTTATTGCCTGTTTTGCAGCCTCTGTAGCTCTATTATCTCCTGCTGATTGGCCTATCCCCATATGAGCAATACCTTTATCATGCATTATTGTCTTAACATCCGCAAAGTCCAAATTTATAAGATTAGGAACTGCTATTAAATCTGATATTCCTTGTATTCCTTGTTTAAGAACCTCATCTGCCATTACAAATGCTTCAACCATTGTAGTCTTCTTATCTGAAACTTGAAGCAATCTATCATTTGGTATAGTAACTAAAGTGTCCACTTTAGACTTCAGTTCTTCTATTCCTTGTTCAGCATGTTTTAACCTTCTAGGTCCTTCAAATGTAAATGGCTTAGTAACTACGCCTACTGTAAGAATACCTAATTCCTTAGCTATTTCTGCAACAATCGGTGCTGCTCCTGTACCAGTCCCGCCACCCATCCCAGCAGTAATAAATATCATATCAGCACCCTTAAGAATTTCCATAATTTCATTTCTATTCTCTTCTGCAGCCTTTGCTCCAATATCTGGATTAGCGCCAGCACCTAATCCCCTAGTTAATTTTTCTCCTATTTGAAGTTTCACTTCTGCTTTTGAGGAATATAGTGCTTGTCTATCTGTATTCAATGCAATAAAATCAATACCTCTAACTCCATGTTCAACCATTCTATTTACCGCATTATTGCCTCCACCGCCGACACCAATAACTTTTATCTTAGCAAATTGATCTACATCAACATCAAAATCAAACATTCTTTTTCCCCCTTGTATTATTATAGATACTCTCATACTTAATATAAATTTCTATAAATTAATTAGATTCTTTTCTTTTAAATAGTAAAATCCTCCTAATCTTTGCAAAATTTTCAAAGAGTCGTCCGCCAAATGTAAATATGGCAGCATAATATAAAGGCACCCCTAATCTGTCACCTAAATATGCAAGAAATGCTGCTAATGCTGCATTTCCAAAAAAACCTGAAATAAATATATTTATATTAAAGTTTTTTTCAAGATTAGACCTTATACCACCAAATACTGAATCTAAGCAAGCTAATATTGCTACAGATATATAAAGTGAGTAGGATGTATTATAAGTATATGGCAAGATGAAGCCTATTATAGCCCCTATTAAAATTCCAATTAGTGCAAAAAACAATTTAATCACCCTCTCCTAGTATTTTAGCATATTTAAAATTTAATATTCCAGTAAAAGCCGGAATTACAATTGAATCCTCTACTGATGTTTCAAAACCTATTTGATACACATTTTTTAATATATCGCCATAAGTCCCAGGTGCAACAACGGAAGCATGTAATAGTTTGGGATCTCCAATAGCTTTAATAATAAAGGGAGTTACTGAGCTTCTTCCATTTATCCTAATAATAGGACCACCACATTTTATTTCTGAAGTAGCAAGTACCCTTTCTCCATTTATACTTATAGCTTCTGCACCTGCTACCCTTAAATCATTTATAATATTCAGTATATATGCATCATGGATAATATCATTATTAAGATCATATCCATCGCTTCTTTCCTCTGGATTATCATACATTGAAATAACTATGCCTGGTCCTTTTAGAGCAGTTTGTCCAGAATGTACCTTATTGTATTTAAGCTCATCTAAAAGGAAATCAATAATATTATCATCACCTTCTGCAATATTCTCCAACAATTTCAATTCATCCTCTTTAACTTTTATCATTTTATTTAGTTCAGAAATTTCATTATTGATAGAAAGAATTTCGGCTTTTGTAGCTTGTAATGATTTAATAGTTACTGGAGCATATGTTTCTAGTTTCATTTTTATTTGAGTAGATATAAAAACACCTACTATTACACTAAATAAGGTCAGGATGATCTTTGGATTATCTCTTTTCATTACAATCACCCCTATTGCTTAGTATTTTCTTCAACTGGATTAGAATAAATAAATTCTTTAATTCTTCTACATTTAGGTATAACAATATTAGATTCTTGATTTACTCGAACAAGGTAATCATAATTTCTAAGTAATGTTACTATTCCACCTTTAAGGTTTAAAGCAGACTCTAAGGTTTCGGGCTTACCAATAGCTTTGATAACAATTGGTGTACTTGTTGATACTCCATTAATCTCTATATGATTTCCAGCCTTTTCTATTTCTGTAAAAGCCGTATATCTTTGATCATTAATGGATATAGCCTCAGCGTCGGCTGCATTTAAAACAGATATTACTTGAAGCACTAAATCTAATTCATCTGCTATACTATATTCTTCACCATATTCTAAGTCTACAGGTGGGTCATTTATTTCCATTACAATTCCAGGTCCTTCTAATTCCAAATATCCTGCAAGCATTCTATATTTCATTGTATCCTTATATAGATTTTCTGCATATACGTTTTTATCCACCTCACCCATTTCATATTGCTTTATTTTAGCTTCCAGTTCCTCAATTCTTTTGGTTTGGGATTCTCTTTCATTTTGAGCCTTCTTCAACTCTAGAGCTAATTGTTGTGCTCTTTGGGTAGGTAAAACTCCTTCACCAATAGTTTTATTTATAGTTTTAAACTGGATGGATAAAATAATTCCCAAAAAAATTGATACCAAAGTTAATGCAATATATTCCTTAGCATTTTTCACTTTATCCCTCCCCTTCTTCATTAAGTACAATAATCGGATTATCTCCTCTATCCATTAAAATCATTTTACATGGTAATTGTTTCTCCTCGATATCTTTTAGAATTTCATTTAATAAACTTACCTTATATTTTACATTATAAAGGGTACCAAAGGCAACAGTAATACCATCAATTAATACTATATTAACATTGTTATTATCTACCATATCAATTTTCTTCATTTTTGATAACACTCCAGCAGCTTGTCCTTCAGTTATAAACTCAATTCCCTCTTTAATTTCTGTCATGGAAAATATATTATTTCCTATTTTTTTATCTCCTATATTTAAACCTAATAATAGTGGTAATTTTTCATCTTCGCTATCTACAATATCTAATATATTTCCTTCAATATCAAGTAACATAATAGATGATATTTCTTTTATTTGTATTATTGCTTTACGTTCTATAATATCAATAATAATTCCTCTAGGAAACTTCCTTTTTATTTTTACTTCTTTTATATATGGTAATTTTCTTAAGTTTTTTTCTCCGGATCTTGTACTTATCTTAAATATATTTTCTCCAATATTTATGGAAGATACATTGATTGCATTATCTTTCTGAACTTTATTATTTCCTAACACCTTTATATTATCTATAATGAAAAGATTTGAATTAAGAGCAAATGCAGACAATAGCAAAATAAAAGATATTAATAATAAACTTTGAAAAAAAAATCTTCTTCTTCTCATTTTCTTTTCTACACGTGAAAGTTTTTTCATTGTTTCCACCCCTAAGCTTGTCCTTCTAGATAACCAGCAGCAAAAGCTGCTAGTTTACCTTGTTAATATCTGCACCTAGTTTTTGTAAGGTTAGATGAAGATTATCGTATCCTCTTTCAATATGATGAATTCCGTGAACTTCCGTAGTTCCCTTTGCCGCAAGGCCAGCCAATGTTAGAGCAGCTCCGCCTCTCAAATCCTTAGATGTAGTTTTAGCTCCTGTTAACTCTTTTACCCCTTTAATCACTGCAATCCTGCCAAATGTTTTAATATTGGCACCCATTCTAGCAAGTTCTTCTGCGTGTTTGAATCTATTTTCAAACACTGTTTCAGAGATTATACTAGTTCCATTTGCTATTGATAAAAGAGCCATCATTTGTGCCTGCATATCCGTTGGAAATCCAGGATAAGGAAGGGTTTGCAGCATCTCAATAGAATTAAGTTTTCTTGGTCCTGTAACTTTCATAGAGCTTCCATTACTATATATAGTAACTCCTGCTTCTTTTAATTTTGCTATAATTCCAAGGACATGATCTACAATAACATTGTTAATTATTATATCTCCCCCTGTTATTGCTGCAGCAGTCATGATTGTACCTGTTACAATTCTATCTGGTATTATACTATGTGTTACATCATTAAAAACCTTTGTTCCTTCTATTGTAATAACAGATGTTCCAGCTCCCGAAATTCTTGCACCAGATTTATTTAAGTAGTTTTGTAAATCAACTATTTCTGGTTCCCTAGCTGCATTTCTAATTATAGTTGTGCCTTCTGCTGTTACACCAGCTAAGATTATATTTTCTGTAGCTCCAACAGAAGGATAATCCAGTTGTATATCACAACCTCTAAGCCCTGTTGTCTTACAATATAAATGTCCATGAGATTCCTCAATCTCTGCTCCCATATCTTTTAAGGCTTTGAGATGTAAGTCTATAGGCCTAGGTCCAATTTCACAACCTCCCGGATAAGATATAATAACCTCTCCAGTTCTTGCCAGCATGGCACCCATTAATATAATAGAGGATCTCATTTCTCTAACTAATTCTTCCTGAACTACTATTTGATTCAATGGTTTAGAATCAACTACCATAGTATTTCCCTCTACACTAACATCGCATCCTAAATCTATGAGTATTTCCTTCATTATTTCCACATCCCTTAGATTAGGGATATTCGATATAGTACTTTTATTTTTACCTATGACCGTAGCAGCCAATATTGGCAATACTGCATTTTTGGCACCTAAAATTGAAGTTTCACCTGTTAATCTATTGCCACCATTAATAATATACTTCTCCACCTAACCACCTCCACATATGCTCATAATAAGTATATATGACCATATTATGCATTGGCATAAATGAAGTTACATATTATTATTTAACAATCGTATTGATAATTTCAAAAATCCTTTCTGATGCATCTGATTTTCCAAGTTGTTTACTGCATCTTAACATTTCTTCTAACCTTTTTTTATCCTTAATTAAATCATATATAATATTTTTTAAGACATCCCCTTTCATATCTTTTTCAAGAACCAATATTGAGGCTTTCTTATTTTCAAAAGCTCTAGCATTAAACTCTTGATGGTTTTCAGCAGTATATGCCTTAGGTATTAAAATACTAGGAACACCTACAGCAGAGATTTCTGCCAAAGTAATTGCCCCTGAACTAGTAACTACCAGCGAGGCAATATTAATGGCTTCAGGAATTTGATAAAAGTATGGAAAAATCCTAATATTATCATTTAATTTTATATTATCTTTCTTCACTCTATCCATAAATTCATCATAAAATCTTTTACCTGTCACGTGTATTAATTGTATATCTTTTTTATTTGATGCTTCTTTTATAAAATGATATATTCCATCATTTAGAGTTTTTTGCCCTCCACTTCCTCCAAACGATAGAATCAACGGTATGTCTTTATCTATATTTAATGCTTTATAAGCTTTTTCTTTATTTATATTAATGATTTCCTTACGAATTGGATTACCAGTATTCACAACTCTATCTGGATGTTTAAAATATTTCTTTGCTTCATCAAAAGTTACAGCAACTTTATCAACATATCTTGATAAAATTTTGTTTGTAATACCGGGAAAAGCATTTTGCTCATGTATCATTGCTGGAATATTTCTCTTCTTAGCCATATATACAACTGGCCCGCATACATATCCACCAGTTCCTATTACTACATCTGGTTTAAACTCTTTTATTATTTTTTTTGCATCATTTATTCCATGGAAAAGTTCTTTTAATGCAATAAAAGATTCTTTGTTTATTCTTCTAGGCATTCCTTTAACCCTTATGGTTCTAAATTTAAACCCTTCCTTTGGAACTAGTTCGGATTCCAATCCTTGTTTTGTACCAACATAAAGAATATCAGCATTTTTATCTCTATCCTTTATTTCATTTGCAATGGCTAAGGCAGGATAAATATGTCCTCCTGTGCCTCCTCCCGTAATTAAATACTTCATATTATTCAGCTCCTATCTAAATTTGCATGTCTTGAAATGTTTAGCAATATCCCTATAGCAGACATATAAATCATCAATGAAGTACCTCCATAAGAAATAAAAGGTAATGTGATTCCTGTAGTCGGTATAGATGATGTTACTACTGCTATATGAATTAAAGATTGAACAGTCACTAAAGCTGTAATTCCTGATGCTAAGAAACACCCAAAACTATCATCTATACTAAGTGCAATACGTATTCCTCTCCAAACCACTAACATTAATATCAATATAACAGTCAAAGTACCTAAGAATCCTAGTTCTTCACCTATAATTGAAAATATAAAATCATTATAGGATTCTGGAATGTATGAAAATTTCTGTCTACTCTTACCTAATCCTAATCCAAATAGTCCTCCTGAACCTAAGGCATATAAAGACTGTACTGCCTGCCATCCAATATCAAGCTTATAAGCAAAGGGATCTCTAAAGGCAGTTATTCTATTACGTCTATATGCATTATCAGGTCCTGATAATACTAAGACACCTAATCCTGCAAGACCTACTCCCATAAAAATTAGATGGGATAAATTCATTCCTGCTATAAAGAACATACTCATTAAGGCACCTGCCAAAGTAATAGTGGTTCCTAGGTCCTTTTGTATATATATAAAACCGCAGGATATACCTATAATAATCAAAGCAGGTATGGTGCCTTGTTTTAAGCTTCTTATATTTTCTTTCTTATTTGAAAGAAAATTTGCGAAAAAAATGATTGAGCCAATTTTTATGGCATCAGAAGGCATAAATGTTGTAAAACCTAAATTTATCCATCTTCTAGCACCTTTCGCTTCCTTTCCTAATGGTGAGAATATTAAAGCACCTAAAATCAAAGCCAATAAATATACCCAAAATGAATATTTCTTCCAAATCTTATAATCAATATTCATACAAATTATCATTCCAACTAAACCTATTGAAGCTGCTATTATTTGTTTTTTCAAGAAAAGATATCCATCGCCAAAATCCTGCATGGCTTCTGGCCAAGATGAGCTGAATACCATTATAATACCAATAAATACTAGCATCAGGGTTCCCATAAGTAAACTAAAATCAACAGCTTTTTTCTTTTTCACTGTTTTTCCCTTTGCCATATTACTCCTCCTTTAGACCATAAACAGCATCTTTAAAATCTTGACCTCTTTCTTCAAAATTATTGTACATCCCCCAGGATGCACAGGCAGGAGATAATAAAATATTATCCTTTTCTCGGCCAAGGTCATAGGATAAAGCAACTGCTTCTTTCATACTTTCTACTAAATGTATATTATTAAATCCATGTTTTAATGCAGTTTCTTTAATTTTTTCCTTGGTTGCACCTAAAAGAATTAATTCTTTAACCTTTCCATCAAAAGCTAAAATTAGTTCATCAAATTCTGCACCTTTATCATATCCCCCTGCAATTAATATTATGGGAGAATTCAGTGCTTCAATTGCCTTTATTGTTGAATCAGAATTTGTTCCTTTAGAATCATTATAAAAAGATATTTCATTTATAGTTTTTACATATTCAATTCTATGTTCTACCCCTGGGAATTCCTTCAAAACTTCTTTTATTATCTCTAAATCTATTCCCATAACCCATGCAATGGCAACAGCTCCCAATGCATTCTCTAAATTATGTTTTCCTAAAATTTTTAATTCCTTATATGGCAATAACTTAATAAAATCTTTCCCATGCTTTATTACTATATAATCTCCCTCTATAAATACTCCATTATCAAGTTTTTGATTTGCACTAAACCAAATAATATTTGAGCCAAGTTCATCTTCCATTTCCCTAATAGTTTCATCATCATAATTAAGCACGGTATAATCATTTTTATCTTGGTTTTTAAATACTTTTTTCTTAGCGATAATATACTTATCTAATGAACCATGCCAGTTTAAATGGTCTGGTGTAATATTGGTTATAAGACTTACTTTTGGCTTGAAATATATAGTGTTCTCTAATTGAAAACTACTTGCCTCTATTACAAAAACATCATCTTTATCAGCGTTTACTACATCCCACAATATGCCGACACCAATATTTCCTGCCACATATGTATTATAATTAGCTTTTTTAAAAATCTCACCTACCAAAGTTGTTGTTGTTGTTTTTCCATTGGTTCCTGTTATGGCTATAATATTATCCGTAGGAGAAATCCTATATGCCAGTTCTATATCAGTAATGACCTCAATATTTCTTTCTTGCGCCTTTAGTAAAATAGGAGCTGTCGGTAAAATACCAGGACTCTTAACTATTAAATCAATATTCTCTAAAGGAATGTCATTAGTATTCAAATATTTTTCAACATATATATCTTTAATCTTGTCAAAAAAATCTTTCAATTCCTCTTTAGTTTTAGAATCAGAAACTACTATTTGCGCTCCTAATTTATGAAGAGCTTTTACAGTTGACAATCCTGAAATACCAAGCCCAAACACTAAAACCCTTCTGTCCTTTAAATACATAAAACCAGCTCACTTTCCTTAAATTAAACTTAAAATTCCAATTAAACAAAGAATTACTGTTATAGTCCAAAATACTGCTACTACTTTAGTTTCTTTCCAACCTTTCTGCTCATAATGATGATGTAACGGTGCCATTAAAAATACTCTCTTTCCCGTTAATTTATATGATGTTACCTGTATAATCACAGACAATGCCTCCATAAAATAAACTCCCCCTACTATGGGAATTACAAGTGGGATATTTAAAAGTATAGCTATTGCCGATACAGCTCCACCTAAAGCAAGGGATCCAGTATCACCCATAAAGACTTTTGCTGGATGGGCATTATGTATTAAAAATCCTAAACACGCCCCTGCTAATGCTGTTGAAAATATAGAAATACTTCCCATACCCCAATTCAATGCTATAAGTCCAAAAAAAGATAATACTATTAAAGTAACTCCAGATGCTAAACCATCTAATCCATCAGTTAAGTTTACACTATTTACAGTACCTACCACTACAAATGCAATAAAAGGAATGTAAAGTGGTCCTAAATCTAAATATTGGTTGTGCAAGAAAGGTACTATTAACTTAGTCCCTAAAACAGATGTAGATGACTGATAAACTGCTAGTATAGTTGCCAAAATCACTTGCCCTATTAATTTCTGATAAGCCTTTAGTCCTAGGGACCTTCTCTTAACTACTTTAATATAGTCGTCAACGAATCCAATTACACCAAATCCGAAAGTAGCCATTAATAAAAGATACATGTCTTTGTTTACCATTCCAGAAGTCAAGACTGTAATAACTAATGCTATAAATATAATAATTCCACCCATAGTAGGAGTTCCAGATTTTTTAAGATGAGTCTGAGGTCCATCATTTCTAACACTTTGCCCAATCTTAAGTTTCCTCAATAATGGAATTATAATTGGTCCAAGAATAAGGGTGACTAAAAAAGAAATAGAAATTGTTCTAAAAATATCTATATATTCAATCATTTAATTTTCTCCTCTCAAGTATCTAATCCAATTGTTAATTATTCTTTGAATTTAAATAATCAAGAACAATTTGTCTTTCATCACATGGAATAGTTTTGCCTCCAATTATTGTATAAGTTTCATGTCCTTTTCCAGCTAGCAATATTATATCTTTAGACATAGCATTATCTAAGGCATACTTTATAGCTTCTATTCTATCTACAATTTTTACATACTTTCCACCAGATTTTTTTGTCCCTACTAAAATATCTTCTATTATCATTTCTGGATCTTCATACCTTGGATTATCTGATGTAACTATGGATAAATCCGCATGATGACCTACGGTTTCTCCCATTTCAGGTCTCTTTGTCTTATCTCTATTTCCTCCTGCCCCAAAAATAACAATTTTTCTGCCCTGTGCAAATTTATCAATAACTGTAAGTACTTTTTCCAGTCCATCTGCAGTATGAGCAAAATCAATAATAACGGTATAATCTGTATTAGTAGGAACAACTTCAAATCTTCCCTTTATTCCTTCAACAGCCTCTAACCCATTTTTAATAACCTCTAAGGAAACGCCATATGAATATGCACATGCTGCAGCAGCCAATGCATTATATACACTAAATTCTCCAGGTACATTTAAAACTATATTAGTACTTCCCTTAGGAGTGTTTAAAGTAAATTTAACTTTAGACAAAGCAAATTCTATATTAGTAGCAAAAATATCAGCTTTTGTTTCTATACCATATGTTAACAAAGGTAGTCTTTTTCCTACTATTTCAGCAATCTTTTTCCCATAAATATCATCTATATTTATTATATTAAATTTATTTGTCTTATAGAAAAGTTTTAACTTGCTATTAAAATATTTTTCCATAGTCTTATGGTAGTCTAAATGATCCTTAGTTAGATTAGTAAATATTCCTATTTGGAAATCCATATATTCTACTCTTTTTAGCTCTAAGGAATGGGATGAAACTTCCATAATACAAGCATCTGTTTCTACATCTACCATTTTCTTTAACAAATCATGTATAACTAAAGAATTTGGCGTAGTATTATTAAGCTTAACATTTTCATTTTCTACAACCGCTCCAATAGTCCCAATAATTCCTACTTTATTCTTATTTACTTCCAGTATACTTCTGATAAAATAGGTTATAGAAGTCTTTCCATTAGTTCCAGTTATACCTATCATTTTTAAATCTTTCCATGGCTCTTTATGAAATATGCCAGAAAATCTTGCTAATGCATCTATTGAATCTTCTACCTTTATTACTGCAACATCTCCTTCAATAGGTACTTCTCTTTCAATAACTATAGCAATAGCTCCGTTTTCTACTGCCTTATGAACATAATCATGTCCATCTACAGTAAACCCCTCTTCTGCAATAAACAGATTGCCTTTCTTTACTTTTCTCGAATCATTCTCAATTCCAGTTATATTAATATCTACATTTCCTTTAATTAATTTGAATGTATAATCCTTTAATATGTCCTTTAGATTCATATCACACCTACTTTCTCTTGTCCTTATTGGAGAATTTAATTAAAAGGCAACTCCACTTAAGTTGCCTCTAATTATATTACTCTTATGTCTCGCCAAATTCAACCTCTATTTTTGTGTTAATAGGAATCTCTTCACCTGGCATTGGATTTTGCTCCTTAACCTTTCCTTCTCCCTTTAACTCATAGTTCAGATTTAACTCATCAAGGATTTTAATTACATCTTCTTTATCCCTTCCAGTAAGATTAGGCATCATAACTTTTTCTCCTATTTTTTCATTTAAATACAAATCTACTATAGAGCCTTTTTGAACTTCTGTCTTTGGTAGTGGAAATTGATCTATTACAATTGATTCAGAGGTTAAATCTAAATATTCAGTAGTATATTTTAATTCCATATCGGTTAAAATCTTTCCAGCGTCTCCTATTTTCTTATTTCTTATATCTGGCACTATTACCTTTTCACTAGTTTCTTTTTTCTCCTCATCTGTAAAAACTGGGGCAATTTCAAGATAATTTAATGTTTCTTCTAATACATTCTTAGCTATAGGTGCTGCTACAGTTCCTCCATAGTATGGACCAACAGGATCATCTACTACAACTAATATTACTACCTGAGGATCATCTACTGGAGCTACACCTACAAAAGAACCAATATATTTACCTGGTGCATATCCACCATCAATGATCTTCTGAGCAGTACCTGTTTTTCCACCTACTCTAAACCCAGGAATATAAGCATTGCTACCTGTACCTTTACTTACTACGCTCCCTAACATCTCCAACATAGTTTTAGAAGTTGATTCTGATACAACCTTTCTTTTTATTACTGGCTCAAAAGTCTCTACAATTTTTCCTTCATCATCTATTAATTCTTTTACAAGTCGTGGTTTCATTAGATTACCACCATTTACAATGGAAGATACTGCATTAATTAATTGCAAAGGAGTAACTGCTATACTATGACCATAAGACATAGTAGCTAAAGTTGCTTCCTTTATGCTATCTATATTAGATGGAATAATTCCTGACTGCTCACCATTTAAATCTACATCTGTCTTTTCCCCAAATCCAAACCCCTTTATGTATTTATATAAACGTTCTTTTCCCACTCTCCTACCTAAGTCAACAAAAGCTACGTTACAAGAATTATTCATAGCCTCTACAAGTGTTTGAGCTCCATGAGGATTATACCATCTAGCACACTTCAATGTCACACCTTTTATATCTCTTACAAATCCATTGCAATAAAAACTAGAATTTGGATTAGCAGCATTTTCTTCTAGAGCAGCAGCTGCAGTAATTACTTTAAATGTGGAACCCGGCTCATAAATATCATTGATTGCGAAGTTTCTCCACATATCATACCAACGTTTTTGAAGTTCCTCCTGTGGTAAAGTTTCCCATTCTCTTTTAGTTTCTTCATTTATTGGAGTTCTTGGGTCATTAGGATCATAATCTGGCTTAGAAGACATTGCTAAAATATCCCCTGTTTTTGGCTCCATCATTATAATAGAAATATTCTTAGCATTTGTGGCTACTAAAGCCTCTTCTGCTGCCTTATCTGCAAAATGTTGTATAGTTTCATCTATAGTTAGAACAACTGATAAACCATCTGATGCCTCATATATTTTCTCACCATCAAAGGGCAATTGTCTACTTGCAGCATCAGTTATTTTAACCCATTTTCCTGGTGTACCAGTTAAGTATTTATCATAAGTTCTTTCAACCCCATATAAGCCATTATTGTCAACATCAGTAAAACCTAATACAAAAGAAGCAAAATTTCCATAAGGATAATATCTCCTGTTATCATCAACTATATCAATACCTGATAGTTTTAACTTTCTTAATTCTAAAGCTTCTTCCTTAGTTATCCACTGTTTAATTCTTTCTGTTCTAATCTTTTTAGTAATTTTAGTATATACTACTTCTTCATCTAAATTTAATACCCTTGCTACCTCTTTTGCTGTTTCATGAGGATCCTTTATATCTGCCGGACTAGCCCATACAGTTGCTGAACTAACACTTACTGCTAGTTTCTTACCTTTTCTATCATAAATAACTCCTCTTTTTGATTTTATAGTTATTCCCTTAGTCCACTGCTCTAATGCACCTTTTTTTAATTCTTCAGCCCTCACTATTTGTAGATAACCTAATCTTCCTATTAAAAGTATAGAAACAAGAATCACTACACCAAAAACAAACAATAATCTTTTCTTAGATGAGTAGCTTGGTTTTCCCAAGATAACACCTCCTAAAACAAGTTTGTAACCATACTGAACATTTTCTTTATTTGTTTTCCCATACTGTACTCCTTAACATCTTCTGATGTATTTTCCTCTACTGACACATATACTATCTGTCCTTCAGTTGGGTAATCCATTCCTAGCTTTGTAATTGCTTCTTCTGCAATTTTAGTTGAGGATTTTATCCCTTCAAGATCTGCTATTAAATTCATTTTTTCTTTTTCTAGATCTATCTTTTGTCTTTCTAATTTGGTTATTTCCTGCCTTACTGCAGTTATATTGGCATATCCAAACAATATAAACAAAGCTATTCCTAAAACAATCATAGGTACAGTTAAGATTACTAATTTAGCAAGACTACTACTTTTTCTCTTTCTATCCTGTGCTTTTCTTGTACTCTTTCTCGTTTTTTTTCTTGGTTTTTCCTTTACTTCCAATGTCTTTTCAGGGTAATAACTAAGTTCTTTTGCTACTAACAATTTATTCTCCCCCTTTTCTATTTAGAACATTAAGTTTCTCTACTATCCTAAGCTTTGCCGATCTAGACCTAGGATTTTTATCTATTTCCTCCTTACTAGGCACTATTGGTTTCCTAGTGATAATTTCCACTTCTCTAACCTTGTCACATACACATTTAGGTAAGGATGGCGGACAAACACAATCTAGATATAGTTTTTTGAATTCCTCCTTTACAATCCTATCCTCTAATGAATGAAATGTAATAATGGCTAATCTGCCACCTGGATTTAAAAGGCTTACCATCTTTGAAATTGATTCTTTTAAAACATCTAGTTCCCTATTTACTTCTATACGAATAGCCTGAAATGTCTTTTTAGCTGGATGATGTCCATCTTTTCTTACTTCCTTTGGTATTGCCTTTTTAATAACTGATACCAACTGAAATGTTGTATCAATAGGCTTATCCTTTCTTTCCTCCACAATAAATTTTGCTATTCTTCTTGCCCATCTTTCTTCACCATAATCCCAAATAATTCTTTCAAGGTCTTTTTCTGAGTATTTATTTACCACATCCCAAGCTGAAAAAGAGCTTGTCTCATCCATTCTCATATCTAGTGGTGCATCTTTATTATGTGAAAACCCTCTGCTTCTTTCATCTAATTGATGTGATGATACTCCTAAATCTAAAAGTATTCCATCTACTTTTTCAATTTCTAATTCATTTAATATCATATCTATATTTTCATAGTTATTATGAACTAATATTATCTTGTCATTATATTTTTCCAGTACTTCACTAGCTTTATCTAATGCATTCTGGTCTTGATCAACACCTATTAACTTCCCTGTAGTTAATCTTTTCACTATTTCTGATGAATGTCCCGCACCACCTAAAGTACCGTCTACATATATTCCATTATCTTTTATATCTAATCCTTCTAATACTTCATTTAATAGAACCGATACATGTTCAAAATTCATATACTCTCCCCCAATTATATCCCCAACTCAGCCATCTTTTCTGCTATACTGTCGTAAGATAAATTATCATCATTATTATATGCATCCCATTCCTCTTTACTCCAAATCTCCATTCTAGTAGAAACCCCTATAACGACAGCCTCTTTATCTAATTTAGAATGTTCTCTAAGGTTAGATGGAATAAGAACTCTTCCTTGCTTATCCAAAGAACATTCACTGGCTCCAGAAAAGAAAAATCTAACAAATGCTCTTGCATCTCGGTTAGTAAGTGGTAATGTCTTAAGCTTCTCCTCTAAAACAGCCCATTCTTCCTTAGGGTATACAAAAAGACAGTTATCAAGCCCTTTAGTCATAACAAACTCTTCCCCTAATTCTTCCCTGAACTTAGAAGGTATAATTATTCTTCCCTTAGTATCTAAAGTATGTTGATATTCACCAATAAACATACTAATCACTCACTTAATATATATTATTTACCACTTCCCACCACTTTGTACCACTCTATATACTATTCTACACTAAATCAAAAAATCCTTCCACCTTTTTTTGTAAAAATCGTATTAGTACTTTAGTCACAATCTGCGATATATCGACATTTCCATGTAGTAATATGGCACAAAAAACAACTGGCATTTTATACCAGTTGTTAAAAGTTAATATCTTTATTTTTTTTTCTTTTTATATAAAAAATATATATGGGAATAACAAAACCTATTACACTTATAAGTTGTGCCATTCTAATTGATCCTAACATTAAACTATCGGTTCTAAGCCCTTCAATAAAAAACCTGATGAAGGAGTATAAGGATAGATATAATAAAAATATTTCTCCTCTAACCTTTTGTTTATTCTTCCCATACCAAAGGAGGAATAAAAAAACTAAAAAATTCCAAATTGATTCATATAGAAAAGTAGGATGTACCTTTACTCCATTTACCATAATACCCCAAGGTAAATTTGTAGGTCCTCCATATGCTTCTTGATTAATGAAATTTCCCCATCTTCCTATTGACTGAGCTAAAATTAAACTAGGAGCACATATATCTGCAATAGTCCAGAAATCTATCTTTCTAATTTTGGTGAAAATAATAGCTACAATAATGGCTGTAATTATGCCTCCATGAATAGCTAATCCGCCATTTCTAATATTTAATGTTTCTATAGGATTATCTCTATAGAAATCCCAGCTAAAAATAACATAATATATTCTCGCTCCTACTAAACATAAAGGAATTTCCCATATAAGAAAATCCATTAAAATTTCTTCATCAAATCCCAATCTTTTTGATGCTCGAATAGCAAGTAAAGTACCTATTAATACTCCCATAGCAATTAAAATACCATACCATCTAATTTCAAGACCAAAAATCTGAAATGCAACTGGATCCATAATAAAACCCCCTTTCTGATCTTCATTGGATTAGTATATCACAAATGAAGACTTATTTCTATTATCTCAAAGGATTTATTATGGACAAGACAACATTATCTTTTGTAAAATGACTATTGAATCTTTCAATTATATTATCATAGGTAATAGATTGTAATATATCCAAATAATTTATTAGCAATAATCCATCAAAATAAAAGGATATAAATGTATTTGCTATGAATTCAACAGAATTCAATCCCATTAGAAACTCACCCATAGCCTTTTTCTTTATACGGTTAAAATCTTCTTCTAATAAAATTGATTCTCCTTGCTTTTCAAAAAGTGAAATTACTCTATTATATACTTCTTTTGGATTCTTAGATTCACCTGTAATTAAAGAGTGTCCATAGGACTTTTTCCCTGTATAATATGCACCAAAACTATTATCTATAAGACCTTCTTCATATAAATCATTAAAAAATACAGAACTAGAACCAAATAGCATTTCAAGTATGAAATTCGTAACAAAGTCCTTTTTTATCTTCTCTTTATTCTCTAACTCATTATCAAGGTCTTTAAAGCCAATATAAAATAATGGATTAGATGTCATCATACTTTCCTCAACAACTTTTTCTCTTATTTTATCAGTCTCTTTTGGAAAAAATCTATTGATTTCTTTTACTTCTTCATAGTCCTTTTTCTCTGATTTATCTATTACTTTAAGTATCTTATCAAAAGATAAATCTCCTACAATAAATATAACCATATTAGTTGGATTGTAGAATGTATTATAGCATTTATATAGTAACTCTTTATTTATATTTTGTATACTTTCCACAGTACCTGCTATATCAATTTTCACTGGATGTTCATTATACATTGCATCTAAACAATTGAAAAACACTCTCCAATTCGGATTATCTCTATACATATTGATTTCCTGAGCAATAATCCCTTTTTCTTTTTCAACATTTTCATCAGTAAAATATGGATGCTGTACAAATTCTACTAATAATGCTAAATTCTCATAGAAATTTTCAGTAGATGAAAATAAATATGCCGTTTGAGTAAAATTAGTATAAGCATTAACATTTGCACCTAATCTGGAAAACTTATCAAAAATATTTTGCTCAGGCTCTTCAAAGAGTTTATGTTCTAAGAAATGGGCAATTCCTTCAGGTACTTCTATAGTTTTTTCTTCTCCAATTGGAACAAAGGAATTATCAATGCTGCCATAATCAGTAGCGAATATTGCATATTGTTTCGTATATCCTTCTTTGGGCATAAAATAAACTTTTAAACCAGAGTTCATCTCTTTATAATAAAGTTTTTCTCTTATTTTTTTGTTTTCGTAGATTCTGATATCCAATTATATACCTCCTATATTTGGCTATATCACTTTAGGCCTTTGAATTTTTCATAAAATATATAGTGTCCAAAGCAACCTTTGACATAGCTTCCATTATTTCTTCTCTAGTAACGCTATTAACATCATTTAAGATTTCTTCAAGAGATCTGTTATCTTCAGATAATATTTGACTAAAGAAATATTCTGATATAAGGAAAATACTATCTTTAATTGATTCTGTTGAAGATTTTATGGATTTTTTTGCTATATCTATATCTTCATCAGTAAAATTCCCATTTTTAATTTCTTCCAATTGCTCTTTTACAATATCTATTGTTTTTTCAAAATTATCAAATTCAATACCACCATCTATTAACATAATAGATTTATATTTAAAAACAGTAGAAGTAATGTAATAAGCTAAACTTTCTTTCTCTCTTACGTTCCTGAATAATTTGGAATTTGGTCCACCACCTAAAATATCACTAGCTACTATAAGTCCATTATATAATCTATCTTCATAAGGAATTCCCGTTCTATATCCAAGAACTAATTTACCTTGAGTTACATCTAATTTTTCTTGTACCATATTCTTAGTCTGAACACCGGATATAATTTGTTCTCTTGGTATTGTTAAAACATTATTCCTTTCTATTTTTCCTATATTCTTTATACATTCAATTAAATTCTCATCATATTCTCCTACATAAAATATTTCTATTGGAGATGTATTAATTACTCTTTGATAATGTTCATATAATATATTTTCATCAATACTTTCCAAATCATTTATATTTCCTAAAGGATAAATACTAAATTTTTCATTTTTACACATTTCCTCTATACATCTATCTATGGCATAAGACCTTTTATCATTTATCCTCCCTTCAATTTTGCGTCTTAAATTCTCCTTTTCCTGTTCAACATAATCTTTTTTAAAATACCCTTTCTCTAAAACTGGATTGTAAATAATAGATTTTAATAAATTAACTACTTCATAAATATAATCTTTATCTTTAACATAATTTCCATTTACAGTTTCAACAGTAAATCTAAGAACATGTTTTTCTCCTCTTTTATTAATTGATATGCTTAAATTTGCTCCGTAAGTTTCTTCTAATTTCTTTTGTATCTCAAGATTTGTACTATATTCCTCTGTACCTCTCTTAAGAACTAAAGGTAATAAAGCATTTTTGGTAACTTCATCCTTAGATAGAGGTCTTAGAAAATAATAACTGAGTAAATTAGATTTAAATTTATCTGTCCTAATTAAATTCAAATGTATTCCATTAGTAATTTTGATTCTTTCAGATTTTAATGTCAAGTCATTTCCTCCTTCTTTAATATATTATTTTTACTATACCCAAAATTAAATTTGTTACTTATATTAATATTATGCAACTAATAAAAAAATTAAAAACCCAATCTTAAAAATTGGGTTTTTAATTTTTTATTTACTTTTTTCAATCATCTTGCTAATTTCACTAACTTGGCTATCATATGATGACCCATTCATTAATCTGCTAATAATTTCTACAGTTTTAAAAAAAGTCTTTTCATCATTAGATACAAATACTTTTTTTATTCCTGTATCTTTTTCCATAACCAAACTACTAATCAGCTCTTTTGTATCCTCAGTAAAAGATGTATCATAAGCCATAACCACTGAAACCAAAGCTGTATCATTAAAAATAATTGTTGCTGCATCATCTACACCAAAGAGTTCAACAACATAATCAGCTAAGTTCTCTGACCTATCGATTATTACCTTATCTTCCATGGATACTTCTACAGCTACATCATTTGGTTCTTCTACTTTGACTATTTCATCATTTTTAACAGTCTTACAGCCAATTTGCAAAATTAAAGTTAAAACTATTACGAATAATATATTTTTTTTCAATTTATCCCTCCTCTTATTATAGTTTTTCATAATATTGAAATTTTATAACAAGAAAAGGAAAATATTTATTATTATATTTCTTTTGCTATTTTTACACCTGAACTAGTTCCAAGTCTATTAGCTCCAGCCTCTATCATCTTCTTAGCAGAGTCTATATCTCTAACTCCTCCAGATGCTTTGACTTTTAATTTATCCCCTACTACAGATTTCATAAGCTTTACATCTTCTATAGTTGCTCCACCTGTTGAAAATCCAGTAGATGTCTTGACAAAATCAGCTTTCGCTTCCATAACAATTTCACAAGCTTTAATCTTTTCTTCCTCTGTAAGTAAGCATGTTTCTATAATCACTTTAACTATTGCCCTATTATTAGATGCTTTTACTACTTCTTCTATATCTTCTCTAACAACTTTATAGTCTTTCGCCTTTAATGCCCCTATATTGATTACCATATCTACTTCATCGGCACCATTCTCTATGGAATTCATAGTTTCAAAAGCTTTAACTTCCTTTGTATTTGCACCTAATGGAAAACCTATAACAGTAGCTACTTTAACACCGGAGTCTTTCAATATATCCTTACAGAATTTAACATAATAAGGGTTTACACATACGGCTGCAAATTTACATTCTATAGCTTCCTTACATAATTCCTCTATAGATTCCTTTGTAGATTCAGGTTTTAACATAGTATGGTCTATCATTCCCAATATATTAGTCATTAAATCCCCCCAAATTTATTTAATTAATTCAACTATATCTCCATTTTTTACTCCTGCAGCGTTTCCTTCTTCTATATCAACATGCATTTCAAGAGCAAAACTTTCCGATACTCTTACTAATACATTATTAAATACTAAGCCTCTTTCTCCACCTACTTTTACATTTACAATATCTTTATCAGCTACTCCAAAATCTTCCCCATCTTTAGTGTGCATATGGATATGTCTTGCCGCTACTATTATCCCTTCTGATATTTCAACTTCACCCTTTGGTCCAACAAGTTTTGCACCTGGAGTGCCTTTAATATCTCCTGAATTTCTAATCATTGACTTTACACCTAATGAAAAGGCATCTGATACTGATAGTTCAAATTGAGTATTTGATCTAACAGGTCCTAATATTCTTACACCTTTTATTGTATTCTTTGGTCCTACTATATCAACTTTCTCTTCACAAGCATATTGACCTGGTTGAGATAAATCTTTCTTTTTTGTTAATTGATACCCTTCGCCGAATAAAATATCTAAATCACTTTGACTTAAATGTATATGACGATTTGATAATGCTATTGGTAATTGTGTCTTCATTTGTTTGCCTCCTAATTATATAAGTTAACCTGAATTATTCATGGTGATATAAAAATGAAATTTCTATCACCAAAACCTA
>NZ_JBEBOY010000006.1:0-123864 GCF_040396155.1 Tissierella praeacuta
ATTCTTCTGTGCCTATATCTGTTAATATTGCTTTACCTTCATTTGTTGGCATAGTCCATCTTTGAGTTAAATATCTTATTCCTGCTGACAGTTCACCATCTGGTCCTCCAAACTGTTCTAATATCATTGCTGCTAATGTTGGATTAGTTGTATCTACTCTTACTGGATACTGTAATTTTTTTTCATATACCCACATGGTTATCCTCCTTTAAAAATTAGTAAAGTTTATTTCCCAAGGCCAAGGTCCATCAATATAACCCCAAGGATATTTACTCATACCTGTATTTCTTAGAGGACCATATTTTGCCTGATACATAGTCTCTAATTCACTATATCTCTGAGATGCATTATTGTGAAGTCTTAAAGCCTTATCATCATTTGGATGTATGTCTAAATATAAGGCTGTTTCCACTAATATAAAAGAAACTTCCATTAACTCTACTAGAAAATCCATTTGCGTTCTATCCATACATTCTACACCCACTTTCTCTATTATCCCTAACTATATATGGTTGATATAATTCTGGAAACAATGTACCCTTCTGTAATGCTTCCCTTGGACTAAATACTTGATCCATAAACTGAAAAGGAACGCAAGCTCTAGCCAATGCACCGGGGCAACATGGTGTATCTTGTATATCATATTCTTTATACATCTTATCTCCCTCCTAAAAAATTGTTCAATATATATTACGTGAAAAAAAAAATAAGGTGACAAGTGAAAAATTCTATATACAAAAAGAAAACCCCTAAAACTGCAGGGATCTTCTTTTATATCTATATGAAAAGGAGGATAAGCTCTTTTTAAAAATTTGATGTTTATGGTAGAAATGGAAGCTAAATTCAATAATAGATAATATTACATGATTATTAAATTATTTTCTACACATAATACTAGTACACCAAAGTTTTACAAAATTAAGATTTGAAAGGAGATAAAAAAATGACTACAAATACTAGTAGTAACAAAATAGTTGTTCCAGGAGCACGTCAAGCTCTTGATCAAATGAAAGTTGAAATTGCTTCTGAATTAGGTATGGCAAACTACGATTCAATGGATAAAGGTAATTTACCATCAAGACAAAATGGTTATGTTGGTGGCTATATGACTAAAAAATTAGTTGAAATGGCTCAACAAAACCTAAGTGGAAAATAATAAATTCTAAAAAAGATAGGTCATATGACCTATCTTTTTATATTTACTCTACTGTCTCGCTCCTAATTCCTTATCTAATAGATATAGTCCTTGGAAATTATCTTTAATTCCTTCCAATTTAAATATTATATCCTTCATACTATTCTCTTCTTCCAATTGTTCTTCAATAAACCATTGTAAAAATTGGATAGTTGGATATGATTTTTCTTCTTCTGCCATTGTCACTAAATTATGGATTTTTGAAGTTACTAATTTTTCATGTTGAAGAGCAGCCTTAAATACTTCTAAAAATGAGCTATAATCATTTTTTGGCTCTTCTATAGCTTGTGTCCTAACTCTTCCATCCATATCATATATAAAATTATAGAATTTCATAGCATGTGAATATTCTTCTTTTGCTTGTGCTATGAAGAAATTAGCAAATCCATTCATATTTTCATCTGAGCAATATGCTGCCATTCCCATATAATGATACGCTGATAATATTTCAAAATTAAATTGATTATTTAGTTCTTTTAATAATTTTTCTGATGCCATAATAAACCTCCCGTAGTTAATTAAAAATTTTATATTTATTAATTTCGTTAACTTATTTATATTTCAATGATACCCATAGATTTTCCATTTAATCACAAATAAATTATTCCATTAAAATAATATCTAAAACATTATATATTTTAGAATCTATTCTATCTGTAAGCATAATATCATTGTCCTTTAAATATTTAATCAATGATGACTTCATGCCCTCTCCATAAATTCCATCTAAACTACCGTCATAATATCCTCTTTCTGCCAATCTTTTTTGTACTTCTAGGACATCTGCACCTCTATCTCCTGGTCTTAAGTCCCTAAATCCCTGGCCAAAAGGTCCATATATTCCATTACTTATAATAACCAATGTATTATTTTCTACCATTGAATAAAGTTCTTCTACATCTCTATTCATCATACGAATACATCCTGCAGATAAATTTCCACCAATAGAGCCTGGTTTATTTGTACCATGAATTCCATACTTACCCCAAGGGACATTAAGTCCCATCCATCTAGTACCAAATCCTTCACCCCATTGTGCCTTTTCTATTATTTCAAATGTACCTAGAGGAGTTGGTGAATTTGGTCTTCCAGTCGCTATTGGATATGTTTTTATTACACTTTCACTTTCCCTATCTACTAATTTTAGTTGTTTTTTTTCCACTTCAATTAATATTGTATAATTTTGAGATTTGCTTTTTAAATACACATCTTCCAAGCTAAATTTTTTCATAGTAGAATATCTGTGCATATAGCTTCCCAAAATTAAAAAAATAGTTACTAATAAAATTATTAAAATAAACATTCCAAGATCTTTGTTCATCATATCCCCCCTTCTAACATTAATATGCTATAATTTCATAAATTAATCTTATAATTTAGTTTGAATATTATAAAATTATATTAAAATTTAGGGGGAATTTTTTTAGCTACTCAAATACAATTGTAATTTTTTTAAATCCCATTCCTTCTAACAAAGAAGTAATCACTTCCTTTCCATTTTTTTCGGCATCATTTAATATTCCTTTTTGTATTACCTCTTCTTTCATCTTTTCTTTTTCCTGTATAAGAACTACATATAAATCTTTGAAGCTTAACTTATTAAATACAGAGTCCCTTTCATCATAAAAATAAACATCCTCTTCTGGAATTACATTTTCAAATATTTTTGCTTTATCCATTTTTATTTCTATAGTCTCTTTATCCTTTAAATTAACTTCTATAGAACTTAAATCTATGCCAGCTTTAATATATCCACTATATTTCAAAATAAATTTCTTATTAGTAAATGGTATACTTATGCCACTTAGCTCTATATTGTCTTCGTATTCAGCTATATTAGTATAGTTGTATTTTACAGTTGATAATTCCACTAATCTAAGAATATTTTCCTCAACCCTATTTGATAGAAGATTTGTTTTTCGTACTGTTGAAACTTTAATATATCCAGTAATGCCTAATATAATTACTATAACTATTATTGCTAATACTAATTTCCTTTTTATATGGTCAAAATTCTTCATATGATCACCTCTTCGAATCTTCTATCACTCCTACTATATTATAAATCTGGATTATAAAATTGGTAGATACTATATATAGAAATATTTTCATTACACAAAAGTTTTACTATATTTGGTATTTGCTGTGTTGTAATATTCAACTCTATTCCGTTATATTTTAAAACTATATCGTTTAATCCTACTAAGCCAGATTTATGCAACACATCAATAATCTTATTTTCAATAGTAGGTATGTTCATTTCACCTAAGGAAAAAAATATTTTTTTCTTGTCCTCGGTGTAATCCTGGGGATTTAATTTACTAATTAGCATAATCTTATTCATTACAATAGCTCCTTTTTGATTTTATAAAAAATGTTCTAAAATATAAAATAGACAAATAACCAAATTAAGTCATACATAAACCTCCCAAAAATATCTATTATTTTACATCTTAGACAAAATCTAATGTATAAATAGTTTTGTTCTAATTCTTTTTACCCATTTTTTTAAAAAAAATTCATTTATACTAGATTTTTTATTATTAATTTATATGATTTCAAAATTAGCCTTGTTTTTATTATTAATTTTATTTAGTATATAATATAATCAAATTTATATAATCAAATTTAAATAATTTAACGTTTTTTTGGTTAATAGAGAAATGGTTTATGTCGTATATTATAAAATCTAAAAAGGAGAGATTAATATGAAAAGGGTGTCTTTATTTGTTTTATTTATCTTGGTAGGAATAATGAACATGAATTTTGTTGAAGCTGAGAATATAACTGTTGCAGATTTAAGTTTTTATTGTGAGCATGATATGAAAGAAATTGCCCCTCAAGAGTTAATATCTACATATGAATATTTTTTTCAAGATGGAACAAAGTTAGATATTTCATATTTAAATCCTGCTATGCTCTTATTAATTAATGGTAGAAGATATGAAACAAATGTTGGATTAGTAAATAGAGATAATATAATTTTAGCACCTATAGTAAGATTAAGTGAAATTTTAGGTTGGACAGTAAATCAAGTAGAAGAAAATAATAAGTTTATTATTAGTTCTAATGATTCCAAAATTATATTGGAGATTAACAATAAAGTTGCAAATATTAATGGTGAAGAATATGAGATGCAAGTATCACCATTGATTATGCACGATTTAATATATGTACCTTTAAGATTTGTCTGCGAAATAATGGAATTGAATGTTGGATATTATAATTCTTCTGACATTGATTTAATTGCACACAGTTCAATTATCACCATTGATTCTAAATTAGATATTCTGCCTATTTCTTATGAAAATGCTTATAGTTATTTGAAAAACAATTTAGAAAGTGCTTATAATAATTTTGAACAAAATTATATGATTCTCTATAATCCTGATGAAGATCTTTTAAAAAATGTATCAAGTCACTTAAGAAAAAATATAAATAATTTAAAATTCATTGAAGAGTTTTCTCGGTATTATATTTTTGAAGGACCTTATACTATATATTTCGATAAATATACGAATGATGTTTATTTTAATATTATTGATATTTCTTTTTCTGAATTAAAGAAAATAAAATTTGATTATCCAAGATTGTTTGAATATGGTTATATGGTTAATTAATCTTTATTGTATTTATTATTATAATTACTGTTTTAATTCTAAAATTAAAATTGAGTCATCCCTCAAATTTTATGGCAAAGCTAGATTTAATAAAATCTATAAAACTTTAGATTAATTTATATATCGAATTTTAGAAAGGATGTTTTTATGGAAAAATATCTAGATAGTTTAAATAAATCCATATTATTTAAAAATTTAAATACAAACGAGATAAATGATTTAATAATTAATATTCCCTATAAAATAATTAATTATAAAAAGAATGATATAATTGCAATAGAGGAAGATGATTGTAGCAGCTTAGGTATAATATTATCTGGAACTGTTGAGATTCATAAGCCATTTCCCTCTGGAAAAATCCTTACAATAAATAATTTTGAAGCTGGAAATGTATTTGGTGAAGCCCTTATCTTCTCTGGCAGACATAAATATCCTGCCACCATAGTGTCTTCCAGCAATTCAGAAATAATGTATATAAGTAAATACGATATAATTAACCTAATGAGACTTGATGATAGGATATTAAACAATTTTGTATCAGTATTATCTAATAGGATTTTAATGTTAAACGATAGAATAACTAATTTATCTTATGATACCGTAAGAAAGAAAATAGCTAATATTATTTTAGTTGAATATAGTAAGCAAAAAAACAAAATATTAACATTACCTTTTTGCAGAAAAAAAATGGCTGAATTATTGAATACTCCTCGTCCCTCTTTATCAAGAGAATTAATGAAAATGAAGGAAGATGGTATGATTGACTATCATAAAAATAATATTAAAATCATTGACATAGATTTATTAGAAGAATGTTTATTAAAATAATAAATTGCAATATATTTCCATAGAGTCCACTTTATGTATAGAAGATATCTATACTCATAAATTAGTTATTGATATCTTCTATTTTTATATCTAACCTTAATTTTATATAATCTAAGTAAGATTGATAATTATTTTTCAAAGGAGGTTTTGTAAATGAGTGGTAAGCGTAAAATGTTTATCTATGGTGGTATTATTGGTCTTATAGGTGCTATTCTCATGAAACTTGGAAATCCTGGTAATATGGGAATATGTATTGCATGTTTCTGGAGGGATATTGCCGGTGCTTTAGGCCTTCATAGGGCAGAGGTGGTGCAATATATAAGACCAGAAATAATTGGTATTGTCTTTGGTTCTTTTATTATTTCCTATATGACTGGAGACTTTAAAGTAAAAGGCGGATCCTCCCCACTAATAAGATTTGTTTTAGGATTCTTTTTAATGATAGGTGGTCTTGTATTTTTAGGATGCCCCCTTAGAATGCTTTTAAGATTAGGAAATGGAGATTTAAACGCTGTAGTAGGACTTGTTGGATATGTAATTGGAATCTTTATCGGTGTACAATTTCTTAAGAAAGGTTATACACTTGGCAAGAGTATAGAACAACCTAAGATTACAGGATTTATTTTCCCAATAATAGCTGTTATTTTACTTATTTTCTTAGTCATCAAACCTGCATTTATATTATTTAGTACAGAAGGTCCTGGTTCTATGGCAGCTCCTATTATTATATCTTTGATTTTAGGCGCAGTAGTTGGTATAGTTCTTCAAAGAAGCAGAATTTGTACTGCTGGTGGATTTAGGGATGCTATATTAATTAAAGATTATCATTTCCTATGGGGTCTAATTGGCATTTTTATATTTAATCTAGCTGGTAATCTTATCTTAAACTTTAGCAGCTTTAAATTAGGTTTTGAAGGTCAACCAGTAGCTCATTCAAATCATATTTGGAATCTACTAGGTATGACTCTTGTAGGCCTTTGCTCTGTTTTACTTGGCGGATGTCCAATTAGACAGACCATCTTAGCTAGTCAAGGAGATGGTGATGCCGGAATTACAGTATTAGGTCTTATCACAGGTGCTGCATTCGCACATAACTTTGGTTTAGCATCTAGCGCCAAAGGCTCCACACCTAATGGTCAAATTTCCGTTATGATTGGAATAGTATTTGTGCTGTTCCTAGCCTATAGTGTTGTAATAAGTAACAAGAAATCTAAATCTCAATCTAAGGAGGTAAAAATCAATGGCTAATATTATTGATGCTAGAGGTAGGTCTTGTCCTGAACCTGTTATTATGACTAAGAATGAGATTGATAATAATCCTAATAAGGAATTACAAGTTTTAGTTGATACTCATGTTGCAGTTGAAAATATTACTAGATTTGTAAATGGAAAAGGGTATAATATAAATGTAGAAGAAAATAATGGAGAATATAAAATTAACATCAAAAAATAGGTGATCTAATGGAATACTCTTACTGTGTAGTTACATTTCATGTTACTCAACATGCTTTAATTTTTGAAAACTCTATGAAGGATAAAGGTATCTCTGTAAAACTAATGCCTGTACCTAGGCAAGTTAGTTCAAGTTGTGGAACTGCAGCTAAAATACCTTGTGAATTAGAACAAAATATAAAAAAATGGTGTATTGATGAAGATATACCCATAGACGATTTCTGTAGAATTGAAAATAAAAAAGGAAAGAACTGGTTCTCTAAATATATTAATAAATAAAAAATAAAGAAACAATTTTTGTATTTAAGAAATTGTTTCTTTATTTTTTATTTTAATTTTATTATTTTTACAAAAATAACTTGATTTTTCTAAACTTTGATATATAATTGAATTATTGGTAAATATAAGAAAGGAGGTCGTGAAGATGATAAGAATGAATTTTGTACTTAATGATAAAGAAAATTTAATAATTTTAGCAGCACGACCTAGGTACGAATTCTGATTTTTTGCCATTGACTTTTATACCATAGGTGTGTTCGCCTATGGTTTTTTATATTTTATAATCCTTACTAGGATATTCGTGTCTCTATATAAACGTAATTAACCATAGGCCCAAACCTATGGTTTTTTTATTAAGGAGGGATATAATGAAAAACTTAAAGAAACTGCTGAATTTTATGGAAGGGTACAGGATTATTTATTTATTTGGAATGATAGCAATTCTTATATCTCAAATACTTACCACTGTTACTCCTCTAATACTAAGAACAACAATTGATAGCATAATTGGTAATGAAATAATTGACTCTTCATTTATTCAAAAAATGGTTAATTTCTTAGGCGGTAAAGATTATTTAAAACAAAATTTATGGCTTATAGGAGCTTTGCTCATTTCAGTAGCCATTTTAAGAGGAATATTTTTATATTTAAAAAATACTTTATCTAGTAAATCTGCAGAAAACACTACAAAGAAAATAAGAGATGAACTATACGACCATATTCAAAGACTTCCATATGAGTATCATGTAAAATCAGAAACTGGTGAACTTATACAGAAATGTACATCAGATGTAGATACCATAAGAAGATTTTTAGCTATACAACTTGTAGAAGTTGCTGGTTCAATATTTATGTTAGTATTTATAGTCTATATAATGTTCATTATGAGCATTAAGATGACTATGATATCTATAATAATATTGCCCATAACTTTTATATTTTCATTTATATTTTTTACTAAGATTAAAAAGGCATTTGAAGCTGCAGACGAGGCAGAAGCAAGAATGACTACTACTCTTCAAGAAAATCTAACAGGAGTAAGAGTTGTAAAGGCTTTTTCTAGACAAAAATATGAAGTTGATAAATTTGATAAGAAAAATTTAGAATATCAAGATTTGACTTATAAACTAATAAAAGATTTATCAGCATATTGGGCTATATCTGATTTTCTTAGTATGTGCCAAGTTGGTTTTGTTATTATAGTTGGTAGCTACCTTGCATATACAGGTGAATTATCTCTTGGATCTTTTGTTGCCTTTGTTAGTTATATTAATATGATAATCTGGCCAGTTAGGCAAATGGGTAGAACTTTAACAGATATGGGCAAAGCCTTTGTTTCTTTACAAAGAATTGAGAAAATATTTGAAGAACCTATAGAGTTGTTAGATGAAAATAATAACAAACCTGAAATCAAAGGCAATATTGAATTTAAAAATGTTTATTTTGAATATGAAGAAAATAAACCAGTCTTATCCAATCTTTCCTTTGAAGTTAAATCTGGAGAAACGATTGCGTTAATTGGACCTACGGGCTCTGGGAAATCTTCCTTGGTACATTTATTACCAAGATTATATGAATATAATAATGGTTCTATTAAAATTGATGGTATTGAGCTAAACAAAATAGATAAATCTTGGATTAGAAAAAATGTCGGGCTAGTGCTACAGGAGCCATTCCTATATGCTAAAACAATAAAAGAAAATATCAGACTTGCTAATCCATCAGTGAAAGACTCAAGGGTCTTTGATGCTGCAAAAGTTGCTTCAATTCATGAAGATATAAAATCTTTTGAAGATGGATACGAAACTATTGTAGGAGAACGTGGTGTTTCTCTCTCTGGGGGTCAAAAACAAAGAATGGCTATTGCAAGAACCATTATTAATAATTGCCCTATTGTTGTATTTGACGATTCCCTATCTGCTGTAGATACTGAAACTGATATTTCAATTAGAAATGCTCTTAATAATAGAAAAAATAAATCTACTACTTTTATTATTTCTCATAGGATTTCAACTGTATCAGAAGCAGATTTAATATTAGTAATAGACAAAGGGAAAATTGTACAAAGAGGTACTCATAATACTCTAATTTCTGAAGACGGATTATATAAAAGAATATACACTATACAAAATTCTTTAGATGATGAAGTGATAAATGCATAGGAGGTGTTAATTTGACACAGACAAATAATAATCAAGATAAAATAGAAATTAATATATGGAAAAACTTTTTCAAACTTTTGAAACCATATAAAAAGCAGTTCTTTATATTATCTATAATGATGATATGTCTGGGAATGCTAGATTCTATATTCCCATTAATGACAAAATATGCTATAGATAACTTTGTAGAGAAAAATACTATTATTGGTATAGAAAGATTTGGTATTGTTTATTTCTCTGCAGTAATTATGCTAGGTATTACGGTTTATTTATTTATAGCATTAGCTGGAAAATTAGAAACAAAAATGGCCTATGATATTAGAAGAATTGGTTTTGAAAAACTCCAACTTTTACCTCTATCCTATTATGATGATAAAGCCATTGGATGGTTAATGGCAAGAATGACATCTGATATCAGTCGACTGTCAGAAACCATCTCTTGGTCATTAGTAGACCTTGCATGGGGTTTCTCTATGATGACTTTTATAACTATTGCAATGATGAAACTAAACTTTAAACTAGCTTTAGTTACATTATCTGTAATACCTATATTGGCAGTTATTAGCTTTTATTTCCAAAGTAAAATATTAAAAGCTCAAAGAGAGGTAAGAAAGATAAATTCAAAGATTACAGCTGCATATAATGAAGATATCCAAGGAGCTAAAACTACGAAAACACTAGTTAGGGAAGATTTAAATCTTCATGAGTTTTCTGAGATAACAACATCTATGAAAGATAAATCCATAAGAGCTACTGTAATCTCATCAATTTATCTACCTATTATACTTACCTTAGCTAGTATAGGTACTGCTTTAGCATTGAACTATGGTGGTAAAGGGGTTTTATTAGGCACTCTTTCTTATGGAACATTAGTAGTTTTTATATCTTATACAGCCCAGTTTTATGAACCAGTACGTCAAATAGCTGTAATATTTGCAGAATTACAAGCAGCTCAAGCTTCAGCAGAAAGAATCTTTTCTTTATTAAATGAAGTTCCTGCTATATTAGATAGTGATGAAGTCGTAGATAAATATGGAGATTTATTAAATCCTAAAAAAGAACTTTGGCCTGAAATTAAGGGAGCTGTAGAATTTAAGAATGTATCATTTTCATATAAAAATGGTGAAACCATACTTGACAATTTCAATCTAAAGGTTAGACCTGGAGAAACAATAGCATTAGTCGGTGAAACTGGCTCAGGAAAATCGACTATAGTAAATTTGTTTTGTAGATTTTATGAGCCAACAGATGGTGAGATTTTAATTGATGATATAGATTATAAGAATATGCCACAAAACTGGATCCATGAAAATCTTGGATATGTATTGCAAGCTCCTCATCTATTCAGCGGAACTATTAGGGAAAATATTAGATATGGAAATTTAGAAGCTACAGATGAAGAAATCATAGCTGCAAGTAAATTAGTCGATGCTCATGATTTTATTATGGATACTGAAAAAGGATATGATACAGAAGTTGGCGAAGGCGGAGGATTACTTTCTACTGGACAAAAACAACTTATATCCTTTGCAAGAGCAGTTGTCCGTAATCCAAGATTATTTGTATTAGACGAAGCTACTTCATCTATAGATACAGAAACTGAAAAGATTATTCAGGATGCTATTCACAAGGTACTAGATGGAAGGACTTCCTTCGTTATAGCTCATAGATTGTCTACTATAAGAAACGCAGATAGGATTTTAGTTATAAGAGATGGTAAAGTCCAAGAATCAGGAAGTCATAAGGAATTAATTAAAAAGAAAGGTTATTACTATAATCTATATACTAATCAATTCATTGAAGAAAAAAGTATGGATATATTTAGATAATAGCATTATTATATGGTTCTAGTGTCTCGCTAGAACCATATTACATAATTCTAATTTAATATTCTTTTATTTCTTCTGTCCTTCTTTCTGCTTTTAGCCAATTGTTGACTTTTCTTCTTACTTCATCATATAATCCCTTATGATCTCCATATAATGCTTTTTCTGCATATTCCTTAGGAAATCTATCTATAATTTCATCATTGGTAAGCATTTCTTCAAAGGAGATTATTTCATACTCTCCTTCCTTTTCAGTTAATTCTACTATAGCTCCAGTATTAGTTCCCGTTTCTGATTTAAAATATCCGTCGCTAAATGAATAACCGTCAAGTGAAAAATACAAATATACTATTAACTTATCATCTTTTTCTTCTACTCCATATATTTCATGGGCTTCAAACTTTTTATAAACTGGTCTGAAACCAGAGAGTCGGATAGTTATATAGTCAGAAATTACATCATTCATATCAGTTTTATCTATTCTATATTTAGCTTCGTTAGCTTGAGTCAACATATTATCTTCATTAAATCCTGTGTTTTTTCCATTGCAGCTAACAAGATTTAGTACTATAACTAAAAAGACAGATATCCTAGAAATTTTTTTCACTATAATTTCCTCCTTGCCATTTTATGAATATTATTAGAAGGGAGCCAGAAAGTCCCTTCTAACATTTAATATCGAATTATTTATCAAAATTTCCTGATGAAAAATAAAGTCCTCTTACTTTAGTATTATTAGGCTTATTTAGATATTTTATTATATCTTCATCTCTAGCTTCTCCTGAATGAGCACAAACCAAAACTATTGGGTCATTAGGATCCTTTCCATAAGCATAGCTTACATATAGTGAATGTCTCCAATTTCCCCACGAACTATTATAAAGCTGTATAACATCTCCTCTACCAACTCGCGCTAAATCAAAATTTCTAGGAGATGCTTCTCCATATCCATATCCATTTGGACCCGTAGCTTTTGACTTTGTAACGTAATTATATAGATAAGGGACACCAGCCCACGCATTTGAAAAAGCTCCATACCCCCATTTTGAACCATACCATTCACTTGTCATTCTTACTTTATTGTGTACATTATTTCTACTATTAGTAACACTACTTTCATCCCATCCTCCATAAGCAGCCCATATACATTGTGAAACAAAATTTGTGCAATCAGGATCGCAATCAGCAAATATTTTCTCTGAGTTTGAAAGTTTTGATGCATATGCATACTTCCTTGCATATCTTATTCCTCTATCAATGTTATAGCTATATGTCCCCTGTAAAATTATATCATCGGTATTAATATCTTCATCATTTATTTCAATTATAGGGGTAGTTCCTAGGCTTTTTTCCAAAGAATTTTTTAATGTTTTAGTATAGCTATCTTTTTCATCAAATACATTCTCAATATATTGTTTTTTTGACTGTCTAGAAATTTGATTATTGTATTCTTTAAGTTGTTCTCTAACAAATTCATAATCTAGATTGTTTTCTGAATCTATAGAAGACATTTTCCAATTTCCATCAATCTTTTTTAGTTCTATTACATACTGAACATTTCCGATTCTTGAAATAATATCTTCTGGCACTGTATTGTAATGAAATTCTGCATTTTCGATAACTTCTGCTCTAGCAATATCTTTATTTACTTCTATGTCTTTAAAGTCTATTTTTAATTCATAAAAAGTATAGTTTCTTCCAAATTCTTTAAAAAGTAACAAATTGTTTTTTAGTATCCTTTGCGGTATTATTGCTTCTTCATTATCAATAAATAAATTAGCTACATCAATATATGCTCCTGTTTTCAGAGTTTCATAATAACTTTCAAAATATTTTTGGATAGTGTCCTTTATAAATTCTTTATCTTCATCTAAAGTATCAATCTTTACTGCCAAAGCATTATATGTTGATGTAAAAATCATTATTACGCAAAGGCATATTAATATTAGTGCCTTATTTGTTTTTTCATTTTTAAATCCCCCCTAGTATTTTTATATATTTATTCATTGGAAAAGCTATCCCTTATCTAAAATCTTAAGAAACTTATATTTTAATATTATCTCATTCCCTTACCATTGTTTCCCCCAATTCTATCTAATCATTATATTCTATCCTTATAGTGTTATATCACCATTGAAATCACTTCCTTTCTCAATTATGTATATAAATCTTTAATACCTAGATTCACTACTTTTTACAACTTGAGATTCAGAATTACTTCCGCTATAGTCAGTAAAATTTCCAACCACCCTATATGAATATCCTTTTGATACTTGTCTGGATTTTGCAAGTGTCACTTTATAACTATTACTTGATGTTGTCCAAGTTTCTATAGTAGTCCATTTACCATTTGTAAATTGCTGTAATTCAGCTTTAATATTCACCTTTGTTACAGTGCTACTATTTCCTAGAACATAACACTCTACCATAGCTTGTCCTGCAGATGTTATTGTGATATAACTACCTGCATCACTAATATAGGTCATTTGAGGACTTATTACTCTATCTTGCAGCAAATCTGTGTTATCATTGGAAACTGCATATGCTTGTCCTATGGAGCCTGCTAGAACAATTGAGCATACAAATATTCCTACTAACCTTTTTAAACACATAAAAACGCCTCCTTAATTTATCATTGTATCTACTATAACGAAATCAAAAGGCGTTTTGTGACACTTTATTTCTATATTTATTTTATACTTTCAGCCATTTTTATTAATTCTTCTTTTTTAATAGTAGATCTAATGCTGTAAAAGTATTCTTCATCAAACCATATTAAATGATTCGTACCATTTTTTAAAACTATCTGACCTTTATATCCATTTATTAATATATCCTCTATTTCAGCATTTTCTGTATCTATTATACTTGTACCATTTGTTATTTTACTTTGCCTATATATAATTTCTTCTCCATCTTTATTGTTATAAATTATAAAAATCATAGTATATAAGATTTCAGTATCAGTTTTCTCGAATCCTTTAGGAATATATTTGGGTTCCATAACTATAAGTTCCAGACTATAATCATCATTATCTACCACAAAAGATATGGAACTCAATTCCTTATAAATTTCTTTAATTATCTTAAACATTTTCGCTCCTAATGCTTCCACACTCATTACTGTTGTCAATATTATAGAAACTATTATTAAAAAGGCGACGGCTATCTTTTTAAATGATTTTATAAAATATTTATCCCTATTTTCCTTTATAAGTTTTTTCATCTTCTTCTTTTTAAAAGCTTTTGAAAAAGTGTGGCTTAACTCTTTATCAGAAGGCAACTGATCTAATAAGCATTTTTCTACCTTTGGAACTAATTCATAAAGTAGTTCATCGGTTACTTCAATCTTATTCATAGCTTTCAATCTCCAGTCTTTCTAAAATCTTTGCTAACTTTTTCTTTCCACGGGACAATCGCTTACGAACATTATCCTCATTTATATTTAGAATTTGTGCTATTTCATTATTACTATAACCATGACTATATTTTAGTCTTATTACTAAGGAATAACTTAAAGGTAATGAAGCTATAGCTTTTATGATTGTGCTTTCATTATTTTCTTCAAATATATCCTCTGCAGAATAAGTCATATCTTTTATCTCATATCCTATGTCATCTATTGAAATGTTCTTTTCTTTTTTTAACTTCCTGTACATATCTATGGCTGAGTTCTCAATAACTATAACGATAAAAGCTTTGGTTTTGTGACAATTATTTTCATCAATTTTATCTAAATTTTTAATAATATTAATAAAAGCTTGGTGAACTGCATCCTCTGCAAGATGACTATCCCTTAATATCTCTTTCGCCCTATAAAACATAATCTGTTTATATGTAATATATAATCTTTCAAATTTAGATTTATCACTATCATTTTCAATCATAGCTAAATATATGATCAATTGGCATTCCCCCTTGATAAATGAATACCCACTTTATTCAATTATGCACTAAATAAAGTGGGCATTATACTTTGCTTATTAAAACATTAGTTCCCTTTCTATTTCTTCCCTTAATTTAATCTTATTTTCTTCATTTCCATTTAACTCTATTACCTTCTTTACTTTAGCAGGCTTTTCTGTTAGTATTATAATACTATCTCCTAATGTTAAAGTTTCTTCTATATCATGGGTTACTATAATACATGTTTTGTTTTCCATTATTCGTAATTCCCTAAAAAATCCTATTAATACTTGTTTACTATTAATATCTAAAGATTTAAATGGCTCGTCCATTATAAGTAGTTTCGACGGATAAGCAAAAGCTCTTAATATACTTATCTTCTGTCTCATTCCACCACTGAGTTCTTTAGGATAATAGTATTTATATTTCTCTAAATCAACTAACTTTAAGTATTTATCTATAGTAGTTTCTATTTTATATTTGCTTATTTTCCCTTTTAAAACGAAATTTATATTATCTTTTACATTTTTCCATTCAATAAGTCTATCCTCTTGAAATACAAAGCTTATATCCTTGTCTTTAAATCCAATTATTTCTCCGGAATCCTTATTTATTATTCCTGCTATTATATTTAAAAGAGTAGTTTTTCCGCATCCAGATGGTCCTAAAACACATGTGGTTTTGTTCTCTTGGAAGTCAATATTAATATCATTTAACACTTTCAAATCATTGTAATTTTTATTTATATTCTTGATTTGATACATAAAAATTTTATCCCTTCTAATATAGATTTAAATATTTTAGCAATAATAAGAATTATTATTATCCAAGCAAAAACACCTGAAGTGTTTAAATATATTTTTTGCAATTGAAGGTTGCTACCTATGGCATATTTAGGTTGTGATAAAGCTTCCCCTGCAATTACCATCTTTAAATTAATTCCTAATGCAGATGAGAAAATATTACTTAAACTTATAAAAATACTTGGTATGTAGATATCCTTTATAATGGTCTTTTTATCCACTTTATATATTTGTGCCATAGTTATAATATCTTTATCTATATTTAATATTCCTTTTAAAACTGTTTCATATAATATAGGAAATACCATAATAAATCCTACAAACATAGGTGCAAATTCATTATTTAACCATATAAGGGTCAATATAATAATTGCCATAGTGGGCACTGAACTTAAAAAATTTATTATAGGAATCATTAGATTATATATAATTTTAGAAATACCAGAAAGAATACCAATTATAACGGCTAAAGATAATGAAATTATAAAGCCTATAAAACTCCTTAATAAAGAATATCCTATAATAATCAAGAAATTTGGATTTTTAATTATATCTACAAGACTAATAAATATACTTTTTAATGTAGGAAATATTACTTCGTTATTTACAATTCTTGATAGTAAAATCCATATAATAACTATTATAGCTTTTGAAATAATAGATAATCTTCTATCTTTCAAAATATATTTCTTCATCTGGCATTTTTCCTCCTATAAACTCAGGTGCAAAGTCTAATATAGCCTTGTAATAGGCTTCATATTCTTCTTTACCATCATTAATATCAAAGGATTCTATATTTGTCCATCTAATTCCTTTCTCTATTGTCTCTTTCATTACACTAATCTCTAATTCTTCAGCATATTCACCTAATTCCTTTGGATGTTCTATTGTCCATCTTCTACTTTCTTCATATGCCTTAATAAACTTCTCCACAAACTCCTTATCATTGTCTATTAAATCTTTTTTAATTATTAAACTAGCTTGAGGATATCCTTTTTCAGTTTCTGCTACCTTAGTCCATTCTTCATTTAAATCTAAGATTATTTTAGCATCTTGTTTTTTCATCATTACAGTAGTTAACAAAGGTTCTGCTAAAACTGCCAAATTAGTTTTTCCACCTATAAATGCAGGACCAACTTCTGCTGCAGAATTTAAATAATTGATTTTCACATCCTTATCTAAATCGATACCATTTTTAGATAAAATAAGACTAAAAACTAAATCAGGAGTAAGTCCCTTTCCAAATGTATATATTTCCCTACCCTTTAATTCTTCAAATCCTTTTATATCCTCTGTACTAGCTAAATAAAGTGAACCCCATATAGAAGTACCTACTATTTCATATTGAATACCTTTATTAAATGCTTGAGCCGCTAAATTTGATGGAACTATTGCAATATCAGCTTCTTCCTTTAATATCTTTGAAACTAATAAATCTGGTGACTTCTGCATTTCATATTCAATTGTTATGTTTTCATCTACAATTGAATTTTCTTTTACTAATTTAGCAACTGTTAAAGCTGGTGTTCCATCTTGATAGTAAAATTTAATGTTCTTAGACTCCTTTTGTTTACCATCTGTACTATTGCTACATCCAGCAATTCCCGATAATATAATAATCAATGACATAAATAACATTAAGATTTTTTTCACACTCATACCTCCTATAATTTTACTTTTATACAACAATATATTATATCATACAACCTACTAATATACATATCTTTATATGTATATATAAAAAAACTGGATTTTTATTTACTCTAAAAATCCAGTCCTTTAATCACATTATAAACATTGCTACTATTGTAGTTACAACCAATCCTATAACTACAGGTTTAAAATTTCTTCTTGTAAGTTCAAATGGATCTACTCCACAAATAGCTGCTGCTGGAATAACAGCCCAGGGTATTAATGTACCTCCTCCTACCCAAATCGCCGAAACTTGGCCTAATGCAGTAAGTGTAGCTATACCTTTACCTATTGCTGAACCAAATAGTCTAGCTATGGAACCTGCTAAGGATATACCTGAAAAACCTGAACCATCTAATCCAGTTATAGCCCCTACTATTGTCAACGTTACTGCTCCTACTCCAGCATTTAGTGGTACAATATTAGCTAAAGCAATTCCTAAATCATTTACCAATCCTTCAGAACCCTGTGGCAGGAACTCACCAATAACCTTTAAAAATCCATCATCTCCTAAATAGAAGAAAGCTGCTATTGGTATCACTGGACCAAATATTTCAAATCCAAATTTAAACCCTGATACTAAATATCTAGTTATCTCTTCCAAAGCATTTCCCTTATGGGTCAATAGAGAAACCATAATAAGTATAAATATAGCAGTCCCTCCTATTAAAGCTGTAGCATCTCCACCTTGTAGTTTAGCTATAATCATAATTATAATATCTATAATAAATAATAATGGAATAAACAGAGCAAGCTTCTTTTTAGTCTTATAGCTTAATACATTCTTTATATTCTCGCTTCCATCTTCATCCATTAGTCTTTTACCCTTATTCTCTTTATCCACTTTAATTTTCCCAGATTTTAAATCTTTTTTTAATATTATAAATGCTATTATAGTAGTGACTAAACCCATTACAACAACCAACGGAATACTTGCAGTAATAACTTCTGAAACTGGAATACCTGCTGCATCTGCAGTAAGCTTTGGTGCTCCTTGAATGATAAAATCTCCTGATAATGCTATTCCATGACCAAATAAATTCATTGCCATGGCTACACCTAATGCTGGTAGACCTGCACTTACTGCCACTGGTAACATAACTGCACCTATTAAAGCAACTGCTGGTGATGGCCAAAAAAACCAAGATATTATCATCATAAGTATACCTATGACCCAGTAAGCTAGAGTTGGATTTTTTATTAATTTCGTAAATGGAGAAATCATTATCTCATTAACTCCAGTTTTGGTTAAAATCGTACTCATTCCAACTATTACTGAAATAATAAGTATTGTTCCCATTAACTCCACTATGGCATAGATAAAAGAGTTAAATACTCCCATTAATGCTTGAGATAGTGAAGATGTAGAGATAATTCCTAATATAAATATTCCTAAAATACAAACTAAAGAAGTATCACGCTTCCTGATCATTACCCAAAGTATTAAAAGAGTAAATAAAAGATATACATAATGTAAAGCATTTAATTGAATATCCATAAAATCCCTCCTTACATTTCCTTAGTACTTTAGAATATGCAAAGAAGGGTATCTATGGTTCCACTATTTATATTTATTTAAATATATCCGTTGCCTTTTCTATTTTTATATACCCATAAAATCCTAAATTACCTTCATTCTCAAAAATAATATTCTCTGCTATTATTTCTTCTTTTCCATCAGCTAGTTTCATCAAACTATAGTGTCCATCACCCTTATATCTGCTAAATAATATTGTATCCTCACCTATACTTATAGGCATAAAATCAAAATAATCATCTTTGGTTATCTTTTTTATCTCTGAGCTTTCTAAATCATATTCATAAATATTATGTGGTTGATTATACCAATCTTTAAATGCGTAATTATAATCGATTTCCTTGGAAATATCTATATTCTTCGTAGCCGAAAATAATAATTTATCTCCATTTACTGTAAAACTTGGAGTCATAGCAACTAAATCCTTATCCATAAAGTTAAAAATTCTATATGTTTTATTTTTATTTATATCTAATAAAATTGCTTCCTTATTATCAATCATTTCTCTGCCTTGGCCTATAATCACACTAATTAAATTATTATTTTTTGGGTTTATAGCTAAGTTATTCTTATAAGGCAGAACTATTAATTCCTCATTTTCATCTCCATATATATTTGTAAAATCTATATGTGTCCTATTATCTACATCATATATCCCTATACCTGCATAATCTGCACTTAATGAAGCTGAAGAGAACTTTTCCATAATATAAATATATCGTCCATCTTCTGTTATATTAGATATAGTAGGATCATATCCGATAATCTCATCTGTAGATTTTTTTCCTTCTATGATTATATCTGTTGTAAATTCTTTATTTCTTAAGTCATATTCATTTAGATTTATCTCTACAATACCAGTATTAAAAGAAAAATCTCCTTCTTCTGTAGTCCATTTGGATATTCTTTTCCCATAGATTAAATTATTTTTAGATGCCTTTAAATTTGAATAATAATATTCATCATCATGATTTAATGTTTTCATGTTTTCCATATTAAGTTTTTTTAATCCATTTTCATTAGTAGAATATATTATATTCGTATCATCAATCCAATCATAAGAAAGGATTTCATCTGCAACCTTTTGATATTTCTTATTTTTAATATCAAATATATAGAAATCATTTCCATGGGTATATGCAATATAACTTCCTTCTTTTGATATAATAGGAACACTAAAATCTTCACCTTCATGAGCTTTGACACTTTCTCCATTGTTTAAATAAGAGAAATATAAACCATCTGTTTTTATATATGTCACAATTGGATCTTTTAGGCTATCTCCCCTCGCAGACGTTGTACGCACACTCATAACCAACCCTGATATCAAGATAATTCCCAATATAAACAGAGATTTAATATTTTTATTTCTTGAATTCTTCATGTTTTTAATTCTAGCCTTTAATTCCTTTCCCTTACAATTCCTAGCTGTTCTCAATATTCTCCCTCCTATAATACCGAGATAAATTAAAGTTTTTCTTATTTAAAGGCATTATAAGTAAGAATAAAAATACTTCCAACAATAAAATTGTAATACAATAAAGTAATTAGACCTTTTAGTACTACCTCATACATATCCCCTATAAAATCTCTTGATTAATAAGATTTATATTGATATCCACATAATCCCATATTCTGCATCAAAAATTAAGTTATATTCAATTTAAACAACTCCTTTATATTCTACATCATGTAGTATTGATTTAACCTTATTTTACACTATGTAGAATATAAATTTATTAATTTAAATAAACCCTATAGATAAGGCTTCAAGCCTATATCTACAGGGTTTTTTCTAATTTATATTAAAGATTTAATTATAGTTTCAAAATCATACATCTTTTCCCCACGATAAATTATCTCATATACAATATCGTCTATTTTCCAAGTATATATTTCTTCTATATGTTCATTGTCATTATTTATCTTTTCAAAACAATATATATCTTGTCCTTTAATTTTCATATTACTTTGTTTAATGCTATCCATATCTATCATTGTATTTAAATTATAATGATCACTTGTGTTTTTTATTTGTCTAAAACTTTATTTCTTGAATTGTTTAAAAACATTTCTGAAATCTCTAATATAGTCATTCCATAGGATAAAGAATTTTCTTTCCTGATGATTTTCAACACATCATAATATCTTGCCAATTCCCTATCTTCTTTCATCAGTTTCATTGCAAGCCAAATAAAAGGATTAAACCAATAAACTATTGTAACAAAGGCTTGTAATATATTAACTATCAAATCCTTATTTTTATAATGCAATAATTCATGCAAAATAATATATGTCAGTTTTTCTTCACTCATACTTTCCAATACTTTCTTAGGTATATATATCTTTATATCAGATATCCCAGTAATAAATGGGCTATTGAAAAAATCATTTGTAATGATTAATATATTTTTATTTAATCCTATTTTAATTTTAGAATACTCTAAAATTCTATTTATATTACTATCTTTAACAATCTCAAACCCATTAATAATCTTGGACATTGTTTAACACACCTTTCTTTTAATTATTGTATCGTGTTAAACTTTTTGTGTCCATACTTATATACTAACACCAAAACGCCCTTGTGTTCTTAAATAATACAAACTTCAAGCAGGTTTATTCCTTAACCAGTCTAATGCTTAAACAATAGAATATATATCCTATTAAATATCCTCCTATTACATCTGTTGGCCAATGAACACCCAAATAAATTCTGCTAATTCCCATTAACAATACCATCATAGAAGCTATAATATATACTAATGTATTTTTTCTATTATCATTACTACTTTTCACTAGTAAAAAAGCTATTGTTAAATAAAGAGTCATAGCTACCATAGAATGTCCACTAGGAAAACTAAATCCCCTCTGGTTTACCAAAAAATACTCCAATGGTCTTATCCTTCTGAAAAATTGTTTTAATAAATGATTCAATAAATATGAGCCTAAGGTAGATATTAATAACAGCTTGGATTCATAGTATTTTTTCTTAATCAATGTATATGATACGACCATAGCTATTACAGGAAGCAAAAAACCACCTGAACCCATAAAGGATATAAATCTCATTATAGATAATAATATTGGATTAGGGTTGATATGGGTATTATCCATTATCCATATATCAAATAAAATTCCACTGCTACTTCCCTTTACCATAAATCCCAATATAAAAAACACTACTAGCATTAAACTTAGAGTTATTATTTTATTACCCTTAATCATCTATTCACCCTATTTCTTATTTTAATAAATCAATTATACCAAATATTCTTCGAAATATAAAATAATTATAAACATAATGAGGTTGATTTCCACAATAAAATCAACCTCACTATAGTTTATTCTTCTATATTTTTAAAGCCATCTCCCAGTACTTCATAAACATTACTCACTGTAATAAATGCATTCTTATCTATTCCTCTAATATAATTTTTCAGTTTAATAAAATCTCTTCTATCTACAACTGTTATTACTATATCTTTTTCATTTCCTGTATAAGCTCCTTTGGCACTATAAATAGTTGCTCCTCTTTCTAGATTATTTATTATATATTCTTTAATATCATTACTACATTCACTTATTATATTCACTTCTTTACATAGGGTTATTCCTTCAATTGTCCAATCTATTACTATACCATTTAGTATAACTCCCAATAAAGAATACATTCCTAATTTAGGTCCAAATGCAAATCCAGCCATTATTGTTATAGCAAAGTCTGATATAAGCACTCCTTTCCCAAGTTCTATTCCAAAAAACTTATTCATTATCTTAGCTATTACATCAGTTCCTCCTGTAGATGCATTTTGATTAAATACAATTCCTACACCTATTGCAGATATAAAAACTCCAAAGATAAGTTGCAATATCATATCCTCTACTAGAGGCTGTTGAAGCGGAATAATCTTCTCAAGTAAAGAAACAATTACAGAGGTTCCTATACTTGCATAAATAGTCTTAAATCCAAAGCTAGTTCCAACAACTAAAAAACCAATTACAAACAAAAATATATTAATAATTATCATAATACTCCCTATAGATAATGGAATCCAGTTATTAATCACAATGGCAAGTCCATTAGCACCACCTATGGCTAATTTCTCCGGCATAAGAAAAAAGTACAACCCTAAAGCCACCATTGTCATTCCAATAGTTATAAGTACATATTCTCTAATCTTTTCTTTCAAAAATACTCCCCCTTTTATGATATTTAACAACAAAAATCCCCCGAATATAAAATACTCCGGGAGACATGAAAAATAGACGGATTACAATACAATTCGTCATTATAAAAATCCGTTTTAACACCTCCCCTATCGACCGTAGAGCTTTCTAGTGCATAAGTAAAGGCAGGTCTTCTGACTTTGGTTCATAAAAATTTAAAGTCTTCCCGATATACTCAGTGACATTAATTTTAAATTTCTCCCCATTACAGCGGCGGGACCGTATAGGATTTTAACCTATTTCCCTTTTAAGTAGATGATATTACATGCTACACCTTTACGTAAATATTTAATTATATTCTAAGTATATAGTATAATAATACTATAGTCAATATTGCGTACAGTATATAATATTTTAATGATTTTTTTATTTTCGTTGTAGATAACTCTTATATGAATCTTTCTATTTTATTTTATACTCCACTTCATCAAAATATATAGGTTTCTTAAATATAATAATAGTTTGAAATTTATCTATATCCCTATAATAGGCCAATCCAAATTCATCCTTATCTATTACATCTCTAGATACTTCTTTAATTTAACCATTCTTGTATTTTATTTTTCGCTTTTGGAATTCCATAAATATCCTATATATTCATCTATTAATGCTTATACCAAAATTAGAGTATTTTTCCTCTGAAATTTTGTTTCATATTATAGCATAAAATAAATTATAAAAAATAACTTTTTCATATTAATATAAAAACTCCTTATAGAACCACGTCTATAGGGAGTTTTTAATTATTCTCCTGATAATTATTTAAAAGATTCTGCCATCTTTATTAATTCATCTCTCGCAATACCTCTTCCATTTAATATATAAATAACACCATTATCTTCCCAGTCAAGATTATTATCATATAGTAAAGCATCTACACCATTAATCTTTATCTTTTCAACTTTATTTGCTCCAGCTTCGTATCCATTTTCTTCATCAGCAAATCTTTGCTGCATATATATAAATTCTCCAGTTTTATCATTGGTAAAGAATAAAGAAATATATTTACTATTCTCTACGGTGTCATTCTCATTTCCTCTGAAAAATTCAGCTCTATCAAATTCATATCCTTCTGGTAAATAACTAGGAAGTATAACATTAAAACAAGTGTAATTATTTAATTCACTGGTATTTTTAACTACTAAGTCTTTTATTTCTCTTTCCTTTTCTTTTTCATCAGCTGTTACTATCTTTATGTTACCACTCTCATCGGTACTAAAACCACCAATCTCTTTTCCATCAACTGTGTATATTTTTTGAGGGTCATCTGCTAAAAATACTTCTACTGGTTTTCCATCTTTATCAAAGATTTTACCTTTAAGTTCCTCTGGAACTGGAAATGATTCTACAGGTTCTTCCTCTATTACTGTTACATGCCCAAGTGTCATAGTTTTTACTATTTTATCTACTATTTCTTGTGCAAAGGATGTTCTCATTGTGGAAACACCTAGTATGCATACTAAAGTAAGTGAAGCCACCTTCACCATTGGATGTTTAAATCTGCTTGATTTTTTCATATTATTTTTTCCTCCATATTCATTAATATTTTCTAAACTCTTATTAAAGGTTTCATCTTTATTACTATTTTTGCTAAAGTCATTATTAGCCAATGATTTTCCCAATTGTAGAAGTTCTTTATATTCCCCTTCGGGATTATTTTGGGATTCTATACCATTGAGATAATCATCTATATCCATGGAAAATCTATCTTCAATGTTTTTTTTATTCAAACCCATCCCCTCTTTCCAATTTACTTTTCAATTTTTTCATTGTACGATAAAGGATTACACCAACATTACTTTCAGTTATATCTAATACTTCTGCAATTTCCACGTTTTTTAAATTTGCACCAAATTTAAGAGCCACAATATTTTTTTCTCTTTCATCTAAAATTTTTAATGCTTTTAAAAGTTCATCAGTGGTTTCTTCTATCTCAATTATTTTTTCTGGTGTTCCTTTATTAGATATTAAGTCTCTAATTTTATCAATTGAAAATAATTTGCATTTTTTTAAATCTCTAAAATAATCATTTACTACATTTCTAGCTATGGCAAATAACCATACCTCGAATTGTGCCTTTTCTTCACAATAGGTATCTATTTTGACCATTACCTTCTCAAAGACTTGACTGGTTAAGTCTTCCGCTGTATGATAAGCATTAATTCGATAATATATATAGTTATAAACTCTTTTATAATATGTTTCAAAAACATAAGTAAAATCCTTTTCTTTACAGAAATTCTTCTCTGATTGTTCTTTATTTAAAATATCTATTGATGCAACTTGTTGCAATTTTTTAAAACCTCCTTCCTATCTTTACCTAGCTAAGTAAAACCTATATGTTTTAAACTTGTTTTTCACTTCCTTTCTCATATGTTAATACGGTAAATTTTCGATTCCATTACATATTATTTTAAATTTTATCATAGAAAATAAAAAGACCCTAGTGTTTTGATTTGCTCCTCCTTACAGTAAACATTTTTTATTATTTTATATGTCTACCATAAGTAAAGGATATAATCTCCACTAGAGTATCTATAGTTTAATATTATTTTCATCTGACATATCCAAATATTTCTAAATTACTAAAAACTTCTTTACTAATTTTTTAATAAATATAAACTTAAAATTGAAAATAATATTCCATATTCTTCTTTCTTAAAAATGTCTTTTACTTTATTAAAATTAAAATATCCTAATTAAATAGAAAAAGAAGATAGTTTAAACTATCTTCTTTTTCTCGGCGGTGCTATATGAATAGCCTGATTTTCTAGTCCTAATGTAGCTTCATAGAATGTTTCTGAAAGAGTTGGATGAGCATGAATTGTTCTCATTATACTATGGATATCTAAGTTATTAGCCATTGCCAACGTTCCTTCAGCAATCAAATCATTTGCATGAGGTCCAAGTATATGAACACCTAGAACTTTTTTATCTTCTTCTCCAGCGAGTATCTTTATTATACCCTCACCTTCTCCTAAGGACAGAGCTTTTCCATTGGCTGCAAACATAAATTTACTTGCTTTATAAGGTATGCCTTTTTCCTTAAGCTCTTCTTCAGTATAACCTACATGAGCTACTTCATTCATTGTAAATACACAGTTTGGATAAATATCTAGATTGATATCTGGCGTATGACCCATTATCTTTTCCATTACATATACGCCTTGAGCAGATGCTACATGAGCCAACTGAACCCCTCTATTTACATCTCCTATGGCATATATTCCAGAAATATTTGTTTCAAACTCATTATCTACAAAGATACCCTTATTATCATATTTAATCCCTAGTCCATCTAGATTTAGTCCTTCCACTACAGGACCCCTACCAGATGCAATAAGAACTTTATCACCTATTACTTCTATCTCTTCGTCTTTTTCTTTATATCTAGCTAATACTCTAAGCTTGTCCCCTTCTTTGGTAATCTCCTTTGCCCTAATATCAACATAGGTTTCAATCCCTTGTTTCTTTAGCATTGGAACAAGTCTTCTTGAAATTTCTTTATCTGCATCTTTTAAGATTCTGGATGCTAAAAGAATTACCTTGGAACCTAATTCTTGATAAATACTTGCAAATTCTAACCCTATTACTCCACCACCTACTACAATTAGAGTTTCTGGAATTTCATCCATTTCTAAAAGGTCATCAGAGGTAATTACCCCTTTTAAATCCACTCCTTTTGTTTCAGTCATTTGAGGCTTAGAACCTGTAGCTATAACTATATTATCTACAGTTATTTCCTTTGTAGTTCCGTCCTTTAAATCTACAGAAATATTGTTTTTGTCTTTTATATTAGCTGTTCCACGTAGAAACTCTATGTTTTTATAAGAGGATATAAGTTGTTCAATACCTCCTACTAAAGTATTTACAACTTTATTTTTTCTCTCCTGTAGTGCTTTTCCATCCATTTTAAATTCTCCTGCTGTAATTCCGAACTCAGCAGCTCTTTTAAAACTGGACATAATCTCTGCATTCCTAAAATATGTTTTAGTAGGGATACAGCCTCTATTAAGACATGTACCCCCTACCTCTCTATTCTCTATTAAGATTATATTTGCACCAAGTTGAGCTCCTCTTATTGCCGCTACATAGCCTCCTGGACCAGCTCCTATAACTGCAATAGTTTTAGTCAAGCGGTACACCTACCCTTCGTATCTAAGCACAGGATTTCTTGCTGCTTTTGTTTCATCTGGTCTGCTTACAATAGTGTTAAGAGGCGCATCCTTTAATAATTGTGGATTTTCACTTGCCTCCTTAGAAATCTCTATCATAGCATCTATGAATTCGTCAAGTGTTTCTTTAGATTCAGTTTCTGTTGGTTCAATCATAATTGCTTGATTGATAATCAATGGGAAGTAAACTGTTGGTGGATGATAACCTTTGTCAAGTAATCTCTTAGCTATATCCAGTGTAGTTACTTCAGATAATGTATCCTTTAATCCACCTAATACAAATTCATGTTTAAATATAGTGTCTATTGGTAAATAGAAATGTTCTTTTAATTTACTAGCCATATAGTTAGCATTCAATACAGCTATTTCACTAGCTCTCTTCAATCCATCACTACCCATTGTTAGTATATAAGTATATGCTCTAACTAATATACCAAAGTGTCCAAAGAAATCTTTAACCTTACCTATAGTATACGGTACATTGTAATCTAGATAATATCTATCTCCATCTTTTTGTACTATTGGAACAGGTAAGAATTCTTCAAGATGTTTTTTAACCCCTATTGGTCCTGAGCCTGGACCTCCACCACCGTGAGGTGTTGAGAAAGTTTTGTGAATATTAAAGTGAACTACGTCAAATCCCATATCTCCTGGTCTTGCATGACCTAAGATGGCATTAGCATTAGCTCCATCATAGTATAATTGTCCTCCTGCATCATGAACAATTTTAGCAATTTCCTTGATATGCTTATCAAATATACCAAGTGTATTTGGATTTGTAAGCATTAATCCTGCTGTATCATCTCCTACTACAGCTTTAAGTGCTTCTAAGTCTACTAAACCTTCTTTAGTTGACTTAACTTCTACTATTTTATATCCAGCCATTGCTGCTGTAGCTGGGTTAGTACCGTGAGCAGAGTCTGGAACTATGATTTTATTTCGTTTAAAATCTCCATTCTTCTCATGGTATGCCTTAATAACCATAACGCCAGTTAATTCTCCATGAGCTCCTGCTGCTGGTTGTAAACTCATTTTATCCATACCAGCTATTTCAGATAAAGATCTATCTAGTTCATACATTAATTGTAATGCACCTTGAGTACAACATTCAGATTGATATGGATGAATATTTGCAAATCCATCATATCTACATGTATCTTCATTAATTTTTGGATTATACTTCATGGTACAAGAGCCAAGTGGATAAAATCCAGTATCTAGCCCATAGTTTTTATTTGATAAATTTGTATAATGTCTTATTACATCAACCTCAGATAGTTCTGGAAAATCAAGTTCAGTATCAGATAAAAATTCTTGTGGAATAAAACTATTTATATCCTTATCTTCTACATCTAATTCTGGAAGATTATATGCTTTTCTTCCTGGTTTAGATAATTCAAATATTAGTTTTTCATACTTTCTCATTTTATCCCCTCCAATACACTACTTAATCTATCTATCTCTTCTTTTGTCCTCTTTTCTGTTACTGCATATAGGACAGCATTTTCCAATTGGGGATAATCTTTACCTAGGTGATATCCACCTATTATTTTTTCATTTCTTAAATCTGCATTTATTTTATCAGCATCTATATCAGATGTAACAGCAAATTCTTTAAAGAATGGCTTATCGAAAAGTGGTTTATATTTACCAGATTTAGTAATCTTCTCAAAAGCATAGTGAGCTTTCTTTGTACTTTGAAGAGCAACTTCTTTTATCCCCTCTTTTCCTAAAGTCACCATATAAATAGTTGCTGCTAATACATTTAATCCTTGGTTAGAACAAATATTAGAAGTAGCCTTTTCTCTTCTTATATGTTGTTCTCTAGCTGTAAGTGTTAAAACAAAAGATCTTTTACCATTTTTATCTTCTGTTTGTCCTACTATTCTACCAGGCAATTTTCTCATATATTCAGATTTAGTAGCTATGAATCCTAAATATGGTCCACCAAATGATAGAGGTATACCCATACCTTGAGCTTCTCCTACTACTATATCAACACCTAATTCACCTGGTTTCTTTAAAACAGCAAGAGATATTGGATCAACAGATGCTATAAAGCTAGCCTTCTTAACTTTATGAACAATTTCTCCTGTAGCCTTTAAATCTTCAATTATGCCAAAGAAATTTGGACTTTGAACTATAACTGCTGCAGTATTATCATTTACTTTTTCTTCTAATTTCTCTAAATCAGTAACTCCATCTTTCATATCAACTTCTATAACTTTTAGTCCTTGAGCATGTGCATAGGTCTTTAGAACTCGTATTGATTCTGGTCTTACTGTCTTAGATACTATGATTTCACCTTTTCTAGAAGTTGCTGCAGCCATTAAAGCTGCCTCAGTAATAGCAGTACCACCATCATATAATGAAGCATTCGCAACATCCATTCCAGTTAAATTGCACATAAGTGTCTGGAATTCAAATATATACTGTAAAGTACCTTGACTTATCTCCGGTTGGTATGGAGTATATGATGTATAAAATTCTGATCTTGAAATAATATGGTTAATTATTGAAGGAATATAATGATCATATGCTCCAGCACCAAGGAAACATGGCATCTCACTTGTTGAACAGTTTTTTTGTGCTAATGAACTCAAATATGAACTAACTTCAAGTTCACTCTTTGCCTTAGGTAAATTCAACTCTCTATTTAATCTCATGTCCCCTGGAACATCACTAAATAAATCATCTATAGAATTTAGCCCAATGGACTTTAGCATTTCCTGCTCGTCTTCGTGAGTGGTTGATATATATGGAAACATATTTTATTCCTCCTCAGCTAAAAACTTTTCATATTCCTCACTTGTCATTAATTCTTCTAATTCATCTTTATTAGTCATTTCTATTTTAATCATCCAGTTTTCATATGGATCTGCATTTAAAAGAGCTGGATCGTCTATTAATTCTTCATTTATTGCTACTACTTTTCCACTTACTGGCATATAAATATCTGCAGCTGCCTTAACTGATTCTACAGCTGAAAAAGCTTCTTCTTTTTCAATTTCATCATCAACTTCTGGAAGCTCTACATAAACTATATCTCCTAAATGATGTTGTGCATAATCAGCAACACCTACAACTGCTAAATTTCCTTCTATTTTAATCCATTCATGATCTTTAGTATAATTTAATCCTTTTACAACTTTCATCTTTTAACCCTCCTAATTTATTATTTTTTTAAGAATTTTTTACTAACTATTTTTGCCTTAGCTGGCTTATTTCTTATAATAATATCAATTTCTGTTCCTAATTCTGTATATTCAGGTGAAATAAGTGCGTTACCAATATTTTTCTTAAGAGTTGGTGACATATAACCTGTAGTTACATGCCCTATTGTCTTACCATCTTTTTGAATTTCATAGCCTTCTCTTGGAATTCCTCTGTCGATCATTTCAAATCCAGCTAATTTTCTCTTAAGTCCTTCTTTCCAATGTTTATTAAGAGCTTCCTTACCTATAAAATCGGACGCCTTATCAAGTTTTACGAAATATTTAAATCCACCCTCTAAAGGATTTATTTCATCAGAAATTTCATGACCATATAATGGTAATGAAGCTTCAAATCTAAGAGTATCTCTACAGCCTAAACCACAAGGTTTAATACCTGCTTCTTTTCCTGCTTCAAGTATATCTTTCCATACCTTTACTATACCTTCATTGGTTGTATAAACTTCAAAACCATCTTCTCCAGTATATCCAGTTCTAGAAATCATACACTCTACTCCATTAATATCTACCTTTCTATTTAATGTAAAGAAAGTAATTGTATTTAAATCAGTCTTTGTTAACTTTTGTAGTGTTTTTTGTGCTAGAGGTCCTTGTATTGCTACTTCTCCAACAGTATCGGAAATATTAGTGATTTCTACGTCAAAATTACCTTTTTGATCTACTATCCATTTGTAATCCTTTGCCGTATTTGAAGCATTTACTACTAAATAGAAATCATCATGAGCCAGTCTATATACTAATAAGTCGTCTACTACCCCTCCATCAGGCGCACACATAAAAGTATAGACGATTTGGTTATCCACAACTTTAGATATATCATTTGTCATAAGATAATCTACGAATGCCAAAGCTTCCTTTCCTTTAATAGTGATTTCACCCATATGGGATACATCAAATAAACCTACTGCATTTCTGACAGCCTCATGTTCTGCAATTAAACCCTCATATTGTACAGGAAGATACCAACCTGCATAATCAACTACTTTTCCTCCTAAATCTACATGCTCATCATATAATGGGGTCTTCTTTGCTTCCATTTAACCACTCCTTCCCTTATTTTTTCAAATCTACAAATATATTACCCAATTATCTAAAAATTAAACTGATTTTATTTATAGGCAGTATATTGTAGTATGACTTAATTATACAAGAGGAGTAAAAAATACGCAATACTGTATTAAATTGATATTATTTAAATTAACTCTTGTATATGTGATATTTATAGCATTAAATGCTAATTTAATATTTTTAATAAAGTTTTATCAATTTTTAATTCACTTTATCCACATTATCCACAATAGGTCGTGGATAATTTATGTAAACTTCCGATTCTCTTATAACTATTAATTTTCCTAATACTGATAAATATGTATTATCAACTATTCACAGTTATCAATCTTATCCACAGCTTTTATTAACATTTCAAAATTTATGATTTGCATCCATATCGTTAAAATAATTCATTATTCCCACATATATTGACCATGCTATTTTTTCTTGATACGATTCATCTATTAATAGCTTTTCTTCCGCAGCATTTGAGAGAAAACCACATTCAACTAATACTGCCGGCATACTTACCTCTTTTAATATATATACATCATCTCTTTCATAAGGCTGTCTTTTATTATCTTTATCTAATATATTTTTTAATTCTTCTTGTATTATTGATGCTAATTTCTCTCCCTCTTCTGATCCACTTTTATAAAATGTCTGTGCCCCATAATAATTAGGTCTAGTAAAGCTGTTTAAATGTATTGATATAAATATATGGCTGCCACTATTATTTACAATTTCCCTTCTCTTTTTTAAATCTTCGGTTTTCATTTGTCTAAGGGTTTTAGCCTCTGATGTATATAAGCCTTTATCTGTCGTTCTAGTCATAAAAACTATTCCACCACTTTGCTCAATCAATCTTTTAAGTTTTAATGATATTGCTAAATTTATCTCATCTTCTTTAATTCCATTTTTACTTACTGCTCCTGGATCTACGCCTCCATGGCCTGGGTCTATAGCAATGATTTTATTTGCTATTGGCAGATAACTTACGGGCATAACCTCAGATTGCTTCAATAAGCCATAGCTTAGTATTAAAATTATAGCTGCTACTGCTGCTACTAGTCTAATATATCTTTTTTTGATAATAAGTAATTTCATCTCTCCTTATCCCCTCCTATAGAAATATATTGTAATCTTACAAAGTATATTCCAAGGAAAAGTTAGATTAATTATGAAAATATTAAAAATACACTGGAGGTCCAGTGTTTACTATAATTTCTTACTAATAAAGATATTATAAATCTTTTAAAAGATATCTGTTCATTAGAGTAATTTATAATTGTATTAGGTAAATATTACTATATGACAACTATTACAGGGAAATCTAGATGCCTACAATGAGTATTTTAAATATGGAACACACTCCTCATGATTGTAGGCATACTTTTGCTAGCAGAATGGATAGAGCAGGATCGAACAAAAAATCTTTGCAAAATATAATAGGTCACGCTAACTACTCAACTACTGCTGATATCTATACTCATACAGACATTAAAGAACTTTTAGAAGCTATTGACATGTTAAAATAGTTTGTTAGTTGCGTGTTAGTTGTTTGTTAGTTAGTTACGAATGAATTTTCATAAGTTTTCATAGAATCTCACAAATAATAAACCCCTCAAATATCAGTATTTGGGGGGGTTTTATTTTTCATTATATTATCGTTTTGGTAACTGATGTACGGAATAAATTTACCTAAAATACACTATATATAGTGTTATAAGCCATACTCCAACCACAATATATCGGAATGTATAAAGTAACTATTTTAAACCATGTGTAAATCGTGTAAAATGTCTATATACTACTATTAATCTGCCCGTTTAACCTGTTTATTATATTACTATTTATATTTCAAGTGAAATATAAATCTTATTGCTCAAGGATTGTAATAGTATCAACTCTAAGGTCTGAGCCATATTCAATAAATGCTGTTACAGGAAATCCTGAAGGTGATACAGCGCCTAATATACTTGCAGTTATTTTGTTATCAATTATTTCATACATAATAACTGAACCGAATGTAACTTCATCAAACCAAATACCAGCATCTGATTCATTATAGCTTTTTTCAATTACCTTTCCATCCCATTTTATTATCACATTTACTTCGCCTTCTTTTTTAGTAATGGTAGAATTTACTTCTTTATTGATTTCATCGATAGGGTCTTGTGTATTAATTTCAGATAAATCTTCCATATTTAAAATATGAATATCTTGATGTAAAACACCTGTACCATAATCTGTTACTAATATAATAATTATTTCCTCTTTGCCATCATTATCTACATCTACAACATTAATAGTTGGTGCATAGTTGGATTTATCACATTAACCCATGAAAAAGAATTGATAGTATCCTTTGTTTGTACTGTAATTCCTTCATACATATCTTCTTTTACATTATTTACATATAATGTAACCCTGTCTGACTCGGCTATTACAACTCCATTTTTGGGGCTAATAATTATATCAGTAGGTCCATCCGCACCAATTATTGCCGTAGCTTTCGGATTTGCTATTAGTCCGATTCCAACTGCTGTCACAATGATAGTTGAGAAAACAATTACCCAAAACCTTGGTCTTTTATAATTCAACACATTTTTTATCCTCACTTTTACATTCCCCTCACCAAAAGCAAGAGGACTACCATTTAAAATGTGCCTTCCTGTAGCAAGCGACAATAACGAATTAGCATAAGACTTTTTAATATCTTCATTCATTTCTTTCAATACTCTTTCATCACAGGATAGCTCGATATCTATGCTCATTAACATAAACGCTATCCACACAAGAGGATTAAACCAATGTATGGACAATATAAAGAAAGCTAACAACTTAATTATGTGGTCTTTTCGATGGATGTGGGTCTGCTCATGTAGCAAAATATAGCTTCTTTCGGCGGCGTTAAGTCCAACTGGTAAATAAATCTTTGGTCTTGCTAAGCCAAGCACAAATGGTGTTTTTAAATTCTCAGCTTCGTAGATATTCTTCTCTATCAATTGTGCACTTTTTAGCTGTCTTTTTAATTGTAAAATGGACACTAGACTGTAAATAAGTAATACTATTATGCCTAATATCCAGATGTATATACCTATTTGCACATAAATCTGAAGTGGGTTTGCACTTGCTCCAATAGTCGGTGCAGGAAGTGATTTGCTTACAAAAGAATCAACTACTTCTATCCCACTATTAATCTGCAGGCTTTGCTGATAGATAATATCACGGGGGATTGGAACAGAATTTGTATTCCGTGGCATAAGGCTAAACATGCTTTCAAAGGAGAACGGAGTTATAAGGCGAAATGCCACCACACCCCATAATGCGTAGGAGACAAATTTTGGAGCTTTTTTGAGTAGTAGTCTGATAAATATTACAAAAATGATTACATAGCTTGCCGTAAGGCTCATATTAAAAACGGTAAGAAATTGTTCACTCATTGCTACACCTCCTCATACTCATCAATCAACTTTTTTATCTCTTCAACCTGGTATCTACTTAATTTTCTTGCTCCAATAAAAGACGTTATAAATTTCGGCAATGACCCTCCAAAAGTATCCTCAACGAAGCGAACGCTTTGCTTTGCGTAATACTCATCCTTTGTGACTAGAGATGATACAATAGTATTTTCATTTTGGAAAATGTCTTTTTCACATAATTTTTTAAGTACTGTATATGTTGTTGATTTCTTCCAATTCATTTCTTTTTCAGATAACTTCACAAGATCACCAGAACTAATCGGCTCGTTCTGCCAGATTAATTCTGCAAACTTCTCTTCAGTTTCTGCAAGTTTATAATACTTCATGATAAACCTCCTTGGTCTATTCAGAATCGACTTCCTATTTTAATCTATACTGAATAGACCAAAATGTCAATGATAATTTTTAGAAATGTATATAAATAATATTATTAATCATAGAATAAAAAACCACCAACTAGGAGAATATATCTACTGATTGTCGGTTTAAATATAGTGGACATAAATACATTATCTATATAAGTCATTATAAAATAAATTTATATCAAAAAACACCAAAGGTATATATGCCTTTGGTGTTCCATTGTTTGTTCTATCTCTTGCTAAATTGTGGTGATCTTCTTGCTTTCTTAAGACCATATTTCTTTCTTTCTTTCATTCTTGAATCTCTTGTTAAATGTCCTGCTTTTTTAAGTATAGGTCTTAACTCTCCATCTGATTCAATTAGTGCTCTTGCTATACCATGTCTAATTGCACCAGCTTGACCTGTAGACCCACCGCCTTCAACATTTATCAAAACATCATATTTATCCATAGTTTCAGTAATAACAAGTGGTTCTTTTGCAATTACTCTTAAAGTCTCATAATCGAAATATTCTGCTATATCTCTTTTATTTATAGTAATATTACCATTTCCTGGTACTAATCTAACTCTTGCTATTGAAGTCTTCCTTCTTCCTGTTCCCAAAAATTGTATATTAGCCACTTACAGTCCTCCTTTCTCGTGAGCATTAAAATTCATATATCTCAGGTCTTTGAGCTTCGTGATTATGCTCATTTCCACTATAAACTTTCATCTTTTTAATCATTTTTCTTCCTAGACTATTCTTAGGAAGCATTCCTTTTACTGCTAATTCAATAGCCATTTCTGGCTTTTCTTCCATCATTCTCTTATATGATATTTCTTTTCCTCCACCTGGATATCCAGTATGGTAGAAATGACTTTTTTGTTCTAATTTTTTACCAGTTAATTTAATTTTATCTGCATTTATTATGATAACAAAGTCACCAGTGTCTACATGAGGAGTATATATTGGCTTATTCTTTCCACTTAGTATTGTAGCTACCTCTGTAGCTAATCTTCCTAATACTTTGCCATCTGCATCTATTACATACCATTTTCTATCAACTTCGTTTGTTTTAGCCATAAAGCTTTTCATCATTTTCCCTCCTTATACCAACGTTGAGTAATCAAAGTTAAAAAAGTTCCGGGGCTTTTTTAAAACACTCTAATATATTCTAATACAAGTAATTAGCTATGTCAATACGTTTTTTAAGGGTAGTAAACTTTTTCTAAAAATAATCCCTGAGGTGGAGCCGTAGGTCCTGCCCCTTTTCTTTCTCCATCTAGGATTATTTTGGGTAAATTATCCACATCAATTCTCCCAAATCCAACAAAAAGCAACGTACCTACAATTATTCTCACCATATTTCTAAGGAAACTATTTCCTTCTACACTAAATTTTATTAAATCTTTGTTTTTTTCTATGGATATATCATAAATTGTTCTAATAGTACTATTTACATCTGAATTAGCAGACATAAAGGCAGAAAAGTCATGGGTTCCAATTAAATATTTAGAAGCTTCTATCATCTTATTTATATCAATATTATATGGCACATAATAAGAAAAATTTCTATATATAGCTCTTGGCAATTCCCCAGTATATACTATATACTTATATTTCTTTTTAAGAGCATCGAATCTTGCATGAAAGTTTAGATCCACTTCTTCTGATTCTATAATAGTAATATCATCAGGTAATAAAAACTTTAAAGCATATTTATACCTTTCCCCTGGAATATTGGATGTGGTCAAAAAATTTGCAACCTGTCCTAATGCATGAACCTTTCCATCAGTTCTTCCAGAACCAATAAGCTTTATTTTCTCCTCCACTAAGATTTCTAAAGCATCTTCCAATTTCCCCTGTATGGTTATAGCATTATCTTGTCTTTGCCATCCAGAATAATTTGTCCCTTCATATTCAATGGTAAGTTTAATATTCTTCATAATTACCCCTATATATATCTAGTACTTATAATAAATCCAAAAAATATAGTCATGGATATTAATGTTATTATGTCTATTTTTTCTAAATTTAACTCATTCAATCTAGTTCTATTATCTCCACCTCTATAGCATCTAGCCTCCATTGCTGTAGCCAATTCATCAGCTCTTCTAAAAGCATTTATAAATAAAGGCACTAATAGTGGTACCAAGTTCTTAGCCCGACTCAATATATTACCAGATTCAAAATCCGCACCTCTAGCCATTTGGGCTTTCATTATTTTATCAGTTTCTTCTAATAGTGTAGGAATAAACCTTAATGCTATGGTCATCATCATAGCTAATTCATGGGCTGGTAATCCAATTTTTTTAAATGGCGATAATAATTTTTCTATTCCATCAGTTAATGCTATAGGCGATGTAGTAAGTGTAAGAAGTGAAGTACCTGTAATTAGAAAGATTAACCTTAACGCCATAAAAACAGCTAAATATAGTCCTTCTTTAGTTACAGCCAAAGGTCCTATGTCATACAATACTTCTCCTTTAGTCATAAAAATATTTATAGTAAAAGTTATTAATATGATAAATAAAAGGGGTCTAATTCCTTTTAAAATAAACTTTAATGGCACATTTGATACCTTAACTACCATAAGAATAAAACCCAATATAAATATATATGGCATAAAAGTATTGATGAAAAACAATGATGCTATGAACAATGAAATTATAGTTATCTTTATTCTTGGGTCTAATCTATGGATTATAGTATTTCCAGGAAAATATTGACCTATAGTTATATCTTTAAGCATTTTTCTTTCTCCTTAAAAACTTTAATATTTCTTCCTTAGCTTCATTTACTGTTAATACATCGTCATTAACATCATTTCCCTTTTCTTTGAACTTTTTCATAAATTTCGTTATTTGTGGAACTCCCAATCCTAAACCTTCCAATTCTTCTGCCCTTCTAAAGACTTCCCTAGTACTGCCATCCATTTCTACTCTGCCTTTGTGCATTACAAGTATTCTATCTACTAGCTTTGCCACATCTTCCATACTATGGGATACTAATATTATTGTAATGCCACCTTTTTCATAAAGGCTTTGAACTTCTCCTAAGATTTCATCCCTACCTCTTGGATCAAGACCTGCTGTTGGCTCATCTAGAACCAATATCTTAGGTTTCATAGCTATTACTCCTGCTATGGCTACTCTTCTTTTTTGTCCTCCGCTTAGCTCAAAAGGAGATCTATCCTTTAATTCTTCAAAATTTAGTCCTACTAATTCCATGGATTCTTTTACCCTATTGTGGACATATTCTTCATTGAGTCCTAAATTTTTAGGACCAAAAGCGATATCCTTATAAATAGTTTCTTCAAACAGCTGATGCTCTGGATACTGGAATACAAGTCCTACTTTTTGTCTAACTTCTTTTAGATTTGCATCCTTTGTTACTATATTTACTCCATCTATTATTATATTTCCTGAAGTTGGTTTCATTAACCCATTTAAATGTTGTACAAAAGTAGACTTTCCAGAACCTGTATGACCTATTAATCCTATGAATTCCCCTTCGTCTATTTCTAAATTTATATTATCAAGGGCCTTTTTTTCAAATGGAGTATTTTTATTATATAAATAATTTAAATTATTTATTTTCAGCATCATAATAATTCCACCAATTCTTCTATGGATAGTATATCTTCTTTTATATATAATCCTTCTTTTCTTAACTCATATACTAACTCAGTTACCTGGGGTACATCTAAACCTAATTCCTTCACTTTATCTACTTGTCTAAATATTTCCCTTGGTGTTCCTTCCATTACTATTTCTCCTTGCTCCATTACAAGAATTCTATCTGCCTCTACAGCTTCATCCATATAATGTGTAATTAGAACTATCGTCTTATTTTCTTCTTTATTTAACTTTTTTATAGTATTCATTACTTCAAGTCTACCTATAGGATCTAACATAGCAGTTGGCTCATCTAAAATAATACAATCTGGCTTCATGGCAAGTATTCCAGCAATAGCAACTCTTTGCTTTTGACCGCCTGATAGAAGATGAGGTGCATGTTTCTTATACTCTGTCATTTCAACTATTTCTAAGGCTTCATCTACCCTTTTCCTTATTTCTAATGGAGGTATGCCTAAATTTTCCGGCCCAAAAGCTACATCTTCTTCTACTATTGTAGCAACTATTTGGTTGTCTGGGTTTTGGAATACCATACCTGCTTTCTCCCTTATTTCCCATATTTTTTCTGTATCTTTGGTATTCATTCCCATTACAAAAATATTACCTGTTGTTGGCATCAATAATCCATTCATAAGTTTAGCCAATGTAGATTTACCCGAACCATTATGACCTAATATTAATAAAAATTCACCTTTTTTAACTTCTAAATCTAAATTCTTTACTGCCTGTTGAGTACTATCATCTATTAATGACTTATATTCATAGGTAACATCTTCGATTTTTATCATTGTATCATTCATTGTTATACCTCTATTTTTTTATTATTTCCATACTCTAATATAACATAAGGATACCCTTAATTCAATCTACAATTCACAATCTTACAGATTTATACCCTAAATTTAGTTAGTATATTTCTTTAGTCTCACTGCACAAATTTATTTTCTCGCTATGCCCATTGCCTTTGACCTACCATCCTACCATCATTCATTACTATACTTTTGATAGTAGGACATCCACGCAGTCTCGAAGCTCAAATCTATTTACTTACTACGTTCGTATAGATTTGGTTCTCATTGCGTTTGACCTACTAAAGCTCACTATCGTTCGCTAAGTTAGGTCATAAAATAAAGGGACTAAGTTTAAACTTAATCCCCTACCATTTATACCAATTCTAATATAGCTATTTCTGCCCCATCTCCACGACGAGGTCCAACTTTTAGTACCCTTGTATAGCCACCGTTTCTATCTTGATATTTTGGTCCTATTTCATCAAATAGCTTCTTTACTACATCTTCATCATATATATAAGCTAAAACTTGACGTCTAGCATGTAAATCTCCTCTTTTTGCTAAGGTTATCATCTTGTCTGCCATTCTTTTTGTTTCCTTAGCTCTAGTAACTGTTGTTTCTATTTTTCCGGTTCTCAACAAGGATGTTACTAGGTTTCTAAGCATTGCCTTTCTTTGATCTGTAGGGCGACCAAGTTTTCTTAATGTTGTCACATTTATCCCTCCTTCATGCCTTGTTACTCATCAGATTTTTTTAAACTCAATCCTAATTCAGCAAGTTTTCTTTGTACTTCCTCAAGGGATTTTTTACCAAGATTTCTTACTTTCATCATATCTTCTTCAGTTTTCTGTGTTAATTCTTCTACTGTATTTATTGCTGCTCTCTTTAAGCAATTATAGCTACGTACTGAAAGATCCAACTCTTCAACAGTCATTTCAAGAACTTTTTCTTTCTTGTCCTCTTCTTTTTCTACCATTATTTCAACTTCACTAACATGTTCAGTTAGCCCAATAAAAAGATTTAAGTGTTCTGTAAGTATTTTTGCTCCTAAAGATGTAGCCTCATCAGGATTCATCGTTCCATTTGTCCATACTTCTAGAATCAATCTATCGTAGTCAGTAATCTGACCTACTCTTGTATTTTCCACTGCAAAATTTACTTTCTTTACTGGAGTAAATGCAGAGTCAACGGGTATAACGCCTACTGGTTGACCTTCTTTTTTATTTCTTTCGGCTACTACATAGCCTCTACCCTTAACTAATTCAAGTTCCATGTATAGATTACCATCTTCATTTACGGTAGCAATATGATGATCCTTATTTATAATCTCCACATCTGGTCCTGTAATAATATCTCCTGCTGTTACAACTTGAGAACCTTGTGCCTCAATTCTTAAGGTCACAGGTTCATCAGTATATATTCTAGCAGCAAGACCTTTTATATTTAATATTATTTCTGGTACGTCTTCCAGTACACCTGGTATAGTTGAAAATTCATGTAGTACTCCTTGAATTTTTATCGAAGATACCGCTGCGCCTGGTAATGAAGATAATAACACTCTTCTAAGTGAATTGCCTAAGGTTGTACCATAGCCCCTCTCAAGAGGCTCTACCATAAACTTTCCATAACTCTCATCATCACTCAACTCTAGAATTTCAATTCTTGGTTTTTCAATTTCTATCATTAACATTAACCCTCCTTAAAATTTGGTTTGTTAAAGTACGAGGGCAACTGATTTTGTTATGAATACTATTATTTAGAATATAACTCAACGATTAAGTGTTCTTCTACTGGTATATCTATATCCTCTCTAGTTGGTTCAGCTACTATGCTACCCTTCAATCCATCAATATCCACATTTATCCATTTAACAGTGTTGCCATTATGATTTGCTACTAAATTTTTAATCTTTTCACTACTTCTAGTTCTTTCTTTTATTTCAATAACATCTCCAACAGAAAGAATTACAGATGGTATATCTACTTTAGAACCATTAACTAAGAAATGACCATGTGTTACTAATTGTCTAGCTTCTGCTCTTGATGATGCAAAACCCATTCTATATACAACATTGTCTAATCTTAATTCAAGGATTTTAAGTAGGTTTTCACCTGTTATTCCCTTCATTTTATCTGCCATTATGAAATATTTAACCATTTGAGATTCAGAGATTCCATAGAATCTACGAACTTTTTGTTTCTCCCTAAGTTGCATTCCATATTCTGTTACTTTTTTTCTTGATTGTCCGTGCTGTCCTGGTGCATAATTTCTCTTAGTTACTGCACAGTGGTCTGTATAACATCTATCTCCTTTTAGAAATAGTTTCATACCTTCCCTACGACATAGTCTGCAAACTGGACCTGTATACCTTGCCATCTACTACACCTCCTATTAAACTCTTCTACGTTTTGGTGGTCTACATCCGTTATGAGGAATAGGAGTAACATCTTTAATCATATTTACTTCTAATCCTGTTGCTTGTAATGACCTAATTGCTGCTTCTCTTCCTGAACCAGGTCCCTTAACATATACTTCTACACTCTTTAAACCGTGTTCCATAGCTTTTTTAGCTGCTTCTTCAGCTGCTTGTTGTGCTGCGTAAGGAGTAGATTTTCTTGAACCCCTAAAACCCAATTGTCCAGCACTAGCCCATGACAATACATTTCCTTGTAAATCTGTTAAGGTAACCATAGTATTGTTAAATGTTGATGAGATATGTGCTTGACCTCTCTCTATGTTTTTACGTTCTCTTCTTCTAACACGAGTTGCTTTGCCTTTTTTAGCTGCCACTTAATTTCCCTCCTTTACCTACTTCTTTTTAGATACCAATCTCTTTGGACCTTTTCTTGTTCTAGCGTTAGTTTTAGTCCTTTGACCTCTTACTGGAAGTCCTCTCTTATGTCTCATTCCTCTATAACAATTGATCTCTCTAAGTCTTTTTATATTTAGAGCAATTTCTCTTCTTAAGTCACCTTCTACATGGTAACTATCTATAACAGCTCTAAGGCTTGATACTTCAGATTCTGTTAAATCCTTTACTCTAGTATCTGGGTTTACACCAGCCTTCGCTAATATTTCATTTGCTCTTGGTCTACCAATGCCGAATATATATGTTAAACCAACTTCAACTCTCTTGTCTCTTGGTAAGTCAACACCTGCTATTCTTGCCATTAATGCTTACACCTCCTAAAATAAATACATTCACAAAAGCAATTTCGTTATAATTAGCCTTGTTTTTGCTTATGTCTTGGATTTTCACAAATAACCATGACTTTTCCATGTCTTTTGATTATTTTGCATTTCTCACATATCTTCTTAACTGATGGTCTTACTTTCATTTAAATCCCTCCCATGCTACTTGTTTCGCCAGGTTATTCTGCCTCTAGTCAAATCATAGGGCGACAGCTCAACTGTTACCTTATCTCCAGGAAGTATCCTTATATAATTCATTCTCAATTTTCCAGAAATATGGGCTAATATTTCATGACCATTTTCTAGTTTTACTTTAAAAATAGCATTAGGTAAGGCATCTACTACCGTACCTTCAACTTCAATAACATCAGATTTAGACATTAGGTTTTCGAACCTCCTGTTCAAACAAATTTAGAAACTCTTATTGAAAGGTTCTAATAATTTTCTTATATACGCATTATTGATCTTCATTTTATTATCCAGCTTATACCTTAATTCAGGTAAAACCGTATTATAAACAATCAAATGTTTCATTTTTTTCTGTTTTGGATTGTCAAGTTTTCTTAAACTCCCATCTACAATCAATACATTTTGACTATCTACGATGTCCAGTACTAAGAAAACTTTCCCTTTATCCCTTCCAGCTCTCGACTTAACCACCTGACCGATGGCTATGTCGTCACTTAAATCCATTATAAATTCACCTCTTTATAATAGCTTATTAACATGCTGGCTTCTTTATAAAAGGTATTACCTTTCCTATTTATCTTCTAAAGCTTTCACTATAGTTTCAAAGACTTCCTCTATTGGTTTAGTTCCATCTATATTAAGTATTATCCCTTTTTCCTTATAATAGTCAATTAGTGGTTGTGTCTGTTTAAGATATACTTCTATCCTAGTAGCTACTGTATCATAGGTATCGTCATCTCTTTGAAATAATTCTCCATTATCTATATCGCACTTATTTTCCACCTTAGGTGGGTTAAATTTAATATGATAAGAAGCGCCACAAGTTTTGCAAATTCTTCTACCAATAGCTCTTTCTATTAAAATTTCCTTGTCTGCATCAATATTAACAACTTTATCAAGTTTTATACCCATTTTTGTAAGTTCTTTGTCTAGAGCCTCCGCTTGATTTATAGTTCTTGGAAATCCATCCAAAAGAAAACCATCGACACAATCCTCTTTAGTTAGTCTGTCTTTTACAATTGAAACCACAAGTTCATCTGGTACTAAAAGACCTTTATCCATATATTCCTTGGCCTTTTTACCTAATTCAGTTCCCTCTTTTATATTTGCTCTGAATATATCTCCAGTTGAAATATGTGGTATATTATATTTCTTTACTATAGCTGATGCTTGAGTTCCCTTACCTACACCAGGTGGCCCTAATAAGATTAATCTCACACTACTCATCTCCTATAGCTTAATTTAAAAATCCTTTATAATGTCTCATTAACATTTGTGCTTCCATTTGTTTAACAGTTTCTAGTGCAACACCTACTACTATTATTATACTTGTTCCACCGAAATTAACACTCATACCAAATATCTTAGATAAAATAATTGGTAAAGATGCTAAAACTGCTAAAGCTAATCCGCCAACAAATGTAATTCTAGTTACAACCTTATTTAAATGTTCAGATGTTGGTCTTCCTGGTCTAATTCCTGGAATAAATCCTCCATTTTGTTGTAAGTTCTTCGCATATTCTACAGTATTAAATTGAATAGCTGTATAAAAATAAGTAAAGAACATAATCAATAGAACATTTAATATTGAATATATCCAAACACCAATGTTACCTTGTGGTGTCAACCATTTAGTTATCCATGCTGAAGGAGATCCTTTAGTAAATAATGCTATGGTTTGTGGAAATGCTAGTAAAGATGATGCAAATATTACTGGCATTACTCCTGCCATTGATACTTTTACAGGTATATGTGTGGATTGACCACCATACATTTTTCTTCCAACTACTCTCTTAGCATATTGAACAGGAATTCTTCTTTCCCCTTCTTGTAATGCAACTACAAGTGCAATTATAAACAAAAATACTATAGCAAAGATAATAACTTTTATTGCATTTAATTCGCCTATTCTCACTAAATTAAATGTGTTTATTAAATCGCTTGGTAATCTAGATATAATTCCTATAAAGATTATAAGTGATATACCGTTACCAATTCCTTTTTCAGTTATCATATCTCCTATCCACATTAAAAATGCGGTACCTGCTACCATAGTAATTATAACTATTATATTTTGTAGAGCATTAGTAGTTTGTAATGCTGAACTAAATAATCCAAAAGTATATCCTATGGCTTGAATTAATGCTAAGCCCATAGCAGTATATCTAGTATACTTTGTTATTTTCTTCTTACCTTCTTCTCCTTCTTTAGCTAATTCTTCTAATCTAGGAATCGCTATAGTAAGAAGTTGAATTACAATAGATGCTGTAATATATGGATAAATATTCGTAGCAAATATGCTAAAGTTACTTAAGGTTCCACCGCCCATTAAGTCAAGGAATTGTAATATTCCGCCCTTAGTTCTCTCAAATATATCAGTTATAATATCTTTATTCATATATGGAACTGGTATACTAGATCCTAATCTAAAAACTAATAACATTAACAATGTGAATATAATCTTCTTTCTAATTTCGGGTATCCTCCAGGCATTCCTTAAGGTCGAAAGCATTTATATCACCTCTACCTTTCCTCCTGCAGCCTCAATCTTTTCAGCGGCAGTTTTACTAAATTTTTGTGCCTGTACAGTAAGTTTGATGCTAAGCTCCCCATCTCCAAGTATTTTTACTCCATCTTTTGCTTTTCCTTTTTTAACTATTCCTTCACTGAATAAAAGCTCTGGAGTAACAACTGTGTTTTCTGGAAATCTATTTAACTCTTCAATATTTACTGTGGCATATTCTTTTGCAAATATATTAGTAAAGCCACGCTTTGGAATTCTTCTAAATAATGGCATTTGGCCACCTTCAAACCCTGGTCTAACTCCACCGCCTGATCTTGAGTTTTGACCCTTATGACCTTTACCAGATGTTTTTCCAAGACCAGAACCAATACCTCTACCTAGTCTCTTCTTAGCTTTAGTTCCTCCGCCAGCATTTGGTCTTAAATCATTTAGTTTCATAGTTACACCTCCTTAAATCTAATCTAGTATTTCAACCATGTAGCTTACTTGATGTATCATACCTCTAATTTGAGGGGTATCATTCTTTTCCACTACTTGACCAATCTTCTTGAATCCAAGAGCCTCTATTGTTTTCCTGTGAGTCTCTGGTCTGCCAATAGGGCTTTTAACTAACTTAATTTTGATCATAGCCATTCTAAAATCCCCCCTAGCCTAATATTTCTTCTACAGTTTTTCCTCTTAATTTTGCAACATCTTCTGCTCTCTTAAGTCCTTTTAGAGCTTCAACTGTAGCATTAACAACATTTCTTGGGTTGTTTGTTCCTAAACATTTTGTTCTTATATCTCTTATACCAGCTAATTCACATACAGCACGCACTGCTCCACCAGCAATAACTCCAGTACCTTCTTTAGATGGTTTTAATAATACTCTTCCTGCTCCAAATTCTCCAATAATTTCATGTGGTATTGTAGTTCCAACAAGAGGAACTGATATTACATGTTTTTTAGCATCTTGGATAGCTTTTCTAATAGCTTCAGGTACCTCTAATGCTTTAGCCATTCCTACTCCAACATTACCGTTTTCGTCTCCTACTACAACTAAAGCGCTGAATCTAAAGTTTCTACCACCTTTTACAACTTTAGTAACACGGTTGATGCTAACAACTCTTTCTTTTAATTCTAATTCACTTCCGTCTTTATATGAACGTTCCATTAATTCCCCTCCTTCTATTAGAACTTAAGTCCAGCTTCTCTTGCTGATTCAGCAAGTTCCCTTACTCTTCCATGATAAATATATCCGCCTCTATCAAATACTACTTCTTCTATGCCTTTTTCTATTGCTCTTTTAGCAATAGTTTCCCCAACATATTTTGCAGCTTCTTTATTGTTTGTAGTAGTAAGGTTTGCAGATTTATCTAATGTGGAAGCTGAAACTAATGTATGACCTATTGAGTCATCAATTATTTGAGCATATATATGGTTTCCACTCCTATAGATATTAAGTCTTGGTCTAGCAGGAGTTCCATTGATTTTTTTTCTTACTCTTGAATGCCTTGCTTGTCTATTTTCATTTCTATTTATCTTTTTAAACAATGTCCTTCACTCCCTTCTACTTACCAGTCTTACCAACCTTACGTCTTATTACTTCACCAACATATCTAATACCTTTACCTTTATAAGGCTCTGGTTTTCTATATGCTCTTATATTAGCCGCATAATTACCTACTAATTGTTTATCAATACCTTTAACAACAATTTTATTTGCTGCTGGTACTTCTACTTCGATTCCTGCAGGATCTTCTAGTTCTACTGGATGGGAATATCCTAAAGTTAGTACTAATTTTTTCCCTTGTTTTGCAGCTCTATATCCAGTACCTTCAATCTCTAAATCCTTTGAATATCCTTCAGTAACTCCTATTATCATGTTTGAAATTAAAGTTCTTGATAAACCATGTAAAGATTTATGTTTTTTGTTTTCAGTTGGTCTAGCAATTGTTAGCACACCATCTTCTATCTTTACTTCCATATCAGGATTTATTTGCTCAGCTAATTGTCCTTTAGGACCTTTTACCTCAACTAAGTTATTGTCATTTATCTTAATCTCCACGCCATTTGGGATAGTAATTGGTTTTAACCCTATTCTTGACATGAGTGCACCTCCTTCACGTAATTTAGTTATCTATTACCATACGTAACAAATAACTTCTCCGCCTACTCCTTCTTTTCTAGCAACTTTATCAGTCATAATACCACTAGAAGTGGAAAGTATTGCTATTCCAAGACCACCTAATACTCTTGGAACTTCATCAGATTTTACATATACTCTAAGGCCTGGTTTAGAAATTCTCTTAATTCCAGATATAACCTTTTCACTATGTTTACCATATTTCAAATCTACTCTTATAATCCCTTGTTTCCCATCATCTATTACATCATAGCCTTTTACAAATCCTTCATCTAATAGGATTTGAGCTAATTGTTTTTTTATGTTTGAAGCAGGAATATCAACAGAATCATGCTTCGCATTGTTCCCATTTCTTATTCTCGTTAACATATCTGCGATTGGGTCTGTCATCATAATTTAGCTACCTCCTTTCATAAGCTTGTTGTTACCAGCTTGCTTTTCTAACTCCAGGTATTTGACCTTTATATGCTAATTCTCTAAAACAAATACGGCATATTCCATATTTTCTTAAATAAGCATGAGGCCTTCCACATATTTTACATCTATTATATTCTCTACTGCTAAATTTTTGTTTTCTTTGTTGTTTAACAACCATAGATTTCTTTGCCAAAAAAATTCCCTCCTTCTTTACTTTTTAAAGGGCATACCCATTAGTGCTAAGAACTCTTTTGCCTCTTCGTCAGTTTTTGCTGTAGTTACGATTATGATATCTAATCCTCTAATAGATTCAACCTTATCATATTCAATTTCAGGGAATATTAACTGTTCCTTAATTCCTAATGCATAATTTCCTCTACCATCAAAAGAAGTATCACTTACTCCTCTAAAGTCTCTAACTCTTGGTAATGCAATATTCATCAATTTATCTAAAAAGTAGTACATTCTGTCTCCTCTAAGAGTAACTTTAGTACCTACATTCATACCTTCACGTAGCTTAAAATTCGCTATTGATTTTTTAGCTTTAGTTATAACTGGTTTTTGTCCTGCAATGATTTCTAATTCTTTAACTGCTGATTCAAGTAATTTCGGGTTATCTCTAGCCTCTCCAATACCCATGTTAATTACTACTTTTTCAAGCCTTGGCACTTCCATTATATTGCCATATTGAAATCTTTCCATTAAAGCGTTTATTACTTCATTTGTATACTTTTCTTTTAATCTGGAAGCCATTCCTATTACCTCCTCTCTACATTAAACTATTTATCTAGAACTTCTCCACATTTTTTACACACTCTTACTTTGTTTCCATCAGCTAGTAAGCTATGACCAACTCTTACTCCAGTTTTATCTTTTTCACAATAATACATCACATTTGATACATTTATTGCGCCTTCCATTTTAACTATTCCGCCTGGAGCTGTAGGTCCTTGTGCTTTTTTATGTTTTGTAAGCATGTTTACGCCTTCAACTATTACTTTATTTTCTTTAGGTAATACTCTTAGTACTTTCCCTTTTTTGCCTTTATCTTTTCCAGCAATAACAACTACTGTGTCTCCACTCTTTACATGCATGCTTTACACCTCCTCCTATAGTACTTCCGGTGCCAAGGATATTATTTTCATAAAGTTTCCTCTTCTAAGCTCCCTAGTAACAGGTCCAAATATACGAGTACCTACTGGGTTCTTGTCATCTTTTATAATAACAGCGGCATTATCATCGAATTTGATATAAGAACCATCATTTCTTCTAACTCCATGTTTAGTTCTTACAACAACAGCTTTTACTACCTCGCCTTTTTTAACAACTCCGCCTGGTGTTGCTGTTTTAACGGTACAAATTACTATATCTCCAACCCTAGCATATTTCTTATTTGTTCCACCTAATACTCTAATAACTAATACTTCTTTAGCACCTGAATTATCAGCTATTCTCATACGGCTTTCCGTTTGAATCATTCGAATACCTCCCTTCCAAGTTAAAAGGACTATTTAGCCTTTTCTACTATATTTACTACTCTCCATCTTTTATCTTTACTAAGTGGTCTGGTTTCCATTATTTTAACGATATCGCCAACTCCACACTCATTATTCTCATCATGAGCTTTAAACTTAGTGGTCTTCCTTATTTGTTTCTTATATAAAGGATGTGTTACGAAAGTCTCAACAGCAACAACTACAGTTTTATCCATCTTATCACTTACAACATTGCCTATTCTAACCTTACGATTACCTCTTTCCATCTAAGATTAAACCTCCTTTCCTATACCTAATTCTCGTTCTCTAACTATTGTTTTAACACGAGCTATATCTTTTCTAACTGCTTTTATTCGTAATGGATTATCTAATTGACCAGTAGCCAATTGAAATCTTAAGTTGAATAATTCAGCTTTTAACTCTGTTAGCTTATTATTTAATTCTACTTCTGATAATTGGCGTACTTCCTTAATCTTCATTAGCTTCACCACCCTTTTCTTGCGATTCCTCACGAGTAACGAACTTTGTCTTTATTGACAATTTATGTGCAGCAAGTCTCATTGCTTCTCTAGCATCTTCCTCTGATACTCCACCCATTTCAAATAAAATTCTACCTGGTTTAACTACTGCTACCCAATACTCAGGTGAACCTTTTCCTGAACCCATACGTGTTTCAGCAGGTTTTTCCGTTACTGGTTTGTCTGGGAATACTTTAATCCAAACATTACCGCCTCTTTTTACATATCTTGTCATAGCTCTTCTTGCAGCCTCTATTTGATTGGAAGTAATCCAAGTTGGTTCTAACGCTTGTAAACCGAATTCTCCATAAGTAATTGTATTTCCACGATTAGCCTTACCTTTCATTCTTCCTCTATGAACTCTACGATATTTTACTCTTTTAGGCATTAACATTTTATTTTCCTCCTTCCTACGGAATTTATCCTATTCTTTTACAGTTTTCTCTACTTTTTCTACCTTCTTAGTAGGAAGAACTTCACCTTTATATAACCATACTTTTACTCCAAGCTTACCATAAGTAGTATCTGCCTCAGCAAATCCATAATCTATGTCAGCTCTTAATGTTTGTAGAGGTATTGTCCCTTCACTATACCCTTCAGTTCTGGCCATATCTGCTCCACCAAGTCTTCCTGATACTGAAGTTTTAATTCCTTTTCCACCAGCTCTCATAGTTCTTTGGATTGCTTGTTTCATTGCTCTTCTGAATGAAACCCTTCTCTCAAGTTGAGAAGCAATATTTTCAGCAACTAATTGAGCATTTAATTCTGGAATTTTAATTTCTTCAACATTTACAACTACAGACTTTTTAGTCATTTTTTCAATATCTAATCTTAATTCCTCTACTCCAGAACCACCTTTACCTATAACCATTCCTGGTTTAGCTGTGAATACTGTAAGTTTAATTCTATTAGCAGCTCTTTCAATTTCAATTTTAGAAATACCAGAGATGAATAGTTTTCTCTTAACAAATTCACGTATTTTATTGTCTTCCACTAAATATTCATTAAAAGTCTTTTTATCAGCGTACCATTTTGAATCCCAATCTTTAATTATTCCGACCCTTAAACCATGTGGGTTAACCTTTTGACCCATTAACTATCCCTCCTTTTCTAGTCTCTTTCTTTTACAGTTACTCCTATATGACTACTTCTTTTTAATATTGGATAAGCGCTACCTCTCGCTTTAGGTCTAAATCTTTTCATATGTGGACCATCATTTGCGTAGGCATCAGCTACAAAAAGATTATCTCTATCCATATTGAAGTTATTTTCAGCATTAGCAATTGCAGATGTTAAAACCTTTTCAAGAACTCTTGCACCCTTTTTAGGTGTAAATCTTAAGATTGATAAAGCTTCATCTACTTGTTTGCCTCTGATTTCTTTACATATGAAATTTACCTTTAATGGTGAAATTCGTACATATTTGGCTATAGCTCTAGCTTCCACTATATTTCCCTCCTTCTCCTTTATCTTACACCAGATGACCTTTCGTTTTTATCAACATGAGATCTAAAAGTTCTCGTTGGAACAAACTCACCCAGCTTGTGACCTACCATATCTTCAGTAATATATATAGGGACGTGTTTTCTTCCGTCATGTACAGCTATTGTATGACTAACCATTTCTGGAAATATAGTTGAACGACGTGACCATGTTTTAATAACTTTTTTATCATTATTTTTATTTAACTCTTCTACTTTTTTAAGAAGATGGTCATCACAAAAGGGTCCTTTTTTAAGAGATCTACCCATGATTACTCCTCCTTTCAGATATTTAACTACTTAGTTCTTCTTCTTACAATATATTTGTCTGATTTCTTGTTTTTCTTTCTAGTCTTTAATCCCATTGCAGGTTTACCCCATGGAGTTAATGGTGCAGGCATACCTATAGGTGCTCTACCTTCTCCACCACCATGTGGATGGTCTACAGGGTTCATTACACTACCTCTAACTGTTGGTCTAATACCCATATGTCTAGATCTACCAGCTTTACCTATTGTAATAAGCTCATGAGATATATTTCCTACTTGACCAATTGTTGCACGGCAGTTAAGTCTAACTAGTCTAAATTCTCCTGAAGGAAGTCTTAGTTGTGCAAACTCTCCTTCTTTTGCCATTAATTGTGCTGATGCACCAGCAGATCTTACAAGCTGACCACCTTTTCCTGGCTGTAACTCTACATTGTGAACATTTGTACCAACTGGAATATCTTTTAATTCCAATGCATTACCAGTTTTTATATCAGCATTTTCACCGGATTCTATTATATCCCCAACTTTTAAGTTATGAGGGGCTAAAATATATCTTTTCTCACCATCAACATAATTAATAAGCGCTATATTAGCTGTTCTATTTGGGTCATATTCAATAGCAGCAACACGACCTGGTATACCATCTTTATTTCTTTTAAAGTCTATTATTCTATATTTTCTTTTAGCTCCACCACCCCTATGGCGAATAGTTATTCTACCTTGTGAGTTTCTTCCACCACTTCTATTTAAGTTAATAAGTAGTGATTTTTCTGGTTCTTTTTTTGTTATCTCTTCAAATGTAGAAACTGTCATCTGTCTAAGTGCAGGGGAAGTTGCTTTAAATTTTCTAACGCTCATCGTTTTCCCTCCTTCTATGAAATTTCTATTCCATTCCCTCGAAGAATTCTATTCTCTTAGAATCTTCCGTTAATTTCACTATGGCTTTCTTCCAATCTGGTCTCTTACCTGAATTCATTCCTTGTCTTTTTATTTTGCCAAGCATATTCATTACACTAACTTTTTCAACTTTTACACCAAATATAGTTTCAATAGCTTTTTTTACTTCAGCTTTATTTGTTCTTTTATCAACAACAAAAGTATACTTGCCATATGCCATATCATCCATACTTCTCTCAGTTATTATTGGTCTGATGATAATATCGTGTGGATTACGCATTATGCATACACCTCCTCCACTTTTCTTACTGCATCCTTAGTTATAATAAATGAATTATATTTTAATATATCATAAACATTTAATGTATTAACAAGAGCAGTTTGTACATTCGGAATGTTATTTGCTGATTTTATAACATTTGCATTCTTTTCTCCCATAACTATTAAAGCTTTCTTATCTGCATTTATTTTATTTAAGAAATTAGCCATATCTTTAGTTTTTGGAGCATCAAGGTTTATTTCATCTATTACGATTATTTCATTTTGTAAAACCTTTGAAGTTAATGCAGATTTCATTGCAAGTCTCTTAACTTTTTTAGGCACACTGTAGCTGTAATCTCTTGGCTTTGGTGCAAACGTAACTCCACCACCTGTGAAATGTGGCGCTCTAATACTACCTTGACGAGCTCTACCTGTACCTTTTTGTCTCCAAGGTTTTCTACCGCCGCCTCTTACCTCTGCTCTAGTTTTAACAGATTGTGTTCCTTGTCTTTTATTAGCAAGTTGATTTTTTACAACTTCATAAACTACATGTTGGTTTACTTCAATCCCAAATATACTATCATTTAATTCAATTTCTCCTACTTGTTCTCCTAACATGTTATAAACATTTACCTTAGGCATTTTGCATCCTCCTTTCCGACGTAATTATTACTTTTTAACCGTTTCTTTTATAGTTACTATTCCTTTTTTAGGTCCTGGAACTGAGCCTTTTATAAGGATTAGATTATTATCAGCATCTACTCTAACTACTTCAAGGTTTTGTACAGTTACTCTTTCATTTCCCATTCTGCCCATCATTCTATGGCCTTTAAATACTCTTCCTGGGTAAGTACCTGCAGACATACCACCTGGCATTCTATGGAATTTAGAACCATGTGTTTCTCTTCCTCTACCAAATCCATGTCTCTTTATAACGCCTTGTGTTCCTTTACCTTTTGAAATACCAATAACATCAATTAGGTCACCTTCAGCAAATACATCTGCTTTTATTTCTTGACCTATTTCATATTCATCTGGATTCTCTACTTTAAATTCTTTCAAATATTTCTTATATGCTACATTTCCTTTATTAAAATGACCTTTTATAGGTTTGTTTATTCTTTGTTCCTTTATATCTTGAAATCCAACTTGGATTGCATTATATCCATCTATTTCAACAGTTTTCTTTTGAACAACAACTAAAGGGCCAGCCTCAACAACTGTTACTGGAACTACAGACCCATCTTCTTTGAAAATTTGAGTCATTCCAATTTTTCTTCCTATTATGTTTTTCATTACTACACCTCCTATTATATTACAGCGGATTACCATAGGTAATCATATAAATATCTTATGATCTAATTTCAATATCCACTCCAGCAGGTAAATTCAATTTCATAAGTGAATCCACAGTCTTTTGATTAGGATTTAAGATATCGATTAATCTCTTATGAGTTCTTTGCTCGAATTGCTCTCTAGAGTCTTTGTACTTATGAACTGCTCTTAGTATTGTGATTATTTCTTTCTCTGTTGGTAGAGGTACTGGACCTGACACAGTCGCACCCGTCCTCTTAGCAGTCTCAACTATTCTTTGAGCTGATGCATCCAAAAGTTCATGATCATAAGCCTTTAACCTAATTCTTATTTTTTGTTTACCATTGTTTGACATTTAATTCCCTCCTTCTATCGCATGCTGTTTTTTACATGCGACTTGGCGTTGCCGATACACACCTCCGGGTGTGTTGCTATTTTTTAAATAAGCAACGGCAATCCCAGTCGCCCGATTTATAACCGGACATTCTCAGCAAAAATTCCCTGTTTAAAATCAGCCACCTTTTGCGTCATCGCAATGTCTAAAATTGAACACTAATACATTTTATAATAAACCTAATGAAAACTCAAGCTTTTTTTTAAATAAACTTAAGTTTTTTAAGTTTTCTTATATATTTTTAGAGATTAGCAGGGGCCCTTCATTTTTCGGGTCCCTGCCTTTATATCTAAACTTAAAAATTATTCAAGAACTTTAGTTACAACTCCAGATCCTACTGTTCTTCCACCTTCACGAATTGAGAATCTTAGTCCTTCTTCTATAGCTATTGATGTGATTAGTTCTATAGTAAACTTTGCGTTATCTCCTGGCATTACCATTTCTACGCCTTCTTCTAATTGGATATTTCCTGTTACGTCTGTTGTTCTAAAATAGAATTGTGGTCTATATCCGTTAAAGAATGGTGTATGTCTTCCACCCTCTTCTTTTGATAATACATATACTTCTGACTCAAATTTTAGATGTGGGTTTATTGATTTTGGTTTTGCTAGTACTTGGCCTCTTTCGATTTCGTTTCTTTGAACTCCTCTTAAAAGCGCTCCTATGTTGTCTCCTGCTTGTGCTTCATCAAGTAGTTTTCTAAACATTTCTACTCCTGTTACTACTACTTGTCTTGCTTCTTCTGCTAATCCAACGATTTCTACTGTATCGCCTGTTTTTACTACTCCTCTTTCTACTCTTCCTGTTGCTACTGTTCCTCTTCCTGTGATTGAGAATACGTCTTCTACTGGCATTAAGAATGGTTTGTCTGTATCTCTTTCTGGTTGTGGAACGTATGCGTCTACTTCTTCCATTAGTTTAACTATTTTGTCTCCCCATGGTCCGTCTGGTTCTTCTATTGCCTTTAATGCTGAACCTACTACGATTGGTGTATTGTCTCCGTCGAAATCATATTCGGATAGTAATTCTCTTACTTCCATTTCTACTAATTCGATTAATTCTTCGTCATCTACCATGTCTTGTTTGTTTAAGAATACTACTATCTTTGGTACTCCTACGTTTCTTGATAATAGAATATGTTCTCTTGTTTGTGGCATTGGACCATCTGCTGCTGATACTACTAAGATTGCTCCATCCATTTGTGCTGCTCCTGTTATCATGTTCTTTACATAGTCAGCATGGCCTGGGCAGTCTACGTGTGCATAGTGACGGTTTGCTGTTTCATATTCTACGTGAGATGTGGAAATTGTTATTCCTCTTTCTCTTTCTTCTGGTGCTTTATCTATGTTGTCATAGCTTATTGCTTCTCCTGAGCCAAATCTTTTGTTTAATACCATTGTAATTGCTGCTGTTAATGTTGTTTTACCATGGTCTACGTGTCCTATTGTCCCTATATTTACATGGGGTTTTGTTCTTTCAAATTTTGCTTTTGCCATTTCAATTTTCCTCCTTAATTATAGATTATTTCTTACCTGTAATTTTCTCTGCAATACTATTCGGCACTGATTCATAGTGATCAAATTGCATAGAAAATACTCCTCTACCTTGAGTATTAGAACGAAGGTCAGTTGCATATCCAAACATTTCTGATAGCGGCACGAATCCTCTAATTACTTGAGCACCGCTTCTTAATTCCATTCCTTCTATTCTACCTCTTCTAGAGTTAATATCTCCTATAACATCACCCATATACTCTTCTGGTACTATTACTTCTACCCTCATCATTGGTTCAAGTAATGTAGGTTTAGCTTTTGCAATAGCTGCTCTAACACCCATAGATCCAGCTATCTTAAATGCCATCTCTGAAGAGTCTACATCATGATATGATCCATCATAAAGAGTAACTTTTATATCTAACACTGGGTAACCTCCGATAACACCTGATTCCAAGGCTTCTTGAATTCCGCCATCTATAGCATTGATGTATTCCTTAGGTATTGCTCCTCCTACTATAGCATTTACGAATTCATAACCCGAACCCGGTTCTTGAGGTTCTACTTTTAATTTTACGTGACCGTATTGTCCACGACCACCGGATTGTCTTACATACTTACCTTCTGCTTCTGCAGCAGTTTGGATAGATTCTTTATACGCTACCTGTGGACTACCAACATTTGCTTCTACCTTGAATTCTCTAAGAAGTCTATCTACAATTATCTCTAGGTGAAGTTCACCCATTCCAGCGATTATTGTTTGACCTGTTTCTTCATCAGTATAAGTTTTAAATGTTGGGTCTTCCTCAGCTAACTTTGCTAAGGCAGTAGCCATTTTATCTTGAGATGCCTTTGTTTTTGGTTCTATAGCTACGTGAATAACCGGTTCTGGGAATTCCATAGTTTCTAAAACTATTGGATGTATATCATCAGATAAAGTATCTCCTGTAGAAGTATCCTTTAATCCTACAGCAGCTGCTATATCTCCTGCGAATACTTCATCAACCTCTTCTCTTTTGTTAGCATGCATAAGCAATATTCTACCAATTCTTTCTCTCTTACCTTTGCTAGTGTTTTGTACATAACTGCCAGCTTTAAGGCTACCCGAATATACTCTAAAATATGCAAGTTTTCCTATAAAAGGATCTGATACAATTTTAAATGCTAATGCTGAAAATGGTTCATCATCTGAAGATATTCTTTCTTCCTCTTCTTCAGAATTTAATCCCATACCTTTTATTGGTGGTATGTCTAATGGAGAAGGTAAATAATCAACTATAGCATCTAATAGAGGCTGTACTCCCCTATTTTTATAAGAAGAACCGCATAGAACAGGTGTTATTTCTACTTTATTAGTTGCTGTTCTAATACCTCTCATAAGCTCTTCTGTAGTTATTTCCTCTCCCTCTAAATACTTCATCATTAATTCTTCATCGTGTTCAGCTACATTCTCAAGTAAATTTTCTCTATATTCTTTGGCTAAATCTAACATATCAGATGGTATTTCTGTTATTTCAAGATCTTCACCTAGATCATCCTTGTAAATTCTAGCATTCATATTAACTAGGTCAACTACTCCTAAAAAGCCTTCTTCTTTTCCAATTGGTAATTGTATAGGTACTGGATTGGCCTTAAGTCTATCTTTAATCATTCCTACTGCCCTATAGAAGTCTGCTCCAAAAATATCCATTTTGTTAACAAATGCTAATCTAGGTACATGATATTTATCTGCTTGCCTCCAAACAGTTTCAGATTGAGGTTCAACTCCACCCTTAGCGCAGAATAAAGCTACTGCACCATCAAGGACGCGTAATGATCTTTCTACTTCTACAGTGAAATCCACGTGTCCTGGTGTATCAATAACATTAACTCTATGTTCTCTCCACATACATGTAGTTGCAGCAGATGTAATTGTAATTCCTCTTTCTTGTTCTTGTTCCATCCAATCCATTTGGGCAGCGCCCTCATGGGTTTCTCCTATTTTGTGTATCTTACCAGTGTAAAATAAAATTCTCTCTGTGGTGGTTGTTTTTCCTGCATCAATATGAGCCATTATGCCGATGTTTCTAGTTTTTTCCAATGAAATTTGTCTTGGCACAATTTTTCCTCCTTCTTCTTGATTCTTAGTCCCCCTCCACACAATAAAAACGATATATTACCATCTGTAGTGTGCGAAAGCTTTATTAGCTTCAGCCATCTTGTGAGTATCTTCTCTTTTCTTAACACTTGCTCCCATACTATTTGAAGCATCTAAGATTTCTTTTGCTAATTTTTCAACCATAGTTTTTTCTCCTCTTTTTCTTGAATAGTCTACTAACCATCTAAGACCAAGAGTTTCTCTTCTATCTGCTCTTACTTCTATTGGCACTTGATAAGTTGCTCCCCCAATACGTCTTGCCTTTACTTCTAGTACAGGCATGATATTGTTCATAGCTTTATAGAATACTTCTAGTGCATCTTCATTAGTTTTTTCTTGAATGTAATCAAAAGCTCCATAAACTATGCTTTGGGCAGTTCCTTTCTTGCCATCTAACATAATTCCATTAATTAATTTAGTTACTACCACATCATTATAAATAGGATCTGGCATAACTTCTCTCTTTGGTACATGTCCTTTTCTTGGCACTTTACTTCCCTCCTTAACTATATAAAGTCGATTCATTGGTACTCGACAAATTATTTTGCCGTACCGCGCCAAAATGCATATATATCAACGGATTATAATCCTGCATTTTAAGCAATTGTTATTTCTTGTTAGCCTTTGGCTTCTTAGCACCATATTTAGATCTGCTTTGCATTCTTTTGTCAACGCCAGAAGCATCTAAGGTACCTCTAACAATATGGTATCTAACACCCGGAAGGTCTTTAACTCTTCCACCTCTTATTAGAACAACACTATGTTCTTGTAAGTTGTGTCCAATTCCTGGGATATATGCTGCAACTTCTTCACCATTAGTAAGTCTTACCCTAGCAACCTTTCTTAAAGCTGAGTTAGGTTTCTTAGGTGTAACTGTTCTAACAGCAACACATACTCCCCTTTTTTGTGGTGAGTTAACTTCAGTTTCCTTCTTTTTTAGAGTGTTTAGATTCACTCCTAAAGCAGGAGATTTTGATTTATAAACAACTTTATCTCTGCCTCTTTTAATTAATTGGTTAATGGTTGGCATTAAGGCACCTCCTTCTATTTTTTATATATTATTTTACTAACGCAGCAGTTGCTGCATTAACATCAATACCACAAGCATTTCCTAAACTTTTCATATCATCAACATAAATAACTTGAATATGTTTATTAATGCAAATGTCTTTAATCTCGTCTGTAACCTTATCTTCTGCATCTTTAGCTATAAAGACTGCCTCAACATCTTTAGAGCTCAAGGCTCTTTTTACTTGTTTGACACCAACAATCTTATTGTCAGCATTGAGTTTTGATAGCATAAAACCTTCCCTCCTTTAAACACTTTAAAGATTATGTGGACTAAAGTCCACATAATCTTTATGTCATCCAGAGTATTCTCTAAGTTTACACACTAATACATTTTATCATCAGTTATTTTCACTGTCAACATTTAATTCTTCTAAAATTTGAATATTTTCATCTCCTACGACTTCAATGTTTCTATATCTCTTCATTCCTGTCCCTGCTGGAATAAGTTTTCCAATGATAACATTTTCTTTAAGTCCTAGAAGAAAATCTTCCTTACCTTCAATTGCAGCTTGTGTTAAAACCCTAGTGGTTTCTTGGAATGAAGCTGCTGATAAAAATGAATCAGTAGCTAGAGAAGCTTTTGTAATACCTAATAAAGTTTTCCTTCCTACTGCTGGCTCTAATTCTTCTTCAGCAGCTATTCTATTATTTTCCTCAAATTCATGAGAATTTACCAAAGAACCAGGTAACATATGGGTATCTCCTGCATCCTCTACTTTTACCTTAGATAACATTTGTTTTACAATTATTTCAATATGTTTATCATTAATATCTACACCTTGTAACCTATAAACTCTCTGAACTTCCTTAACTAAATAGTTTTGAACTCCTTGAACTCCTTTAATTTTAAGGATATCATGAGGATTTACAGAACCATCTGTTAGTTCATCACCTGCTTCAACTATATCTCCAGGTCTTACTTTCAACCTAGATCCATAAACTATATTATAATTCATAGATTCTCCATTAGGCGAAGTGATGATAACTTCTTTTTTCCTCTTACTTTCTTCTATACTAACGGTTCCTGAGTTTTCTGCAATTACCGCAAGTCCTTTCGGTTTTCTTGCTTCAAATAATTCTTCAACTCTAGGTAAACCCTGAGTAATATCTGCTCCAGCAACTCCTCCTGTATGGAATGTACGCATTGTAAGCTGTGTACCCGGTTCACCGATTGACTGAGCTGCAATAATTCCAACAGCTTCACCTATATTTACTTCATCGCCTGTTGCTAAGTTTCTTCCATAGCAATGAGCACATACTCCATGTTTAGCTTTACATCCTAATACAGAACGTACCTTAACTTCTGTTATACCAACTTTTTCAATTAATTCTGCTTGAGAATCTGAAATCATTTCATTTGCCTTTACTATAACTTCTCCCGTTTCAGGATTTAATATATCTTCAAAGGCATATCTTCCATCAATTCTATCATGTAACTCTTCAATAACTTCTCTTCCATCTTTAAAAGGTTTAACCAATAAATATTCATCAGTTCCACAGTCTACTTCTCTAACTATAACATCTTGGCTTACGTCAACTAATCTTCTAGTTAAGTATCCTGAGTCTGCAGTTCTAAGAGCCGTGTCTGCCAATCCCTTACGAGAACCGTGAGTTGAAACGAAGAATTCCAATACACTAAGCCCTTCTCTAAAGTTTGATTTAATAGGAATTTCTATGGTTCTACCAGATGCAGATGCCATAAGTCCTCTCATGCCTGCCAACTGTCTAATTTGGTTTACACTACCTCTCGCACCTGATAAAGACATGATGTAAATATTATTCATTGGATCTAGTCCATCCATCAATCTATCAGTTAAATCATCAGTAGTTTTATTCCAAATTTCAATAACCTTTTCATATCTTTCATCATCTGATATAAGTCCTCTACGATAAGACCTCTCAAATTTATCAACTTGCTCTTGAGCTTTTGCCAAAAGTTCAGGTTTTGATTCTGGAACAAATATATCTCCCATGGAAATAGATATTGCTCCTATTGTTGAATAGTGGAAACCAGTTTCCTTAATATGGTCTAACACTGTTGCAGTAACTGCATTTCCATGTTTTCTAAAGCATTTCTCTATAATATTTCCTAATGTCTTTTTATTTACAACCATATCAACTTCTAATGAATATTTATCTTTAGTCCTATCTACAAATCCTAAATCTTGAGGTAAATGTTCATTTAATATAAATCTTCCAACTGTAGATTCAACTAGTATGCCTGTATTAGATTCATCTAATCCCGTTCTAACTTTTACCTTAGCATGTAATCCTACAGAACCATTATAATAAGCGTGTAACATTTCATCAAAATCTCTAAATATCATGCCTTCCCCAGGTTCTCCAGGAGATTCAAGAGATAAGTAATAAGCACCTAAAACCATATCTTGTGTAGGAGTAGTAATTGGTTTACCATCCTTTGGCGCAAGAATGTTATTAGTAGATAACATCAAAAGTCTTGCTTCCGCTTGTGCTTCTGTAGATAAAGGTACGTGTACCGCCATTTGGTCACCATCAAAGTCAGCATTATATGCTGTACATACTAAAGGATGCAATTTAATGGCCTTTCCTTCAACTAAAACAGGCTCAAATGCTTGTATTCCTAATCTATGAAGAGTCGGAGCCCTGTTTAGAAGTACTGGATGGTCTTTGATTACAGCGTCTAATACATCCCATACCTGTGGTTTTACTCTTTCAACCATTCTTTTAGCTGATTTTATATTATGAGCATGACCTTCTTCTACTAATTTTTTCATTACAAAAGGTTTAAATAACTCAAGAGCCATTTTCTTTGGTATACCACATTGATAGAATTTTAGATCAGGACCAACTACTATTACTGAACGTCCTGAATAGTCTACCCTTTTACCAAGTAGGTTTTGTCTAAATCTTCCTTGCTTACCTTTAAGCATATCTGATAGAGATTTTAAAGGTCTATTACCTGGACCTGTTACAGGTCTTCCTCTACGACCATTATCTATAAGAGCATCTACTGCTTCTTGAAGCATTCTCTTCTCATTTCTAACAATAATATCTGGCGCACCTAAATCTAATAGCCTTTTAAGTCTATTATTTCTATTTATAACTCTTCTATATAGATCATTTAAATCTGATGTCGCAAATCTTCCTCCATCTAGTTGTACCATTGGTCTAAGATCTGGAGGTATTACTGGGATAACATCTAATATCATCCATTCTGGTCTATTTCCTGATTTTCTAAATGCTTCTACGACCTCTAGTCTTCTTGTTATTCTTACCTTTTTTTGGCCCGAAGCATCTTTTAATTGTTGTCTTAATTCCTTTGATTCTTTATCTAAGTCAATTTTCTTCAACAACGCTTTTATCGCTTCTGCGCCCATCATAGCTTTAAATTTGTTATGATATTTCTCATAAGCCTCTCTATATTCTGTTTCTGTCAAAAGTTGTTTTTCATATAGAGAAGTATCTCCACCATCTATAACTACATAAGATGCAAAATATAATACTTTTTCCAAAGATCTTGGTGACATATCTAACAAAAGTCCCATTCTACTAGGAATTCCTTTAAAATACCATATATGAGATACAGGAGCCGCTAATTCAATATGTCCTAATCGCTCTCTACGAACCTTAGACTTTGTAACTTCTACCCCACATCTATCACATACTACACCTTTATATCTTACTCTCTTATATTTCCCACAATGACACTCCCAATCCTTTGTAGGTCCAAATATTTTTTCACAGAAAAGTCCTTCTTTTTCTGGTTTCAATGTTCTATAATTTATTGTCTCAGGTTTCTTTACTTCTCCTTTAGACCATTGTCTGATTTTCTCTGGTGAAGCCAGCCCAATTTTAATTGAATCAAATGTATTGAATTCAAACAAGGAGCATTCTCTCCTTTCTATAATAAAATTAAAGAATTTTTTGTTTCTAATTCCTCGGGCATAAAGCCCAAGGTCTTAAAAATCATCATAATCATCTTCTGCATCTTCATAATCATCTTCGTCAAGATCAATATTAATGTCCATATCTTCCTCTTCTTCTTCTAAAATAAAGCCCGTAGGTATGGCACTATCTGTTTTTTCCACGATTTCATTTTCATCGTCTTCAGTATCATCATCTTCGTCATCAGAAAATACTTTTTCTCCTGCTAATTCTTCACCCATAGCTTCTAAATCCGATAATTCACCATCTACCGATTCTTGAATTTCTATTTCCTGATTTTCTTCTGTTAATATCTTAATATCTAGTGATAAACTTTGAAGTTCTTTTATTAAAACTTTAAAGGATTCTGGAATACCAGGTTCAGGAATATTTTCACCCTTCACCACTGCCTCGTAAGTCTTAACTCTACCTACAATATCATCTGACTTAACAGTTAGTATTTCCTGTAGGGTATGAGCTGCTCCATATGCCTCAAGAGCCCAAACCTCCATCTCTCCAAACCTTTGCCCACCAAATTGAGCTTTTCCTCCTAATGGCTGTTGAGTAACTAGGGAATATGGTCCTGTTGATCTAGCGTGAATTTTATCATCAACAAGGTGATGCAACTTAAGCATATACATATATCCTACAGTAACTGGGTTATTAAATTCTTCTCCAGTTCTTCCATCTCTAAGGTAGATCTTACCATTTTCTGGATATCCTGCATCCCTTAAGGCTTGGATAATATCCTCTTCATTAGCACCATCAAATACTGGTGTAGCAACATGCCACCCTAACTTCTTGGCAGCAAGTCCTAGATGAACTTCCAATACTTGCCCTAGGTTCATACGAGAAGGTACTCCTAGTGGGTTTAAAACAATTTGGACTGGTGTCCCATCTGGTAAATAAGGCATATCTTCCTCTGGCATTATCCTAGAAACTACACCCTTATTTCCATGGCGTCCGCACATTTTATCTCCAACATTTATCTTTCTCTTAGTAGCTATATATACTCTTATCATTTGGTTAACGCCTGGTGGTAATTCATCTCCATTTTCTCTAGAGAAAATTTTAACATCCACTATAATACCTGCTTCACCATGAGGAACCCTAAGAGATGTATCTCTAACTTCTCTAGCTTTCTCACCAAATATAGCTCTAAGAAGTCTTTCCTCTGCAGTTAACTCAGTTTCTCCCTTAGGAGTTACTTTACCAACTAATATATCTCCAGATTTTACTTCCGCCCCTATTCTGATGATTCCTCTTTCATCTAGATCCTTTAGCATATCATCCCCTACATTAGGAATATCTCTAGTTATTTCTTCTGGGCCTAATTTAGTGTCTCTAGCCTCTGATTCATATTCTTCTATATGAACTGAAGTTAAAACATCTTCCATTACTAATTTTTCATTGATTAAAATAGCATCCTCATAGTTATAGCCTTCCCATGTCATAAAAGCTATTAAAATATTTTTACCTAATGCAATTTCTCCTAAGTTAGTACTTGGACCATCTGCTATTACTTGACCTTTCTCGATTCTTTCACCTTTCGATACAATAGGTCTTTGATTTATAGTAGTTCCTTGATTAGAACGTTTAAACTTCAACAATTTATATCTTTCTAACTTATTGTCTTCATCTTTTCTTATAACTATTTCTGCTGAACTTACTTTTTCTACAACTCCAGAATGATTAGATAAAACTACAGTTCCAGAGTCTTTGGCAGCCTTATACTCAATTCCAGTACCAATGACTGGAGATTCTGTTTTTAAAAGTGGTACGGCTTGCCTTTGCATGTTTGCACCCATCAGTGCTCTATTGGCATCATCGTTTTCTAAGAATGGAATCATCGCTGTACCTACAGATACAAGCTGTTTAGGCGAGACATCCATGTAATCAACTTCCTCGGTAGGGAATATATCTATAACTCCGCTTTTACCTCTTGCTATAACTCTTTTGCCTTTAATTTGTCCATCTTCTGTTAATTTTTCATTAGATTGGGCAATTATGAATTCATCTTCTACGTCAGCAGTTAAATAATGAATCTCCCCAGTTACTTTACCAGTACCTTTTTTAATCTTTCTATATGGTGATTCAATAAAACCATATTCATTAATTCTTGCATAAGTAGTCAGTGAAGTTATAAGTCCTATATTAGGTCCCTCTGGGGTTTCAATAGGACACATTCTACCATAGTGTGAGTTGTGAACATCTCTAACTTCAAAGCCTGCTCTATCACGACTAAGTCCTCCAGGTCCTAATGCAGACATTCTTCTTTTATGAGTTAATTCTGCCAATGGATTTGTCTGATCCATAAATTGAGATAACTGGCTACTACCAAAAAATTCTTTAATTGAAGCAACTACAGGTCTTATATTTATTAGATCTTGTGGTGTAACTACATCAATATCTTGTATCGTCATTCTTTCTCTAACTACTCTTTCCATACGAGATAAACCTATTCTAAATTGGTTTTGTAACAGTTCTCCAACTGATCTAAGTCTTCTATTCCCTAAATGGTCAATATCATCTGTACTGCCAATTCCATCAAATAGATTTAACTCATAGTTTATTGATGCAATAATATCATCTACAATAATATTTTTGGGCAATAGCTCTTTCATTCTGTCACTTATAGTCCCTTGTAATTCTTCCATGTTATCATAAGTATCTACTAATTCTTTCATTAAAGGATAGTATACTTTTTCTTTAATTCCCATTTCCTCTAGTGAAAATGGCAAATCAAATACCTTAGAATCAACAAAATTATTTCCTAAAACTCTTACTTTTCTTCCATCTTCTAATAATACATCTACTACATTTATGCCACTATTTTCAATTTCTATAGCTTGATCTCTAGTAATTTTTTCACCTTGGGGCACTAATATCTCCCCAGTTTCCATATTATATATATCATTAGCTGCTCTTTTTCCATATATTCTATTATATAAGGCTAATTTTTTATTAAATTTATATCTACCAACCTTAGCTAAATCATATCTTTTGGGGTCAAAAAATAAATTATTAATAAGAGTTCTAGCACTATCAACTGTAGGTGGTTCTCCAGGTCTTAATCTCTTATATATCTCGATTAATGCTTCTTCTTCATTAGTAGTGTTGTCTTTCTCTAATGTATTTAATACTTGTTCTGTTTCACCAAGCACCTCAATAATTTCCGAATTACTTTGAAGATTTAAAGCCCTAAGTAAAGTTGTAATAGGAACTTTTCTTGTTCTATCTACTCTGACATAAACAATATCATTAGAGTCTGATTCATATTCTAGCCAAGCTCCTCTATTTGGTATTAATGTAGAAGAATATAACCTCTTACCAGTTTTATCTATCTCTTCTACAAAATAAACTCCTGGAGATCTAACCAATTGGCTAACCACTACTCTCTCAGCACCATTAATAATAAATGTGCCCTTATCAGTCATCAAAGGTAAATCACCCATGAAAACTTCTTGCTCTTTTACCTCACCAGTTTCTTTATTAATGAGTCTAACCTTTACCTTTAGTGGTGCTGAATAATTAGCATCTCTTTCTCTTGCTTCATCTTCGTCATATTTAATATTTTCTCCAATATGGTAATCAACAAATTCTAATATAAGATTACCAGTATAGTCTTGAATAGGAGAAATATCTTCAAAAACCTCTTTAAGACCTTCCTTTAGAAACCATTCGTAAGAGGATTTCTGCACCTCAATTAAGTCAGGTAAGTCTAGCACTTCATCAATGCGTGAGTAACTCATCCTAACACGCTTTCCGTAGGTTACAGGATGTACCATCAACAATTCACCCCTTATTAAACTAAAATATCCAAAAGCATTAAATACTTTTGGTAAAACTTTCAAAAACAAATATATTATAATATTGTCATATATTTGAAAAATTATACAATAGACAATATTTTTCCCTATTATGCATTTAACTATGTTACCATAATGTAAATCTTATGTCAAGATTTTTTTATGTATTCTTAGAATAATAAAAGGCTTTCAATATATTGAAAGCCTTTTTTAATTCTAAATAACTATTTTACTTCTACTTGTGCTCCAACTTCTTCTAATTTAGCTTTGAAGCTGTCAGCTTCTTCTTTAGAAGCTCCTTCTTTAATTGCCTTTGGAGCGTTGTCTACTAATTCTTTAGCTTCTTTTAATCCTAAGCCAGTTATTTCTCTAACAACTTTGATAACTTTGATTTTTTCTCCGCCAGCTGATGTTAATACGACATCAAATTCTGATTTTTCTTCTGCTGCTGGAGCTGCTGCTCCTCCTGCTGCTGGAGCTGCTGCTACTGCCATTGGTGCAGCTGCACTTACTCCGAATTCTTCTTCTAATGCTTTAACTAATTCTGATAATTCTAATACAGTTAAATTTTTAACCTCTTCAATTAAATTTAATACTTTTTCACTTGCCATTTAATATATCCCTCCACAATAATTTTGTTTTAAGCTTCTTGTTTTTCTTGAATAGCATTAAGTACTACTGCAAGACCTCTAATTGTACCTTGAAGTACATTTGCAAATCCTTGAATTGGTGCATTCAATCCACCAAGTGCTTGAGCAACAAGTACTTCTCTTGGTGGTAAGCTAGCTAAATCTTTAACACCATTTACATCAATAACTTTGCCATCTACAATACCAGCTTTTATTTCTAGTTTATCATTTTCCTTAGCAAAATCAGATGTAATTTTAGCAACTTGAACTGGATCTTCATATCCAAAAGCAATAGCATTTGGTCCTTTTAAGAATTGATTAAATTCTTCTAATCCAGAATCTTTAAAAGCAAATCTCATCATAGTGTTTTTATAAACTTTATATTCAACACCAGCTTTTCTATATTGACTTCTCAATTCAGTTAATTGTTCAACATTAAGTCCTCTATAATCAACCACTACAACGGATTGAGCTCTACTAATTTTTTCTCTTATCTCTTCTACATTTTGACTTTTAGCCTTAAGGGTTTCTTCTCTCACTGACTTCACCTCCCAATAGGACGAATAAATAAAGATCTCTCCGTAGACACAGAGAGATCCTAATTTCTATTTTATGAATTAGATTAATCTCAACCTCGGTAGGAAATTAAACCTTTTAGGTACCTACTGTCTACGGTAATCCATTTAATTAATAATAAGATTGTATCAACAATAATGAATTTTGTCAATAAAATTAGTCCATTAATTTTTGTCCATTTATTTTAATTCCAGGACCCATTGTACTAGATATAGCAACTGATCTTAAATATCTACCCTTTGATGCAGCTGGTTTTGCTTTAATTATAGCATCCATAACAGTATCAAAGTTTTCTCTTATTTTTTCTGTTCCAAAAGATATTTTTCCAATAGGCACGTTTATAATACTTGCTTTATCAACTCTATATTCAACTTTACCAGCTTTAATTTCGTTAACAGCTTTCGCTACTTCGAAAGTTACAGTTCCTGATTTTGGATTTGGCATTAGTCCTTTTGGTCCAAGGATTCTACCTATTCTGCCTACAACTCCCATCATATCTGGAGTCGCAACTACTACATCAAAATCTAGCCATCCTTCATTTTGGATTCTAGCAACTAATTCGTCTCCGCCTACATATTCTGCTCCAGCTTCTTCAGCTTCCTTAACTTTGTCTCCCTTAGCAATAACAAGTACAGTTTTTGATTTACCTGTACCATGTGGTAATACTACTGCACCTCTTACTTGTTGATCAGCATGTCTTGGATCTACTCCAAGTCTAACTGATAAATCTATAGTCTCATCAAATTTAGCCTTTGCTGTTTTTTGTACTAATTCAATAGCATCAGCTACATCATAAAATGTTGTTCTATCTACTATTTTTAAACTTTCTTGATAATTTTTACCTCTTTTTGGCATAACTTTACCTCCTTGTGGTTTTAACGGAATTTCCTCCCACTAATTTCCTAAATTCTTATTCTTCTACTGTAATACCCATGCTTCTTGCAGTTCCTGATACCATACTCATAGCAGCTTCAACAGAAGCAGCATTTAAGTCTTTCATCTTTATTTCAGCAATTTCTCTAACCTTAGCTTGAGAAATCTTAGCAACTTTTTTCTTGTTTGGCTCAGCTGAACCTGATTCAATACCTACAGCCTTTTTAATCAATACTGCAGCTGGCGGTGTTTTTGTAATGAAAGAAAAAGATCTATCTTGATAAACCGTAAGAACAACTGGTATTATCATTCCTGCTTGATCTGCAGTTTTTGCATTAAACTCTTTTGTAAATTGCATAATATTTACTCCATGAGGTCCTAATGCAGTTCCTACAGGTGGTGCTGGAGTAGCCTTTCCAGCTGGTATTTGTAACTTAACTAAAGCCATGACTTTTTTTGCCATAAAACTTCCACCTCCTTGTATCCTTTGTGGTTTGGCGGGATAAACCCTCCCACTTAATTATATATATTTAAAAAGCAATTTGCTTTAAAAAACTATAACTTTTCTACTTGGTCAAAATCCAATTCTACAAGAGTCTCTCTTCCAAACATGGAAACAAACACTTTAACTTTTCTCTTTTCCATATTTATACTATCTACAGTACCCATAAAGTTCTCAAAAGGTCCTGAACATACTTTTACTACATCGTTTACCTTTAGATCTATATCTGGTAAAATGGTCTCTTGTACTCCTAATGCTTTAACTTCTGCATCTGTTAATGGAACTGGTTTAGAGCCCGGTCCTACAAACCCTGTAACTCCCCTTGTGTTTCTGACTAAATACCATGCTTCATCGTTAATAATCATTTTCACAAGAACATATCCAGGGAAAAGTTTTCTTTCCTTAAGCTTTTTTTTCCCGCCCTTATTATCCATATATTCTTCCGTAGGCACCGCTACTTCAAATATATCGTCTCGCATTCCTCTATTCTCAACCATCTTTTCAAGGTTAGCTTTAACCTTGTTTTCATGACCTGAATAAGTATGGACTACATACCATTTTGCATCCATAGCCCTTTGTTCTCTACTTTTATCCGTCATACAATTGGGAACCTCTAGGTTCCTCCCTCCCTCTTGTACTAAATAATAAATCTTAATCCTCCATGTATCAATAGATCCAATACCCATACTATAACAGCTACAATTGCACTAATCATTATAACTACCCCAGTATAGTTTATTAGTTCTTTTTTAGTAGGCCAAATTACTTTCTTCATTTCGGCCTTAACACCCCTGAAATATGTGCCCATTTTAGCCTTCTTTGTACCATTTGTACCAGTTGGTGCTGTCATAACACTCACATCCTTACTTGTTATAATATTATTTGGTTTCTTTATGAGTAGTATGAGTTTTGCAGAATTTACAATACTTTTTTAACTCAATTCTTTCTGTATTGTTCTTTTTATTCTTGGATGAATTATAATTTCTCTGTTTGCACTCTGTACAAGCTAATGTGATTCTATCTCTCACTTTAAAACACCTCCTACAAACATCATATATATGTTAAACTATCGTTTTCGGGTACATAACCCCATTATTAACAACGTTACTAATATAAACTATCACAAAATAAAATTTATGTCAATAAAAAAGTATTCCTTCTAATTACAAAATCTAATTACAAAATTATCTATTACTTATTACATTATTCCTATTTAAGTCAATGATTATTCCAAATCCATCCAGAAAAAAGACTAGGCCAAAAGACCTAGCCTTTCATAATTATTCAAGAACTTTAGTTACAACTCCAGATCCTACTGTTCTTCCACCTTCACGAATTGAGAATCTTAGTCCTTCTTCTATAGCTATTGATGTGATTAGTTCTATAGTAAACTTTGCGTTATCTCCTGGCATTACCATTTCTACGCCTTCTTCTAATTGGATATTTCCTGTTACGTCTGTTGTTCTAAAATAGAATTGTGGTCTATATCCGTTAAAGAATGGTGTATGTCTTCCACCCTCTTCTTTTGATAATACATATACTTCTGACTCAAATTTTAGATGTGGGTTTATTGATTTTGGTTTTGCTAGTACTTGGCCTCTTTCGATTTCGTTTCTTTGAACTCCTCTTAAAAGCGCTCCTATGTTGTCTCCTGCTTGTGCTTCATCAAGTAGTTTTCTAAACATTTCTACTCCTGTTACTACTACTTGTCTTGCTTCTTCTGCTAATCCAACGATTTCTACTGTATCGCCTGTTTTTACTACTCCTCTTTCTACTCTTCCTGTTGCTACTGTTCCTCTTCCTGTGATTGAGAATACGTCTTCTACTGGCATTAAGAATGGTTTGTCTGTATCTCTTTCTGGTTGTGGAACGTATGCGTCTACTTCTTCCATTAGTTTAACTATTTTGTCTCCCCATGGTCCGTCTGGTTCTTCTATTGCCTTTAATGCTGAACCTACTACGATTGGTGTATTGTCTCCGTCGAAATCATATTCGGATAGTAATTCTCTTACTTCCATTTCTACTAATTCGATTAATTCTTCGTCATCTACCATGTCTTGTTTGTTTAAGAATACTACTATCTTTGGTACTCCTACGTTTCTTGATAATAGAATATGTTCTCTTGTTTGTGGCATTGGACCATCTGCTGCTGATACTACTAAGATTGCTCCATCCATTTGTGCTGCTCCTGTTATCATGTTCTTTACATAGTCAGCATGGCCTGGGCAGTCTACGTGTGCATAGTGACGGTTTGCTGTTTCATATTCTACGTGAGATGTGGAAATTGTTATTCCTCTTTCTCTTTCTTCTGGTGCTTTATCTATGTTGTCATAGCTTATTGCTTCTCCTGAGCCAAATCTTTTGTTTAATACCATTGTAATTGCTGCTGTTAATGTTGTTTTACCATGGTCTACGTGTCCTATTGTCCCTATATTTACATGGGGTTTTGTTCTTTCAAATTTTGCTTTTGCCATTTCAATTTTCCTCCTTAATAATTATATTAATAATTTTAGTATTCTCCAGTTCTCTCAAGGAAGATATCTAAGAAAACTCACCCTGGTGTTTCTTATGCTTAAAAATCTTGGAGCCCACGACCAGACTCGAACTGGTGACCTCTTGCTTACCATGCAAGTGCTCTACCTCCTGAGCTACGTGGGCATTTTCTCACTGCTAGTTATTTTACTATTTCCTCTTAAAATTGTCAAGCTTAAGTTTATACTTTGTCATCTAATAGTTTTTCCAGTTTTCTTTTGACTCTTTGTAATGCATTATCAATGCTTTTTACATGCCTGTCCAATTCTTCTGCTATTTCTTGGTAACTCATACCATTTACATAAGACATCAAAACCTCTAATTCTAATTCCGATAAAACTTCTTCCATCTTTCTTTCCATTAAATTCAAGTCTTCTCTACTAATCATTAATTCTTCAGGATCTAGGGTTCTAAATCCTGAAATAATGTCTAATAATGTTCTATCCGAATCCTCATCATATATAGGTTTATTAAGCGAAACATAAGAATTCAAAGGTATATGTTTCTGTCTTGTAGCGGTTTTAATCGCCGTAATTATTTGTCTTGTAATACAGATTTCTGCAAAAGCTCTAAAGGATGTCAGCTTGTCCCTATCATAATCACGAATAGCCTTATAAAGTCCTATCATACCCTCTTGTATAATATCTTCTTTATCTGCTCCAATCAAATAGTAAGATCTAGCCTTCCCTTTCACGATGCTTTTGTATTTGTACATTAGGTATTCCAGTGCAATAGCATCATCATTTTTGGCCGCCTCTACAATTTCCTCATCTTGCATAACTCTATATGTAGATAATTCCAAGTAATTATGTATCTCTAGTTGCACTAAGTATCCCCCCCAGTATCTACTTTAATTTTATCACTATAATTATATTTAATACTTACATATTAGTCAAGGTTATTCAATCTTTACCTATCAATCTATTTAATTTGTCTATTGCTTCATCACTTAATCTTCCTAAAAATATTTCATTCTTTTTATTTTCCATAGTATTTTTACGATTAATGAGTTTCTTCTCATTAAAAATTTCCACTTCTAATTCTCTAGCTGAGATCCTAGTACCTCCTCGGCCAAGAATAATCTGTTGTTCCATCCAATCCGATGTAGCCACCCTGACTCTTTTTATTCTTCCAATTTCATCTAATTGTTTTTCTATATATTGGTCCGCAGTTTCGTTTTCTTTCGTATATACAACCTTTAGTCCATTATAATTCTCTTTAGCTCCACTATTACCTTTTACTAAATGTGCATCAAATACAATTATTACTTCAATTCCAGAGTAATGCTTATATTCTGTCATTATTTCTATAAGTTGGTTCCGTGCGTCCTCTAGATTTTCATGTTTAAGCTGATTAAATCTATCCCAAGAGTTAATTATATTATATCCATCAACAAAAAGGTATTCTTTAACCTTTTTACCTTTCTTAGCCATGGCTTTGCCTTACTACCTCGTATATCAATATAGATGCTGCATTGGAAGCATTTAAAGAAGATATTTGACCGAGCATTGGTATTTTAACCAATACATCACATTTTTCTTTTACAAGTCGCGATAAACCTTTACCTTCATTTCCTATTACCAATGCTATAGCTCCTTCTAAAGAAGTGTTAAAATAATAGTCTTCCCCATTCATATCTGCACCATAAACCCACAGCCCTTTGTCTTTTAATTCTTCAATTGTATTTACAATATTATTTACCTTAGCCACAAGCATATGTTCTACTGCACCAGCAGAACTTTTATATACTGTTTGATTTATCTGAGCTGACCGCCTCTTGGGAATAATCACTCCATGGACTCCTGCACATTCTGCAGTTCTAATTATAGAGCCTAAATTATGAGGATCTTCCAACCCATCTAAAATTACAATAAAAGGAGGTTGATTTCTTTCCTTTGCCCTATTAAGAATATCTTCTATACTTGAATAAGTATAAGAAGTAACTAATGCAACTACTCCTTGATGAGCATTACCCTCTGATAGAGAATCAAGTTTATTTTTATCTACTTGCTGTATTACAATGTTTCTATCTTTTGCTATTCCGATTATTTTATTTATGGAGCCTTGTAATTCTCCTTTTAATATATAGAGCTTTTCTATTTCTCTATCTGTCTTTAATATTTCTAAAACAGGATTTCTCCCAACAACATACTGAAAATCCACTTAATCACACCTTTCCGCAAATGCACAATTCACTATATAAATAACAATTCACTTAAGCAAAGAACCAAAATTATAACTTTCAATTTTGTGTTCATTGCTTAATTATTTTTACTTTCCCAAAGAGCACAAGTTAGTACTCCCTTAGATTTTTTGCATAGTGAATTATTTAAAACCAATTTATTTAAATTTTTCTCTAACCTCTATGATCTTTCCACAAGTCATTTTCCCTTCTGGACAGGGACCATTTATACATCCTGGTCCAGCATTTTTAAATAATATAGGATAGACTTTTTTTACCTCTTTAAGCATTAAAGTAGCAAGTTCTCTTATTTCCCATTGAGCCCTATTGCAGCATCTCAGCCTAAAGAAATTAAGTAATGATCTTGTATTCATAGTACATACTATTTTAGTTTCACAGGCATTAGGAAAAACATATCTTGCATCCTCAATAGATGCCTTTTCCGCTTTATTTCTTGCTTCCTTATCTGTAAGTCCTTCTTTAATATATTTATTATAATGTTCCTCAAATAGAAGATTTGATATTTCATCATAATATCTTTGGTCTTGTTTCATAGCATTCTCAAATAATTCCTTAGCTCTTTTATTATTTGCAATAGCTGGAGGAATAATATATTCAAATTGCTCAAGCTTTACATATCTTTGTGATTGCTGAGAAAAGCTTGCTATTCTATGTCTTACTAATTGGTGAGTAAGTGTACGAGATACACCTTCTATCCCAAAAGTAAAGGTAACATGTTCAATAGGACTTTCATGATTTAAATCCATTAAAAGAGATAAGAATGATTCAACCTTCTCTTCACTTAAATTCTTTTCTATTTCAGTAACACCTATAGGTGAATAACACAATCTAGCAGCTGCTGCAATTAGTTTTTCTCCATCAGGTGTATATCTTAAAAGTTCCACCTTAGCCATTCTAATCCCCTTTTCTACTAATTAATTTCCATGTTCGACACTACTTCAAATAATTCTAATATTCTATTCTCCTGTCCAATCAAATAGAGATAACCCATTAAAGCCTCAAATCCAGTAGCATATTTATAATCTATCATATCTGCATTTTTAGGCATTGTATTAGACTTTGCATTTCTACCTTTTTTAACTATTATTTGTTCTTCTTCGCTAAGTATATCCTCTAGCAAATGTACAATGACAGCTTGTGATTTTGCTCTTACATATTTAATAGTTGTTTTATGCAAATCTTTAACTGATATTTCCTTTTTAAGAAGATAGGTTCGAACTAATAATTCATATACTGCGTCACCTATATATGCAAGCTGCAGAGGAGATAACATCGCTATATCCTCTGCATTTAATTCTGTATTAATTTTTCTAAATAAATTTTCTCCCATAATTTATATACGTTTCCACTTCACCCCTTCTTGGGTATCCTCTAAGATTATTCCTTTTTCTTTTAATGTATCTCTAATCTCATCAGCTAATTTAAAATCTTTATTTTTTCTTGCCATTGTTCTTTTTTCTATAAGATCTAAAATCTCATCTTCTAAAATTTCATCTTTTTTATTTAATAATCCTAGAACATTAGATAGTTCTAATAATGCATCATAAGATTTTTGTACTAATTTTTTAGATGATTTTCCATTTAAATTTGAATTTGAAAATTTAACAAGTTCAAATATTGATGCTATGGCATCTGCTGTATTTAAATCATCGTCCATACTTTCAATGAATTCTTTTTCAAACTTTTCAATATCATTTAATAAATTATTTTCTGCTTCATTTAATTCTCTATCTTCTGCTTTCTCAAGCAAATATTCTAAGTTTTTCTTCCCATTATATAATCTTTCCAAAGCATTTGACATTTGCTCCATTACTTCTCTGCTGAAATTAATCTGCGACCTATAGTGAGCAGATAGCAAGAAGAATCTAAGGGCTTCCAAGTCAAATTCCTTTGCAATATCCTTTACAGTAAAAAAGTTACCTAGAGATTTTGACATCTTTTGATTATCTACATTTAGCATAGCATTATGCAGCCAATAATTTGCAAATGGTTTCTCAGTTAAAGTTTCTGATTGAGCAATTTCATTTTCATGATGTGGGAACTGAAGGTCTTCACCACCTGCATGGATATCTATTGTATCTCCCAATAATGTTCTTGACATAACGGAACACTCAATATGCCATCCTGGTCTTCCTTTACCCCATGGACTTTCCCAATAAGGTTCTCCTGGTTTAGCTTTCTTCCATAATGCAAAATCCATAGGATTATTTTTTTCTTCGCTAACTTCTACCCTTGCACCACTCACTAAATCTTCAATATTTTTCTTAGATAATTTTCCATAATCTTTTGCACTTTCTATATTAAAGTAAACATTACCATCTACATTATAAGCTGCACCTTTTTCTATCAACCCTTCTATAAACTCAATCATTTGCTGAATAAACTCTGTGGCTCTTGGATGTATAGTTTTTTCTTCATATATATTTAATCCATTTGCATCCTCTTTAAAAGCCTCTATATATCTTTCTGCTATATCCTTGAATGTAGTATTTTCCTCATTAGCTTTATTTATTATTTTATCATCAATATCTGTAAAATTTACAATATATCTGACATTATATCCCTTATATAGAAAAAATCTCCTTAATGTATCAAATACTACCATAGGTCTGGCATTTCCCACATGTATATAATTATAAACTGTTGGTCCACATGTATATATACTAACCTGTCCATCCACTACTGGTATGAATTCTTCCTTTTTTCTTGTTAAAGTATTATAAAGTTTCATATGTCCCTCCTTCTATTACAGTTAATAACAAATAGTTCATAACTGATATTTGAAAATATTAAAAGTTCCTTAATCTTACCAAAAAGTATTCGCTATTCACTGATTTTTTCACTTTTCATTAAATATAATTCTTCATTACATAATCAATTCTTTTTAATATATTTTCTTTACCTAATAAAAGCAATATATTTACAAATTCTGGACCATGAGCTGTACCCGTTAGTGCTACTCTAGCTGGCATAAACAAATTTTTGCCTTTTACTCCTGTAGATTTTTGAATAAGCTTCATAAATCCTTTAGCATATTCCTCATCTAATTCTTCTACATTTTCTAATTCTTCTTTTATAGCAGTAAGTACGGTACTTACTTGTTCCCCTTTTATTATTTCTAAAGCGTCATCTTCCACAATTTCTGTGTAGTCTTTAAAAATAAATTCTACTTTATCTACTACTTCTCCAATTGTATCTAAATTTTCTTGTACTGTATGAACTAATAATTTAAGCCATTCATATTTATTTTTTGCAAAATCATTATCAATAAGACCACTATCAATTAAATAAGGAATAGCCATATCTGTAATTCTCTCAACAGATGAGCTCCTTATATAATGTCCGTTTACCCAGTTTAGTTTATCTTTATCAAATATTCCACCAGTTTTTGATACTCTTTCAAAAGAGAATTTTTCAATTAGTTCCTCCATAGAAAGAATTTCTTGATTATCTTCTGGACTCCAGCCTACTAATGCTAAATAGTTAATTAATCCTTCTGGTAAATATCCTTTATCCCTGAAGTCTTCTACAGATACATCTCCTTGGCGTTTACTTAATTTCTTCCTATCTTTATTCAATACAGTCGGAAGGTGAACGTAAATAGGTTTTTCCCATCCAAATACTTCATATAAATATATATGCTTTGGTGTAGATGGCAGCCATTCTTCTCCTCTTACTATATGAGTTATACCCATCAGATGATCATCTACCACTACTGCCATATGATATGTTGGATAACCATCAGATTTCAATAATACTTGATCATCAACATCATCAGTATTTATCACTATATCTCCTCTAACTAAATCATGAAATTTCACATCATAGTTTTGAGGTAATTTTAATCTAACTACATACTCTTCACCATTTGCAATTCTTTTCTTCGCTTCTTCTAAAGATATATTTCTACAGAAACCATCATATTTTGGAACTAAGCCTTTTACTTTTTGTTCTTCACGTACATGTTCTAATCTATCTTTAGAGCAAAAACAATAATATGCATGGCCTTTTTCAATAAGCTCATCTACATATTTTTTATATACATCTAGTCTTTCTGATTGAATATATGGACCACAATCGCCTTTTTGTACAATTTTACCATCCTCTACAAATACACCTTCATCATATTCTACTCCAGCCCAATGTAAAGATTCTATTAAATTTTCTATAGCACCTTCTACAAATCTAGTCTGGTCAGTATCTTCTATTCTCAAAATAAACTTGCCATTATTATGTCTGGCAAATAAATGATTGTATAAAGCCGTCCTTAGTCCTCCTATATGTAAATATCCTGTAGGACTTGGGGCAAATCTTACTCTAACTTCTTTCAAAACTTACACCTCCTGAATTAATTACCTTATATTATATATCACTAGTACCTAAGTGTAAACTATCCCCTGTAAATAAGTAAAAATACTATACCAAAATCTTAACGTTTAGAGATTTCAATATAGTATTTCCATTTTAAAAAATTATTATTGCATTGTAACTATTTTAGTAGCCTCTTCAATAAATTTCAATTTATTCTTTGAGTGAATATTAAACTCTTCTTCAGTGATCAGTTCCTTTTCCTTTAGTTCATATAATATGCTTACAACTTCTTCACATAATGTAATTAACTCGGTTTCTAATCCTATTAACATAGTAACCCTCCATTAATTATATAGTATAGATATATTTCCTATCCCCTCATTCCCTCAAATTCGACTTTACAAAATAAATTTTAGAATAATTATAGATCATAATTGAACATTTCATACAAGATTGCTAGATTATACTATATATATTCAACATTTATTTTAAAATTCCTTCTTTTTTATAAAAAAAAGTAAGACTAATGTCTTACTTTTCATTATGTCTATATATTTAATCCTGCCTTATGAAATTCACCTTTTATTAAAGATGTTAACTCCTCTATATTAACCTCTAATTTTTCATCATTACCTCTTACAGAATATTCCACAACTGATTCTCCTGCTCTTTTGCCTACAGTTATCCTAATTGGAATTCCTATTAAATCTCTGTCTTTAAATTTAACTCCTGCTCTTTCATTTCTATCATCTAGGATAACTTCTAATCCTAATGAGTTTAGCTCATTATATAATTTTTCTCCCAAACGCATTTGTTCCTCATTTTTTATATTTACTACTGTTATAATTACATGATAAGGTGCTACAACTAAAGGCCATATAATCCCGTCTTCATCATGATATTGCTCAACAACAGCTGCTACAGATCTAGAAACACCAATCCCATAGCATCCCATTATAAATGGTTTTTCTTTACCATTTTCATCTAAGAAGGTTGCCCCTAAAGAATCAGAGTACTTTGTTCCTAGCTGGAATATATTTCCTACCTCAATTCCCCTATCCATCTCTAATGCTTTACCACATTTTGGACATATGTCCCCTTCTGTTACTAAAAGTAAATCTTCTACTACTTCACCAGTAAAGTCTCTTCCATAATTTGCATTTTTTAGATGATAATCTGTCTCATTTCCTCCTACTACTAAGTTTTTCATCTTAGTAATTCTAGAATCAATCAAAAGCTTAACTTCTTTCTTCAAACCTATAGGTCCCGTAAAGCCTTTACTGGCACCAGTTATATCTAATATCATCTTTTCATCTGCCATCTCTACTTCATGTTCACCAACACCTAGATAGTTACAGAATTTAGTTATGTTTAATTCTCTATCTCCAGGAATTATAGCAACTACTGGTTTACCTGCTACATTAAATATTAATGCCTTTCCAAATTTACTATGCTCTATATTAAAGAATTCTACTAATTCATCAATTGTAGTCACATTTGGTGTATGAACTTTCTCTAAGTTTAATTCTTTCTGATTATCTTCTTTTAATTCATATATTACTTCAGCTTTTTCATCAGTAGCCGCATAATCACAATGATCACAATATGCTACAAGACTTTCACCTACATCAGACATCGCCATAAATTCATGAGATATTTTCCCACCCATGGCTCCTGTATCACCTTGAACTACTTTATACTTTAGCTTTAATCTAGTAAATACATTATCATAAGCCTCCCACATTATATCGTAGGCTTTTCTCATATGTTCTTCATCTACATCAAAACTATATGAATCTTTCATAATAAATTCTCTACATCTCATTAAGCCAAATCTTGGTCTCTTCTCATCTCTGTATTTTGTCTGGATTTGATAAAGATTTAATGGAAGCTGTTTATAGGATCTTACTTCATCTTTTATCAATTTAGTAAAATATTCTTCATGTGTAGGTCCAAGGCAAAACTCTCTGCTATTTCTATCCTTTAATCTAAACATTTCTGGTCCAAAATTATCCCATCTACCTGTTGCTTCCCATATCTCTTTTGGTTGAATAGCAGACATTAATAGTTCTTGAGAACCAGCTTTATCCATTTCTTCTCTAACAATTTTCTCAACCTTCCTTATTACTCTATATCCCATTGGAAGATAAGAATATACTCCACTAACTAATTTCCTCATCATACCTGACCTTAAAAGCAATTTATGACTTGCTATTTCTGCCTCTGCTGGCATTTCTCTCAAGGTAGGTATATAAAGTTTTGACATTCTCATAAAATCACTCTCCTTGTATTTATATCAATATTTAAATTAATATTTATAATTTGACAATTTCTCAACTTAAATTTATTCGTTCCCTATGGGTCGCATAAATTTGGTTATCCTTACATTTTTATCTAATAAACGCTGGTGAATCGCAGACAAAACCAATAGCAAATAAACTTTAGTGATTGTAGCGAACGTTGCGTTTGACCTACCTACAGTTCACTCGCTTCGCTCCTTCACTGGGTTAGGTCATAAAAAAACCTTTCATCTCCATAAGAGACGAAAGGTTGAATTCCGCGGTACCACTCTAATAAACTTAATAAAAGTTAAGTTCACTCAATAGTTATAACGCACAACCGTTTAAGCTTTATCACCTAAAGACTCAAGGATAGGTTCAATATTAGTGAGGGCAGAAGTCTTTCACCATTTGACTTCCTCTCTATGACCTATAATATTTACTATTTCCCATCTTTGCCTATATAATATATTTCATTATACTAATAGTATTATTCATTGTCAATTGTTTCTTTTTTCAAGTAAACAAACACTATATGATGAAATCCCCTCTTCTCTTCCTACAAAACCTAGCCATTCTGTTGTTGTAGCCTTTATATTTATATTATTCATAGACGTATGTAAAGTTTCTGCAATTTTAACTTTCATATCTTCTATATATGGAGCTAATTTAGGTCTTTGAGCAACGACTGTAGCATCAATATTTCCTATTTCATAACCTTGTTCATCCATTAATTTAAAGACTTGAGATAATAAATAAACACTGGAGATATCCTTATATTTATTATCAGTATCTGGAAAATGTTTTCCTATATCTCCTAATGCTAGTGCTCCTAATATACTATCCATTATTGCATGTATAAGAACATCTGCATCAGAATGACCTAACAATCCTTTTTCAAAAGGAATTTCTATACCGCCTATAATTAATTTCCTTTCCCCTACAAGTTGATGAACATCATAACCAAAACCTATTCTCATCTTATCACCTACCCATTGTTATCTACTTTGAAATATAAACTCCCTTCTACTAAAAATTAAGTCTTTATCCTTAGATAAAGATTCTGCAAAAACTATATCTTCAGGAGTAGTAATCTTAATGTTCTCATAAGAACCCATAATCATCTTAACTTCATAACCTATTCTCTCTACTATGGAACTATCATCAGTTCCAACAAATCCACTGTCTATAGACTTTTCATATCCTTTAATAAGAATATGTTTAAAGAAACACTGGGGAGTTTGCGCTGCCCACAATAATGATCTTTGCGGTGTACTGTCTATAGTTTTATTTTCGCATACTACTTTAATTGTATCTGTCACTGGAACTCCTATTACGCAAGCGCCATGAGCAACTGTGCCCTTTATTCCATCTTCTATATTCTCAATCTTTACAAATGGCCTAGCTCCATCATGAGTTAATACTATATCCGCTCTTTCACTTAAAGCTAATATTCCATTATATACAGAATCCTGGCGTTCTTTCCCGCCTCTAATTATATTTGCTACTTTATTAAATTTATATTTTCTAACGATTTCCTTTCTGCAGTATTCGATCTCATCCTCTTTCGCTACTAAGATTATTTCATCAACGTATCTGCAATTCTCAAATTTTTCTATTGTATGGGCAAGTATTGGTTTGCCATCTATTGTAATAAACTGTTTATTTATTTTACTTCCCATTCTATTGCTCATTCCTGCAGCAGCAATAATAGCAGATACATAGTAGTTTTTATACATCCTATTCACCTCTTAAGTATTATAACATAGTATATTAAAACAATAAACAACATTTATTATAACCAAAAAATAAAAAAAGACCCATACGGGTCTTAAACTGCTCTATCTACCATTGATTTTGGTTTAGCAAATATCATTCTTCCAGCAGATGTTTGAAGGACTGATGTTACTACTACATCTATAGTTTCTCCTATAAATTTTCTTCCACTTTCTACAACAATCATAGTACCATCATCTAAATATGCAAGCCCTTGCCCTAGTTCTTTTCCATCTCTTACTACTTGAACCAACATTTCCTCACCTGGAAGAACTACTGGCTTTACTGCATTGGCCAGTTCATTTATATTTAATACACTTATGCCTTGTACTTCTGCTACTTTGTTTAAATTATAATCATTAGTTATTATTTTCCCCTTAAGTAATTGAGTTAATTTTAAAAGCTTTGAATCGACTTCTTGAACATCGTCAAATTTCTTATCATTTATTATTACCTCAACATCTAATTCTTTTTGTATTTTATTTAGGATATCCAGCCCTCTTCTTCCTCTATTTCTTTTTAAAGAATCCGAAGAATCTGCAATATGCTGTAACTCCTCCAACACAAACTCCGGGATAATAAGGGGTCCTTCAATAAATCCAGTCTTACAAATATCAGCTATTCTACCATCAATTATAACAGATGTATCTAATATCTTTGGGCATGCTTTACTTTGAGATTTCATTCTATCCTTAGGATTTCTCTTTAAATTTCCTAATGTTGAAAATATATCATCTCTTTTTTTATGAGGAATAGTCAACCCTAAATATCCAAATATGCTATAAAGCATAATTGATACAATAACTCCAACATAAGGTCCTAAACCATTAAGTGGTTGAGATAATAAAAATGCTATTATTAATCCTATGATAAGTCCAACTGAAGATATAGTAATATCATATACAGAGAATTTTTCTAATTCATTCTCAATTAATTTCACTAATCTTCTACCCCTATCAATTATTCGTGATGACAAAGAAAAAAATATAATTCCAAACAGAATAGCAGTACCCAAATGCAATATTAAATTAACCCATCCTGCTCTAGATATCTCAATAATCTCTAGATTGATAAATAGGGTTAAAATACCGTATCCAATCAACGCTCCTATTAACCCAATGACCCCTTTTAAAATTTTATCAATCATCAATTCACCTCCTATTTAATATAATTATTACCAATTTCTTATGAAAATAAACTAAATCTTCATATTTGTCAAATTAAATTTCTTTAACTTCTATTTCTTCTTCATGGCTTATTGCATCTAATATTATTTGTTCAATCTTATCAATATCAGAATCTGCAACTAATACCATCTCAGATAGTAACATTTGCTTTGCAGAACCTAACATTTTTCTCTCACCTGTAGACAATCCTTTTTCCATATCCATCATTAGAAGATTTCGAACAACAGTTGCAATCTCAAATATATCGCCTGACTTTATTTTATCCATATTTATTCTATATCTTCTATTCCAATTTTGCGGCATTGCAGTTTTATTTCCTTTTAATATCGAGATTACTTTGTCTAAATCTGAACTATTTATTATTTCTCTTACACCTACTTCCTCAATGTTATCTACGGGAACCATTACCTTCATATCTCCAATAGGCATTCTCATAATAAAATATTTTCTTTTCTCTCCTAAGATTTCCTTTTCTTCTATGCCTTCAATAACTCCAGCACCATGCATAGGATATACCACCTTATCTCCAATATTAAACATCTGAAAACCTCCTATCTACCTTTCTATCCTATTATACATTAAAATACTGGAATTGTAAAGCTTATATTTTATCATAGTAACATTTCAGTTGTCAATCCCTTTTTACTTGTATTTTAGAAAATTATTATCCTAGGGTTAATCTAATAAATCTTTGTAACTAATTGTTAGAAAGATTTGACAACTGCTTGTCTTCATAAGTATAATTGAAATATAGCAAATAATCTTTTGACGGGAGTGGAGAATATGAATGACAATACTATGAATTCAGATATTAATTCAATATGCAGAAATTTTCAAGACCAAGTTTCTAAGGTTCTTATTAGACATAAAAGTGTGTTAGATATGATGACAAAACTAGATGAATACAATGCTCGAATCAATAGAGCAGTTGCAAAATCCGTTACCTCATGTGGATGCATCTCTATAAATGCCACTAAACAAGACTATAGTAAAGATACTTTTGAAGAAATGTTAGATGCTGCTAAGACCCATGTTGAAGGTAATATTTGTGATGGCTGTAAAGAAGTTGTTACTGAAGAAATAGGATCATATCTATTTTATCTAGCTGCTTTATGTAATTCCTTAGATTTAAATCTGGATGAAATATTAAAAAAGGAATATGATACTATTAAAACCCTTGGTGTTTTTAGTTTAAAATAAGAAAATCCATATCAAATTTAAATCATTAAACCAAAGACAGACTGGAAATAAATCCTAGCCTGTCTTTATTTTAATCAAAAACATCTCTTATTACATCTCCTAAGGTCTCTAGTTCTATAATCTTTAATCCACTTGTCTTAATTCCCTTTCCACTATTTGGAGCTACATATACCTTTTTAAATCCCATTCTATCTAACTCTCTAAGTCTTACTTCCAAAGATGGTACTCTTTTTAATTCTCCTGTTAGTCCAACATCTGATATAAAGACAGTATCGTTTGATATCCCTTTATATTTTACTGAAGATACTATACTCATTAATACTGCCAAATTAGATGCTTGCTCCTTTAATTTTATTCCTCCTGTAGTTTTTATAACCACATTTTTATCATAAAGTCTTATTTTTCCTCTTTGCTCTATTATGGATACTAAAGTGTTTAATTGTTCTCTTTTTAAACATTCTCCTATTCTTGAGGGGTATGGAGTAAAAGAGTCTGAAACTAAAGATTCTATCTCTAAGATAATAGGTCTTGTCCCTTCTCTAACTACGGTTATTGCAGATCCTGGCATTATACTGTTTCCTTCTCTTGATGTCATAAAATATTCCGAGGGATTATCTATTGATATCATCCCCTCATCTGTTATATAAAAAAATCCCATTTCTCCAGTAGATCCATATCTATTCTTCGTAGTCAATAAGATTCTTAACTCTTCACCACTTTCACCTTCTATAATTAGAACAGTATCCACCAAATGTTCTAAGGCTCTCACCCCAGCTATCTCATCTTCCTTTGTCATTTGTCCTATTAAAATTACAGCTCTAGGCCTATCTTGATTTTTAGCTACTTGAACTAAAGCATTTGCACATTCCATTGTTTGAGTTGGGGAACCTGCTCTAGAACTAGAAAACTCATTGAGAACAAAGGTCTGAATACTATCTATAATTATTAGATCACAATCAATCTCTTCCATAGTTTCAAGCACATTATCCATACTATTATCAGACATTACCCATACATTAGAATTAATCTTATTTATGATTCTATCTGCTCTATTCTTTATTTGAGACTCACTTTCTTCCCCAGATGCATATAAAACCTTGTAATTCATCTTAGCTAAATCATTAGCTACCTGTAGAAGCAAAGTAGATTTTCCAGCACCTGGTTTTGCAGAAAGTATGGTTATAGAATCTTTAACTATTCCCCCTCCCATTACTCTATTAAATTCATTTATATTTGTTATTATTCTATCACTATTCGTAGACACTATATCTTGTAATCTTTTTGTAGGTTTTTTTTCTACACTTCTCCTAGAATTAAGGGTTCCTTTTTTATCATCAATTATTGTTTCCTTTAAGCTCCCCCAAGAATTACATTCTGGACATCTTCCTAAATGCCCAATACTTTGATATCCACAGCTTTCACATATATACATAGTTTTTTTCTTCATCTTTTCCCCCAGAATATCAGGAATGACCAAAGGGTCATTCCCTATTTTTTGAAGATTAACTTATCATCTTCATAATTAATAATTATATCATCATCTTTAGACACTTCGCCTTTTAATATTTCCTCAGCGAGCTGGTCTTCTATCATTCTTCTTATGGTTCTCTCAAGTGGTCTTGCTCCATATACTGGATCAAAACCTTTGCTAGCTATATATGTTTTTGTATTCTCGGATACTTTTATTTTAACTCCAATTTTCAAAAGACGTTTCTCTAAATCTTTTATCATAATATCCACTATTTCTTTCACATGCTCTTCCTCTAAGCTATGGAAGACTATGACCTCATCTAATCTATTTAAAAATTCAGGTCTAAATGTCCTTCTTAATTCTTCAGTTATAGTTTCCTTCATTTTCTCATATTCTTCTTTATTATCTTCTCTACCCATAGAAAATCCTAATACATTTTGTTTTCTAATAGATGTAGCTCCAACATTTGAAGTCATTATGATTACTGTATTTTTAAAATCTACAGTCTTTCCTTTTGAGTCTGTAAGCCTTCCATCATCTAATATTTGTAAAAGCATATTAAATACATCTGGATGTGCTTTTTCAATTTCATCAAATAAAATTACTGCATATGGCTTTCTTCTTACTGCTTCTGTCAGCTGTCCACCTTCATCATAACCAATATATCCTGGAGGTGATCCTACTAATCTAGAAACAGAATGTTTCTCCATATATTCTGACATATCTATTCTTATCATTGCCTCTTCATCACCGAATAAAGCCTCTGCTAAGGCTTTGGCTAAATATGTCTTACCTACACCAGTTGGACCTACAAATATAAAACTGCCTACTGGTTTCTTAGGATCTTTAAGACCAACTCTTGATCTTCTTACTGCACTGGATATAGCCTTAACAGCTTGATCCTGTCCTATTACTTTTTCATGCAATATATCTTCTAATTTTAATAATCTTTCAGATTCTTCTGTTGTCATCTTAGTAACAGGTATACCTGTCCAATTAGATACCACTTTGGCTATCTCTTCATAATTTACCACCATATTTGAAGTCTGTTTTTCCTGCTCCCATTTTGCTTTATTATTGTTCAATTCTTCTTTGACTTGTCTTTCCACATCCCTTACTTTTGCTGCTTTTTCATAGTTCTGAGTATTTATTGCTTCTTCCTTTTCTTGAGATAATTCTTCAAGTCTTTCTTCCAATTTCTTTAGACCATCTGGTGCAACATAAGAATTTATCCTAATCATTGATGCCGCTTCATCTATTAAATCAATAGCTTTATCTGGTAAAAATCTGTCAGTTATATATCTACTTGATAGTTCAGAAGCTGCTTTTATTGCTTCATCAGTTATTTTAACTCTATGATGAGCCTCATATCTATCTCTTAACCCTTCTAATATTTTTATAGTATCTTCTACACTAGGTTCTTCTACCATAATGGTTTGTAATCTTCTTTCCAGAGCAGAATCTTTTTCAATATATTTTCTATACTCATCTATAGTTGTTGCTCCAACTACTTGCAGTTCACCACGAGCTAATATAGGCTTTAATATGTTTGAAGCATCTATTGCCCCTTCCGCAGCTCCAGCTCCTACTATTGTGTGAAGTTCATCTATAAACAGTATTACATCTCCAGCTTCTTTTAATTCCTTCATTACAGATTTTAATCTTTCTTCAAATTCTCCCCTATATTTTGCCCCTGCTATCATTCCAGGTAAATCTAAAGTAAGAACTCTTTTATCCTTTATGATTTCTGGCACTTGTCCTTCGATTATTTTTTGGGCAAGTCCTTCTGCGATGGCTGTTTTTCCTACACCTGGTTCACCAATCAATACTGGATTATTTTTAGTTCTTCTGCTCAATACTTGAATTACTCTTTCTATTTCTTTGGTTCTGCCTATAACTGGATCAACTTTTCCAGCTTCTGCTAATTTATTTAAATCAGTACTATATTTAGCTAAATTAGGTGTATTTGGATTACTATTTTCCATATTTTGTCCTTGTTTTTGGCCTGCATCTGTTATCATACTAAGGATTAATTCTCCAAGTTTATTTATATCTACTCCTAATTTTCTTAATACAACAATTGCAACTCCTTCTCCCTCTTCCAATAAACCGAGTAGCAAATGCTCTGTCCCAACGTAATTATGACCTAAATTTCTTGCCTCAATAAATCCTAGCTCGAATATTCTTTTAGTTCTAGGTGTGAATCCTAAAATATCTGCACCATATTGACCTTCTCCAATGGCTTCAATAACCTCTTCTCTGACTTTCTCCAGTGTTACACCAGATTGTAACAAGGCTTTTGCAGCTACTCCTTCACCTTCTGCCATTAGACCTAATAGTAGATGTTCTGTTCCTACATAATTGTGTTTTAATGCCTTAGCCTCTTCTTGTGACAACAATATTGCTCTTTGTGCCCTTTCTGTAAATCTTCCAAACATTGCCATATCTACTATCCCTCCATATTAATTAAATTGTTTCTTATTATTTGTGCTCTATATATATCCCTTTCGTCCTTTAACATATCCATATGCAAATTTGTCTGTATACTAGCTGGTTGTATATCTATCATTAGTTTGACAATATCCTTAGAATTAATACCATTTATTATTCCCATGTCAGCTCCTAGCTTAACATTAGATAAGTGAATCATCGCTTCTGTAGATGTTATAAGTCTGCTATAGTTTAAAATTCCAAAAGACCTAAATATCCTGTCTTCAAGCTGGATCTTATTTTTATCTAACATATATTCCCTAGTACTTCTTTCTCTTTCAATTATTTGAAATATTACCTTATTTAATTTTTTAATTATATCTTCCTCTTTTTCTCCTAAAGTAGTTTGATTAGATATCTGAAACAAATGACCTAAGGCCTTAGAGCCTTCACCATAAAGACCTCTTACAGTTAATCCTATTTTCCCTAATCCTTCTATTATAGCGTTTAAATGTCCTATCATTGCCAAACAAGGAAGGTGGACCATTACAGATGCCCTAAGACCAGTACCTACATTAGTAGGACAAGATGTTAGATATCCAAATTTGTCATGAAATGCGTATTCAATACTTTCTTCCAAATTATCATCTATACTAGAAGAAATTTTCCAGCCTTCCCCTATATTTAATCCTGGTAATAATACCTGTATTCTTATATGATCTTCCTCATTTATCATTATAATGGCCTTTTCATCAGATCTTAAAAGAAAACTGCCATTTTTATTGCTCTGTGCAAGATTTGGACTTATTAGATGTTCTTCAACAAACACAGCCTTTTCTAATTCAGATAAATCCTTAATCCTATAAAATCTATATATATCCTCTCTATTTTTCATAGCATTTAAAACTTTTTCTGTAACTGCTTCTGATTCATCTGCAGTCATAAAATCTGGAAATTTATAATCTGTCATATTTCTTGCAATTCTTAATCTTGTACTAACTACTACATCTTCATCATTCCCTATACTATCTAACCATTTAGTCAAATTTATCACCTCTCACAACCATCAGTATTACTCTTTAATTTTTTTATTTCATCTCTTAAAAAAGCTGCCCTCTCAAAATCCTCCTTAACTATAGATTCTTCCAATTGAATTCTCAAGGACTCTATTGCCTTTTTCTGGATAGTCCTGCTATTTGTTCTCATAGGAACTTTTCCATTATGCTCATTATGCCCATGTATTCCCTTTAATAAAGAGTCAACATCTTCTCTAAATGTTTCATAACATTCTGCACAACCAAATTTTCCTACTTCCATAAATTTTTTATAAGTTAAACCACATTGTGGACAAGTAATATTCTCTATTTCTTGTTTCCCTTCCTGTATAGGACCTATAAGTCCAGTAAAAATCTTTTGAAAAGAGAAAGGAAAATCAAAATCTAAATCATTATTCTTTTTAGCACAAGAATCGCATAAATGCATTTCCTCTACACTACCATTTACTATTTTTGTAAAATGGATTGTTGCATTGTTTTTTTGACAATTTTGACATAACAAGATAACACCCCCTATTTAATAAGAATCAATAAGATATTTTTTAAAATATCAGCCCTTAATTTATTTTTTCTCTCTACATTCTCTTTATCTAAAGCTCTATCTCCTAATGCAGCCTTAATAATATCTCCTTCTCTTCTGCTAATAACCTTTTCTTCTAATAGTCCTTCAATTATATGATATGCTTTATTTTTAGTAATTGCCTCACCTATAGTATTTAATATAATAGTATTGATATCTTCATTCTCATCTATTCCTACCTTTATAATCTTAATATACCCACCACCGCCTCTTCTACTCTCAATATAATAACCTTTATAAGGAGTAAATCTAGTGGTCAGCACATAATTTATTTGTGAAGGTGCACAATCAAATTTTTCTGCTAATTCATTTCTTTGAATTTCTATAGTTCTATCTTCAGCCACTTCTATCATGGATTTAATAAAACGCTCTATAGTATTACTTATGCCAGGCATTTAAATCCTCCTTTGACTTTGACTTTCTTTGCCCTTTGTCTTGAAAATATTTGCTCTAATTCTAAAAATTTAGAGCAAATATTTATTTTATTATAACATATTATTTATTCTTTTTCAGCCTTTGCATCTGCTATAATTTTTTCTGCAATATTAGATGGTACTTCATCATATCTAGCAAATTCCATTGTAAAGCTTCCTCTTGCTTGAGTCATAGCCCTTAAATCTATTGCATATTCAAACATTTCAGAATGCGGTGCTTCTGCAGTAATTTTTTGCGTACCATCATCTTGTTGTTCCATTCCCAATATTCTACCTCTACGTTTATTCATATCCCCCATAACATCACCCATATAGTCTTCAGGTACTGATATTTCATACTTCATTATAGGTTCAAGTAATATCGACTTTGCTGCTTCCATACCTTTTTTAAACGCTAATGATGCTGCAATTTTAAACGCCATTTCATTAGAGTCTACAGCATGATATGAGCCATCAAATAGTACTGCTTTTAAATTAACTACTGGATACCCTGCCAAAACACCATGCTCTAATGAATCTATAAGTCCCTTCTCTACTGCTGGAAAATAGTTTCTTGGAACTGCACCACCAAATACTTCTTCTTCAAAAACAAACTTTTCTTCACATGGCTCAAATCTTATATGAACATCTCCATATTGTCCCGCTCCACCTGATTGTTTTTTGTGTTTGCCTTGTACAGAAGCCGTTCCTTTAATCGTTTCCCTATATGCAATCTTTGGATTGGCTAAATTAACCTCTACTCCAAATGCATTTCTTAATTTATCAACTATAACTGTTAATTGCATATTTCCTTGTCCGCCAATTAAAAGCTGTTTAGTTTCTGAATTTCTTTGGACAATAAAAGTTGGATCTTCATCTGTCAACTTTTGTAAAGATGTTCCGATTTTTTCTTCATCACCTTTAGCCTTTGGTTCAACAGCTAAGAATAAAGTTGGTTGAGGATATTTTATCTCTTCATAAAGTATCCAATCATTCTTCGAGCATAATGTATCACCTGTCCTAGTAAAATTCAGTTTTGCAGTAGCACCTATATCTCCAGCTTGCACTTCTGAAACTTCAATTTGATTTTTACCCCTAAGTACAAACAATCCTCCCAATTTCTCCATTTTATCTCTAGTAGAGTTATATAATTCCATATCTTTAGTTATCTTACCAGATACTACTTTAAATAAAGTTAATTTTCCTACAAATGGATCTATAATTGTTTTAAATACTATTGCTGAAAATGGATCTTTAGGATCTATTTTTCTTTCCGCTTCTTTATCATCCTTTAATCCCTTTACAACTTCAATTTCCTTCGGAGATGGAATATATTTATCTATAATTTCCAATAAGAAATCACATCCCATGGCATTCTCTGCACACCCTACAATTAGAGGTACTAAATCTCCATTTACAATTGCTAATTTCAATCCTTTATCAATTTCCTCTTGTGTGAATTCTTCTCCTTCGAAATATTTCTCCATTAAAGCTTCATCTGTTTCAGCTATCTTTTCCATCAAACTTTCTTTAATAGATTCTATTTCAGTTTTTTGTTCTTCTGTAAGTTCTAATTCTTTTCTTTGAGTTTCATTATATTCATAGGCCTTTCCATCAATTACAGATACAAAGCCTTTAAAATCATTAGATATACCAATAGGCAAAGCAAAAGGTATAATTTTATCACCAAATTTTTCTTTTAAATTAGATAATAAATTTTCAAAATTAACCTCTTCTTTATCCATTTTGTTAATGAAAATAATCCTTGGCGTTACATATTTCTCTAAGTTTTTCCATGATTTCTCTGTACCTACTTCAATTCCAGATGAAGCATCAACTAATAATACAGAGCCTTCCGATGCTCGTTTTGCACCATACATTTCGCCAATAAAATCGAAATATCCTGGTGTATCTAATAAATTGAATTTTGTGTCTTTCCATTCTACAGGGATAACAGTTGTACCTATGGATACCTTACGTGCGATTTCTTCCTTATCAAAATCTGATACGGTATTTCCATCATCTACTCTTCCCTGTCTTTTCGTTGTTCCTGTTGCAAATAGTACTGCTTCAGTTAAAGTTGTTTTTCCGCTACTGCTATGTCCTAATAAAGCTACATTCCTGATTTTATCAGCTGAATATGTTCTCATTATACATTTCCCCCTTAACCAGCATATTTATTTAAAAGATTTTATTGAAAATCTTCATAACCTATTTTTCACATTTACAAATTTCACAAAATTTTTAGTAAATTTTAATTAAAAGTATTTTAAATTTAGTTACCCCTTCGATTATATCATAATGCATATTATTATCATAGTCTTTTTTTATTGCTAAGTTATGTTACAATTAGTATAATGATATCTTTATAACAAGAAAGGAGCTGTTTATATTGTCAATTGAGTTTAGGAATGAAATAAAGGATTTAGAGCCATATAAACCTGGCAAACCCATTAAGGATGTAAAAAAAGAATTTAATCTTGACAAGGTTATAAAACTTGCATCTAATGAAAATCCTTTAGGATGTTCACCAAAAGTTAAGGAAGCTATAATTAATACCTTAGATGAATTGGCTATTTATCCAGATGGAAATTCTACAGAACTAAAAGAAACCTTGGCCTCAGCCCTTGGACTAAATGTTGATGAAATCTTACCAAGCGGTGGGTCTGATGAAATGATTGACTTAATAGCAAAAGCATATATCAACAAAGATGATGAAATAATCATGGCTGATATCACCTTTCCAAGATACATACAAACTACAAAAATGATGGGAGGAATACCTGTCGTAGTTCCATTGAAAGAATTTACATTCGATTTAAATGGAATCTTGAAAAAAATTACTAATAAAACTAAAATGATCTGGATATGTAACCCAAATAACCCAACAGGCACTATGATTACAGAAAAAGAATTTGTAGATTTCTTAGATAATGTCCCTTCAAATGTTTTAGTTATATCTGATGAAGCCTATAGGGAATATGTGACTAGAGATGATTATCCTTACAATACTGTAGAACTATCAAAAAAATATCCTAATCTCCTAGTTATGAGGACTTTTTCCAAAGCCTATGGATTAGCTGGTATTAGAGTAGCCTACACTATAGGACATAAAGATATTCTAGAAAATATAAATAAAGTTAGAGGACCTTTTAATGTTAATATATTAGCACAAGCTGCTGCAATGGCAGCTATAAATGATACTGAATTTTTAAAGAGAAGCTATGATGCTAATTTAGAAGGCAAAAATTATCTTTATAGTGAATTTGATAAACTAGGACTTAATTATATACCATCTGAAACGAACCATATTTTTGTTAATGCCAGCAAAAATGGGCAAGAAGTATTTGTTGAGATGCAAAAAAAAGGAGTTATTATAAGACCTATGGGTGGAGATTTTATAAGAGTTTCAATAGGAACCATGGAAGAAAATAATTTATTTATTGAAAAATTAAAAGAAGTTTTGTTAGCTTATAACAATGCTTAATTTAAAATAAAAATATGGCGAGCTTTGCTCGCCTTTTTACATATACTCATCTGTTTTATAAGGTAACCCTTTTTCCTTTAATCTATCTTCTACTATTTCTTTGATAATAGAATATATAAACACAAATAATGGTACTCCAATAATCATTCCTAATAGTCCAAATAATTTCCCAGTAACTAAGAGAGAAAATAATATCCAAAATGCAGATATACCTAGAGAGTCTCCTAATATCTTTGGTCCTATAATATTCCCATCTATTTGCTGAATTATAAGTATTATTACTAAGAACCACAAGGCTTTAATAGGTGATACAAATAAGATAATTATTGCTGAAGGTATAGCTCCAATAAATGGTCCGAAAAACGGAATTATATTAGTTATACCAACTATAAATGATATCAAAATTGTATAAGGTATCTTAGCTATAGTTACAACAATAAAAGTTAAAATCCCTATAATAAATGAATCCAATATCTTGCCACTTAAAAATTTTCCAAATATATTGTTTCCTCTATTTGCTAATTCTATTATCCTATTTGCCCTTGCTTCTGAAAATAAAGCTCTTGTTGTTTTCTTACTTAATCCTAAGAATTTTTCTTTATCAATCAATAAATATATTGATACTATAATACCGAGCACTATATTCCATACACTAGATAATATACTTTTAACCATATTTCCTAGAACAGGTATAAGGTTTGTTGCAAATTTTATTATACTATCCCTATACTCATTCCATTTTGTTACTATAAAATTATAATACTCTTCCTGTATTTCATGTTTACTATTAAAATCATCAACTAAATATGTAATTTTACTTACATAAGACGGTATATCGTTTACTAAGCCCATTATACTTGAATAAATTTGTGGAAATACAAATTTCATAAATATATAGATTAAAAGTATTACTGTGACATAGGTCAAAATTATACCTATAAATCGCTTAAATTTTGGTTTGGTTTTTTTAAAAAAATTAAAACATAACAAATTCTCTTCATAAAACCTTAGAATAAAATTAAAAAGATATGCCATGACAAATCCAATTATAATCGGCATAAATATTGATATAAATTCCCCTACTCTAATTTGAAACTTACTTACTTCAGATGCAATCAAATAGAAGATTATACTAGCACAAATTACAAAAAATGAATAAATTGATATAGTAGTATACTTAGAATTCCAATTAATCTTCAATCTCGTCCCCCCATTATTATTTTATCTAATTTTATAACAAAATCATAATATTTACAAGAAAAATATAATAGAACGGCAATTACCGTTCTATATTTATATATTATTTCCCTAGTTCAAAATATTCATGTAATGCATTTACCGCTTTATTTGTATATTGACTCTCTATTAAACAAGAAATTGTAGTATGTGAGTCCGATGTCTGTAATATCTCTATATTTTCCTTTACTAAAGCTGAAACAGCTTTTGCCATTACTCCTGGAATACCCCTCATTCTATTTCCAATAATAGTTACCTTAGTGCAATCATGTATTAAGCTATATTCATAATTTAACTCCTTCAGTACATTCTCTAATAGCAGATCTTGCTTTTCATCTATGATAAAAAATATCTGCTCTGGATATATATTTATCATATCAATACTAACTCCTGCCTTAGCTATGCAAGCAAATAGCTTTTCATTACTGTCCAAATCTGACTTATTGGATACTATCTTAACTTGAATTCTATTATTTATATGAGCAACTGATGTAATCAGTTTCGTATCTTCTTCTATATAGGCTCTTGTTCTATGATAATTAGTAATTAATGTACCGTTATAGTCTGAACTTGTATTTCTAATAACTATAGGTATATTAGATCTCATAGCTATTTCTACTGCTCTAGGATGCAATACCTTTGCTCCATATTCTGCCATTTGAAATACTTCATTATAAAATATAGTATCCATTACTTTTGCATCTGGAACTATCTTAGGGTCTGCTGTCATTACTCCATCCACATCAGTATATATCTCTACTAATTCAGCATTTAACGCTTCACCCATAATAGATGCAGTGACATCAGAACCTCCTCTTCCCAATGTTGTAATATCACCATTTTCCGTTACTCCTTGAAATCCAGTAATTACAGGAATTACTTCTTCTTCCAGGCTTTTGAAAATATTATCTGGATTTACTTTTAATATCCTTGCATCAGAAAAATTATCATCTGTTATAATTCCCGCTTGTCCCCCAGTAAATACAGCTGCCTTATGTCCCCTTGCCTTTAAAGTATTAGCCATTACCGTTGCAGATATAATTTCTCCACATGCCATTAATATATCTAATTCTCTTGGATTTGGCTCTACTCCCATGGATTTAATAAAATTTATTAAAGTATCTGTTGCATATGGATCTCCTGCTCTCCCAATAGCTGAAACTACTATAACAGGATCTAAATTTTTCTCTATGGCTGCTTCAATTTTATCTATAGCTAAATTCCTTCTCTCATCATTCATTACAGATGTTCCGCCAAATTTTTGAATAATTATTTTCATTATATTCATCTCCATTAAATTTCTATATTGTAATTATATCTTTATTCAAACATTATCACTTTTGTCACTATATATTATAAATTATATTTGGCATGTTGTGAACTTCTTTATTGAATGATGAAAAGTTTACTAGTTCATAAAAATAGATTTAATGTTTTTCTACTTAAACCACAATTTTAACTCTCTCTCTGCATTGGCTACTGAGTCTGAACCATGGATTATATTTTCTGTTAAAGAATATGCGAAATCTCCTCTTATGGTACCAGGAGAGGCTATTTTAAAATCCCTGTGTCCTATAATTGACCTCATAACTTCTATAACTGATTCACCCTGTACCTCCATAGCCATTACAGGTCCTTCTAAAATAAAACTTACTAACTCTTCAAAAAAAGGCTTTTCTTTATGCTCTTCATAATGCCTTTCAATTAATTCTCTGCTTGGCTGAAATAACTTAGCTTTGATGATTTTAAATCCTTTTCTTTCAATTCGTCCTATTATTTCCCCCATAAGTCCTCTTTTTACTCCATCAGGTTTAATCATAATAAAAGTTTTCTCCACTAAATTACCTCCTACTCTTATTGTATATTAGTTGATTATTATCATATTTTCATATTTCTACCCTTTTTCTTTAAACATATTAAGACTTATATTAAAGCATTAATAATTTAAGGAAATCTCTCTTGAAAATCATCAAATCAAATTTATATTAATAAGAAATAGAACTCTCCTATATATCAAAACTAAAGTAGTGGAAAACAACTACTTTAATTTTATTGTTACTTTTTTATTTGGAAATGATGTAAACCTTTGCCCCTCTATATAGAACTTCTCAGGAATTAGTTCGTAAGTCTTAGGTTCTTCTCCTGTAATCTCTATTAACTGTAAATCATTTTGTAATACTAGTTTTTGTTTTGTAGAGAATAAACCAGCGTATGAATTCTGTTCTTTATCTTTTAAAACTTTCCCGTTTTTATCTCTAAATTCAAAGTTTGATATTCTACTAAAGCAATAAGCTGATGGATTATCTTTTGCTGTAATCCCCAAGATAGAACTACTATATTTTCTATTTTTATTTGTATCTTCTTTTATTATGACTTCAGTGTTGTTTTCATTATATATTACATCCTCTATAGTTATTTTATTTCCATCATATTCTACCATTTGGGGCAGGTTATTTATATCTACATTATAACTTTTCTTATCTCTAGTAGTATAGCTATAGGATTCTATAACCAACTTTATCCTTTTTGGGTTTTCAAGATATAGTGATTCAAGGGCTGCATCACTTATGGAATCTCTAGAGCTAGGTCCTAAGATTCTATTACTATAGGAAATTGGAGAATATCCATATTTTTTAAATTTATATCTCATAGAAAATTTTATATCATCTACACCTATGAAAGAATTGTATTTTTTCATCTTATATTCTATACTAGTTGCTGTTGGTGCTATATTTACTTTTTCTATAGACATTTCATTGCCATCAAATTTAATAATTTTATTTACATTATACGATTTAGATTTTATTTTTTCTGCTGGAATATGCAAATTCCAATTTCCTTTTATATTTATTATAGATTCTCCATCCTTATTAGGCATATTAGATAAATTGTTAATACAAATATCTACATTTCCTTTATCTCCTATTAAAGTTTCGGTATTTATCATAAGCCCAATAGAATTCCTTTCCTCCAAATATATGCTTGAACAAGAAGTCTTTGGTGGTAATTTCTCTCCTTGAGTATAATATCTATTTAAATCTTCATAGCTATTTACAATATCTCCACTGACTATAATAGGGCATGGATTTTCTGTTGTCGTATCTCCTGGTATAAATTTAATATTTCCCTTTAAGTCTTCTATTCTAAGAAGAACAACTGTATTTAATTCATCTGATATTACTCCTTCAGCTGTAACTTTAATATTTTTATCTATTGCAGATATATCTAGCCTTTGTCCTACCCCACTATCAATTAATTTTTCCCAAATAGTAATCATTTCCTCACTGTATCTTTTCCATCGTTTTATATAATCTAAGTTATCCGTCGCAATAGCTGTCATAACTAGAATAAGTGAAAACACTATAGCAATAAAGAAAATTCTTTTAATCTTTCTCATAGTTTTAACCCTATTTACTTTTGCTTTTAAATTTATAACTTTTTTCATACAAATATTATTTTTGGTTTTCTCTAGATAATATATTGTAGATTTAAGCTCATTATATTCATTACTACATTCATTACATTTTTCTATATGCTTTCTAACTAAACTTTCTTCTTTTTCATTTAATGTACCATCAATATAATCTAAAAGTTTATCCCTAATTAGATTACAATCCATATATACACCTCCCTATATTAAATAATTGAAGCTTTAATTGTCTTATCTTAATCCTAAACTTGCTGCTTTCATTTATATAAATCCTTTTATATTTAATAACTAGTCTTTAGTAAATTTCTAAGTTCTCTTAATCCTCTATATGCACGAGATTTCACAGTTCCTATGGGGATATTTAATATCTTTGATATTTCTTCTTGGCTATATCCTGCTATGTACTTTAATATAATTACTTCCCTAAATATTTCATCAATGGAATGAATCTCTTGAAAGAAATTATATTCATCTATATAATAATCATGATCTCCTATATCTTCTTTAAGAATCTCTTTTTTTCTATGTCTTAAAGACTGTTTACATTCATTAATTAAAATAGTTGTAAACCAAGTCTCAAACAAATAAATATCTTTAAGAGTTCTTATATTTAAATAAGCCCTTATCATCGTATTTTGAAATATATCTTCAATATCCTGATGATTATATACATAGGACCAAGCAATTTTATAAAATTTATCTTTTCTCTCCATAATCCAATCCATTAGACTCCCTAAATCCCCTGATTTTATTTTTTCAACTAACTCTTTATTTGCCAAATTTATGATATTCATCCCCTCCCCTCTATTAATTAGATACATAGGATTGTATAAAAGTTCCCAGAAAAGCAAAAAGAGCAAAATAATTTTGCTCTTTTATCTTCTATAACTATTTTCGTGATACAAAAGGATTATCTTTAATATGAAATCTCAGCAAATAATCTTTTGCCATTTCTGCATAGTCTATATTAATTCTTCTACTTCTTACAATATCATCCAATAATAACTTTGGTGCATCCTCTACCCAAATTCTTGAATCTGTAACTATATCTGCTCCATATAGCTCTTTAATAATACCATATGCCATAATGAACTTTGCCGGTCCATTGGTTAAGTTTAAAATTTCTTTTCTCTTTGGATTATCATAAGGCTTTTTGTACCTATTTTCATACATTTTTTCTATTCCTTCCAATGGCTCTATAGCTCTAATTAACACAGCGCCATGAACTCCCTTTTTCTCTGCTACAATATTAAAACATAGATACATACCATATATAGTATAGATATAAATATGTCCTCCAACTTCATCTATTATCCTTGTCCTATCTGTTAAACCTTTATTAAAATGAGCACCATCATCCTTTGCATTTATATATGCTTCTGTTTCAACTATCTTTCCCTTATATATTTTTTCCCCGTCATTATACACTAAAATCTTCCCTAGTAAATCCCTTGCAACTAATATAGTATTTCGTTCATAAAATTCTCTACCTAATCTCATAAAAACATCCTTTCAAAACCATGATGTCTTATCTTTCCTATTTTTGCATTATTTAATGTATTATTCATCCAAACCAACTCTTTCAAAACCATGATATCTGGTTCCTTGAAATGTAAGTTTCCCAATATCCCCTTCAACTAACATCCCATATTCCTTTCCTCCAATATTGAATTCCATCCTATCTCCAGATTCAACCTCAAAAGTAGCATAATAGGATGTACTAGTAGACGAATTCATATGATTATCATGATTATGATGATGTACCGAAGTATTAGTTCTCTTTGAAACCAATTTAGCTGCTACAGTTAGAACTGGCTGCTTATTATTTGAATTCCATTCTTTAACGCCCTTTGCAATAGTGAATATAATTATACCAAAAACAAATATAAAAAATAATGGAAAAATAGCTTCCATAATTGAAAACATATCAAACCCGTACATAACAGCCCTCCTATTTTTTCACTATCATATCATATTAATACCACTAAAATAATTAATTAAGACTAATTTTACCATATACAATACTGTTTTTAATATCTGTATTACACTATCTTTTATTAATCTATTATCTCTTAATTAGATATAGTTTATTATATTTATTATCTATAAGCAAGTGCCAATCCTTATTAAATAAAAGAAAGATTTTCTTGTCTATAATTCAAATACAGTATTAAAATAAAAGCTGAGTCAATGATGAATTACATTGATTCAGCTTTTATAATTATAATTTGAATCTATTTACTAATTCGTTTAATTTTTCTATGGTTCTAGCTAAATTATCTGTATTACTAGATATTGTCTCCATTGTTGCAGACTGTTCTTCCATAGATGCTGATAGTTCTTCTGTAGATGCTGCTGTCTCCTCAGTTACAGATGATATACTTTGAATTGCCAATATTGCATCTTCCTTCTCATTATCTACTATTTCTAGCCTTCCATCTAACTGTTCTATAGTACCTATTGATATTAATATTGCTGAATATATTCCCTCAAATCCTTCTTTCACTAGCTCTAAAGTCTTGTTAGCATCATTTAATGCTTCCTCTGACTCAACCATACTTCCCTTTGTAGCTTCAACCTCTATTTGAATATTATTTAATATATCCTCTATACTCTTAGTAGCATTTCCTGTTTGCTCTGATAATTTCCTTATTTCTTCAGCCACTACGGCAAATCCTCTTCCTGCTTCCCCTGCTCTAGCTGCTTCTATAGCCGCATTTAGAGCTAATAAGTTAGTTTGCTCTGATATATCTATTATAGTGTTTAATATACCTCCTATGGATTGAGATCTTTCCGATAGAGAATTAATATTTTTTGCTACCATCTTAGTTGTTTCATTTGTTATACTAAATTTCTCTACCATTTTATCCATTGCTTTGGAGCCTTCTTCATTTATCTTTTGTGCCTTAATGGAACTTTCTACTACTGTTTCTCCATCTTCTACAGCTGATTTTATTTCATTAGCCAATCTATATAATCTTTCAGAACCAGTTTCTGCATCCTCAGCCTGTCCCATAGAGGCTTGTGCTAACTCCTCTACAGTTTTAGCCATATCATTTATAGATTGAGCTGTTTCATTGGTTGCTGTAGTTAGACTAGTAGTATTCTCTACAATGTCTAAAGTAGTTCCCTCTATTTCGCTTATAATTCTTCTCATTTCTTCTCTCAAAGTTGACGCAGCCTTAAATATAACTCCCACTTCATCTTTTCTATTGGAAAGAGATTTTATTTCTTTCGTCTCTTCAAAACGAGTTAAATCTAATTTAGATGTTTTCTCCAATATTTCAGCTACCGATATTATAGGTTCAGAAATTCTCTTAGCTGAAAACAAACCCATACCTATTGCCAATACAGCAGATATAAGGATAACTCCAAAGATTATATAGACAGTAGTATACATATCCTTTAGAACTTCGCTTTTTGGTACAGTTAGAGCTATAACTTTACCATCATATAGTTTTGAAAATGCTGTAATCCTTTGCTGTCCACCAAAATCAGTTTCCATTATACCCATATCATTGTTTTCCATTTCATCTGCAAGAAAATTATATCTGCCATCATTTACAGTCCTCAAATTGTCAGTCTTGTCCAGATCTGGATGAATTAAATAATCATAATTTTTGTTAAGCATAAAAGCATATCCAGTATCGTGTATCTTTATTTCTCCAATTCCTTTAATTAAATCATTTACACGTAAGTCTACTCCCATTACTCCAACAGTTTGATTATCTATAATAATAGGCATTGAATGAGTCATTACATTGAAATTTGCATTATTAAAATATGGGTCACTCCAGATCCCACCACCTGCTTTTATGGCATCATAATAATATGATGCTACTGGGTCATCCTCTTTTCTACCTACTATATCTGCTGGTAAAGATTGCATCAAAGTTCCTGCCTCATCTAATTTAATCCAAACCCCTTCAGTCCTACCAGTATATTTAGGATCTAATGCTATAAATATCCCAGAACATTTTCTAGTATCTTTAGCAACTCCTTTAACTATAGGCTTTAGAATGGTTTGACTATAATTAGCTAAATATCCATTTTCCCCTAATCTTGTTGTATCAATAGTTCCTTCAACTACTTTGTATAAATTACTTAATGTACCCTCAAAATGCATTAGATCCTCATTGAATTCTCCAGAATATATTTGTACAGTACTTAAAAGGTTTTCCCTAGCTTCCTTTTCAATTACTCTAATACTACTAACCATACTGGTGATTCCAACTAATAAAGACATTGCTATAGAGCAAATTAAGACTATTAATACAATCCTTGTACTGATCTTTTTCAATTTCTCTTCCCCTCTTTCTAATCTTTTGTTCCTATTTATGCATATATCTATTATCGACATCACTCGACAATTATTTACATTAAATGGGAAATAATTTATATATAAATATATTTTAATATAATTTTTTAAATATACAAGCCCTTAATGCCCAAACTCTTCCAATTTTAATATTTTTATCCATAATCTTTGCAAAATATTTGTAAATTATAATCTCATAGTTAAATTAAATATTTTGGATTCTATTATTTTATCTTAAAATATGTTTTAGCTTAAGATTATTTATCTATAGATATTAATTTATTTTTTGTTTCAACGGGAAATAATCCTAGAATTTAGTATTTTAGAATTATGATACTTTCATGATGATATTTTAAAACTAGCAAATTCATTGAATACAAGAGAGAAGGCTGATTCAATAACATATCTCCCTTAATTCAACCTTTTTATTATTATAGCTTAAATCTATTTACTAATTCGTTTAATTTTTCTATAATTCTAGCTAAATTATCCGTATTACTAGATATTGTATCCATCGTTGCGGATTGCTCCTGCATAGATGCCGCTGTCTCCTCAGTTACAGATGATATACTTTTAATTGCCAATATTGCTGCATATATTCCCTCAAATCCTTCTTTCACTAGTTCTAAAGTCTTGTTAGCATCATTTAATGCTTCCTCTGACTCAACCATACTTCCCTTTGTAGCTTCAACCTCTATTTGAATATTATTTAATATACCCTCTATACTCTTAGTAGCATTTCCTGTTTGCTCTGATAATTTCCTTTTTATCCATTGCTTTGGAGCCTTCTTCATTTATCTTTTGTGCCTTAATGGAACTTTCTACTACTGTTTCTCCATCTTCTACAGCTGATTTTATTTCATTAGCCAATCTATATAATCTTTCAGAACCAGTTTCTGCATCCTCAGCCTGTCCCATAGAGGCTTATGCTAACTCCTCTACAGTTTTAGCCATATCATTTGTAGCTTGGGTAGTTTCATGAGTAGCAGTGGTCAAGCTGTTAATATTCTCCGTAACACTCTTTGTTGTTACATCTATGGCTGTAATAATCTTCCTCATTTCATCTCTTAAAACTCTAGTAGATCTAAATATATAGTCTATTTCATCTTTTCTATTAAAAAGTGCCTTTATTTTATTGGTTTCCTCTATATCACTTAAATCTAATTTAGATGTTGTATCTAAGATACCCATAGCCATTACTATTGGATTAGAAATTCTTTTTCCTAAGTATAAAGCTATTCCTGCCGCCAATATACTTGCTATTATAATAACTCCCAGAATAATATAAATTGTCCCATACATATCCTTTAATATTTCTTTTTGAGGAACTGTTGTTATAATAATCTTATCCTCATAAAGTTTTGAAAAAGCAATAATTTTATTCTCACCATTAAATTCAGCAGGCATGATACCAGTACCTTTACTTTCAATAGCTTATATTAGATTACCATACTTTTCTCCATCTATAGTACTTAAGTTGCTAGTACTATCTAAAGTTGGATGTATCAAATAATAATAGTCCTTATTAAGCAAGAAAGCATATCCTGTATCATATAATTTTATACTCTTTATATTATTTACTACATCTTCAACACTTAAATCTACACCTATGGCCCCGATAGGTATATTATCAACAACAATAGGCGCCGAATATGTAATTACATTTAAATTAGCATTACTTACATACATGTCACTCCATAATCCCTTAACAGATTTTATACAGTCAAAATACCAAGCAAATTTCGGATTATTTTCATCCTTACTAGTGAATCCAGTAGGTAATTGACTTAACTTAACTTTCTTTTCTATTACATCCATACTTCTAATTATACTAGTAACTCCAACTACTAAAGACATTGCTATGGCACAACTCAGCACTGTTAGTACGATTCTTGTACTGATCTTTTTCAATGTTGCTTCCTCTTTCTTAAAATTTCTGTATTTTTAACTATATACCTTTATTATCGGCATCATTTTATACTTTGTCTATATAGTCAAAATTTGCCATAGAAATATCTAATAGGACTTACTATTGTAATTGTTTATCTAATTTCTCTCCAAGTTCCTTTTCTATATATAAATCCCTTAATCCCCAGAATTCTTTGAATTGAATATATTTACCTACAGTTTCTTTTTTATTCTTGTTACTAGCCTTTATAGCTCTTATTAATATATTTTTTGGAGTATGTTCCATATCTATGAATTCTAATAATTGTACCTGATAGTCCATTATTTCTAATATGTTAGCCCTAAGGCTATCTGTAACTAAAGATGATAACTTTTCTTTTACTATTCCATGACTCAACATTGGATCTAATACTGAATTATTAATTTTATCATAGAATTCATGCTGGCAACATGGTACTGAAAGAATAGCTTCTGCATCCCAATTTATAGCCTTTACTAATGCCGCATCCGTAGCAGTATCACAAGCATGAAGTGTAACCACCATATCTACCTTATTAAATCCTTCATAATCCTTAATATCTCCATGGATAAATTTTAATCTATTATAATTTAAATCTAATGCAACTTCATTACAAAATTTAATTACATCTTCTTTTAAATCTAGACCTATTATATTTACATCTAGCTCTAAAATATTTACGAGATAATAATATAAGGCAAAAGTCAAATAAGACTTTCCACATCCAAAATCTACAATATTTAATGTTTTATCCTTCCTTATTCGTTGAATAGCATCAGCTGCCATTTCTAAAAATCTATTTATCTGCTTAAATTTATCGTATCTTTTGGAAACAACCTTACCGTTTTCATTCATTACACCAAGCCTTATTAAGAAATCTACAGGCTCTCCCTCTTCAATTATATAAGACTTTTTTCTATTATGTGATAAATCTATATGTTCTTTTGTAGGTTTCCTTTTTAAAATAGTAGCTTTACCTTTCTTATTTACCAGTATTTGATAATCTGCTTCCTTGGTAAAAATCATGCCTTGTTTAAATTTATAATCTAAAATACTTTTTATTTCATTAATGGATTCATAATACTCAAGATTTTTATGCAGTACTTTATTTATATATTCATAGGTAAATTGCAACTTTATTTCATCTTTTATAATCACAGGTTTAATAGTCACTTTAGTAAAACTATTTTCATCTTTTTTTCTTAGATTACTAAATACTCCATATATAATTTCTCTATCCAGAATAATTTTATTTAACAAGTCTATAACTTCATTCATTAAAAATCTCCTTAATAATTCGTAATTAGCTATTCTAGTGCTTTTTTTCCATTCTTATATAACTCATTCTTTTTTAATAAGTAATTAAATAATTTCTATATCTCTTTTTTATAATGTTCTATATTATAAAACTTAATACTTTTCCAATGCTGTCATTAAAACTTAGTAATGCCCTACTATCATAATGTGTTTCTGATTTATTGATTAAAATTAATTTACTCCCTCTATAATACTCTACTAAACTAGCAGCTGGATATACCATTAAGGATGTCCCGCCTACAATCAATACATCAGCTTTCTGAATATACTTAATAGCTCTATCTAAAATGTCCATATTTAAACTTTCCTCATAGAGTACCACATCGGGTTTCACAATCCCACCACATTGATCACATATGGAAATCCCTTGATTTTCCAATATATACTTAAGATCAAAAAATTTATTACATTTAGTGCAGTAATTTCTATGTATTGAACCATGAAGTTCAAGTACATTCTCTGATCCTGCCAATTGATGAAGTCCATCAATATTTTGTGTAATTATAGCCTTAAGTTTTCCCCTTTTCTCCAATTCACTTAATGCAATATGAGCTAAATTTGGTTTTGCCTCTTTATAAATCATCTTTGATTTATAAAATTCAAAGAAATCCTCAGTATCCTTTTTATAGCATGTATGACTTAGCATATATTCTGGAGGATATTTTGAATTCTTCGATGTAGTATAAAGTCCAGCAGCAGATCTGAAATCAGGTATATTACTCTCAGTAGATACTCCTGCACCTCCAAAGAATACAATATTATCACTACCGTCTATAACCTCTCTTAGTTTTTCTATAGTCACATTATCAACCTCCATGTAAAAATATTATTATTCTAAATGAGAAGTATCAGATTCTAATATAAAATTAATATTCCCATCTGCTACTTCAGCTATGGTCAATGAATTGTTTTTTATAAAAATGGAATTCCACAGTTCTTTTAGCGGACATCCCTTAATAATTGAATACATTGACTTAATTGCGACTCCATGGGATACTATCAGAACATTTTCTTCTGCATTATCATTTATTATTCTATTCAGCGCATTTTTTATCCTATTAAACAGGTCATCAAAACTTTCCCCTTCTACTGCTCTATATAAATGAGGCTTATTCCAAAAGTTGAAATACTCTATTGGATAAAGGATTTCTATTTCTTTATTTTCCATTCCTTCCCACTTTCCGAAACCCATTTCTTTCAAAGAATCGAATATAATAATTTCAGTATCTTTATGCCCTCTAATGTACTTAGCTGTATCTAACGCTCTTCCTTGAGGACTAGAATATATATAATCAAAATTAATATCTTTTAGTCTATCACCTAATTTTTTAGCATCTCTAATACCTTTTTCAGTTAAATTAGAATTCTTCCACCCTTGAAGTCTTCCTTCCTTGTTCCACTCAGTTTCTCCATGTCTAGTTATATATATTTTCAATAATAACACCCCATTACATAAAATTTTCTAATTTAATATTATATCTGGACCATCTGCATCTGCTGAACCCATTATACAAAGTTTATTTAATACTAATACAAATAACGTATATAAGCTTCTAAGTAATTCAATATCCCTAATTACTCCTACAGTTTGAAAATAAAGTTCATCCACTCCATCTGGAAACTCAGAACCAAACCAACCCTCATCATCTTTTACTTCGAGATGCATACTATTTTGAGCATTTATAAGCTCACGAATTTTATCATTTGAAAATAGTTCCACTAATTTCTTTTCATCATTTCCTTTAATAATAAATTTTTCATCAAATTCTGGGTATCCTATTTCGACATCTTGCATTCCAAAGGTTTTCCCTATCTCACTAAACAATCCACTATGATATATTTTAAAATTAAACCCATCTTTATTTATATATGGTGCTCTTATTCTTGTATATGTTACACTTGACTTACCAGTAGATTGTGCATATGTATCTAAAGTAATAACCCAATTTTCAAATTTAGCAACTATTTTTTTAGATTTCCAAAATCCTTCTTCTATAAAATCTGCCTCTATTTCCTCTGCAAATTGACTCCATACTTCTTCCTGACTTGGTCCAAAAATATCTCTTAATAGACTCATGAAATCACCCCAACTTTCTATATCCTATATTTTATTAAAGCTTTCTTCCACATTTAGGACAATATTCAAAATCAGTATCAATAGAATAATTACAATTTGGACAAACTCGCTGCTTATTATAATTTATATTTATAGGATGTAAGTCTGATTCATTTATGTTACTCCTCTCACCTCTCTCAATAGCCTTCCCTATACTATTATCTATCATATATAGGCTATTACAGCAAGTACTCCTTACATAATATTTTTTATTCCATCTAAAAATAGGAATAAAGAATAAACTAAAATATGTATAGGTCATAAAAACTTCTAAACGTCCATAGGAACTACAATTTGGACATATTATAGTCTGAACAAAATCAATATTTTTTTCCTTAGTAGAAATTCCAAATACAAAAAACATTTTCTCCCTCCTAATTAACTTAACTACTTCTTTTTAAAAATATTAGAGTATTTTTTTACTAAATAAATCCTTTATTCCTTCTATATCATCATAAATAAATACCTTTTCAGATATACCTTCCAATGTTTCTGATATATTTGAACCACGTTTTGCTATGGTAATAACTGGGATGCCCCTTGCGAAAGCATATCCTACTTCAATCCCTAAACCTACTCCCTTTTCACTTAAATCAATAATAACTAAATCACATTCATCAATTTCATTAAATGTTAATTTCATTAGTTCATTGGGGCTGTATCCATTCTGTCCATCATTATCTTGTATATCCCTTACAATGCAACTAGTCTTATATCCTGCTTTTTCAAGAGCTAATGTAATATTATAAATAATTTCCTTGTTTCTATAATCATCATAATATTTAATTCCAATATATGCTTTCATATAATTTTCCTCTCTATAATTTTACAATAATTAATCTTGATTGAGTAATCTTCTAATCTTCAAAGAAAGCTGGTTTCTTCAATTATTACTTTGTATCTGCGTTCAGACAACATGTATTTATTAAATCTATCATACTATATGCAAGAAAAGGTTTCCATCTCATCATTATAATATTTCTAAATTTAACCCCTGTAAATCTAATATTCATTATAGCTTTTCATAATTTATCCAAAATACATTACATATTCAACTATTAATTTCTAATATATATTAGTTTATTATTGATGATTACTAAAAAATTATATTAAAATAATAATCGTTGTCTAAATTATACAATATTTTAGTAATACTTGTTGATAATTTTGATTAAAAATAAATAAAAACCGTCAAAATATCGGATATATTTGACAGTTTCAATCTATTTACAAATTATATTTCTAATACCCTAAACCTAATACTTCATTGACAAACTTATCTAACGCCAGCATAGGACTAGGTATTCTATAATCTAAAGCATATATGGTAGATAAAATAAAAGCTATAAGCATCACTAAAAGTGTTATTTTAAACTCTTTCTTCTTATCTGATTTTATCAATCCCTTAAAATCTCTTAACCCTATTATTATAAAGACTGCACATACATATAGCATTAAATCATTCCCTTTTCCAATTTAGGTAATTTTCTAATCTTAGCAACTATCATAGTAATAAGTGGTAATATGGTTTCAAATAAGAACCATTGAAATGGTGCTGTTCTACTTGCAGAATTAATATGCTCTATTATTGAAGGATATATATTAAAAGAATATATCACAATGATTACCCCTATACTTGTAACTAAAGACCTAAAAGATTTTAATTTAAATATATATGCAATGCTCATTACTGTTACATAATATAATATGCAAATCTTAAAAAACATCAGCATAATTAAACTAATTGCGAAAAGAACTTCTACTCTGCTTAATGCAGAATATATTCTTATTAACCTAAGGGTTTCAAATGGTGGTAAAGCAAATATCTTTATTGTATTTCCAAGTACTGCCGTATCCCTAAGGATTATAATTAACAAAGCCAATCCTCCAATTATAAATCCATATATAAAATACTTTCTTCTTTTTTCGGGTTCAATATCTAAATTTGAATTAATCATTAAGAATACTACTATCTCTCCAAAAGGAATAGTTGATATAATATGTGTTCCTTGAACATACACCATTGTAGGCTGGCTTAAAATAGGTAAAAAATTATCTATTTTCATTTGATTCATAGTAAAAAAACTTGTGGATAAAACTATTAATATTGCAATAAATGTAAAAAGCATACTATATCTTGTGACAACTTCTATTCCATTCCTTACTGCCCAAGCACATAATAAAATAAATATTCCTAAGATAATTATAGAAGGAGTTTTTCGCATTGTTGTTCTCTGTACGAAATCTCCTAAATCTTTTGTATTTAAAGATGATAAAGTTATGAAAAACCATAGATATAGTACTGAGAATAATTTTCCTATAACAGGACCAAAAACTACATCATTTATTTCTATTAAATTTTTATCTGGGAATGTTCTCATAATATATGTATATATCAATATAGGAAACATTGAAATTATAAAACCTATTATTATAACTATCCATGAATCCTGTTTGGTAATAGATGTAAAAAATGATGTCAGAAGGGATGAAGATTGTATAAAACAAGCTACTGTAAACATGAACTGAACTCCTGGAATTTTTCCTTTATCTATTTTCATTTAATCTTCCTCTCTCATATTCAATGAATTTAGAATTTTACCAGTATCTATTAAATTTAATTTTATATTAGTAGATACTTTAATTTGTGGATATACACTATCCCAATTTTTTTCTATTTTCTTCCACTCTTTAGGAAATCTTTTATAAAATTCTACACCAAATCCTAAGAAGTCAGCATTTAATTCCTTACTTTTTTGTAAACAAGCTTGTATTTCTTTATCTATTGTTTTCTTCCCTTCTTCTAAGAGAATATCGGTTACTTCTTTAACTGCCATATCTTCAAATCCTTGTATCTCGGAAATTACAATATCTCCAATAACCTCCAATGATATTACTAATTCATTTTCATTCCTAATTTCTGGCTCAAGCTTATGTTTTATATGGATTATATTTAAGTTTGAAAAACCATCTTCTGTATCCACCTCTATAAAAGCATTTTTATATTTATCAGCAATCCAAGTATATCCTCTAGTTTCAATTTCATTTAATTGACCAATAAGCCTTTCATTATTTAGAATAGCTAATCCTGATAAAAACAGTCTTGTATTTCCCTGATTATTCTCTAATTTCACAATAGGAATTACAGGAGCTGTAGTCTCGTCTATTATCATAGAAACAAGGTCTATTACTCTAATTGAATATGATTCATAATATCTATTAGTAGATTCAATCATTTTAGTAATTGCTAGGGAAGATATCTTATCCTGATCCATACTATTATAGAGAATGTCTCTAGCTTTACCTTCTGCAACAAATACTAAAGTTTCCATACGCATATCATATTGCCTGAGAAATGCATCTACATGAGATTGAACTCCTTTTATGGCTTGTTCTTTTCCAAATATAACAACTTGATTATGATGCATAAATAAATCTCTAGTACTTTGTTTCTGAAGTTTATCAATGGCAGATATAATACTTTTATCCTCTGCTTCTAAAATCACTGAATTATCATTAGCATTTTCACTTTTAAATGAATCAGAATTACTTTTATTTATCTTTCCTACTTGTAGTATAAGATCAATCTTGTCATCATTATCAGTGGCATCTATGCCAACGCCTGTTACTATTGAAATAGTATCCAATTCTTTATTATCCCAACACCCTACTAAAATAAAACAAATCAATATAATTGTAATGATTTTAATTAAATATAGATTTTTAATCCTCATATACTAACCTCTATTTTTCTATATTATTATCTTTTCCTTCATTTGGAGGAATAAAAGTTTTCTTCCTTTTTTCATCTATATAAGCTAACTCCTTTGGTCTTTCTTCCATAATCCAAAGTGGCATTCTAACAAAACTATCTTGCTGATTTCTAGAAAACTTTATAGATGCAAAATATGGCACCCCAAAAGGTTCCAATATAGATAAATGTATAAGCATACCTAGAAATCCTACAGCTATACCAAACCCTCCCAATGCAGATGCTAAAAACATCATAATTATCCTAAGTATAGAAATAGAATCTGCCTGCTCTGGTATTATAAATCCAGCTACAGCTGCTATTGCAACATTTATTACCATAGGCGCTCCCACTATTCCTGCAGATACTGCTGCATCTCCCATAACTAAAGCACCTACTATACTAATTGCCTGACCTATAGGACGGGGCAATCTTAAACCAGCCTCTCTTAATATTTCAAAGGATATAACCATTATTAATCCCTCTATTAAAGCTGGAAATGGTGTACCCTCTCTTGCATTTGCTACTGTAAATAAAAGAGTCGTTGGAATCAATTCTTGATGAAAAGTAGTTAATGCAATAAAACCTGGAACTGCAAATATTGCAATAAAATATGCTAAAAACCTCATCATTCTAATAAGGGACGCATATATAGGCCTTATATAATAATCCTCTGCTGTTTGAAAGCTTTCAACAAATAACATTGGAACTGTCAGGACAAACGGACTTCCATCTACTACAATAGCAACACGCCCTTCAAGTATTTTAGCGGCAACTACATCAGGCTTTTCACTATACCCTATTGTAGAAAATATCGAAAAGGGATAATCTTCTATATATTCCTCTATATAACTCGAATCTATTATGGAATCTACATCTATGTTTTTTAATCTAGCCCGCAAAGCCTTTAGAATTTCTGGTCTTACTATTCCTTCTATATATGCGATGCATACATGGGTATATGTTTTTCTTCCAATTATCATATTTTCCATTTTAAATTGAGGGCTTTTAATTCTTCTTCTTAAGAGAGATGTATTTGTCCTGAAATCTTCAGTAAATCCTTCTCTAGGCCCCCTAACCACTGATTCTGTCTGAGGCTCTGTAACACTTCTTTTCTCCCATCTCTTTGTACTTACAATTAGACCTGTAGATAACCCATCTACTAATAATATTGTATTTCCCGAAAGACATCCTTCAAGTAAATCTGAGTATTTTTTACTTTCCCCAGTGTCTCCTGAACAAATAATACATTTTTTCAAATCTCCCATATTAAAATTTTCAATTATATCATCTTTAAAATCCTTGTTTAGTATAATAGGTTTTAATATACTCTCTGTAATCTCTAAATTATTTACAAGTCCATCAATATATATAATTGCTCCATTAAACTCACAACAGTCTCCAAACATAAATTCATGTATTTTTATATCGTTGCTATTACCTAAAACTAGCTTAAAAAATTCTATATTTTCTGCTAAGCTCCTTGCTATGTATTTATCTAGATAATCTTCATTATCATGTTCTCGCCTATTGTGATTTTGCCAAAATACAACTTTCCTCATAAAATACCTAAACAACATTCATAACAACGCCCCTCCCATGTGTTATAAATATTGTTAGCACTTTCTTCTGCATTATTCAATAAATGAAAAATAGATAGCAATTGCTATCTATTTTTCATTTACATATCCTATCTCTTCTTCATAAAATAACTTAATTGGTGTTTTTCTTTAAAACCTACCTTTTTATACAAATTAATTGCATTTTCATTTTGCGAATTAGCACAAAGACTAATAGAATCTATTGAATCAAATGAGAATAACCATTTTAATGCCATAGTCAACAATTTACATCCTACTCCCTTACCTCTCTTTAACTCATTTACTGCAAAAAATTCAATATTTCCTTCACCAAATTCAGGTTCAGCTTCAACATAAATATAGCCAGCTAATTCGTTAGCTTCTTTACAGACAAATACTTTCCTATGATTATTTAATCTTAATATTATTTCTTCTCCACTATAATAGGTATTAGGAAAATTTTTATCATGAAGTTCTTTCATAGCTTCAAAATCATCTATAACCAATTCTACCAAACATACATCATCTAAATTATCTAGACTACTTCTTTCAAATTCCAATATACTTTCTTCACTATTTTTATTGAAATCAAGAATACTTGCTAGCCTTATGCAATTATAATTTTTATTATTAACAAACATACTGATCATCCTTATTTCTTTGGGGAGTAATTCTAGCATCTTGTCCCACATTTCAGTTACAATGCCCCATTTTCCATCCTCAATAAAAGGTCCCCATATTTCAGCATTATTTCTTTCCATATCCCCATCAAATCCTAATACACCGATTATCTTATTATTTTCTTTGGCGATTAAAAAACTTTTATCAAAAGTAATATCTGTTATATCTTCTATTAACGAGTTCTCTATTTCCTTACTATCATTGCCACAATAAGCAATATGACTTTCTTCTTTTTTATTTAGTTCTGCTACAAAATCGCTGATTTTTTTAATATCCTCTTTTTTAGCTAAAGTAAGTTTTACCATATTATATCCCCCTGATTTTCCATCCATTTTATTTTATAATAAATTCAAGAAATCATAATTATCTACTTAGCAATACTACATCAACTACTTTCTTTTATATATATACACAGGATATCTTTCTAATTTTTCAAACCCAAGCTTTTCAGCTACTCGTAAAGATGGTATATTATCTTCCCTAGTTTCCCAAAGTGGTTTCATTTCTTTATTCTTTTGTTTTTTTATTAATTCATGTGCCACTGCTGCACCATAGCCCTTATTTCTTTCTTCTTCATTAAAAGTATCAAGGTCTATAAAATACTTTCTGTCATTCTCAAATCCATTATTTATACACTGAGAAACTATTTTTCCCCCAATATTCAGAACCATTCCATTTGTTTTTTTATCTATATCTTTCATTTTAAAATGATTGTTATATTCATCTGGTATAATTGGAAATTCTATTTCAACTATCTCACCATTAAAATTTTTCAAATTTAATTTATTAAACTTTTCATCATTTAAGATAAATGTATTTTCATAGTGTTTACTGCATAATAAAAATCCTTCTATTTCTTCTCCTAATACTTTATCATAATCTTCATTTAGAGAATAAATTTCAAAATATTTCTCTTTTAGGCCATCTATAATAGGTACTATTTCTCTTTCCATAAGTTCCTTAAAGAATTCCCTACTTCTTTCTAAATTGTCTAGTTCAAAATATCCATAAGCCCATCTGGATATAGCCCATACAATTACACTTTTAGGTTCTTCTTTATTGTCTACATAAATCTTCCCTGGAAAACTTCCATTAATAACTGCTATAGCAGGAATTTGAAAATTAAAATTAAAATATTTCCTTACAATTTCATACTCATTTTTATCTAATTCTATATACATAATATACCTCTCAGATTTCATATTAATATTTTACTTTAAAAGCATCGTATGCTATTCCTTCTCCACCGTCACGATACCTAAAATCTTTTCTCATATTATATCTTTTAGTGTTATTTTTTGATTTCTTCCTTAATTGAATTATATCCATTTAAGTATCTCAAAGACTTAGCTTGATTTAGCTAAGTCTTTGAAATTTATATTGATTCTAATAAATCATTATTTTTCTGCTATTAAAAAATATCTATGTTCTACTGTTTCTATATATCCTTGTTTTTCTAGTTTATCTTGCAGCTCAACAAGTTTATCAAAACATTTGTCTACTGAAAAATTTGGGAACTCCCATTCAATTATCTTTGCAAAAAATACAAATGCTCCTATATCATAAAAATATGTTTTTGGAAAATATTCTCCTGCATCAATAATCTTCATTCCAGCATCTTTTGCCTCTCTTAAAATTCTATCTAAATTTAAATCAATTTCAGTTATATCAGTATCTTCTCCTAATAAAAACTTTGATATTTCCTCATTATTCATTCCACCCACCTGTTGAGTAATAAGTACTCCACCTGGTTTTAAAATACGATTAATCTCTAATAAACAAAATGATTCATGTCTGTTTATTACAATATCAAAATAATTATCATCAAATGGCAGATTGTTATCATTAAAAACTGATCTTACTTTAATTCCATGTGGAGTTAATCCCTTTTGACAAAATTCTATATTAGGCAAATAACCTTCAGTAGCATAAGTTTTTCCTCCTTCTGGATTTAGAGATAATAAAAATTCTCCGCCTCCAGTCCCCATATCAAGTAATATCTTTTCTTTATTAATATATGATTCAACTATTTTTCTATAATCCCATGGTAAAGCTTCTTCATCCATACGATTATTTATATGGGAAAAATCCCATCCTTTAAATGAATAATTTTCTTCATATTTCCAAAATTCTTTTAATTTTTCTAAATTCATAAAACTACACTCCTTTTAAAGTATATTAAATAATCTTTAAAGGTGCAGTTCACTGATAACTGATTAATCTGCTCGGTACAATCTGCTATCAGATTTTATAAACTGCACCGAGCATTTACCGAATTTAAGTTTCATATAATTCTCCCCTTATAATTTATTTTTATTTAAAAAGCATATCTAAATAGTTACTAAAATTAAATTTTATTATAATATCTAATCAATTTCTAATCCCATAAATATAGAGCTATAATATTTACCATCTATATAAAAGTCTCTAGATATAACTCCTTCTTTTTTAAAGCCTAATTTTATATATAAACTTATAGCTTTTTCATTATCTTCTCTTGTCCGTAGATTTATCTTCTTTACTACATTACCTTTCTTTGCCCAGTCTATCATATATTTAATTAATTCTTTTCCAATTCCTAATCCCCAGTATTTTTTAGCAACACTTACCCCAAATTCTCCTGTATGCTTAGTTCTCTGCCTAATTCCTCCATTATAATTTAAACTTCCAATTATTTCATTTTCAATTTGAGCTATGATAAATAGTTTGTTAGTCACACCTATATAACTCTCGATTATAGCTTCTTCTTTTTCAATAGTTATATTAAATTCATTTTTCCCAAATGTAAGAAAATCTGATTCTCCACCAATTTTACTTATGTAATTTATCAAATCCAACGCATCTTCCTTTTTTACTGCTCGAATAGTTAAGGTTTGTTCATTTCTTAATTTCAACTGTTTCATCATATCTCACTCCAATCATTATATTTAACGGTCATTTTCACTAGTATTATCAAGAACAATTCACTAAATAAAATAATTATTGCTATATTAGTTTGCTATAATATCTTTAACATACTCAAAACTATTTCTGCTGATTTATTGGCTGCAGTAGTTTCAAATTCATTATAACTATTTGAAGCATCATTATCTGCATTATCTGATATACTTCTAATGACAACAAAAGGTATATTATTTATATGAGCAACATGTCCTATTGCAGAGCCTTCCATTTCAACACAATGTGGTGAATAATCTCTAATTAAATCTCTCTTTATTTCACTATCTCCAATGAAATCTTCTCCACTAATTATCCTTCCAATATGATAATTCCAATTCTCACTTTTATGTAACTCACATGCATTTATAGCAGTTTCGATTAATTTTTCATCGGCCTTAAAACAATTTCTATAAGGGAAAGATTTTTCCATCTGAGATTTATTTACATCATGATGTGTAACATTATTAGATATTACCACATCACATATTTTAACTCTTTCATGTAATCCTCCAGCAATACCAGTATTTATAATACCATCTACACTAAATCTATCAATTAAAATTTGTGTACATGAAGCTGCATTTACCTTTCCTACTCCACAACAAGTTAAGATGATATTTTTTCCATATAAAGAACCTATATAGAAATTAAATCCTGCAATATTCTCCTTTTTGTCCATGTTGAGCTTATCTTTTAATAATTTAATTTCTAACTCCATGGCTCCCATAATCCCAATAGTCTCCATTATATAATTCACCTCCTATAGAATTTTTCATCCCTCGATTTTTATTTTACTAATTTTAAACCAGGACATGGAATATATACCATGTCCTGCTATATTTATTTCATTAACTTTACTAGATTATTAAATAGCTCTTTGCTTTCTTTTATCTTGTTCTCATTACCTAATACACATAGATAATCTTGTTTCATTGTGTCGTGAAGTAATGGCGCAAATACTTTAACATCATCAAGTTTTGTTAATAAAACTTCATCTTTTATTTTTTGAACATCTTCATTTGTGATATTTGATATATACCTACTAGTTCCCAATTGCCCTTTCATATGAGGAGTCATAGCTGGTTCTAATCTGCTTATGGTTCCTATAATAAACTGAGTTAAATCAGACTCATTTAATTTTAAACTAGCAACATAGTCTGACATATTATCATATACTGATATAGTTTCCCTAAGATTTGGATCACGATAAGAAAAAATATTCATATGACCTGTTCTTTCAAATGTTATACCAACACCATAAGCTCCCCCTTGAGCTCTAACTCTATTATGCAAATAATCCCCGTTTAGTATAGTAGCTAAAACCTTCATACTGCCATTATAATCATAACCAAGCTTATTAAAATTATATCCTTTGGCTACATATTGAACATTAGCAGATGAAAGTATTCCCTCATTTAATTTTTCTTCTGTAAAGCTAAACTGTTCTTCTATAAATTCTTCGTTACTCAATCTTTCAGTTATTATTTGTAAATTATCCTTTACAATAGATAAATCTTTTTCATCTCCTGTAAAACTAATAATTAAATTATCTTTATTAAATAACATATTATAGACTTCTTTTAAATTTGATATTATTTCTTCTTTATTATCATCAAATCTTTCTATTATTTCAGATACAAACCAATAAAAATCTAGACCCTTTAATTTTTCTATATACTTCCAAGATGCTGAAAAATAGGAACTTACCCTTCCAGCAGCAACAGCATTACCCCTATTGAATATATTCATTTCCATTCTAGATTTTATTTGATGAAGCAGTTCTTTAATTCTCTTATGGTCTTCAATCTTTGTCTCCGTTATTAACTCTGCAATTAATTCTATTAATTTAGAAATATTATCCCCTACTGCCTTACCGCTCACAATAAATTTAGGACTAAATTTATCATTTTTTCCATCTTTAATAATTACACCAGTATCAAATTCAACTCCACCGGTATTTCCATAAATATGATTTGATAATTCACTATAGGATTTTGTTTTTGTATCTATTTTCCCCAATAATCCTGCTAATAAATTTATATATGGAATATATTTTTCTTCCACCATAGAAGTATCAAAATAAAGGTCCAAATAAGCAATATTACTTGTAAATATATCATGGAAAAGTATAGTTATTTCATTATCTTTTATAACTTTTTGAGGGATAATTTCAGCCTTCGCTTCCACATCAGATATTGTTAATTTAGGTATTGTTGCCTTTGCTTCCTCTGTATCATCAGATAATTGCATTTCTTTAAGCTTGTTGTTTTCTAAAATCAAAGCTTCTAGTTGTTCTTCACTAAGAGATTGCTTATATTTATTTAATTTACTTTCCACTTCCCTTTCTTTTTCTTCTCCTAAACCTTTTTTAGGTTGGATTATAACAAGTGAACTATGGGGATTATTAATGATATTATCCCTAATAAACTCTTCAAAATAATTAGTATTTATATTCTCTCTAAGTTTATTTAAAGTTTTTCCATATTGAAGATGACTTATAGGGCTACCATCATAAAGCCAACTATTTAATGATAAAATATTATAAATAATACCCTTAGTTGGGAATTTAGATGCTTCACGTAAATCATATTCGACTATATTAATGCAAGCTTCAATTAATTTTTTATCAAAACCTTCTTCAACTAATTTATTTAAAGTATCAAATATTATTTTTTGGAATTCTTCCTTCTTATCTATAGAAGTATTTTTTGCAACTATCCCAAACCCTTGCTGCAATCCTCCAACATCAGCTGAAAATATATCCTCGCCGATTCCAGCATCTATTAATGCTTTTTTAAGAGGTGCCGCTTGTGACTCTATTAATAATTCATCTATTATCTTATTCATTAAATAATCTTCCAAATTTGAATTATCTCCTATAACAAAGTTAAGACTTAGATAATCTCGATTTTCATCATTATCATCAGCTGAAATTGGATAATAGTCCCTTATTTCATTTTTCGAATTAAAGGATTTTTGTTTTTCAATATTAGAGTCAACCTTAATTTCATTAAAATTTGATAAATAATTTTCATTTATAAATGAAAGTTCTTTATCTATATCTCCATTGCCATAAAGATATATATAACTGTTAGAAGGGTGATATAACTTTCTATGAAAATCTAAGAATGTTTCATAACTAAGTTCAGGAATTACATCTGGATCTCCTCCAGATGAATATTGATAACATGTATTTGGAAATAATGATTTAGCTATGTTCACTTCTAATATTTCCTCTGGTGATGAATAGGCTCCTTTCATTTCATTATATACAACACCTTTATAAGTAATTTTATCTTCCTTATTAAATATTTCATGATGCCAGCCTTCCTGCATGAATATACTAGGCAATTCGTATATTTTAGGATAAAAAACTGCATCTAAATAAACATCCATTAAATTAAAAAAATCTTTTTCATTTCTACTTGCTATAGGATATAAAGTTTTATCACTAAAAGTAATAGCATTTATAAAAGTTTGCAAAGAGCTTTTTAGCATATCCATAAATGGTTCTTTAGTTGTATATTTTCTAGAACCAGATAGTACACAATGCTCTATTATATGTGGCACACCTGTATTATCTGTTGGAGGTGTCCTAAATCCTATGGAAAATACCTTATTATCATCATTATTTTCTAAATGAAGTAATCTAGCACCAGACTTTTCATGTTTAAAAATCCTTCCTATTGACTGTAATTCTTCTATCTTACTTTCTTGGATCAATTTAAATCCATGGTAAATCTTATTAATTTCAAACATATTTTTAACCTCCAATTAAATTTTATATCAAATCCTTTAAGGAATATACTGGCTTTCCATCTCTTCCAATGGAAGTATTGGAACATATTAAAGAATTCAATATAGCTTCTTCTGTTGCTTCAACTGTTGCTTTAAAGATTTTATTTATCTTGTCTTCATTAATTACTTGAATATTAACTATATCATTTTCTTCATAATGTTTAATTATGTTAGCAGTTGAAAATCCCATAACCACTTCCCCGCTTCCATTCCCTGTATAACTACCTGTTCTAGATATTCCTGGGTAAACTCTTTTTATTATTCGTTTGAGTTGTCGAGATGATAAAGGAATATCTGTAGCTAATATTAAAATAATAGATCCCTTATCCTCTTTTTCATCAATTTCCTTAACCTTTTCAACTAATTTTGGTCCTATATGATCTCCATCTAAAATAAAATCTTTTAATGAACCAAAATTACTCAAGACTAATACACCCATTGTATGTTGGGTATCTCCAAATTCAATAACCCTAGATGAGGAACCAATTCCTCCTTTTAGTCCATAACATATCATACCTGTACCAGCCCCAACATTTCCTTCAGCAAATTCAACATTAGAACTTTCTATAGCTTCATAAATATGTTCTTGCCTTATATGTAAACCCCTTATATCATTTATCTCTCCATCATTACATTCACAAATAATTGGGTTTACAGTGCCTGTTGTATTACCTATATCATCATTATGATTTAACATATATTTTACTAATGCTTCATGGGCAGTACCCACACTAAGGGTATTAGTAAGAATAATAGGTGTTTCTATAGTTCCTAATTCTTCTATTTGTATAAGTCCAGTAGACTTACCAAATCCATTTATTACATGGCATGCTGCCACTAACTTGTCTTTAAAGATATTACCTTCATGTGGTAATATTGCAGTTACACCAGTCTTTATAATTCCATCATCTAATGTTGTATGACCTACCTTTACTCCTTTTACATCAGTAATAGAGTTATTATTTCCTATTGCAAAAGTTCCTATATTAATTCCATAATCCCTTATTTTTTTATTTAGCACCATATTATCCTCCTTTTTCTTTAGTATTCTTTAAATATTCCAATTCTAAAAAGTAAATTGCCTTATAATATCACATGTATATAAGTGAATGCAAGACCTTTTTCCAAAATTTACTATTATTCATAATTATAATTTCTATATATGAATAACTAAGTTTAATTATGCTTTAAAACAATTTCAAGATTCAAGTAATAATATCTAGAAATATCTAATTAATCTATGATTTGTCTATCTATATTATCATCAAAAATTTCTATCTAATTTTTTCCTTGTACTTATCTATACAAGATTTACATATGCAAGCCTTATTTTTTTTATCATCAGTAACCATTTCTAAAATAGAGCTAGGAATTTTAACATCATGGCACCAACAGTCCGCCTTACCATGCTGACAATTATTATCTTTTCCGCAAAGGGGACATATTCTTTCTATTTCTTTTATGCTCAATATAATCACTCCTAGTATAATAATGTCATAGTCAGTAATGACCATGCAGTTAAAACAT
>NZ_JBEBOY010000007.1:0-120366 GCF_040396155.1 Tissierella praeacuta
TACTCTCTTTTCCAAGAGTTGTCAACTGTTTTTTTGAACTTTTTTCAAATCTTTACTTGACTTGTTTAATTCAGTGTCACAGCCGACCTTTATTATGATACATGGTTTTAATCATAAAGTCAATACCTTTTTTTAAAAAGATTGAATTTAAATAGAAAGTCTATATATTTGTCTATTTTTCTAAATTCTACAATTAATTTATCTTTAGAAACTAAGTTAAAAGTCAACTAATCTAAAAATATAAACTTGTTTAATTTATCTTTTAACATTGCTTATAGTATAAATAAGCAGCCCCATAATAGAATTAAATCTTTTAATTCCATTATTTTAATCTTTAAAATATACTTAAACTTGCCTATCTATATCATTGTTTTTTTATAATTATAGTTTTCTACTTAATCTATACTTTTTAAAAACAAAAACTGCTAACAAATTTTACTTCGTCAACAGTTTAAAATAAATAACATACCATTATATATTACTAACTCTCTGTGATTTTATTTCACATTATACATTCCATTGGCATGCATATAATTAAATAATTCTTCTCCATGTTTTTGTTCTTCCTTCTGTATATGTTGAAGAGCTTCTCTTACATCTTTATTAGCAGACTCAAATATTCCTGTATCATAGAACCCAGAAACATATTTTTCGGTAGCTAATAAATCACTACATAATAAAGCGTCTTCAGGATTGTTAAAAGACATATTGTTACTATTATTCGCATTAGTATTTTGTTGACTATTCGCGCTTTGATTGCTATGTGTAAGATTTGGCTTTTTCCCTTGCAACAAATCGCTTACAATATTATAATGATGCTGCTCCTCTGAAGCTAGTTTATTTAGCAGCTGCTTTAAATTAGGATCCTTTGCCTGATTAGCAAAACTCTGATATTTCTTAACACAAATATCCTCTTGTTTTTTACCGTCTTCTAAAATCATTCTCTCTTTTTGACTTAAATTTATTTGCATAATATGCCTCCTAATAATATTTTAATTACCAATAGCTTTTGCTTTTATCTACGTTTATATTCATATTTAATAGCAGAAAATAATTAAAGCCCTATAAAAATAAGGCTTAAAAATATTTCTCTATTTTATTAAATATATTTCTCCAAGATAATCTCTCTATTTCCTTTCTTAAATCATGATCCATAGTATAATTTTCATATACTCTTCCAATTTGCTTCTCAATTGCAATTTGAAGTCTGTTTTCAAACAATGGTAACTCTTCTTCCACTGGTCTATCTACTTGAATCACACCAGGTAATTCTACATACTCTATTGCTCCACTGTTATTAATCACTTCACCTAAATTCGATTTAAGACCTGAAATTTCTGTTACAACTATTAATAATCCACTAGCTAAAGCCTCTATTGTAACTAAAGATAATCCTTCATAAAAAGAAGGCAATACAAATATATCTGACTCTCTAAATACTTCCCCTAAATTTTTTTGAGTCATCTCTCCCAAAAACTCTATACCTTTACCTATCCGCTTTCCTAATTCTTTGATACTTCTTTCTTCTTCTCCTGTGCCTGAACCAATTAAAAGTAGTTTAATATTATATTTATCATTTAATCTTTCAAATACTTTAAGTAGTGACATTACTCCCTTAGCATAGCTAAGCTTTCCTGCATATACTATCTTTATTTCCTCATGGTGAATTTTATTTAATGAAGGAAAAAATATATCTCCATTATATCCTCCACCTATGACTATAATGTTTTCATTAGGAATTCTATATTTTTCATTGATAATTAACCTTTGTTCTTCACTCAATGAAAAAACCTTATTTAACTTCTTGCAACTATCTATTATCTCTTGTCTGTACTGTGGACATTTCTCAAATTGTCTAATATCTGTGCCATGGCATACCCCTATTACCTTAGTACCTTTAGCCACTTTCACTGTTAGAGAAGTTGACAGCCACAAATGATGGGTCAATATAACATTAGGTTTGAAATCTTCTATAGCATTGACAATTATATTATTAAAGCAGTTCTTCCATTTCTCTAACATATCCATAGTTAAGTCACTATATCTCATGCTTTCATAGGGCATAATATCACTCATGCCTACTATGGGAAAGGGAAGTTCCTCTGTATTAAATATTACAGGATAAAATCTATCTATATTCTCAATATCGATATAATCTTTATTTTGTATTCCAGCAATCAAACCTTGAACATATCCTCTTTTATTACTTTCTCTTATTAATGATTGTAGATATATTCCACTTCCTGTTTTGCCAGGATATTGAGATATAATATGTAAAATCTTCTTCATTAAATACTCCTCCTTATTTTAAGGAAAGGGGCTTCTCTATAAATACACCCAGATATATCAAAATAATATTTATTTCTAAATAATAAAAGAGCAGGATTTTAATATCCTGCCCAAAATCAAATCTCTTATTACTCTTCTATTGGTTTCATAGTAGGGAAGAACAATATATCCCTTATACTTGGTTGATTTGTTAGTAATATTACCATTCTATCAATACCAATACCAAGTCCTCCAGTAGGTGGAAGTCCTACTTCTATTGCATTTAAGAAATCAGTATCCATAGGATGTGCTTCATCATCTCCTAAGTCCTTTTGTTTAACTTGATCTTCAAATCTTTCTCTTTGATCTATTGGGTCATTTAACTCTGAGAAGGCATTAGCTAATTCCCAAGTATTGATAAATGCCTCAAACCTATTAGTCTTTCTTGGGTCATCTGGATTCCTCTTAGCAAGAGGTGATATTTCTACTGGATGTCCAGTAATAAATGTAGGTTGAATTAAATGTTCTTCACAGAATTCTTCAAACATTTCTGATATAACATGACCTCTTGTCATACCAGGCTTTATTTCAAGTCCTTTTGCTTTAGCAATGGCTATTGCTTCTTCATCAGTACTAATCGTAGAGAAATCTACACCAGTAAATTCTTTTACTGCATCTGCCATATCTAATCTTCTCCATGGTGGAGATAATTCTAATTCAGTACCTTGATAATTTATCTTAGTAGTTCCTAAAGCCTTTTCTGCTACATAGGCAAAAAGATTTTCAGTTAATCTCATCATTTCTTCATAATCTACATATGCTTGATAAAGCTCTATATTAGTAAACTCAGGATTATGTTTTGGACTCATCCCTTCATTTCTAAACATTCTGCCCATTTCATAAACTTTCTCAAATCCACCAACAATAAGTCTCTTTAAATATAATTCATTGGCTATTCTTAAATACATGTCTATATCTAAAGCATTATGATGTGTAGCAAATGGTCTCGCATTTGCTCCTCCTGCTATTGGGCTTAAAATTGGAGTTTCTACTTCTAAAAATCCTCTATCATCTAAGTATTCTCTTACAGCCTTAAGTATCTTTGTTCTTAGTATAAATGTTTCTCTTACTTCAGGATTTACTATTAAATCTACATATCTTTGTCTATATCTTAGATCTTGGTCTTTTAAACCATGAAACTTTTCTGGCAATATTTGTAAAGATTTAGTCATTATAACTATCTTCTTAGCCCTTATAGATATTTCACCAGCATGTGTTCTAAATACTTCTCCCTCAACACCTATAATATCTCCAATATCTAAAAGACTTAAGTCCTTATATTCTTCTTCACCTAATAAATCTTGCTTAGCAAATATTTGAATACGTCCTTCACTATCTAATAAATCAATAAAACTAACTTTTCCATGTCCACGTCTAGACATAATTCTTCCTGCAACTGCTACACTACTACCGTCTAACTCTTCAAATTTATCCTTAATAGTAGTACTATGATGTGTATAATCAAATTTTTCAACTAAAAAAGGGTTTTTACCCTTTTCAGTCAATTCCTTAAGTTTTTCTCTTCTCATCATTAACATTTCATTTAAATTTAATTCGGTTTCTCCCATTATTTTGCCTCCTTAGTTTATTAACACCTATTTATCTAGTAATAGTTAATATCTCATATTGGATTTTCCCGTCAGGAACTACTACTTCTACAACATCACCAGATTTATATCCTAAAAGTGCGGAACCTACAGGAGATTCATTTGATATTTTACCATTATAAGGGTCAGCCTCCGCAGAACCTACTATAATAAATTCCATTTCTTCATCATATTCTAAATCTTTTACTAAAACCTTAGAACCAATTCCTACTACATCTGTTGTTATATCATCTTCATCTATTATTTTTGCATTTCGTAGCATGGTCTCTAATTTTGCAATTCTTTCTTCTAATTGAGCTTGGTCATTTTTTGCCTGATCATACTCCGAGTTTTCACTTATATCACCAAAACTTAAGGCTTGTTTTATTTTTTCAGCAATTTCCTTCCTTCTAACGGTTTTTAATTCATCTAATTCCTCTTCTAACTTCTTTAATCCATCCTCAGTTAAAAATACATCTCTTTCTGGCATTTCATTCTCTCCTTTACCCAATAAATATTATTGCTTTTTTAACTTATTTATAAATATTATCTAATCTATGGAAACTATTTATTATTAATAGAAAAATTACATTTCCTACTTGTATGCAAGATATTATAATCAAGTGGAACCATAATGTCAAGTACCTAGAACTTCCCTTTGACTCTTATAAAGGAATTTACATAATCTTTTATGGTATAATGCTTCCCTTGGGAATATAAATATGTTACTGCTTCAATATTATTACATATTAAAGATTCAGCTAAGCTAGAAAGAACTTCACCTCTTATCCATCTATTTTCATTGATTCCTAAATCATTTAAATTAAACGCAAAATCCTTAATAGGGAAGAAAGATTTTTTGTTATCTAAATAAATCCCATCTACAAAATCAAAGATTATACAATTTCTTCTGACTTTAGAAAAATTAATCTCTAAATTATCTATCAAATTAATTATTATACTATAATTTCCTAAGATTCTTTCAATATTAGATGGATAAAACAAGGATAATCCTGTTTCATCTAATATATATTCATAAATTTCTTCATTATCCTCTTCGCAGCCTATAGCAGTTATAAACCTAACATTCCTTGAAATTCCTTTAATTATCTTCTTCATTCTTTCCTTATTATCACAAATAATTAAAATTTCTTTCTCCTCTAGATTATCTTTCAATAGGTTACATATTTCTTTCATCACTTTAGAAAGATTGGTTATCTTAATATATTCTCCATCTGATATTTTCATATTTGTAAATTCTTCTATGTTAAATATTATCTCTTTATCTAAATCCTTACACCCTTCAATAAACAATCTATCATAGCTTTCATCTTCTTTAAACTTTATTAAAACATTTAAATATTCTCTAAACTCATGTTTATCATTAAAATCAATAGGCTTTAAATTTATTCCAGCTATTTTACCTACTATATCATTTCCCCTCATAATATCATCTATTACATTAGGTTTGATTTTAGGTAAAATAAATTCTGGTATATATTTCATAAAGCCTTTTTTATAATGTTTTAGATATCTCCCACTATCTACTATATATAAAAGTCCTATAATAACCCTCCTCTCTAATTTTAACACTATTATATGAGAAAGGTTTTATATTCATTACATATACCTATGGATAAAGACTAATATATTCTAATAATACTTTCTCCATCTCTTCCTTATTATCAATAGTATATATTAAATTCTTTATTTCATTTGAATTTCTTAGTCCTTTTAAATACCAGGCAGTATGTTTCCTCATTTCATTTACACCAACTCTTTCGCCTTTTATGGAACAAATTAGATCTAGATGCCTTATACACATATTAATTATTTCTTCTTTTGAAGGCAATACATCTTTGCCCCCATTCATTAAATTAATTATCCTTCTAAATATCCATGGATTCCCTTGGGCCCCCCTACCTATTGCTATGGCATCACAATTCGTCAATTTAAGCATCCTAAGTCCAGCTTCTGGTTCAAATATATCCCCATTTCCTATGACAGGTATATCTATGCTTTCCTTGACTCTTTTAATAAATTCCCAATCTGCTTCACCAGAATAAAACATATCCCTAGTTCTTGCATGAACTGTTAATGCAGAAACTCCTTCTTCCTCTGCAATTTTAGCTATCTGTATTCCATTAATATTATCATGATCCCAACCCATTCTTATTTTTAAAGTAATGGGTTTTTTCGAAACTCTAACCACCTCCCTTAGCACCTGCCTAGCTAATATTGGACTCTTCATTAAAGCACTACCATCACCATTTTTAACTATTTTAGGAGCAGGACACCCCATGTTTATATCTATAATATCTATGTCTTTCCTTGGATTTAAATATTCTTCTACAATATTCGCCATTATATGCGGATCTGAACCAAATATTTGAATTGCTATCGGCCTTTCCATAGGATTTACTTGCAATAATGTTTTCGTTCCTGGATCCTTATGATATATACCTTTACTGCTAACCATCTCAGAGACTACCAATCCTGCTCCCATTTCTTTACATAATATTCTAAAAGCTAAATCTGTAACTCCTGCCATTGGAGCTAAAAATACCTTGTTTTTAAATTCAATATTTCCTATTTTCATGCTTTCACCTCAAATATTAGAAAAGTAAGTAGCTTATAAGCTACTTACTTATTTCTTTCAAATATTATCTTCAAGCCTTCTAATGTTAGCATCTTATCTATATTATTTACATATTTGCTTTCAGAAGCTATAAGATTTGAAAATCCACCTGTTGCTATGATATTTACAGTATCTTCTCTTTCTCCCATTTCATGAATCATTTTTTCTATAATATAATCAACCATTCCTATATAACCAAAAACTAGCCCTGATTGAATACTATTAGTAGTGTTTTTAGCTATTACTTTGTCAGGCTTTGCCAATTCTACTTTTGGAAGCTTAGCTGTTCTCATAAATAATGCCTCTGCAGATATTTTTATTCCAGGGGTTATTGCACCTCCTAAGTAATCGCCTTCCTTAGATACTGCACAAAAAGTAATTGCTGTACCAAAATCTACTATTATCAAAGGACCGCCATATTTCTCATAAGCAGCTACAGCATTTACTATTCTATCTGCTCCCACTTCTCTTGGATTATCATATTTTATATTCATCCCTGTTTTAACACCTGGTCCTACTACAATAGGATCAATACCAAAATATTTTATACTCATTGCTGGTAATGTATGCATCAGTGGCGGCACTACAGAAGAAATAATAACATTGTTTACTTCTCTTGGATTTAGCCCATGATATCTAAATATTTGCTCAAATAAAAGCCCATATTCATCAGATGTTCTATCTCTTTCAGTTGCTATTCGCCAGTCATATAATAATTCTTTATCATCATATACCCCAAATACTATATTAGTATTACCAACATCTATAACTAATAACATTATTTCCACTCTCCGTTCCTTATCTTTTGCTCTTTAGTGCACCTACTACAGAAGTTACTATTATAATTGCAACTATTGTCTCAGGTATTCCATTAACTAATCCTATACCAAAGATAACTTGTCTTGCAGAAGAAATATCTCCGCCTATGGCTTCTACAAATCTTTCGGCATAAAACAAATATATCATTAAAAGAACTCCCATAGTATTAGTTAATGTTCCAACAGCAGATACTATTATGGTATCTAATGCTTTTCCATTAACCTCAGTTTGAGCAAAGTAAGCTATGATTAAAGTTAGTGCTATAAGAAATACATTGATTATGGTTACCCATATACTCCCTGTATTCTTTATATTACTATATATTCCATAGGATAAATATCCTACAATTACTAACCAAATAAAATACAAAATTGTTTTGGTCTTACTTTTGCCTAGTTTTCTCAAAATAGTATATACATAAGAAGATACTACTCCTATTAAAACTCTAGGCAACACAGAAACCAATGGATTTAAAAATACAAAAGACACTGGTGTCGGATTAGTCATAGCTTGGAAAATACTAAATAATCCAAATATCAGTCCAATAAACCCACCTACAACCGGCCCTTCCATTATTGCACCAATTATAACAGGTATATGCATTATTGTTGCTCTTGTAGGCCCTATAGGTATAAAACCTAAAGGAGTCATACCTAACACCACAGAAACAGCACCTAATACCCCAATAATGGTCATCTTTCTCACACTAAATCCTTTTTCTTTTACCATTAAAATCCCTCCCGCTCTAGTTCCTTTTTTGTTGGATACCAGTCGATAAAATATTAAATTTTAGCTTTTACTAAGTCCAATTCTAATATGATATTGGCTATCTAACAAAAATATTATAATTCTATTTTCACATTAATTCAATAATAATTTTGTTAATTTATCTTTTAATTATCAATTGATTGAATATCTTTCCATGTTTTTAACCCACAAACTCCTTCTGCAAGTGATACGCCATTAATAACAGCTTTACTCATTACTTCAGCTGCAATGGTCCCTATAAGGCTTATATCTGTCTTTATTTCATTAGTAGCCATAGTAAATATTGTATCTCCATCTACCATGGTATGAATTGGATTTATTGACCTTGCAAATCCGTTATGAGCCATTTCTGAAACTTTATTTGCCTCAGCTTTAGTCAAAATTGCATTTGTAGCTATTATACCTATTGTCGTATTTTGTACATTGAATCCTAAATCCTTATTTTTATTTTTCATAATATCTATTGTATTTAATAATTTATTATTTTCATAATCATATACTCCAGCAATTTGCTCATTGTTTCTATAATCATATATATCACCAAAGCTATTTACAGAGACCATTGCTGATACTATTAACTTCCCTACTTTTACAGTAGCAGAACCCAAACCTGATTTCATAGCATTCTTTGGTCCTAAAATCTTTCCTATTGTGGCTCCCATACCACATCCTATATTACCTTGTATATTATCATTAATATTTGCATTTTGAGCTGCAATGTATCCCATATTAAAATCTGGTCTAATCCTATAATCTCCAATATTTAAATCAAATATCACAGCAGAAGCTACTATTGGAACTTTAGTTACTCCCACATCAAATCCTATATTCTGCTCCTCTAGATATTTCATAACACCTGATGCAGCTTCAAGACCAAAGGCAGAGCCTCCTGATAATACTACTGCATGAACTTTATCTACCATCTTCTTTGGCTCAAATAAATCTGTTTCTCTTGTGCCTGGAGCTGATCCTCTTATATCCACACCACCTGTTGCACCTTTTTCGCATATAATTACAGTACATCCCGTCATACCTTCATTTGACTGGGCATGGCCTACTTTGATACCTGAAACATCAGTTATATATCCTTTGTACATATTATCACCTCTATTCAATTAACAAACAACGATTAACAATTAACAGAATAAAAACCGAGATCCTTCGCTACACTCAGGATGACAAATTAGTCACTCCAATATGATGAAGAATCTCGATTTAATTGTTCTTTGTTCTATGCTAATTGTTAATTGATTCTAACCTCCAAAGAAATTCAATAATAATCCTGCTGCTATAGCTGAACCTATTACTCCTGCTACATTTGGTCCCATAGCATGCATTAATAGGAAATTTCTTGGATTAGCTTCCTGTCCAACTTTTTGTGACACTCTAGCTGCCATTGGCACTGCTGATACTCCAGCAGATCCTATAAGTGGATTAATCTTTCCACCTGAAACCTTATACATGATCTTACCAAATATTACGCCTGTTGCTGTGCCTATGGAAAATGCCACAAGTCCTAATACTATGATACTCAGTGTTCTAACTGTAAGAAAAGTTTCAGCATTAGCCGTTGCCCCTACAGTTGTACCTAAGAATATTGTAACTATATTTACTAACTCATTTTGTGCTGTCTTAGATAATCTATCTACTACTAAGGACTCTCTAAATAAGTTACCTAACATCAACATACCTACTAATGCTGCTGCTGATGGCAATAATAAAGCTACTAATATTGTAACCATAATAGGGAAAATAACCTTTTCTTTTTTGGATACTACTCTAAGTTGATCCATCACTACTTCTCGTTCTTCTTTGGTTGTTAAAGCTTTCATAATTGGTGGTTGAATAATTGGTACCAAAGCCATATATGAATAAGCAGCAACCGCTATAGGTCCTAATAAATGTGGTGCTAGTTTAGATGTCAAATATAAAGCTGTAGGTCCATCTGCTCCACCAATAATACCAATACTTGCTGCCTCTGGTCCTGTAAATCCTAAAAGAATTGCACCTATAAATGTAACAAAAATACCAAATTGTGCTGCAGCTCCAAGTAATATACTCTTTGGATTTGCAATAAGTGGTCCAAAGTCTGTCATCGCACCTACTCCTAAAAATATAATAGGAGGGTAAATACCTAATTTAACGCCTTGGTATAAATAATATAAAAGTCCTCCGTTCTCCACAACTTTAGAGACTAGTTCTCCAGTCTCAGGATCGGGAGCAATTTTCACAACTGGAGGTGCCATAAGTCCTGCTTCAGGTAAATTAGCCAATAACATACCAAAAGCAATTGGAATAAGTAATAAGGGTTCAAATCCCTTAACTATTGCTAAATATAACAGTATACAGGATACTAAAATCATCAGCGCTTGTCCCCAAGTAATGGCAGCAAATCCCGTACTCTGGAAAAATTCCAGTAATATATCTCCTAAATTCATGAAACTTACCTTCCTTTCTCAATGGAATTAGTCTAATACTACTAATTTATCACCTGTATTTACAGTAGCTCCTTGCGCAGTATTGATGCTAGCTACTATTCCATCTCTAGGAGCTAATATTTCATTTTCCATCTTCATAGCTTCTAATATTAGTAGTATATCTCCAGCCTTAACTTTATCTCCTTCTTTTACTTCTATCTTCCATATATTTCCTGGCATTGGAGCTTCTACAACTTCTTGTCCAGCTGATACTACTACTTCCTTCTTCTCTACCTTTGGTGCTGGCGCTGCCTTTGATGCTGGTGTTGAAACTGCTGGTGCTGCTGGCCTTTGCACACTACTACTTCCTGTAGTTACTTCCTCAACTTCAACCTCATAAGAATTTCCGTTAACATTTATCATAAACTTTCTCATTATTATGCCTCCTTAGAAATTTATATTATAATTTACCATATATTTGTTCTTGTCTACTAGCTGTTGCCCAAGCTGGAGAATTTTGAGGTATTCTTCTAATACTCTTTATATTTACTTCCGGTATACTAATTCCCAAACTTGCTGCTACAGCTGCAGCAATAACTGCCACTAATTCCTCATCATTTGTAAGGCTTTCCTCTACATTTTCTACTATAGTTTCTTTGGATTCAATTGGCGATGGTGATTTTTTAACAACTTCAGATTTTTTTTCGCCACCTATTTTTTTTAACACCGATATAAGCATTGCAAGTACTATCAAACCTGCAAATACTACAACCATACTAAATACCGTAATTACTAAACTATCTCCCAAACTAATAATATCACCCAATGATTTCACCTCTTTTATACTGGTAAATTACCATGTTTTTTCGCAGGCCTATTTTCTCTCTTAGACTCTAACATATCAAATGCCGAGATTAATCTAGGTCTCGTAATGCTTGGAACTAATATATCGTCTACAAATCCTCTTTGAGCAGCAATATATGGATTAGCTACAGTATTTCTATATTCAGCAATTTTTTCCTGTCTTGTTGCAATTGGATCATTAGAGTTCTCAATATCCTTCTTAAATATAATATTTGCAGCACCATCTGGTCCCATAACTGCTATTTCAGCATTTGGCCATGCGAATACTTGGTCTGCACCTAAATCCTTAGAACACATTGCAAGATAAGCACCACCATAAGCTTTTCTAATTATTAATGTAACCTTAGGTACTGTTGCTTCACTATAAGCATATAACATCTTAGCACCATGCCTAATTATTCCGCCATATTCCTGTTCAGTTCCTGGTAAAAATCCTGGAACATCTACTAAATTAAGTAAAGGAATATTAAAGGCATCACAAGTCCTTATAAATCTTCCTGCTTTATCTGATGCATTTATGTCTAGACACCCTGCTAAAACCTTAGGTTGATTACCAACAACTCCTATGGTTCTTCCATTTAATCTAATATATCCAGTTATAATATTTTGTGCATAACATGGTTGAATTTCAAAGAAATCTCCACCATCAGCTAAAAGTTTTATAATTTCTTTCATATCATATGGTTTATTAGGATTTACTGGAACAATTTCATTTAATCTTTCTTCAACTCGATTTATATCATCTTCTATTGTATAAATTGGTGCAATTTCTAAATTATTAGATGGTAAGAAAGATAATAATTCCTTAATTCTCTCAATACATTCTGATTCAGTCTTATCTAAGAAGTGTGCTACTCCTGATATTTTATTATGAGTATTGGCACCGCCCAATTCCTCTTGAGTAACTTCTTCACCTGTTACAGATTTAATTACTTGTGGTCCAGTAATGAACATCATACTAGTCTTATCTACCATAAATATAAAATCTGTTAATGCTGGTGAATAAACTGCTCCACCTGCTGAAGGTCCCATTATAACTGAGATTTGAGGTATAACTCCAGATGCAATAGTATTTCTATAAAATATCTTTCCATATCCTGATAACGCATCTACACCTTCTTGAATTCTAGCTCCACCAGAGTCATTAAACCCTACAATAGGAGCTCCCATTTTAATTGCCATGTCTTGAATCTTGCAAATCTTAGCAGCATGCATTTCTCCTAAAGAGCCACCAACTACTGTAAAATCTTGAGCATAAGTAAATACTAATCTTCCATCAACTGTACCATAACCAGTCACCACTCCATCAGCAGGAGCTTCTACCTTTGCCATATCAAAGTTTGTACATCTATGTTCAACAAACTTATCAATTTCTACAAAAGTACCTTCATCAAATAGCAAGTTAATTCTTTCTCTTGCAGTAAGTTTTCCTGCCTTATGATGTTTTTCAATTCTTTTATCTCCACCACCAAGCTCAATTTTCTTAGTAGTTTCTAAGAGTCTTTCAATTCTCTCCTTCATATTTACCCTCCTTCTTGTGTTAAGTACCTAATCCCTTTGACAAAGCTCTATAAGCACTCCAAAGGTTGACTTTGGATGTAAAAAGGCAATTTTAGCGCCACCAGCACCATATCTTGGTTTCTCATCTATCATTCTAATTCCTTTTTCTTTCATTTCTTCAATGGCTTTCTCAATATCATCTACTCTATAAGCAATATGCTGAATTCCCTCACCTTTTTTTTCAATAAACTTAGCTATTGGCCCATCTTCTTCTGTTGATTCAAGTAGCTCAACCTCTGTATCCCCTATAGGTAAAAATGCCACTTTAACTTTTTGCTCTTCAACTACTTCTTTATCTATACATTTCATCCCTAAAATATCTTCATAAAATTTAAGTGTTGCATCTAGATTTTTAACAGCAATACCTATATGATCAACTCTACCAACCATATGACCGCCTCCCTTTCTATTCAATCCACAATAAAACCATAATACTACAAATTCCAACATTTGTAAAAGTCATAAAAATAATAAATACATTAAATTATGGTTATTTTAACCTATTAAATATTAATTGTCATCATCAACTCCTCATTAACTGCATTATTTCGTCCTTTGCAGTATAAGGGTCTATTTCCCTTAATGTGACTTTTCTCGCTAAATTTTCAATTAAATCTTCTTTAACCGCTTTATCTAATATTAAATTCATTAACTCTTCTTCTACCATTTTAAGTATCTCTAATTTATTATTCCTCGTCCTTATTTCTTCAAGTTCATTAGTCTTTTCTACATATTCTCTGTGTTCTAATATTTTCTCTAAAAGTATATCTATATCCTTATTCTGTCCTGCAGACACTTTGACTACTGGTGGTCTATAATCTCTCTTTTCATTTAAATCTAAGTTCATCTCTATTTCCACCTTAGTCTTATCCGCTCCATCAAGATCCGATTTATTTATAGTAAATACATCTGCAATTTCCATAATTCCAGCTTTTATTGCCTGAATATCATCTCCAAGATTAGGCACCATAACCATAAGAACAGTATCAGCTGTCTTTACTATATCTACTTCTGATTGTCCAACACCTACTGTTTCTATAAAGATGTAATCACATCCAAAAATATCTAATACCTTTACAGCACCCCAAGTAGCCATGGACATACCACCTAATGAACCGCGTGTACCCATACTTCTTATAAATACATCTTTATCTAAAGAAAGATCACTCATTCTTATTCTGTCTCCTAAAATAGCCCCTCCACTAAAAGGACTAGTAGGGTCTACTGCTACTATGCCTACTTTCTTTCCTTGTTTTCTGAGCTCTTTAGTTAACTTATCAGTTAAAGTAGATTTCCCAGCTCCCGGAGGACCAGTTACACCAATTACATAAGCTTTACCTGATTTTTTATATAATTTCTTTAATATATCAATCGCTTCTCTATCATTATTTTCCAACATTGTAATGAGCCTAGCACATGCCCTTTTACTACCTTGTAATAAACCTTCGTTTATATTCAAATAAGACACCACCTATTATCTTTTAAGGTTATTTGTAATAAAATCAATTACATCCTTTGTTGGTGTACCTGGAGTAAAAATAGCTTCTATACCTGATTCTATAAGATGAGGGATATCGTCCTCTGGAATAACCCCTCCCCCTAGTATAAGCATATCATCTACTCCTTCTTCTCTCAATAGATTAACTACCTTTGGAAATAAATGATTGTGAGCTCCTGATAATATACTCATAGCTACTACATCTACGTCCTCCTGAATTGCAGCAGCAACTATTTGTTCTGGTGTCTGTCTAAGACCTGTATATATAACTTCCATTCCTGCATCTCTTAATGCTCTTGCAATTACCTTTGCCCCTCTATCATGTCCATCAAGTCCAGGTTTTGCCACTAAAACTCTAATTGGTCTATCCATGTTCCTTTATACCTCCCATTTATTCAATTGCCGATTAACAATTAATAATGTTAATTAGTCATCAGTTAACAATTTATAGCAACTAAAGCCAATTAGTAAATCAGTCTCTTAGCTGTTAATTGTTCTTTGTTAATTGTTCTTTGTTAATTGTTTTTATAATATTACTGATTGTTGGTATTCTCCAAATACTTCTCTTAATACATTACAAATTTCTCCAAGGGTTGCATATTCTTTAACCGCATCTAATATAAATGGCATTAAATTTTCATCAGTATTTGCCTTTTCCTTTAATAAATTTAATGTTCTTTCAACTTCTTCATTATTTCTTTCCGACCTTAATTTTTTTAACTTTTCTCTTTGATTTATTTCAACCGTTCTATCTACTTTCAGCAATTCCTTTTTACCTGTTTCTTCAATATGGAATTTATTCACTCCTACAACTATTCTATCTAAGGATTCTATTTCCATTTGATATCTATAAGCAGCATTTTGTATTTCTTTTTGGATATATCCTTTTTCTATTGCCTTAGGTGAACCACCTAATTCATCTATGGTTTCTATATATCTAACCGCTTCTTCTTCAATTTTATTAGTTAGGCTTTCAATATAATAAGAGCCTGCTAATGGATCTATTGTTTCCGTTACTCCAGATTCATGAGCTACTATTTGTTGAGTCCTTAAAGCAATTCTAACAGAATCTTCTGTTGGCAATGCCAAAGCCTCATCTCTTGAATTAGTGTGAAGTGATTGAGTTCCACCAAGTACTGCCGCTAGTGTTTGAATTGTAACCCTTATTATATTATTATCAGGTTGTTGTGCTGTTAATGTGGAACCTGCTGTTTGAGTATGGAATTTAAGCTGCATTGATTTTGACTTCTTTGCTTTAAATCTTTCTTTCATTATTTTAGCCCATAGTCTTCTAGCTGCTCTATATTTAGCCACTTCTTCTAAGAGGTCATTATGAGCATTGAAGAAGAATGATAGTCTTGGTGCAAAATCGTCTACATCAAGTCCTGCATTAATAGCTGCATCAACATAAGCTATACCATCAGCCAATGTGAATGCCACTTCCTGTGCTGCAGTAGAGCCTGCTTCTCTTATATGATATCCACTAATACTTATGGTGTTCCATGCTGGAACTTCTTTTGAACAATATTCAAAAATATTAGTAATAAGTCTCATGGATGGCTCTGGTGGGAATATATAAGTTCCTCTTGCTATGTATTCCTTTAAGATGTCATTTTGTATAGTCCCTCTTAATTTATCCTTTGAAACTCCTTGTTTTTCTGCAACAGCAATATACATCGCCAATAAAACAGATGCTGGCGCATTTATAGTCATTGATGTACTAACCTTGTCTAATGGTATGCCGTCAAATAAAACTTCCATATCCTCTAAGGAATCTATTGCTACACCAACCTTGCCAACTTCTCCTTCAGATAATCCATCATCAGAATCATAACCTATTTGCGTAGGTAAGTCAAAAGCAACACTTAATCCCGTTTGACCTTGTTCCAATAAGTATTTATATCTTTGATTAGATTCTTCAGCTGATGCAAATCCTGCATATTGCCTCATTGTCCAAAGTCTACCTCTATACATAGTAGATTGAACACCTCTAGTAAATGGATATTCTCCCGGGAATCCTAAATCTTCGTTATAATCTATATCCTCTATATCTAAAAGGGTATATAGCCTATCTACTTCAATATTTGAGCCTGTAGTAAACTTTTCCTTTCTCTCTGGAAATCTAGCTAATGATTTTTGTACTACTTCCTTATCCCACTTATCTACTGACACCTTAACCTCTTCAATTTTTTTATCATCAAACAACTCTTTTACCTCCTTGTTATGGTAATTTTAAAATTTACCCAAAAAGTTATCTTCATAGTATATTATAGTAATAAGTAATAGGGTTTTGCAACATATATTTCAATATATTTTGAAAATGAATGGAATATTGCATTTATTTATATAAATATGTATGAATTTTTTTAATATAATATGTAAAATATACATAGAAAATAATACTAATGGTATCTATCTTTCATTAGTATTAAATCTTAAAGTGTTTTATTGCTTTAACGATTAATTAACTTTCTTATTATTCTGCTTCCATTGCATATATCTGGAATATACTCCTTTAATACACACTATGATAGCTTTTTGTGAATAGCCAAAAAACCGATTATCAATTTTGTCAACAATTTCATCTACACCATCTCTATCAATATTGTGCCCTACTATTAGATATGCTAAAAATTCCTTACATAAATCAGAAATTAATGTTACCATAATATCTTCTATAATTCCTGTTTTTGTATTGATTAAAAAACCAACTCCCACTACCTTATGTACATAAGTGGCTGAAATCTCTTCTGGAAGTTTAGAATAATGAACAAAATACACAGTATCTAATCCAAAGTCTTTGGCATCTATCATCGTTTACATCCTTTCTATATATTTTTTAGAAGGCTGCGTTAAGATACGCAGCCTTGTTTTCTATTAACCTATACCCAATATTTTCCTCGCTTCATCAGGAGTTGCAATTTCTCTACCTAATTCTTTTGCAATTCGTAAGATCCTGTCTATTAACATATGATTAGTGGCCAATATCCCTTTATCATATAGTACTGTATCTTCTAATCCTGTTCGTACATGACCTCCTAATAATATTGCCATTGTTAGCATAGGTATCTGACTAGGTCCAATACCGGATACTGTAAACGTAGAATCTTCTGGTAACGACTCGACCATATGCAAAAGATTTCTAGGAGTACCTTTTACTGAACCTCTTACATTCATCACTAGATTAAATTGCAATGGCTTTTTAAGAACCCCCTCTTTTAATAAATAAGCTGCATTATCTATCATACCTAAATCAAAAGCTTCTATTTCAGGCTTTATATTATTAGCATACATCTTTTTCGCCAATTCTTTTATTAATTCAAAGGAATTTGCATTTATTTGGGAAGGAAAATTAGATGAGCCTGTGGCTAAGCTTGCCATTTCTGCATTTAAATCTAACATTTGTCCACGCCATTCAGCCGTATTTCCTCCTCCTCTAGCACCTGTAGATAGTTGAGTAATTATATCACAATTTTTTTCTTTTAATTTATCCAATACTTCTTTATATAATATTCTATCACAAGTAGGCTCTCCTCTCTCATCCCTTACATGGATATGAGCAACAGAGGCTCCTACTTCCCTACATTTAATAATATCTTCCACTATTTCATCTACTGTAATTGGAGTATTTGAATTCATTTCCTTAGTCGGAACATTTCCAGTTAGCGCTACAGTTATTATAAGTTTTTCTTTTTTATAATTCATGCAATTACCCCCTGTAATTCTTCCGATGTCTTCTTAATTGCATTCTCTAATTTTTCATATAATAAATCTACTTCTTCCTTCGTAATATTTATTGGCGGAGCCAATAATATATGATCACCTCTTATTCCATCTACAGAACCGCCACCTGGATATGGCACTAAACCTTCTTCTAAACAATTGTTGGTTATTTTTCCCCTTACATTATCCGATACATTAAATGGTTCCTTAGTTTCCTTATCCTTAACAAATTCAATACCTATCATTAGACCCTTACCTCTAATATCTCCCACCATTGGATAATCATAAAGAGCCTCAAGTTTTTCCATTAAATAATCCCCTTGATTAGCACAATTATCAACAAAGTTTTCCCTTTCAATAATCCCCATAACCTTGTCTGCAATACCACAAGATAATGGATTACCTGCATAAGTATGCCCATGAATAAAATTCCCTGAACCTTTAACCATAATTGTTTCAAATACTTCGTTAGTACATACAGCTGCTCCTATTGGAGTATATCCACTACTTAAACCCTTAGCAACCACTAGGATATCTGGCTTAGCATTGAAATGCTCTGATGCCATTTTCCTTCCTGTTCTTCCTGTTCCCGCCATAACTTCATCCATTATAAAGAGGATATCGTATTTATCACAAATTTTTCTTACCATATCAAAATAAATTTTTTCAGGATAAGCTCCTGGCACTGCTGAGCCTACTACTGGTTCAGAAATAAAAGCAGCTATATTCTCTGCCCCATGATGTAATATTTCTGCCTCCAAGCTATTAGCAGCAAGTATGCTAGTCTCTTCTAAAGTTTTTGCTCCCCATGGATTTCTATAATGATAAAATTGACTAATTTTAGGAAAATTAGTTAGTAAAGGATCGTATATTTTTCTTCGTCCAATTGTTCCTGTCATAGATAAGGAACCTAATGTTGCCCCATGATAAGAATTCCATTTAGATATAATTTTCCACTTACTTGACTTACCATCTCTTTCAACAAAGTACTGTCTTGCCATTTTCATAGCTGTTTCTGTTGCCTCCGAACCACCAGATACAAAGTAAACATGTTCTAACCCTTCCGGACACCAGTCTGCTATTCTTTCTGCACATTTCTCAATAGAATCAACTGTCCACCTGGATAAATGAGTAAAAGCAATTCGTTCAATATGCTTCTTTGCAAACTCAGCAATTTCTTTATTTCCATGACCTATATTTGCAACTGCAGATCCTGAGCAACCATCAATATATCTCTTTCCATCTTCGCCAATTAGATATATTCCTTCGCCCTTTTCAATTTTAGGATAAATCCAATTTTGATTCCTATAAAATACATTGTTTTTAGGTGCTTTGTTTAAACTCACAAAAATTCCCCCTTTAATCCTTTAATTCATATTAAATATTAACCAACATTACTATTTACTGAAACCATGGATTTTTCATTAAATCTTTTCCTATCTAAATCTCCCTCTAAAGATGATACTGCAACTCCAACTACTAAATCCCCTAAAGCATTAGTAGATGTATGAATTTGATCAACAATTCTATAAACTCCCGCTATTAGTGCTATTCCATCTAAAGGAATCCCCAAACTTGTTAGAAGTGCTATTGATATGATTAGTCCTGTTTGAGGTGCTGCTGCACATCCTATGGATAGCATTGTAGCTGTAAGCACTAACATTATCTGCTGAGTAAATGAAATTGGTATACCATATAATTGAGCAGCAAATATTACTACTACTCCAAAATAAATTCCAGTACCATTCATATTTGCAGTTGCTCCTAAAGGTAAAATAAAACTAGCAGTTTCCTTTGGAATTCCTAGTTCATCAGTGCCTACTTTCATAGTTACGGGTAAGGCCGCAGCACTGCTGCATGTACTAAAAGCTATGGCCCAAGGCTGGAATGCCTTTTTATAGAAAGTTAATGGATTTACTTTAGCTATGAAGTATAATATTAGAGAATACCATATGGTTACATTAAATATATTCGCTCCATAATCAACTAAAATAAACTTAAATACAGGTCCAAATATTCCTACACCAAATGTAGCTACTGCTTTTGCCATAAGTCCGAACACTCCAATTGGGGTAAATTGTATTACTATATCAACTACTTTATACATCATTTCAGAGCATCTATCTACCAAATCAATAATAGGCTCTGCTCTCTCTCCCATGATTAATAATCCAGCTCCAATAAAAATTCCAAAAGAAATTACATGTAACATCTCTCCTTGAGCTAAAGATTCAAATATGTTTGCTGGAAATAATCCTAATATAGAATCAAATACTGTTGGAAGCTCTTTCATCTCTACTGCTCCAGCACCTAATTCAGCAATTTTCAATCCTGCACCTGGTTTAAATATATTAGCCATTAAAAGACCTGTTCCTATTGAAAGAAATCCTGTTCCGAAAAAAAACATTATAGTCTTAGTTCCTATACTTCTAAGCTTCTTGATTTCTGTTAAATTTGATACTCCGCTAATTATTGAAAAAAGTACCAATGGAACTACTACCATTCTAATTAGTCTTAGAAATATATCTCCTAGAAGACCTAACCAAGGCAATAAATTCACGACAAAATCTTTATCTTTCCCTATAGCTGATAAAATAGCACCTATTATAATGCCGAGAAACAATCCAATAAAAATTTTTTGAAATAATTTTATTTTTTTCGGTTTTGACATTAATACGCCTCCTATCTTTTCAGTTTATATATTAAAGATTATTGATTGTGGATACTATTCCTCCTTTCTATGTTAATAAAAAAACCCAGTATTAATGGCAATATTAAACCATTAATACTGGGTTTTATTTGCTCTGCAAACTGGGGTAACCATTTTGCCACAAACAAAGCAGTATTTCTTGAATATTTGGAATTATTTAACATTATTATATAGTATTTCATTAAATCTGTAAAGCATTTTTTGAAAATTTGTTTAACTTTAGTCAAATAAAAAGTAGGCTCCCTTAAAAGGGATTACCTACTTTATACTCCTACAAATAAGGATTCAAATTCCTTACCATCTATAGTTTCTTTTTCCAATAAAACTTGTGCTACTTTATGAAGCTTATCCATATTATCTTTTAGCAATTGTTCTGCTTTATTATATGCAGTATCTATTAAAGTTCTCATTTCTTTATCTATGGCAGCTGCAACATCTTCACTATAATTTCTAGCTCTGCCAAAGTCTCTGCCTACAAATACTTCTTCATCATCAGTACCATAGGTCATAGGTCCAAGTTTATTACTCATACCATAATGGGTAACCATAGATCTTGCAATTTTAGTAGCTCTTTCAATATCATTTTGGGCACCTGTACTTATATCTCCCAATACTAATGCTTCTGCTACCCTGCCTCCAAGAAGAGTCACTAGTTTACCTTCCATTTGCTTCTTTGTTAAAAAGCTTCTATCTTCTTCTGGAATATAAGCTGTAAATCCTCCAGCCATTCCCCTTGGAATAATAGTTACCATATGAACTGGGTCAGTATCTGGCGTAAGTCTAGATGTAAGTGCATGACCTGCCTCATGATAAGCTGTAAGCTTTCTTTCCTTTTCACTAACAACTTTAGATTTCTTCTCTGGTCCTGCTTGAACTTTAATAGAAGCTTCTTCAATTAAATGCATAGGTATTGTCTTTAAATTAAATCTAGCTGTAAGTAATGCTGCTTCATTTACTAAGTTTTCTAAATCTGCTGGAGTGAATCCTGGAGTTCTCTTGGCAACTACTTGTAAATCAACATCACTATCCAATGGCTTATTTTTAGTATGAACTTTTAAAATCTGTTCTCTACCTCTTACATCTGGTAATCCTACATAAATAGTTCTATCAAATCTACCTGGACGAAGTAATGCTGGATCCAGTATATCAGCTCTATTGGTTGCAGCCATTACAATTATTCCTTCATTAGTTGCAAATCCATCCATCTCAACTAATAATTGATTCAATGTTTGCTCCCTTTCATCATGGCCTCCACCAAGACCTGCACCTCTTCTTCTACCTACTGCATCAATTTCATCAATAAATACTATACATGGAGCATTTTTCTTTGCCTGTTCAAATAAATCTCTAACTCTACTTGCTCCAACTCCTACAAACATCTCCACAAAGTCTGAACCAGATATTGTAAAAAAAGGTACTCCTGCCTCTCCTGCTACAGCTTTAGACAAATAAGTCTTACCTGTTCCTGGAGGACCAACTAACAATACTCCTGTAGGAATTCTAGCACCTATTTCAATATATTTTCTAGGAGTTCTCAAGAAATCTACTATTTCTTTTAACTCTTCCTTTTCTTCTTCTAATCCTGCTACATCAGTAAATGTAATAACCTTACCACTATCTTCTTTAACCATTTTAGCCCTAGATCTGCCGAAGGACATTACTTTCCCTCCGCCGCCTTGAGATTGCTGCATAAATACAAACCAAAATACTGCAATAACAAGAAGTGTTAATATGGTTGGAATCATGCCTACAAACCAAGGAGTAGTAGGCTCTGGTACAGCACCATAATTTATTTTTCCACTGTCAACTAATTCCTTTAGATAATCAGAATAAAATGTATATCCCATTTCATTAGGTAACAAAGTCTTAAATTGAGTCTTGTCCTTCAATTTACCTTTGACTTCATTTCCTTCCATTTCAATGCTTTCAACTCTACCATTATTCAAATGTCCTACCAATTCAGTTACATCTATTTTCTTAACCTGTTCCACATCATTTCCAAACTTCGTTACTAAAAGCATTATAACAATTACTATTAGTAGGTACACACTAATACCCTTGAAAAACCTTTTCAATACAAATCCTCCCTCCTCTTATAAGTAAATAATATTTTTTTATTATATCATCATTATATGATTTTTTCAACCTTCTACTAACTATATACTTCCTCTTTAAGTGCTGCTACATAAGGTAAATTTCTTCCTATTTCAGAATAGTCTAGACCATATCCTACTACAAATTCATCTGGAATAATAAAACCTAAATAATCCACATTTACATTAACCTTTCTTCTATCTGGTTTATCTAAAAGAGTGCATACTTTAACAGAAGCAGCTCCTCTCTTTTTTAAATTATCTGTTAAATAAGCCAATGTATAACCTGTATCTATAATATCTTCTATAATTAATACATCCTTGTTCTCTACACTAAAGTCTAAATCCTTAATTATTCTAACTTCACCAGTAGATGTAGAGGATCTTCCATAACTTGAAACAGCCATGAAATCCAGACCTATTGGTTTAGTTATATTCCTAGCTAAATCTGACATGAAAATAACGGCACCCTTTAATATTCCCACTAAAATTAAATCTTTATTCTTATAGTCTTCAGTAATCTGTGCTCCTAATTCTTTTACTCTTTTTTTAATATCTTCTTCGGAAACTAATATGTTTTTGATTATATTTTCCATTATAATCCTCCTTATTATGTATTGTTAAACTAATTATACGATATTAACAAGATTCTTTTTGTTTTTTTAGTAACCCTATACAAATCATTTGTTCTATATCCTACAACCCAAATAATATTTTCATCATCTACTATTAAAGGAATCTTATCCCTTAACTCTTTTGGAATCTTTTCATCAATAAAATAATCCTTCAGTTTCTTTGTACCTCTCATACCAAATGGTATAAATCTATCACCATTTATCCTATTTCTTGCGACTAATTTTCCCTTTACTTTATCTGCATCAAAATATTTAGTATTCTTATCCTTATTCATAATAAAATCTTTATCCATATTAAAAATTTTAATGTTAAAGGAATATCCTATATCCTCTATAATATTAAATCCTGGAAATCTTAGACTATATGAATAATTAATATTGTTTTTATTTATACCTTTTTCAATTACTAAATCCCCATAACTTAATTTAGCTATTATATTATTTGATAAATGAACTTCCTTGCCAGTATCAAAGGTTGATAAAAGATTTATAACTGTAGATATTTGAACTTCACTAATTCCCTGTAAAGAACCATTGATTTTCAATATAGACATTCTTATAATCCTTTGTTGAATACATTTATGTTCATCTAATAATTTTCCTCCATCTAAGATTATACTATGTTTGTCTTGATTTTTCACTATAATATTATATCTTGACTCTGAAAATTCCTCTAAAAATTCACTATCAATAGAAGAAACTCTAGACATTCGCCAAAGGGTATTTACTATATTAGGATTAAAATTTCTTTCAATATAAGGCAGTATCTCTAATCTAACTTTATTCCTACTGTAGATAGGTTCTAAATTTGTCTTATCCAATACTGTTTCTATCTTTTTCTTCTCTATATAAGCTTCTATTTCCTTTCTATCTATACCCAATATTGGTCTAATTATATCCTTAGTTCTAAAATCCATACCCTTTAATCCATCAATTCCTGTTCCTCTCAAAAACCTCATAATCAAAGTTTCAGCTTGGTCATTCTTATTATGTGCTACTGCTATCTTACCACCACCTAACTTTGTGAGAATTCCTCTAAAAAATCCATATCTTAACTCTCGTCCTGCCTCTTCCGAAGATATTCCCTTTTCTTTACCATATTTAATCATATCCACATCCTTAGTATAATATGGAAGACCAAGTTTTCTAGCTACATTTTCAACAAATATTTGGTCTGATTTAGCATCTTCACCTCTTACGCCATGATTTACATGGGCAATATGTATATTAAAATCAATTGAATCCTTAATCTCTAATAAGACATATAACAAGGCCATAGAATCTGGCCCTCCAGAAACACCCACCAATATATTATCATTTTCATTAATTAAATCATACTCTCTAATAGAAGATAACACTTTATTCTTCAAAATAATCACCCTATACCTTATTTACTAGAACTAATGTACACTATACCCCTATTATAACCTAATTGTCAACAAAATTTAAGGTTGCAAATAACTTTTATTCTTTGCAACCTTATACTATTTGATGACAATAGGTTATCTTTAACTATTTTCTATTAAATATTTTATATATTTTTCCAGACCTTTGTTACTAAAACTGTCATATCATCTCTTCCATCAGATACTATACAACTAGCCTCATTTAATATTTCATTAGCTATAGCCTGTGGATTGATACTATCTATCTTCGTTATAATATCTTTCATCCAAAGCTCTGCATCCTCTATATACCTATTTGCATCTAATACTCCATCTGAAACCATAACAATAATATCTCCATCTTCAATATATTCTTCGTATAAATTAAAATCCACATCCTTTAGAATTCCTACAGGTAATGTCCTTGAATTAATTATTTCCACCCTATCCTTCTTCTTTATGAAGGTAGCAGGAGCTCCAGTTTTAATCATCTGCAATTTTCCTAAATATAAATCTATAAATGAAAGGTCTAATGTTGCAAACATCTCATCATTTGATTTTGTCCTTAGTACTGAGTTTATAGTCTTTATTATTATATCCTTATCTACATTTGCCTCCATAAGTTTTTCTAATAAAGAAATCGCTACTGTACTTTCCTCATTTGCCTTTCTTCCTATTCCCATTCCATCACTTAATGCAGAATAGTGGATATTATCAATTTCTCCAAATGTAAAATTGTCGCCTGATATTTTATTCTCCGAATTAGACATTGTTGCCATTTTTGTCATAGCATTAAATCTATTGGATTTTAAAAGTTTAAATCTTTGTCTTTTACTAGATATATCATTAAATCCAGTATCACTTACTACTGGAGAACCTAAACTTTGTGATACCATTGTTTTTAATTTACTATTGGCACTCATAGGTGTATTTAAATCTACAAATATTTCAAAATCTTCTTCTCCCATTTGTACTACTGATATATCTTTTATATCTATTCTATTGTTTTTCAAATCCTTATATAAATTTTCTTCTACTTCTTTGTTAAAAGTAGAGCTAGTATAAATATCAGCAGTCATATCTCGTATTGCCTTACTAATTCCTTCTAGCTGTTCTGATAAAAGTAATCTGCTTTCCATTAATTTTAATTGCCAGTTATAATTTAGTTTTACCCGCTCAACTGCTTTATCAATTGTTTCTATTATCTCCCTTGGTCTAATGCAAAATTCATTGGCTTCAGAATAAATAAGCTCATTATCAGAACTATTGACTTCCACAAGACCTACTAGATTAAAAAAGTTTTGATAAGATCTATAATAATTCTTCTCCCAACACTCTTCATGCCTAGAACAATTTACACAAATATTATTAGCTATGCCATCGACCATACTATATACTTCATTAGCAGAATTAAAGTCTTTTTCTTCCATAGACTCTTTAAATGTAGAGCTTAGGTTGTTAAATAAGTCTGACATCCTATTTAATTTTTTAACTACGATTTCATCCTTCTTCTCAGCATAACCTTTCTTTAAATCTAAATCCATAGTAAACAGTTTAGATATTTTCGAACTCATTTTATCTGCAGTTATTAAGAAAAATAAAGAAGCTATTATTATTTCCTTAAAGTTTAGAAAGGAAGTTCCTAAACCATTTATATAAAAAGAAATAATCCCATTTCCAAGCAAAAATCCTAAGACTGAACCAAATATACCTAAATCTTTAAATATTCCTGCCAATAAACCTGTAATTCCAAATATACCTATAATAAAAGGCATCTCTGGATGAGATATATAAGCTACCATTCCTAGAACTATTCCTGTAACTCCACTTAAAAATGCTCCATAATTATAAGCTAAATGTAATATTATAATTATACTAACTAAGTTTTTAATGGCAACTCCCATTATTGAAATATCTTTAATTCCTGCCAAGGTCAATGCCAAAGTAATAAATGAACAAATTATCTTTTCATTATTAAAATTCGCCCCATTAATTTTTTCTATTGGAATACTAAAAGAAAAAATATAAGTCATGGTAAAAGCCACTACGCCTTCAAATATAACTATAAATAAATCATATATAAAGACTGTCTTGCCAAAAACAATTCCTAAAATCCTGCAAAGTGTAAATATAAAAGCAGATACTAAAGCTGTTTTTAATAAGGAATAATTTCTTTCTTCCTTAAAAAGAGTAAAGAAAGCATAGATTAAAACATATGACAATATATAGCTTGTACTCTTTGTTCCCTGAAACGATAAAGTTCCTAATACTACAGATAGAAATATAGGGATACTTAAATTTTTCATTATAAGATATGAAGCTAAAAATGAAAAGCCAAATGGAGTTAGTTTAGTAAATACATTTACTCTAGCTAGGAAAAACCCCATGATAATAGCTATTATTGTATCATTATCCAGTTCAAATCCTATATTGTAGCAATGCTTTTTAGTAACTAAAGAATCAGTCCTCATCATAAAAATCACTCCTATTATTTGTATTTAACTAAATACTAACAAAGGAGTTCTTTATAATTTGTCAATTCAAGGCACTAGATTTCAAGAAAGTTTAGACATAAATCATTAGTTTGTACTATAACCTTAAGTTTTCCTAAATAAATCTTAATATTCTTTACCTTAAGATGTAACCCTTGTATTTTCAAGCTTTGCATCCTTAAGTGTCATATTTTTTATTAAATGTATAATTTTGTAGTTTTATAGCAATAAACAAAAATAAAAACCGGTAATAACCGGTTTTATAACTCTATTCCACTCATTTTCCTTTGTTTCATACCACTACTTCTTCTATTATCTCTCGTCTTTAGCTGATCTTGTTTCTCATTGCTATCCTTTAAAAATTTATTCATCTTATCTTCAAAGGACATATACTTTTGTTTATCATCTGGTTTATTCCATTCAATTTCAACAGGTTTTGTAGTCTTAGGTTTTGCCTGTCTAATTGAAAGACTAATCTTTCCCTCGTTTGAAATTGATAAGATCTTAACTCTAACCTTCTGTTCCTTCTTTAAATGATCAGTTACCTTTTCTACATAATCGTGTGATATCTCTGAAATATGAACAAGTCCACTTTTCCCTTCTGGTAGTTGAATAAAAGCTCCAAAGTTTGTTATCCCCGTAACAGTGCCATCAACTACGTCTCCTACAGATACCGGCATAAATTAATGATTCCTCCTTAAAAATAGTTTTCTTAGTCCAGTATATATTAGAAATCTTTTAATGTCAATTAGTTATGCTTTTTTATAGTAGCCAAAAATGGATTTTTCCTTTTATTTTTATCTATATATATCATTTCCCTTGGCTTTACCATTCCTAATTCATCTCTTGCTACTTTCTCTACAAACTGTAAACTATCACTATCTCCTATTTCCTTATTTAAACTTTCTATTTCTCTTTCCAGATTGTTAACTTCTGCCTCAATAGCTTGTCTTTTAGTTTCCAATCTTTTCATTAAAGTTCTCTGATTCCAAAAAATAAGTCCTAAATATACGAATAGAAAGCCGATTACTATATATCTTAGCTTTAGTTTTTTCTTCTTTCTCTTTTTCTCCATAGTATCACCACCTAATATATAATATTCTACGAAATTTAAAAAACTCCTTTATTTTTTTGAAGAAATTATTTTTTTACATTTCTTTGTCTGTTTTACAATCTCTCTTGGAACCTTCTTCATCTTTTTTAAGGTTGGCGATGATTTAGTTTTTAAAAACTTAAAAGGATATAAAATTAAGTATATGATTTTTTTTACAAATTCATTTACTATTCGTCCAACTTTTATACAAATCTGATAGACAAATTTGCTAAATATCTTGGCATATATAAAAACACCTATAATAAATCCGAATATAATATATCCCCGTATTTCTCCCCAGTTAATTTTTATAAGAATATAAAAGAATACAGAAGCAATAATTGTCCAAAATAAGAGGTCCTCTATATAAGTAATAATTTTACTAGGTCTAGAAAAATATCTTATTGTTTTATATATATCATAAATAAATCCAGCTATCAACCCTCCATAAACAGCAGTAAAAAAAATATGCAATTCCAACATTAACGAAGTATCCATACTATTCCCCTCAAATAAATTTATTTAAATATTTTGCCCATCAGATTCTTTGATGAACCTTCTTTGCTCATATAGTTTACTCCATTAATCTTTCCTTCTATTTTTACACTGCCATCATCTAAATTTAATTTAGCTATATTTAGATTTTCCCCCTTTATTGTCATCCCGCCTTTTACTGTAGTTAAAACGATTGTGTTATCATTGAAACTCTCTACTTGCTCTACACCAGTTACTGTCATTTTTTCCCTATCTTCTACCATTATATTTTGATTTCTAATTTTGATTTTATTTTCAGTCATCCCTATCCCCTCCAATTTTTCAACTATTAATATCTATGAGAAAAAAAAGACTTTTATTACAAAGTCTTTAATCCATCTTCTCATATAATTCTATTGCATTATCCTTTTTAACATTGTCTGATATATCCAATACTTGAATTTTCAAAGATTCATTGCCAAAATTTATTTTAACCATATCTCCTATATTAACTTCATCCCCTGGTTTAGCTTGTCTCTCATTTATAAACACTCTACCTTGCTCACATGCTTCTTTAGCTATGGTTCTTCTCTTTATTATTCTAGCATTCTTTAAATATTTATCAATTCTCATGATCTTCCTCCTATTTTAAAATAACACATAATCACTTTGCATTATAAAAAAATCAGGTCAAAGACCTGATTTTATTATTTATTTACTATTTCTTTTAAAGCCTTTCCTGCTTTAAATACTGGAGCTTTTGAAGCTGCTATTTTTATAACTTCTTCTGGATTTCTAGGATTTCTACCTTCTCTAGCTTTTCTTTCTCTTACTTCAAAAGTTCCAAATCCAACAAGTTGTACTTTTTCTCCTTGTGCTAATGTTTCCTCAACTGTCTTCATAAATGCATTTAATGCACCTTCTGCGTCTTTTTTAGTTAAATTACTTTTCTCTGCTATACTTGATACTAATTCAGCTTTGTTCATAATAAATTCCTCCTCATAGTTATGGTTTTTATTTTTTCAATAAATAATTCTATATAAATTTGAAAAATCCTTCTTTTATTATATAATTGTTAGCAATTTAATGGATTTTATGTATTTTTGCTTCATTCCATAGTTCATCCATCTCTTCCAATGTCATTTCTTCAAATTTTTTGCCAATACCTTCCAGCCTCTTCTCCATAAACTCGAATCGATTAATAAATTTATTTATGGTTCTGTTTAAGGCTATCTCAGGATTTATGTCTAAAAATCTAGAAAGATTAACTATAGCAAAAATCAAATCTCCTAACTCTTCCTCTGTCCTTTCATCACCACCTCCAAATTTTTCCATGACCTCTAATACTTCTTCATACTCTTCTTTTATTTTGCTTAAAGGTCCTTCTATGTCCTCCCAATCAAATCCAACTTCTGCTGCCTTTTCTTGAATTTTAAAGCTAGTCATAAGAGCTGGTAGCTTGGGTATATCCCTTAGTTTATCTGTGAACTTAGTGATATTTCGCTTGGCATATTTTAGCATATTCCAATTATATACTACTTCTTCTGAGTTTTCCACACTTTTTTTCAAAAAAACATGCGGATGTCTATAAATTAATTTATTGCCAAGTGCTGAAGTTATATCATATATGGTAAATTCTCCTTCATCAAAACCAATTTGTGAATGAAATATAACCTGAAGTAACAAATCTCCTAGTTCTTCTATAAGTCCATCAACATGGTTTTTATCAATTGCATCAACTACTTCATATGCTTCTTCAATTACTGATTGGCGTATAGATTCATGGGTTTGTTCCATATCCCAAGGGCAGCCATTTTCAGATCTTAATATTCTCATTATATCCAATAAATCATTGAAATCAAATACTTTCTTATGATTTTTATCTATTTTTGGGACATATATACTAGTTAAAGGCCCAACTTCCTGAACTCTGTCTAATTCATAAACAGGAATAGAATATTTTTTCTCGTATCCTTTCACACCAGCATTATGAACTAAGTATATTTCATGCTCATCTCCATAAATCTCCGATAATACAATCTTAACTTCTGATAATATTCTAAAATTATATACTTGCGTAATTATCATGTCTATGTTAATATTTACCATCAAATTATTAAATTCTTCACCATCTACTAGCTTAAGCCCATTTATTGGATCTCGCCCAATTAGTTCAATCATTGGTTCAATAAAGCTCATACCAGATATTATTTCTATATCTATATCCTGTGAAGTTAGAATTTCCACAGTTTTCTCAGCAATTAAAGGATGCCCAGGTACAAAGTAATTTATACTTGAATTTCCATTTGATTCTTCAATTAAATCATCGACAATTTTTTCATATACTCTATCAAAGCTATCTTCGCTATCATATAAAAAGTCATAGGACTTATAAGGAATATTTTTGTCTATAAAATAATTAACAGTAGGATGCTTTTCCGTTCTCAAAAAATTCTTATCCCCAGAATTTATCCTTTCTACTGCCCCTAAAGTAAGAGAATTAATGTCTCCTGGCCCTAACCCTATTATATATATTTTCCCCATAGTTCTTCTCCTTTGCATGTAAATTAACTATTTAATTAATTTAAACTTCTCTAGCCTTTTTCCTATCTTATCACCTTTAGGTAATAGACTCCAATCCTCAGCTGTAATAGATCCAGTCACAACTAAAAGTATAACATAAGTTATAGCACCAACTAAAACTGCACCTAATGTTGAAAATCTTCCTAGTATAACTTTAGCCCTACTTGCAGTATTAACCTTAGCTATTATATTTATTAAAGAAAAATAAGAAGCAAGTGCTGCAATTGCCATACCTAGAGATGCAATAAATGGTTTTATAAATATATCCTTAGCACTTAACCTTATTTTAGCATATTTTATTACACTTGTTAAATCCAAGATAGCTGCAATTCCAAAGGCTGCTACAGTAGATATAGCGGCACCATAGATATTTATACTAGGTATAGTTGTTAAAGTATATGAAAGTATAATCTTAACTACTGCACCAATAAACAAATTCCTAGCTGGCAATCCTGGTCTGCCTAAGCCTTGCAATATAGCAGATAGAGTTTGAACTATAGTTAAAAATATTACACTGAAAGATAAAATTGATAAAGAATTACTAACATTAACTATTGTATCCACATCATTATTATAATATAGCAGCTCAATTATAGGTCTCGCCAATACAAATAATCCAAATGCACAAGGTAATCCTATTAACAAAGTAATTCTAATACCTGAAGAAATAATAGACTCTATTTCCCTTTTCTTGTTTCTAGCACTTGCATCAGATATTGCAGGAACTAAACTCATGGAAATAGCTATAGAAAATACTTGAGGTAAATTGATTAAGGTTTGTGCCATTCCCTTTAGGTTACCATACAAATCATTTGCCTGTTGTTCACTATATCCTATAAGTTGAAGTCGATTTAATACAATCATAACATCTATTGTATCCATTATAGGAACTATAGCTGCACCTAATGTAATTGGAATAGCAATTATAAGAAGATCACGTATAATATGATTTACTTCATATTCATCCCTAATTGCATTCTTCTCTAACTCTCCCATAATTTCATTTCTTCTATGCAAATAAATAAAAATCACTGTGAAGGCTCCTGCCATAGCCCCTATAGAACCACCGAATGAAGCTCCTCCAGCAGCTATTGGAACTCCTTTATCCAATAGAAGATAAGTTAATAATAGTCCTGAACCTACTCTAAAAAACTGCTCCATTATTTGAGACAAGGCAGTAGGTGTCATTAATTGATGTCCTTGAAAAAAACCTCTAAAGGCTGACATAATAGGTACAAAGAATAATGCTGGTACTAAAGCAATCAAGGCATAATAAGCATTACTATTTCCCAATTTCTCAACTATAATATCTGCTGTCAAATATACAAATAAAGAAGTAAGCAAACCTCCTATGAAAAGCCCTGTAAGTGTTACCTTAAATACTTTATGTGCTCCCTTAAAGTCTCCTATTGCTCTTCTTTCTGATACTAACTTAGCTATGGCTATTGGAAAGCCTGCTGTTGATATAGTAAGTAATAAAGTATATAGCGGATATGCAGTCTGATAGTATCCCATACCCTCAGATTTTATTATATTAGATAAAGGTAATCTATATATAGCTCCTAGAATCTTTACAATTATTCCAGCTATGCCTAGAATAGCTGCTCCCATCATAAAATTGTTCTTCTTATTCATTATTCTTCCCCCTAAAACATAATCTTTTATATTATATCATTGAATTTAAAAAAATAATACAAATAAAAGATAAACCTACCCTTAGGGTAGGTTTATTAGTTCTCCATTTGTTTAGATAAGAAACCTGCTGCTGTTTCGCTTAATTTTACTTCTAAATCGCCCATAGATACATTTGGTTCCTTTGATATTAATATTACAGAACCTATAGGATCTCCTTGCATAATTATAGGTGCAATTACTTGAGCCGTATAATCTTCTATATTAGGATCTTCATAGGTTATCTTCATAGGTTTATTATCATCACCTGTTGAATAAGTATGCCTGTCTTCTGTTAACTTTTCTAATTCAGGGCTAATTCTTTTTTCTAGATAGTCTCTCTTAGGCCCGCCAGATATAGCTATTATAAAGTCCCTATCCGATATCATAGCAGTATGATTTGTACTTTCGTGAAGAGAATCACAATACTCTTGTGCAAATTCATTTAGTTCACCAATAGGAGAATACTTCTTAAGTATTATTTGACCTTCTCTATCAGTAAATATCTCCAAAGGGTCACCTTCCCTAATCCTAAGAGTTCTTCTTATTTCTTTAGGAATTACTACCCTACCTAATTCATCTATTCTTCTAACAATCCCTGTAGCTTTCATTCTTAACCTCCTATAACAATAATTGTGTAGTGAGATTATTATTTAACTAAAAGGAAATTTTTATACATCTTTCAAAGATTAGGTTAATGTATTTACATTAATTAACTTAAAGTAGTTAACCTAAAGTAAAATACGGCAGCTGGAACCGCATGTTTCCAACCACCGCATTTCTTATTTTATCTTAGTTGATTTAGTATCTAAAAGGATTTTTACCTTAGCTTTATTCCTTAACTCTTTCATTTCTTCTAAATATTTATCATCTTTTAATACTTTTACTATATCATCTTTCAAGGCTTCATAAGTATCCTTTTTATCTTCAACCTTAATTATATGATAACCAACTTCAGTATGAACTAAGTCACTAATTTCTCCAGGACTTAAAGCGAAAGCTGCTTCTTCAAATTCAGCAATCATATCTCCTTTAGCAAAATATGGTAGGCTTCCACCTTGCATAGAAGAAGTTTTATCTATAGATACCTCACTGGCAACTTTAGCAAAATCTTCTCCAGCTTCAAGTCTCTTTAACACCTTCTTGCCTTCCTCTTCGGTCTTTACTAATATATGAGATGCTTTAACTACAATTAGCTCTTCTTTATTTTCTTCAAAATATTTTTTTACTTCTTTTTCATTTATTTGAATGTCGTCTAGAAAAGCATCCCTATACTTATTAAATAGTAACTCTTTTCTTAAATTCTCTTCGAAAAATTCTTTAGATATATGGTTATTTTTTAGAAATTCATCAAATTTTTCTTCTCCGCCCATTGCCTTAACATATTCTTCCATCTGCTTTTGAATTTCATCTGAAGTAATTTCGATATTCATCTTTTTTGATTCTTTTTCTACGATTCTTTCCATAATCAATTTTTCAATTATTTTTTGTTTAAGTGTTTCTTCTAATGTCTTACCATCTTCTCCTACTTGTGACATAGCATCTTCTCCAAGTTGTTGTTCAGAAATCCTTTTAAACACTTGAAAATCGCTGTCAAATTCTTCTTGTGTAATCTTATCTCCATCTACCTTTGCAACAATACCTTCTTCTTTACCTGTACATCCACTTATAGTTAAAATAAGTGCTAATAATAGCCCTATTATTGCAAATCTTCTACTTATTCTGTTCAATAATAACATCCTTTCTAAATCTATTTATGAAACCCATATTTATTATATATTATTTTATCTATGATTAAAACCATTAATTTTTTCTACTAAAAGTTTTAATTCTTCCAATACATTATCCTTTACTCTAAATCTAAAGGATGGTTCCATAGATAAATCAAATGATAAATATCTTCCATATTCTGTAGATAAAAAATGCAATAGCTCTGCAGACAAATTGTCTGTAGACATGAATTCTAGTGTGATTTTCTTATCTATTTGGGTAATATTTTTTATATTATTTTTACTACATAAATATCTAATATAAGAAATATCCATGAGGTTTTCTACCTCCTTAGGTAGATCTCCAAATCTATCAATTAGTTCATCCAATAATTCCCCATACTCACTTTTATTGGAAATAGAGGCAATCTTTTTATATACCTCTATTTTCTGTTCCTCATCTACAATATATTTTTGTTTAATATATCCATCAACTTTAATATCAATTGTAGTATCTATATGTTCTTCAATTTTTTCTCCCTTTAATTTTCTAATAGCCTCATTTAAGAATTTTACATACAAATCATATCCTATGGCCTCAATGTGACCATGCTGTTCTAAACCAAGAAGATTTCCTGCTCCCCTTATCTCCAAATCCCTCATGGCAATCTTAAACCCAGAGCCAAATTCTGTAAATTCCTTTATTGCTCTAAGTCTTTTTTCTGCTACTTCTGATAAAACTTTATTTTTCTCATAGGTAAAATATCCATAAGCAATTCTATTGGACCTTCCTACCCTTCCCCTAAGCTGATACAACTGTGATAATCCCATTTTATCAGCATCATATATTATTATGGTATTTACATTTGGAATATCTAGACCTGTTTCAATAATAGTAGTACACACAAGAACGTCTACTTCTTTTTCCAAGAAACTTACCATAACTCTTTCTAACTCTCTTTCACCCATTTGACCGTGACCTATGGCAAACTTAGCCTCTGGCACCAGTTTTTTAAGGATAGAAGCCATTTTATCAATATTTTCAACTCTATTATATACAAAATAAACCTGTCCTCCACGACCAACTTCTTTTAAAATAGCATCTCTAATCATTTGTTCATTAAATTCCACAACATAAGTTTGTACAGGATATCTCTCTTCTGGCGGGTCCTCTATTACAGACATGTCCCTAATGCCTGATAAGGACATATGAAGGGTCCTAGGTATAGGTGTAGCTGTAAGAGTAAGTACATCTACAGTCTCTTTAAATCTCTTTAAAGCTTCTTTATGTTTTACACCAAATCTCTGTTCCTCATCTATAATCAGTAAGCCTAAATCATTAAAAGAAACATCCTTAGACAATAATCTATGGGTACCCACCACAATATCTACTAGACCTCTTCTAATATTATCAATTGCAAGTTTTTGTTCTGATTTACTTCTAAATCTACTAAGAGTAGCTATTTTTATTGGAAATCCTGCAAACCTCTCTACAATCGTATTATAATGCTGCTGAGCAAGAATAGTCGTAGGTACTAAGAAAGCAACCTGTTTTCCATCCATAACAGCTTTAAAAGCTGCTCTTAGGGCTACTTCTGTCTTGCCATAACCAACATCACCGCATAGAAGTCTATCCATGGGCTTTACTCTTTCCATATCCTTTTTAATTTCTATAATACTTCTAAGCTGACCATCAGTTTCTTCATAGGGAAACAAGTCTTCAAATTGACGTTGCCATTCACCGTCTTTAGAAAAAATAAACCCTTTATAGCTTTCTCTCTTTGCATATAGTTCTAGTAAATCATGAGCCATATCCTCTACAGCTTTTTTAGCCTTTTCCTTTGTTCTTGCCCATTCTGCACTAGACAATTTATTTACTTTTGGCTTTATACTATCAGAACCAATATATTTTTGAATTAAATGCATTTGGTCTATAGGTACATATAATTTATCTTCACCTTTATACTTTATAGTCAAGTAATCCTTCTTTATACCTTGGATATTTAATTGCTCTACTCCTTCATATCGACCAATCCCATGATTTTCATGTACTACATAATCACCCACATTTAGATCGGAAAAACTAACGGATTTACTAGGATCCTTCTTCCTCAATTTTCCAGTCTTTTTTTTGCCAGCACCAAATATCTCCTTATCACTAATTACAATAAATTTTAAAGCAGGATATTCAAAACCTCCATGGATACTACCTGGTGTAATAAATACCTGTGAGGATTTAATTTCAGCATCTTTATCAGACATATAATTGGATTCTATGTCCATATCCAGCAATAGTTTCTGAAGTCTTTTTCCCCTTTCCTCTGTTCCAGAAAGAATGATAATTTTATATCCTCTATATTTAAAATGATTAATATCCTCTTTTAAAATCTCCATTTTATTGTGATATGATTGCATTCCTTTTACTGAGAAATTGTGGATAGCCTTTGGATTAAAACCATTATCTCCGCTTAAAAGTGCACTATTTGTAATACATGTCTTCTCCTTTATTTCTTCTAATAGCTCATCATATCTATAAAGAATATCTGAATGTAAAGGTAGAACCTCTCCAACTTCATAAAGGTCAGTAAATTTCAGATTAAAATCATATTCTATATTTTTTACTCTCTCTTCTATTCTTTTAGGTTCATCTATATAAATTATGGCATCTTCTTTTAAAAATCTAATTATAGATGATAAATATTCTCTTGGCATATATGGCACAATCATATCCATATTTGATATAAACAATTTTTCAGTCAAATACTCTTTGTATTTATTAAACTTATTTTCTAAATTTTCCTTTTCTATTTCACTAATCTTTGATTTAGATAAGGCTTTATCTAAATCTTTATTCAAATTATTGATTATAACTTCTCTATATTCATCTAATATTAAATTTTCCTTTACTGGAAATATAAAAGTATTATTAAGGACTTCAATAGATCTTTGGTTGGTAATATCAAAAGTCCTTATAGAATCAATTTCATCATCAAATAATTCAATTCTAATAGGATTTTCACTATATGCAGGGAAAAAATCTATTATCCCTCCCCTTAGACTAAATTGACCTATACCTTCAACCATATTAACTCTCTCATATCCGCTATCCAATAAAACTTTTATTAAATTATCTAAATCTATTTCTTCTCCTATTTTCACCTCTTGTGAATATAGTTTAAAAACTTCTTTAGACATTAATTTATGAAATATAGCATCTATAGAGGTAACTAACAATAAATCTTCACCCTCTATAAGTCTGGAAACAATCCCCAGTCTTTCATTAGTATTTTCATAACTAGAGGCATCCACCTCATAAAATACTAATTCTCGTTTTGGAAGTAAAAATACATTATTATTGCCTAGATTCTTTAAATCCTCATAAATTCTTCGCCCTCTTATTTCATTATGACTTATTACTAATATTTGTCTTTTAGTGTGTTCCTTCAATGCATAAAGAATATGTCCTATGCTTTCATCAATAATACCATAAGTAGCAATAGGACTGTTTTTATTTTCTATGTCTGTTTTCAATTTATCATAAGTATTTAAATTATCCAACGGGTCTACTAAAAAATTGAGCATATTCTCACTCCTTTGGAAAAGACCATAGCCCAGGTTTAATCCTGGGCTCTATTTCCTTTAGTATTGAATTCATTCATAGCTTCATCTAAACCATACTTTATAATTGCTTCTACGGATTCAGCTCCAGTCAAGAGAGAGCCTTCAATAATTTCTCTTTCTTCCTTTGAAAATCTACTTAGAACAAAATTTGCTAAATCCTGATTTTCATGTTTTTTCCCGATACCTATTTTAACCCTAGGAAAATTATCTTGTTGGAGTAAATATATTATAGACTTTAATCCATTATGGGAACCTGCACTTCCCTTTCGCTTTATCCTTACTGCAGCAAAATCAATATCAATATCATCAACTATAATTATAATGTTTTCTATAGGTACTTTATAAAAATTATATATATCCCTAACAGTAATTCCACTGTTATTCATATAAGTCTGTGGTTTTACTAATAAAACTTTTTCATTTCCTATAATTCCTTCACCATAAACAGATTTAAATTTAATCTTATTTATTTTAATATTATTCCTATTTGCTAATAAATCTATTGTGTCAAATCCTATATTATGTCTTGTATTAGTATATTCCTTACCGGGATTTCCTAAACCCACTACAACAAACAAAAAATCATCCCCTGTTTTCTATTCAAATAATTTACTTACAGATTCATTGTCATGGATTCTTTTTATAGCCTCAGCAAATAGTGGTGCAACAGACACTATCTCTATTTTATCAATTTTCTTTTCTTCTGGAAGAGGTATAGTATCTGTAATAATAAATTTTTCCAATTCTGAATCCTTTATTCTTTCTATGGCTGGACCTGATAATACTCCATGAGTAGCACAACCATAAACTTTCTTTGAACCAAAGTTTTTTAGAACACTGGCAGCTTTAGATATTGTTCCTGCTGTGTCAATGATATCATCAATTAATATAACATTCTTGCCATTAATATCTCCTATAACATTCATAACTTCTGCAACATTTGCCTTAGGTCTTCTCTTTTCTATTATAGCTATTGGAAGATCTAAAAGATTAGCAAAAGCTCTTGCTCTAGTTACACCGCCTAAATCTGGAGAAACTACAACTGTTTCTTCATCTATAATATCTTTAAAATATTCTGCTAATATGGAAACACCTGATAAATGGTCTACAGGAATATCAAAATATCCTTGAATTTGTGCAGCATGTAAATCCATACTTATTACTCTATCTGCACCAGCTGTTGTAAATAAATTTGCTACTAATTTTGCTGTTATTGGCTCTCTTGCTTTAGTTTTTCTATCCTGTCTGGCATATCCATAATATGGAATTACAGCATTAACTCTACCTGCTGAGGCCCTTTTCACTGCATCTATAAGTATTAGAGTTTCCATAAGATTATCATTTACAGGGCTACAGGTTGGTTGTACTATAAAAACATCTACCCCTCTAACTGTTTCACTAATATTTACATTTATTTCTCCATCACTAAAATGACTAACATCACATGTTCCAAGTGGTATACCCAGTTCTTTACATATATTTTCTGCCAGTTCAGTATTTGCATTACCTGAAAAAACTTTAATTCCACCTATGCTCAAATTCATTTTTATTTATTCCTCCTAAGTTTATTTATTATTTTTATATCCTTTTTTTTCTACCCAGTCTTCTATATTTCTTTGCTGTGCCCTAGCTATAGATAAGGCACTTTCCGGTACCTCTTTAGTTATAGTAGATCCTGCTGCCACATATCCCCATGGATTTACATTAACTGGAGCAACTAAATTAGAATTGCTTCCGACAAATGCATTATCTCCTACTGTAGTTCTAAATTTCTCCTTGCCATTATAATTTACAAATACAACACCACATCCTATATTTACATGATGACCAACATCAGCATCTCCTATATATGCTAAATGACTAGCTTTTGTATTATCCTTGAGAGTGGAGTTTTTAACCTCAACAAAATTGCCTATTTTAACATTTTTACCTAAATTGCTATTAGGTCTCAAATGAGCATAAGGACCTATATGAGTATCTTCTCCAACAATACTATTCTCAATAGTTGAAGATTCAATACTAACCTTATTATAAATCATACTATTTATAATTCTAGAATTACTTCTTATAATACAATCTTCTCCTATTTCAGTATTTCCTTCTAAAATAACATCTGGGTAAATAATCGTATCTCTACCTATTTTAACTCCATCTTCAATATAAGTATTATCAGGATTTATTAGAGTTACACCGTTTACCATATGGTAATCATTTATTCTTTTTCTCATCACTTCTTCGGTAAATGCCAATTGGATCCTTGAGTTTACACCATGTATCTCAACAGAATCTTCAATAACATAAGCTCCAACTTTATATCCTTCTTTCTTCAATATACCAATAACATCTGTGGCATAATATTCTTTTTGAGCATTGTTGTTATCAATTTTACTCAAAGCATACTTTAAAAGTTTCCCATCAAAGCAATATATACCAGAATTGATTTCTTTTACCTTTTTTTCTTCGTCTGTGGAGTCTTTGTCTTCTACAATTTTAAGTATATGCCCTGCATCTTTTCTAATAATCCTGCCATATCCTGTAGGATTATCTAAAATAGCAGTAAGTACTGTTGCCTGAAACTCATTTTTCTTGTGATAATTAATTAACTTATTTATAGTCGATTCTGTAATAAGTGGTGTATCCCCATAAAGAATGATTACAGTACTATCATCTTCTATATGCTCTACTGCTTGCATTACAGCAAAACCAGTACCATATGGAACATCGTCACCAATAGGTTGATCCTTGAATATTATATTCTCTTCTTTAAAATATTCCTTTATCCTATCTCCACCATGTCCTACAATAACTATGTTCTTTTCTGTATTTGCACCTTTACTAGCATTTATTACATATTCCAATATTGGTTTTCCGCAAACCTTATGTAATACTTTAGAAATCTTTGATTTCATTCTTGTTCCTTCTCCTGCTGCTAATATAACAGAAATATTCATTTTTTTACACCTCAATTTAATTTATCTATCAAATAATATTTTAACCCATTTCTTATATAAGTCTACACTAAAATCCATAAAATTTCATATATTTTATATTTATATACATAAAAAAGAGCCTATAGGCTCTTTTCTATTCTGTAGCTAATACTTTTTCATATTCTCTAAAAATTGCATCTTGAATCTTTTGCCTTGTTTCAGCATTGATGGGATGGGCTATATCTCTAAATTCTCCATCTGCCATCCTTCTACTAGGCATAGCAACAAATAATCCATTTTGGCCTTCAATTATTTTGATATCATGTACTACAAATTCTTCATCAAAAGTAACTGATACTATTGCCTTCATTTTCCCCTCTTCTGAAATTTTTCTCAGTCTTACGTCTGTAATCTTCATTCCATTAAGCCCCCTTTATTTAAGTCACAAAAACTATTGAATATTCTTTATATTCTATAAAAATTCAAAAACTCCTTCTTTTTTTTGAAATTTTTTTTATTTTTTATATAATATATTAGAATAATATATTAGAAACTTTACATAATCCATAAATTTATCTTTAAATATTTTGCCATTATGATATAATCTATCAGTGACAATTTAATACTATTAGAATAAGATAATATTAATATATAATATGGTAATAATAATTGGAGAAAGTAATTTTTTATTTAGGAGGAAAGCTTATGTTCGACTTTTGCATAACTGATAATAAATATCCTAGGGTTCATTTTATTGGAATTGGCGGTATATCCATGAGTGGTTTAGCTGAAATCTTGTTATCCGAAGGATATATTGTAACTGGTTCTGATACAAAGGATAGTACAATAATTGAAAAATTAAAAAACTTAGGAGCCAAGATTTACATAAATCATAGGGAAAGTAATGTAGATGGGGCTGACTTAGTAATTTATACAGATGCTATATCAAAGGATAATGAAGAGCTTGCAAAAGCCTTTTCACTTAATGTCCCTGTAATAGATAGAGCAACATTCCTAGGTGCTTTAATGAAAAATTATAAAAATTCTATTGCAGTATCTGGCACCCATGGAAAAACTACAACTACTAGTATGTTATCTACTATATTAAATCGTTCCATATTAAATCCTACTATTCTTTTAGGTGGACAATTAGATGAAATTGATGGCAACGTGAAATTAGGCTCTAAAGATTATATACTTACAGAAGCTTGTGAATATAAAGGAAATATATTAAAATATTTTCCTACAATGGCTATTATTTTAAATATGGATGCAGATCATTTAGATTATTTTAAAAATATGGACCATATAATGGAAACCTTTATTAAATATGGTAAAAACCTTAGTGACGATAGCTACTTGGTAATTAACATAGATGATATAGGCTCTGAAAAAATAATATCTAGTACAAAGGCAAAGGTAATTACTTTTGGAACTACTGGAGAACCAGATTATAAAGCAGAAAATATCACTTTTTCTCCAGAAGGTTATCCATCATATACTCTCAATATTAAAGGAAATACATCATTTCCTATTAGTTTAAATGTTATGGGCATTCATAATGTATATAATTCTTTAGCTAGTGTTGCTGCAGCACATATCTATGGTATTCCTATTGAAGATATTCAAAAAAACATCTCACTTTATACAGGAGTCCATAGAAGATTGGAATTAAAAGGATATTATAAAGGTGTAAAAATAATTGATGATTATGCACATCATCCAACTGAAATTAAGGCTACATTAAATGCATTAAAAAATTCTACATCTGGAGACATTTACTGTGTATTTCAACCACATACTTATACTAGAACGAAGCTTTTATTAGACAATTTTGCAGAAGCTTTTACAGATGCAGACAAGGTTATAATTACTGATATATATGCGGCTAGAGAGATTGATAATGGATTAATTCATTCAAAAGATTTGGCAAATGCAATATTTAAGAAAGGGTCAGATGCTGTTTATCTTGGATCTTTTGATGAAGTAGAATCCTATTTGTTAAATAATGTTAAAGAAAATGATATTATCCTAACTATGGGCGCTGGTAATGTATATCTTGTAGGAGATTCAATAATGGAACATAGTAAAGAGAAAACAGCAGTTTAACCTTCAGAAATTTAAATTTTCAAGTTAAAACATAGATTCTCCACTGTGTTCAGAATTATAAATATGCTGTATCTGAGCATAGTGAAGATTCTTTTTTAGACATAAAAAAACCCTTATCAATAAATTAAAGATTCGGGCTTTTTACATTGTATATTTTTTCTAGTACTTTTGTAGTTTCTTTTTTATCATAAATGAAATATGACAATACCTTTTTCTGTACTTTTCTAAATTCTGCCTTTCCCGGTAAAATGAGTATCTCAAAATCTTCATTATTCATTCCTATAGCTTTTCTTCCGTAAGATAATGTATCCATCAGATTAAGATCTGTTTTAACATGGTTAAATCCCTTTGTAATGACCGCTAATATATTTTCTGATGCCTTTCCTATAAATGACTGTAAAAATTCATGTTGTGCCTTTATTCTCCCTAAATCACCATCGATATATCCACCTTTTTTATTATTTCCTTTTCTATATCTTAAAAATTCTATTGATCTTTTCCCATCTAATACTTGTTTTCCTGGCTGGATATCTATATTTAATGGAGGTTTAGCTGAAGGATCTTTATATTTCATATGAAATGGCACTTCTACTTCAACACCATTTAACCCGTCTACAATTTTTTCTACGCCTTTATAATCTAACATAATATAATGATGAATAGGTACATCACCTAATATATGAGATATTGTTTTTTTAACTCCTTCTACTCCATGCGTTCCATATACACTATTTATTTTTCTTTGTTCTGCTCCATTATATCCCTTTCTATGAATATAAGTATCTCTAGGTATGTTCATTAAACTTACTTTTTTAGTATCGGGACAAAAAGAAGCAAACATAATAGTATCAGTCCTTACATCTTCCATTCCTAATATTAAAAAATTTACCCTCTTACTTTTTTTTAACGCTTCTTCTAAAGTAGAATAAGTTTCAGGTTCCTTTGTTTCTGTTTCTAATTTTTTAATTATAGTCCTACCCAAATCCATTTTATCTATTATGGGAGCATCTATATTGCTTTCAAACTCTACATTATTCTCTTTTACATAAGAATAAGAACCAATAGATATTGCAATTATAAAACAAATAAATGATATAATAAAAACCTTGGAAAAAGTTTTCATATAACTCCACCTTCCTGAGTAAAGTCCTTCTAGTATATTGTAACCATAATTATATTTTTTAAATGTTAATGGAATATATAAAATATTATTATATAATGAAAACATTAATTAAATAGATATATAATCTGTCAAGGACAACCTTTTAATAGAAGAATGGGTTTTATGATAAAAAATAACATTAATTGCAAATGCTGACTCTATAAGATCCTATAATCTTTACTTTACTTGAATCACTTCTAGATAAATATGTTCCTTATTAGATTTATCTATTATTTTATATAGATTTTTTAATCCTATTACCTTATAATAGATACTATAAAATTTGGCATATTTTTTGCATCAACATAATTAATCAACATAATTAAGGGAGGTATTGTCATAATGTCAACTAAATCAGGACCAGGCACCAAACTGCAAAGAACATGGAACATGCCAGATACTTATGTCATTATATTTTTTGTAGTTGTGCTGGCCGCATTATTAACTTATTTGGTCCCTTTGGGACGATTTGAAATTTACTACAATGTTTATGATTCAAGTAACAAAAAAATTGCTACGATTTTAGATGGAGATACTGCTGATTTTAATGTAAACGAAAAAAATTATCTCTTAGATGCTTCAGGGGATTCCACATTAATTTTAGAAAAAAATATAGAGGAACCTCTAGGCTTCATTAGAAAAGATCGTGCTAAAGCTTTCGAATTAAAGACTGATTCTGGCGAACTAAATTTTAAAGTTCTACAAGAATATGGAAAATATGTGTCATCTGGTGAAAAAAATGGAATTAAATTATTTGCCAAAGGCGGCGATATGGGATTTCTTAATTTCGCTTTTGAAGGATTAGTTAAGGGAGATAAATGGGGTACTTCTGTTGGTATAATAGCATTTATACTAGTAGTTGGAGGAGCATTTGGTATAGTCCTTAAAACTGGAGCTGTTGAAGCAGGTATAATGAATATTATTAGCAAGACTAAAGGTACAGAAGTATTGTTAATACCTATATTATTTATTCTATTTTCTCTAGGTGGTGCTATTTTTGGTATGGGTGAAGAATCAATACCATTTACCATAATTATTGTACCTATTGTTATAGCCATGGGATATGATGCAATTGTAGGAATTATGATTACCTATTGTGCAACACAAATAGGATTTGCAACTTCATGGATGAATCCATTTAGTGTATCCATTGCCCAAAGTATATCTGGGCTTCCAGTACAATCTGGATCTGGTTATAGAATCATAATGTATATTGTGTTTAATATAATTAGTGTTATATTTATCTGTTTCTATGCTAAAAAGGTCAAGAAAAATCCTACAAAATCCGTAGCATATGAATCAGATGCTTACTTTAGGGAAGATTTCAAAAACACTAATGAATCCAAAGTTGAATTTAAACTAGGTCATGGATTAATTATGATATATTTAGTTCTATCAATGGTTTGGATTATTTGGGGAGTAAGAGTACATGAATACTATCTTCCTGAAATTGCAACTATATTCTTTGCTCTAGGACTAGCGTCTGGAATTACTGCTGTAATCTTTAAATTAAATAATATGAGTGTAAATGATATTGCTACTTCCTTTAGAGATGGGGCTAAAGATTTAGTAGGCGCAGCTATGGTTGTTGCCTTTGCTCAAGGTATAGTTTTAGTTCTAGGCGATACTAATCCTGGTTCTAATACAGTTTTAAACACCGTACTAAGTGGAATGTCTAAAGCCTTAAGCGGACTTCCAGTAGTATTATCAGCATGGTTTATGTATGTATTTCAATCAATATTTAATTTCTTTGTAGTTTCCGGTTCTGGTCAAGCTGCAATAACAATGCCCCTTATGGCACCATTAGCACAAATAATTGGTCTAAGTAAGCAAGTTGCAGTCCTTGCCTTTCAATTAGGTGATGGACTTACTAACCTTATTGTACCTACATCAGCTTGTTTAATGGCAGTATTAGGCGTTGCTAAATTAGACTGGGTTAAGTGGGCAAAATTTCAAATTAAATTCCAATGCATACTATTCTTAACAGCTAGTTTCTTTGTAATATTAGGTGTACTAATTGGATTCTAAATATATGATTTATATTAAAATTAGGCGGTGAAGCTATGATTAGAATAATAAAAAATGCTAAAGTATATGCTCCCGAATATTTAGGAGTAAAAGATGTAGTACTTGTAGGAGATAAAATACATTCTATAGGAAATGATTTAAGTATTGAGAATAACAATGCTGTTATCACCAATATAATAGATGGAAATGGAAAAATACTAACTCCTGGTTTCATTGATAATCACGTTCATATAATGGGTGGTGGCGGTGAAGGTGGATTTAAAACTAGAACACCAGAAATCAAATTAACTGATATTACTACTGGTGGAATAACCACTATTATTGGATGCTTAGGAACAGATGGTATAGCAAGAGATATGATATCTTTATTGGCTAAAGCAAGGGGTTTAGAAGAAGAAGGAATTACAACTTATATATACACTGGTTCATATCAAATTCCAGTTACTACCATTACAGGAGATGTAGCAAAGGATATAATGATAGTTGATAAAATTATTGGTGTTGGCGAAATTGCAATTTCTGATCATCGTTCCTCACAACCTACCTTAAATGAATTAAGAAAATTAACATCTAGTGCAAGAGTTGCAGGTATATTATCTGGAAAAGCTGGTATCGTAAATATTCATGTAGGTGATGGTACAAGTAAGATAGACTATCTAATTGAAATAGTAAACAACACTGAAATACCATATACTCAATTTATACCAACTCATATGAATAGAAATGAAGAATTATTCCTACAAGGAATTGAATATAGTAAATCAGGTGGCTTTATAGATTTTACAACTAGTTCTGATCCATTATTCTGGGAAGAAGGAGAAGTAAAAGTAAGTGTAGCACTGAAAAGATGCTATGATGCTGGAGTTCCTGACACCAATATAACTCTTTCTTCTGATGGTCAAGGAAGCCTTCCTAGCTTTAATGATAAAAAAGAGTTTGTTGGTATTAAAGTTGGAAAAGTAACTTCTCTGTTTAATGAAGTAAGAGATGCAGTATTGGAAGAAGGATTGCCTTTAGAGAAAGTTCTAAAGACTATTACTTCAAATCCTGCAGCACTTTTAAAATTAAAGGGCAAAGGACAAATTAAAGAAGGATATGATGCAGACATAGTATTATTAGATGAAAAAAATCTTGAGATAGATACAGTAATAGCTAAGGGACAGATAATGATTGAAAACAAAGAAATAAAAGTTTTTAATACCTTTGGAGAATAAAAATCAACCCTTCCAGAATTGGAAGGGTTTTATTTTTAATACTTAAAGAATCCTTTTTTAGTCTTTCTTCCTAGCAATCCGCCTCTAACCATCTTTCTTAGTAGAGGATGAGCTCTATATTTGGAATCACCAAATTCTTCATATAATACATCCATGATAGCTAAGCAAACATCAAGACCTATTAAATCTCCTAAAGCTAAAGGTCCCATTGGATGATTTGCTCCTAATTTCATAGCTTCATCTATATCGGAAGCTGTAGCTACTCCATCTGCAAAGATTCCTACTGCTTCATTTATCATAGGAATAAGTATTCTATTTACTACAAATCCTGGTGCCTCTTCTACTTCTACTGGAGTCTTTCCTAATCCTTTGGATAATTCAATTATTGTATTTTTAGTTTCATCAGAAGTTGCAATTCCTTTTATAACTTCAACTAATTTCATCATTGGAACTGGATTGAAGAAATGCATTCCTATAACTTTATCAGGTCTATTAGTTGAATTTGCAATTTCAGTAATAGATAATGATGAAGTATTTGTAGCAAGAATAGCATTTTCCTTACATAGGCCATCTAATTTAGAAAATATTTCTTTCTTTAATGCCATATCTTCAGATATAGCTTCAATAACTAAATCACAGTCTTTTAAGTCTTCATATGTTGTAGTTATGGAAATATTTTTTAATGTATTATCCATAAACTCTTTTGTAATTCTTTCTTTTTCTACTAGTCTATTTAATCCTTTTTCTATAGACTTAATACTTCCTCTTGGGTTAGCCTCATCAATGGATCTAACCCACATAGTTACATCATAATCCTTCTGTGCAAAAATTTGTACTATACCACAAGCCATTGTGCCTCTACCTAATATACCTATTTTTTTCATAGTGCACCTCCAAATTATTTTAATTTATTATTTTAATTTATAGTTAGGATTACGTTTTTGTAAAAACGCTTCCATCCCTTCCTTTTGGTCTTCTGTTGCAAAACAAAGTCCAAACAAATCTCTTTCAATAATCATTCCAGTTTCTAAATCAGTTTCTATTCCTCTATTTATAGCAGTTTTCGCATATCTTACAGCAAGCTGACCTTTAGAAATAATCTTATTTGCCAATTCAATAGCTGTATTCATTAATTCATCTACTGATACTACCTTATTAACTAATCCTATTCTATATGCCTCTTCTGCATTAATTATATCACAAGTAAATATAAGTTCCTTTGCTCTACCTACTCCTGCAAGTCTGGATAATCTCTGAGTTCCAGCAAATCCTGGAGTTATACCAAGACCTACTTCCGGTTGTCCGAACTTAGCTTTTTCAGATGCTATTCTAATATCACAGCACATAGAAAGTTCACATCCTCCACCTAAAGCAAAGCCATTTACAGCAGCTATAACTGGCTTTTCCATAAGCTCTATCTTTCTAAATACAGACAATCCCTTCTCAGCGAAAATTCTAGCTTCTGTTGCATTCATGTCTTTCATTTCCCCTATATCAGCCCCAGCAACAAAAGCCCTTCCTTCTCCTGTTAATATCAATACATAGATCTCTTCATCTTTGTTAACCATGTCTATAGCTTTGTCTAAATCATCCAATACTGCCGTGTTCAGTGCATTTAATGCTTCTTGCCTGTTGATAGATAAAATTCCGATGTTCCCTTCCTTCCTAAATAATAAATTATCCAAATTCAAAACATCATCCCCTTTTGTTAATATTATATCAAATGCTTTGTTGGAAATCAATTCCTATATATATAAATTATACCATATAAATAAACTGAATAAGTAAGAACTTATCCAGTTTATTTAATAACTTCCATTAATACTAAGGCAAAATCATCCTGTTGTTCACCCCAGCTATGGATTACAATATTATTATTTATTTCATTCAAAATATTTTCTTTGTGACTTTCTATAATCTTCATTACACTTTCTATACCAAATTCTTTTCCCGATTTATCCTTTGCTTCAGTAATACCATCAGTATAAAATAAAATCTTATCTCCCTTACTTAATTTAATATTTTTTTCCTCATAAAGTATCTCATCAAAAAGTAAAGTCATAGGATATCCTTTTATTTCTAATGTTGTCATTTTATTTTTGTTATACATAATAGGAATACAGTTATGCCCTGCATTGGAATATTTAAATTCATATGTCTTTTTATTAAAAACACCATAAAATATTGTAAAATACTTATCTACATCTAAATTCAATGTGCTAAATCTTCGATATAATTCTGACAATGTAGCTGATGGACTTACTATATCATCTTTAATGGATCTCATAGTCTGCCTTATAAACATGGTCATCATAGCTGCTGCCACACCATGACCTGAAACATCTGAAATATATATCCCTATATTTTCGTCATCAATATAAAAAACATCAAACATATCACCGCTAAGCATTTCAGATGGCCTATAAATATAATCAATTGCAATATTATCTAATTTCTCTTTATTGGGCAGAATCTTTTCCTGAATTCTCTTGGCAAATCCAAGGTCCTTACTCATTTTCTTATTCTTCTCAATTAATTCTAATTCTAGCTTTCTTTCCCTAGTTACATCTCTAAATACCTCTACAGCAGCAAAAACCTTTCCTTCTGAATTAGTAACAGGTGAAGACTTCACCGAGAAATATCTTCCATTAATTTTTTCTTCTTTCTGTACTATCTCCCCAGTACTTATGCTTCTCTCTGTAATACAAAAACTACATGGCTTCTTTTTACCGTGAGACTTGTAGCATTTCATACCTACTACATCTTTTCCCAAGGATTCCTTCATTGTCCTATTTGCATATATAATAGTTCCATCTCCATCAACAACACGAACCCAGTCTGCCATGCCTTCAAGTACGTGGTAGTTTAGCATACCATATTCTTCTATTTTCTTTTCTACATAATTCAAATTTTCTTTTTCTAGCATGCTTATCACCTATATATAATATTTAATACTGTTAAATATTTTATAAAACTACTTGTCCTTATTTTATACTATTTAATAAACAAATTCTACATATTTTTATAATTTAATACTTTAGTATCTTACAGCTACTTCTATATCCTCTGAATATCTTGCCATTGCATATAGGACATCGGATAATCTATTTATATACTTAATAGCCAAGGGATCTATATCTGCCAATTTTGATAAAGTAATAATTCTTCTTTCTGCTCTTCTGCATATAGTTCTAGCTACATGTAAATGAGCAGATTTCTTCCCAGAACCTGGTATAATAAAACCAGTAGGATTATTTAGTCTACCCATGTATAAGTCGATGATTTTTTCCAAATCATCTATATCCTTATCCAATATATGATACTTTACCTTTGTATTATCTTCTGTTGCTAAATTTGTAGCAACTGTAAAAAGTTTATTCTGTATACTTTGAATTATATCATACATTTCATCATCAACATAATTTTTTGCTAATCCAAGAAATGTACCTAATTCATCAACAGTTCCATAACTCTCCACTCTTATATCATCCTTTGATACTCTCTTGTTATCAAAAAGGCTGGTTGTTCCCTTATCTCCTGTCTTAGTATAAATAGTCATACTATCCCTCCTATTTTGTTAATTAATAACTAAAAGATGGTTTAACTACTAACTCAAAAGATTAATAGAAATTTATTATTTTTTTGGTCTTGGCCCATAGTATTGATAATAATCTACCTTAATCCTACCATTATATAATTTTCTTTTTCTATCTGCATTTTTCCCATAATCTTTCTCGAAATTTTCACTAGAAGTAATTACATAAACTGACCAAGTATCTAGTTCCTTAAACCTTAGTCCTAAATCCTTATGAAGCCTTTCAACTTCTCTTCTCTCACTTATACGTTCTCCATATGGTGGATTTGTAATAACTACACCATATTCATTCTTTAATTCTGCATCCCTGAAATCTTTAATAAAAAATGCAATATCATCTTCTAAACCAAAATTAGCTGCATTATCCCTTGCACGAAGAATTGCCTTTCTATCTATATCACACCCAAGTATATGCAATTTTACGTCATTATCTATGGCTTTAAAAGCTTCTTTTTTCGCCTCCTGCCAATATTCCTTCTTCACCCTAGGCCATTCTTCTGATGCAAAGTTTCTATCAAGTCCAGGAGCCATATTTCTGCCTATCATAGCTGCCTCTATTGGAATAGTACCTGAGCCGCAAAATGGATCAAATAACACCCTATCCTTATTCCAATAGCTTAATAATATCATTGCAGCTGCAAGAGTTTCTTTTATAGGTGCATCACCTTGTCTCTCTCTATATCCTCTTTTATGAAGCCCTTCTCCTGAAGTATCTATCGTCAAAGTTGCTATATCTTTTAATAAAGATACCTCTATAGTATATTTAGCTCCTGTTTTTTCAAACCATTCTACATTATATTTAGTCTTCAGCTTTTCTACCACTGCTTTTTCTACTATTCTCTGACAATCAGATATACTAAATAATTTAGAATCAATACTTTTACCTTCAACTACAAAATTTCCATCCTCTGTAATCCACTCTTCCCATGGAAGTTCCTTTGTCTTTTCAAATAATTCTTCAAAAGTTAAAGCTTTAAATTCTCCCATCTTTAAAAGTACTCTATCTGCTGTTCTAAGCCATAAATTAGTCTTTGGTATATCCTTCTCTGTTCCAATAAATGTAACCTTACCATTTTCTACTTTTAAATCATTATATCCTAAATTAATTAATTCTCTCTTAACTACAGCCTCTAAACCGAATGTTGCAGTGGCTATTAATTCAATGTTTCCCATATCATCTCTCCTTAAAAAATGTCTAACTCTATTATACTCTATATATTAAATATTTAGTTAATAATATTGATTATTTTTTTCTATATTGGGGTATAACAGTTACAGAATGTTAAATAATAATTATTATGGAGGGGTTTATACATGAAAAGCATAGGTAATTTATATCAAAGTGGTGATTGGAAAGGTGAAAAACATGTTCCAGTAATTCATGCACCTGAAACAGTTAAAAAAGATAATCTAGTAGACGTTAAGGTTATTGTTGGAGAAGAAATAGCACATCCAAATACATTTGAACACTATATATCATGGATAAAAGTATATTTCCAACCAGAAGGACATAAATTCCCAATTGAGATTGCATCATCTAATTTTACTTCCCATGGAGAAGGTGGATTATTCACTGAACCAAATGTATCCATTAGATTTAAAGCTGAAAAATCAGGTACAATATATGCAACATCCTATTGTAATATCCATGGACTATGGGAAAACAGCGTAGAACTTAAAGTAGAAGAATAGGCTTTATTAAAATTTTAAATTAAAATATAAGGGCCTAGAAAAATTCTAGGCTTTTTTTCACCTCTTGACATTATTCTTATATTATATTAATATATAAGAAAATTATATAATTAACTACGAAGGATATAAGTAGCTAATTAAAAGTAAATTCACAGAGAATAGACCATTGGTGAGAGGTCTGTATATTTAACTTAGCGAATTACATTTCTGGAGTTTCAATATTATTATTGCGTTTCCCACACGTTACGTGGATGAGGCTTTATGCGAATTAAGGTGGTACCACGGGTTTCCTCTCGTCCTTTAGATGAGATGAAGCCCTTTTTTTATGACCTAACCCAATGAGCGTAGCTAATTGCAGGTAGGTCAAACATAACGAGAACCAAATTCATACGAGTGTAGCGAGTAAATGAATTTGAGTTGCGAGACTGAGCGATATGATAATTAAAAAGTAGGAGGAATATTATGCAAAATGTATTCGATGCTTTAATGGAAAGAGGATATATCAAGCAAACTACCCATGAAGAAGAAATAAGAGAATTATTAGGCAAAGAAAGTGTAACTTTCTATATAGGATTCGACCCCACTGCAGATAGTTTACATGTCGGCCATTTTATAGCTATGATGTTCATGGCTCATATGCAAAGAGCTGGTCATAGACCAATAGCTTTAGTTGGTGGCGGTACTGCAATGATTGGGGACCCTTCTGGTAGGACTGATATGAGAAAAATGCTTACTAAAGAAGATATTGCACACAATGTAAGCAGTATTAAAAAACAACTAAGCAGATTAATTGACTTTAGTGACGATAAAGCCATTTTAGTTGATAATTCTGATTGGTTACTTGACTTAAACTATGTTGAATTCCTAAGAGATGTTGGTTCTCATTTCTCAGTAAATAGAATGTTAACAGCAGAATGTTTTAAGCAAAGATTAGAAAAAGGACTATCCTTCTTAGAATTTAACTATATGTTAATGCAAGGATATGATTTCTATGTATTAAATCAAAAATACAACTGTAAAATGCAATTAGGCGGAGATGACCAATGGTCTAATATGATTGCTGGAATGGATTTAATAAGAAGAAAATCCAGTAAACAAGTATATGCTATGACTTGTACACTCCTTACTAATAGTGAAGGAGATAAAATGGGCAAAACAGCAAAGGGTGCTCTTTGGTTAGATCCAGAAAAAACATCTCCTTATGAATTTTATCAATACTGGAGAAATGTTGATGATGCAGATGTTGATAAATGTTTAAGACTCCTTACATTTATCCCTATGGACGAAGTAAGAAGATTAAATTCATTAGAAGGAGCAGAAATCAATAAAGCTAAAGAAGTATTAGCATATGAAGTAACTAAGTTAATCCATGGAGAAGAAGAAGCTAACAAGGCACAACAAGCAGCCAAAGCATTATTCTCTGGTGGTATGGATGAAGGCTCTATTCCTTTTACTGAAATGGACAGATCAATATTTGAAAAGGGAATTGGAATCCTTGATTTGCTAAAAGACATAGGACTTACTAAGTCAAATAGCGAAGGAAGAAGACTTGTGGAACAAGGTGGTATCGTTATAGATGATATAAAAGTAGAATCTATAGACAAAGAAATTAATTTAGATGATTTCAAAGATAATAAGATAATGATAAGAAAAGGTAAAAAAGTATATCATCAAGTACGAATCTAAATATCAACACTTTATAACAAATAAGTATCATTCTTGGTGCCAGGCACCAAAAATGATACTTATTTGTTATCTAAATATTATCTTTTCTCCATCTATTGATTCTACAATGGCTAAAGATTCTAGTTTTATATCTTTTCTTCTTATATTATCTCCGCCTTTTTGAAATCCTTTTTCTATGACAATACCTACACCAACTAAATTACAATTAGCCTTATTTATTATATCTATTAATCCTTCAGCTGCTTTTCCATTGGCAAGGAAATCATCTATTATTAATATATTTTCTCCTTCTTTTAAATATCTTTTAGATACTTTTATGGTATAAGTCTTGTTCTTTGTATAGGAATATACAGAACTTTCATATGTATCATTATCTAGATTCTTTGATTCTGTTTTCTTTGCAAATACTACAGGCACATTAAAGTACTGAGCTGCAATAACTGCAATAGCTATACCAGATGCCTCTATAGTAAGAATTTTATCTATTTTATCAGATGAAAATCTAGCTTTAATTTCCTTTCCTATTTCATTTAGCAATCCTATATCTATTTGATGATTTAAAAAACTATCTACTTTTATAACATTCCCTTCCTTAAGGGTTCCATCATTAATTATCCTTTGTTTTAACAATTCCATTTTTTCACCTCAATAATTATTTTATATTATACTATAATAATTAATGGATTTATTCAAGAAAATTTATATTGATTTAGATAATACAAGTAATTTCGCTGTAATATGTATAATCGGAAATAATAATTTAAGTATATCAGCTATGATTATACGTCAAAATACTTTATAACTTTTAACTCTTTGCTTTGCACAACCAAGATATACTTTCTTCCATCATATTTGTAGTTACATAATGATTTAAATTAGGGTATTCGATTAATTGAATTTTCTGTTTATCTTTATATAAAGGTTGGATATTTTGTAAAAATAATCTTTGACTCTCTATAGAAACTGTACTATCACTACTGCCGTGAAGCATAAGAACAGATCTATCATTAAATAATTCCATATTGCTATAAGGGTCTAACCTCTCCATTTTTTCTTCTATTTCCTTTAACTCTTCAGTCATTTTTATTCCCAAATACTTTTTAAATATTTCATTTGAATTTTTCCATGCACAGGAACCATTTAATACAATTAAAGATTTTATCATAGGATTATGTACAAATACTCCTGCAGCAGTAAATCCACCCATAGAATGACCTACCAAGAAAATATTATTTGGATCTCCCTTATATTCCATAATAAGCTTTTCTATCAATAAATTAGATTCTTCCAGATTATTTAATATTGTCTTCCAAAAATACTTACAATTATCTAGTTTATAATAATCTATCAAACCTCTTTCACCATGATAAATCCCATCAGGTATTAATACCTGAAAACCTACTGCCGCAAATATTAGCCCTCTAATCCTTTGAGACTCCTTATTTGAACTCCAGCCATGATAAAATATAATAGTTGGTATAGTACCTTCTGCATCCTTTGGTCTAAATAAAATAGCTGGAATATTTTCTATATATATCTTCTCTTCAATTATATGATTAGAATATAAATAATCTTTCATTTAATCCTGATTTATAAAACATAGATAATTATCTATCTAAGTTTTTCATCCTATTATATAAATAAGATGGTGGTATTATAGAATTCACTCACTAGAATTACCCCATCATTAGTAATTCTAATCCCTTTAACCACAAATCAGTTTTCACCTACCTTCCTCTTCTGATTTTATTTATTTCTATCTATTCTACCCATTAATCTATATCCTTAAATCCTTATTATCTAATATCAATTTTCTATATATAAATTCTTCCAATATAATATCTAATAAATATATATAAAGCCGCCCATAAAAAAAGGACAGCTTCCGCTAATTTCAATTTAAGCAATTCCAATATACTATTTTGAACCTTTTACTTTAACAAAATATCTAATTATAAAACCTATAACTAAGATTATAAAACTGCATCCTATAGCTGGTATAAAAGATTTCTTGGAACTTCCTGTAACATATAGAGCTGTAGGACCATCAGCTCCACCTATTACTTCTATATGAGATGATGACTTATTTTTCTTATTTACATTATCAGATATATTTGACGATTTATCTGGCATAATATCCTCCTGTTCATTTCCATCGAAAATAACAATCTCATCTTCACCAGCATAAACTGTTACTTTCTGTCCAGCAAATGAAAACTCATTAAGCTCTCCATCACTATTTACAAAGGCTTTAATGGCTGCAGCATCCATCTTAGAACTCATATTTGAATCCTCCGGTAAAACTACTGATAAACTTTCATAATCAAGATTATTCACCTTATATGCTCCCCAAGCAATCTTAAAATCATTTCCCGATTTTTCAATTGACATAAGTACATAATCTCCTAAAGAAGGATTGGCTTTCTCATCATTCTCATCATAAAAAAATCCGTACTTAAATGAAGATATAATATTTACTTCATCAAGATTTAACTTATTTTTAACAGCTGAACTATTTAAGTCCTTACTACTAATTATACTTTTTTCTACAGAAACCTTTATATTATCTTCATCTATGCTTATTATTTCCCCTATTATCAACCCGTCATGATCATTATGCATTAAACGATAAAGTGCATCAGCAGCATAAACGCTGCTATGATGTATTAACACCATAATCAAAATTAAAGCTATGCAATACTTTCTAGGAATTCTCAAATATATCACTCCCTATGAAATTATATTATACTTTATCACTATACTACTGACATTGTCATTCTACTTTTACTTTCTTCTTTCCATTGTTTCAATTATATACTAAACCAAATTGATTAATCAAGATATAATAAACTTAATTAACAAAATCTATTATCTTTTCATCTTCTTAAAGAAAGCAGATGGATAATTAATATTGTTAAAATTGCCTATATAATAAAATAAAAGAAACATCTCATTACTAGATATTTCTTTTATTAAAATTTCATTTATCTTTGTTCATAAATCTTTCTTAAGGATTCTAATGCTAAAATAATTTCCCTTCTTTCTCCTTCTACTGTGCCTACACTTTCCATAGCATAATCTACTATGCCTTTTTTTGTATCCGATTTATACTCCACAACATTATTTAATATACTGGCAGTTTTTACTTTTCTAATTTGCCCCACTACAAATAAGGATGCTGTTTCCATGTCTGATGCAAGTATATTTTTTTTATTCCATTTTTCCATTATTTCATCTTCTTCATCAATATAGAATGAATCATGGGATCTAATTACACCACAATGATATCTATACTTCAATTCCTCACATGTATCCATAATTAAATTTGTAAATCTAATATCTGATACTGCAGGATAATTTGATGAAACATACATATTAGTAGTTCCATCCTCCCTTACAGCTGCTGAGCAGATAACCAAATCTCCTAATCTAATATTAGGTTGAACTGCTCCCGCTGAACCAATTCTAATGAGATATTTTGCTCCACAAGATATTAATTCCTCTATGGCAATTGCAGCAGATGCTCCTCCTATTCCAGTAGAAGTAACTGTTATAGGTACACCTTTATAATATCCTTTTATAGTTCTAAATTCTCTATTATATGCTATTTCCTCATAGGAATCTAAAAATTCTCCTACTCTCAATACCCTTGCTGGATCTCCAGGAAGTATTACATATTCTGATATATCTTTTTCTTCACATAATATATGAGGTTGTCTCATTGTATCACCTTCTTATATTTTGATTGCAATAAAGCTTCTAATATTGTTTCTGTTAATGTAGGATGAATGACTAAGTTAGACAGTATTTCATCTACTGTTTTCCCTTCCTTTATTAAATATCCCATTAGTCCAATATGCTCAGATACATTTTCCCCTATCATCCATATGCCTAAAATCTTATTGTCTTCACCTATTATGACCTTTACAAAACCTTCTTCTATGTTCTTTGCCCATCCTCTCCAGCTATCTTTAAACATAGAGATTCCTAATTTATATGGAATATTATCTCTCCTTAGTTCCCATTCCTGATTACCTACTCCAGCCATTTCTGGTAATGTAAATACTGCTCTAGGTAGGATTTCATATGATATATCTATTGGTATATCTTTTAATATATAATCTGCCACCTGTACCCCCTGCTGAATAGCCACATGAGCCATACCTAAAATCCCATTAATATCTCCTATGGCAAAAACATTTTCTTCATCAGTTAATAAGTTTTCATTAACTATAATTCTGTCTTTACTTATTTTAATTTTAGTGTTTTCAATTCCCTTTGGAAAATTTGGAACTCTCATTAAGGTAACTAAAGCCTTTTCACCTGAAACAAATCCTTCATCATCAAGTAGTATTTTAACACCATAATTATCTATTTCCGCACTTTTAGCCCCTACACCTTTTATTATCTTTACGCCTTTTCTTTTGAGATACTCCTCTATAGGAAGGACTAAATCTTCATCATTTCCAATTAAAATATTGTTTTCTTTCTCTATAAGAGTAACTTCTATACCCATTTCCGCATATAAAGCTGCAAATTCTACACCTTCTACATTTCCACCTAAAATTACTATACTTTTAGGCATATTACTTAAATCTATAGCTTCCCTATGAGTAATTATATTTACTCCGTCAATTGGAATATCCTTTATACTAGCTGGTCTAGTCCCTGTTGCAATAATAAAATACTCAGCTTCTATTATCTTATCCGTTAATTTAAATCTCTTAGAATCTATAAACTCACCATTTGCCCAATATATATCTATATTATCCTTTAGTAAATTATCATTCATTTTCTTTTCTAATTTTTTTAAATCGTCATTCCATTTTGTTACTAGATTTTTTCTAATTTCCTTTATCTGAGTATAATTATCTTTCTTTATACCTTTAAATGAATCTAAAATCTTCTTTACTGGCAATGCACCCCATCTTAATGCAGTACCTCCTAATTTATCCTTCTCTATTAAGGCTACAGACTTTCCTCCTCTTTTTAAAGCCCTAGCACTGTAATATCCTCCTACTCCTCCACCTATGACTACTACATCATATTTTTTAACCCTCAACATTGTTTGCACTACCTTTATTCTTCTTAGACATCTGTCTTTTAGTTACAATAATTAATGCAAATATAGTTGCTAAATAGGGAATCATTTGAGTAAATTGAGAAGGAATTCCCACAACTTGTAATCTACCGCCTAAGGCATCAAAGAATCCAAATAATAAAGCTGCAACAAAAGTACCTATAGGATTAGCCTTACCAAATATTATTGCTGCTAAGGCAATAAATCCTCTATTGGCACTCATATTTTCCGTAAATAAAGTTAAATATCCTAAGGAGAGATGGACTCCAGCCAATCCACATAATATTCCACAAGCCATTGAGCTAATATATTTCATTTTTCTTGGACTAACTCCTGCTGTTTCTAAAGCATCTGGATACTCACCAGAAGCGCGAAGCCAAATTCCCTGTGGCGTTTTATATAAATATATATATATCAATATTACTAAAATCCAACTAATATAAATAAATATTGTATGATTATTAAATATAGTATTTAAAAAAGGAATCTTATCTAATATTGGAAAACTAAGTCTTGGTAAAGGTATTATATCTGGTGAAGAAAAGGCTCCTTTAACTCCAAATATACTTCTAAGCAAAAATACTGTTACTCCTCCTGCAAAAATGTTTATAGCTATACCTATTACGAATTCATCTGATTTTAAATCTATAACAAATAGAGCAAATAATAAACCTACTAATAACCCAATAAAAACTGCAAAAATCACGCCCGCAAGTGAACTTCCAAAGAAATAACTCCCTACTACTCCAAAGAATGCCCCTAAAAGGATCATTCCTTCCATGCCTATATTGAGTATTCCTGCCTGTTGAGTAAGTAATCCACCCAATGCAGCCAATATAAGAGGTGTAGCAGTTCTTATAGTATGTTGTATCAATGCTAAATTAAAAATTTCACTAAACATTTTTCTCACCTACTCTTCCTTGAGCAACTTTTTTTAATCTCCAATTCTTATAAATATTTTTAAATCCTGGTCCTCCAGCAATAAATAAAATTATTATTGACTGAATAACTGATACTAACTCTGATGGTATGCCAGTAGCATTTTCCATAGAAATAGAACCTGTTTTTAAAGCCCCAAAGAATATTGACATAAATAATACTCCTATAGGATTGTTTCTTACTATTAAGGCTATTAGCATACCATCAAATGCATAGCCTGGAGATAAATGTTGTAAAAATCTATAATGAACTCCTATAACTTCAAATACTCCTGCAATACCACATAATGCTCCAGATATTACCATGGCTATTACCATTTGCTTTTTATCTTTTATTCCTCCATATCTTCCGAATAAAGGATTTTGTCCAACCATCTTACAATCATATCCAAATGATGTTTTCTCCATTAAATAATATATAAATATGGCAATAATCCCCATATAAAATATACTTGTATTTAATGTAGATAATCTTACTAATCGGGAAAATTGAAATTGTTCTGCTATAATTTCTGTTCCTCCCATCTTTCCCTGAGCTGCAGCAAAAGGATAGTTAACCAAATATCCGGTAAATAATGTAGCTACTGTATTTAGCATTATTGTAGTTATAACTTCGTCTACATTATACTTCACTTTAAGTAAGGCAGGAAAAAAAGCATAAATTCCTCCTGCAATGGCTCCTGCAATGATTGCCAAGATTATACCAATAAAACCCGGAAGACTAGTAAAGGTTATACCAACATAAGCTGCTGCAAAAGCACCTAAATAAAGCTGCCCCTCACCACCAATATTTGATATTCCTGACCTAAAGGATATGGCAGTTGCTAATCCTGTTAATACTAATGGAACCGTTTTGGCAAGAGTTGTAGCTACATTATATTTGGAGCCAAATCCTCCCTTTATTAATGCACCATATCCTACTAAAGGACTTCTCCCATTTGCCATCATAATCAAAGCACCTATTAATAATGAAGCAAATATAGATATAAAAAGTGAAGTTAGATATTCTAAATTTCTTTTTCCAAATATTTTTTTCATCTTATACACCTTCTCCCGAGCTACTCATATTTTTTCCAGTCATATAAAGTCCTATTTCTTGTTTTGATATATCTCCTTCATTAAATTCACCAGTAATACTGCCTTCGTAAATAGTCATTATCCTATCTGATAATCTAAATATTTCATCTAGCTCTGCGGAAATCAATAGAATAGCACAACCTTCATTTCTCTTTTCAATTATTTGATTGTGAATAAATTCAATTGCCCCTATATCTACTCCTCTAGTAGGCTGAGATATAATTAATATAGGAGTATTAAAAGTAAATTCCCTAGCAATAATCATTTTCTGCATATTTCCCCCAGATAGATTTCCCGCAAGAACTTCCTCTGAAGGTGTTCTTATATCAAACCTATTTATAAGTTCTTTACTATTTTCTTTAATCTTAGATTTATTTAATTGTATTCCTTTAGCTGCATAAGGCTTTTTATGCTGAGAACCCATAAGAATATTTTCGGAAATAGTGGCATCTTTGGATAATCCCATTGCTAATCTATCTTCAGGCACATGTGCAATCCCTAATTTTCTAATATCCCTTGGAGATTTATTAGAGGATTCAACTTCATTTATATAAAATTCTCCATTCTCTTTCTCCCTAAGTCCAGTTAATACTTCAACTAATTCAGATTGCCCATTTCCTTCTATTCCAGCTATACCAAGAATTTCACCAGATTTCAAACTAAAGCTAATATTCTTTATAGCTAAAAGTCCTCTATTATTTTGGGCACTTAAATTTTTTACTACTAATACTTCTTTCTTTTCAGTATTTTTCCTATTTAATTTATCGAATAAAACTTCCCTGCCTACCATCATCTCTGCTAATATATGCTCATTTGCATCCTTAGTATCTAAAGTTCCTATCATCTTTCCTTGACGCATGACACTTACCCTATCTGATATTGATAAAACCTCTTGAAGTTTATGAGTGATGATTATTATTGTCTTGCCTAATTCATCTACTAGTTTTCTTATAACCTTAAATAGCTCATCTGTTTCCTGAGGTGTTAAAACTGCTGTCGGTTCATCTAGTATTAATATATCTGCGCCTTTATAAAGTGCCTTCAATATCTCGACTCTCTGCTGAATTCCTACAGATAACGCCTCTACCCTCAACATTGGATTTACCATTAATCCATAAGTATTTGATAATTCTCTTGTAACTTCAATGGCTTTTTTCCTATTTACAAATATTCTTTTTTTCCTAGGTTCCGTACCTAATACTATATTTTCTGCCACAGTGAAAGATGGTAATAACATAAAATGCTGATGCACCATCCCAATTCCTAACTCTATTGCATCTAAGGGACTCGTCAATTTTACAGATTTACCCTTGAAATAAATTTCTCCTGTAGTAGGCTGGTGAAGTCCATATAATATGTTCATTAATGTAGACTTTCCGGCACCATTTTCTCCAATAATTGCGTGAATTTCTCCTTTTCTTATATCGAGGTTTATATTATCATTAGCTAATACTCCAGGAAATCGCTTCGATACATTTTTCAATTCTAAAAGTTTCTCATCCACTTAAATTCTCACCTCTTTATCCTATATTTTATTGTAAAATGGAGAAGTAGATAACTACTCCTCCATTGAATATTACTTACCTATTTGTCCTTAATTGTTAGTTTCATAATTTAATTTCTTAACAGGTACTTCTATTTCTCCACTGATGATTTTTGCTTTAATATCTTCAAGTTTTGCCTTCATTTCATCTGTTACAAATTGAGGCATATCATCTGTACCATATCCGATTCCTACACCATCTTCAGGTAAACCATAATAAACTACCATACCTTTTTTAACATTACCATTTTGTATGTTTTCTATAGTCTCATAAATGGATTTCCCTACTTTCTTAATCATGGAAGCCATTATAACATCAGGGTTTATATGGCGTTGGTCAGTATCTACACCTATGGCATACTTACCCATTTCTTCAGCAGCTTCAAATACACCTTCTCCTGTTTTTCCTGCTGCTTGGAATACAATATCTGCTCCTTTTCCATAAAGAATTGTTGCGTATTCTTTACCTTTTGCTGGGTCTTCAAAGTCTTCAGCAAATACAGTTTCCACTGTGATTTCAGGATCAATATATTTTGCTCCTGCCTCATATCCGACTTGGAAGTTTCTGATTACAGGAATATCCCTTCCTCCAACCATACCTATGAATTTACCATCATCTATGCCTTCTATAGATGTTTCAGTTGTAAGCATAGCAGCTAAAGCACCTGCTAAAAATGCTCCTTCATTTTCTGCATAAGATATAGTAATTAGATTGTTAATTCCTCCAATTTCATTATCTACATAGATATATGAAACTTCCGGAAATTCCTTTGCTATCTCTTGTACAACATCATAAAACTCAACTCCAACAACAGCTACTATTGAACCGTATTGAGAAGCTTGTACTAACTGGTCGTTAAATAAAGATGAATCATTTCTACATTCATACACTTTGTATTCAATGCCTAAATCATTTTTAGCTTGTTCTACACCTTCAAAAGATGAATCGTAGAATGAACGGTCACCTAGTCCACCTGCTAATACTAACCCTACCTTTGTTGCTTCACTACTATCTGATGAATCATTAGTAGCTGGCACATCACTTGAAGATGGTGCATCAGTTTTCTTGCATCCAAGTAATGATGCTGACACCATTAACATTAGTGATAGTAAAATTATAAGTTTCTTTTTCAAAGGAAACTCCCCCCTATTATTTATTACATAAAATCGATTTCTCTCGATTTTATTGACATAATTATTCTTTTCGACTTAAGATTTCTTCCTTCCTAAGTCCTTCCATATCAATAATATTAATCGAATTATTGGATACCTCTATGATATCCTTTTCCTTTAACTGCTGAAGTACTCTGTTTATGCTTCTAGATGTAACTGCAAACTGCTCACTTAACTGCTCCTTATTTATTTCTATTTCTATGCCAATACTTGATTTAACTCCTGAATCTAATCTATATAAAAGATAGTTACATATTCTGTATTTTAAAGAATACAAGGTGTTCTCACCTGCTAATTTTGACAGTTTATAAAAACTATCACATAATGTTTTTGTTATATGTAAAGAAAAACACCTGTCCTTATCAATCCATTTAAAGAAATTTTCCCTTCCTATACGGATTACTTGGGTATCTGTTAAAGCCTCAATAGAACAAATATATGGTTTGTTATCAAATATTTCTAGCTCTCCAAAATAATCACCATTTTTATATATGGCTTGAGAATACTTTTTCCCATTTTCTGCTGTCAAAAATATATTTGCATATCCTTTGACTATGATGGAAAAGTATTCATATTTCATGTCTTGATGACAAATCGTTTGTCCTTTAAAATATTCTTTGAATTCCCATTTTTTCAAGATATCATAGGGACAATCCCTTAATATCCTTTTTATTGCTTTGTTGGACTCAATAATTTCAATTATACGCAAAACTCCCACTCCTTAAAGTATATAATAAAATTGATACTCTAATGAAGGACATATGTCCTAAAAAACTACAAATTTCTCATAAATTATATCACATTTAATAAATACTGAGAATTATGTCCTACTATTTATTGCTATAAATTTATCTGCCTAGATTTTCCCTAAATTTGCCTCTTTATTTTTAAGTATTGATCTTTTATCTATTTCAACATCTTTATGATTATGATAATTCTATATCTTCCTTATTATATATTCATATAATAATTAATAGCTTCATATCAAAAATTTGTATTGTTATTATATTCTCCGTGATATAATGTACTATAAAAAACTTAAGGGGTGATATTATTGGCTAGATTAATTGGCGATAGAATAGTATTAAGAGAGTATAGAAAAGAAGATTTACCTTATATGAGAAAATGGGTAAATGATATTGAAATTACCCAATATTTAAGCAATATATTTTTATATCCCCATACTTTAAATGAAACCGAAAATTTCTTAAATAATATTTTACAAGGTAATTCTAACTTTAGAGGTTTTGTTATAGCTCATAAGGACACTGAAGAATACATTGGCCAAATTGATTTAATAAGGATAGATTTGGTTAATAGAATTGGGACATTAGGCATTGTAATAGGTACTAAGAATAATTTAAGTAAAGGCTATGGAAGTGATGCAATTAAACTCATTCAAGAATTTGCTTTTAATAAATTAAATCTTCATAAATTAGATTTAGAAGTAAGGGCATATAATGAAAGAGCTATTCACTGCTATGAGAAATGTGGATTTAAAGAAGAAGGCAGAATAAGAGAAAATTTCTTTGTTGATGGAAAATATACAGATACTTTATTTATGGGAATATTAAAGACAGAATATAATGAAAGGATGGTCTAATCCATCCTTTTTTATGACTATAATTCTAATTCATTTAATATACTTTTAAGCTTTTTTAACTCCTCAGTATTTAATGTAACTCCTTTTCCCATTTTAGTATGTTCTGGATCCCACTCTCTTATATCATACTTAGCTGGATAATTATTCCATGACACTAAATTGATTTCCTTAGTCCAACCTTTAGCTGATTCTGATAGTACACCTAAGTTTTCTTTTATTTCATATTTTATTTCTGCCATACTACTCCTCCTAATTAATCTTATAAAAGTATTTTTCTTGAATTCTCTTTAGTTTATATTTCTACAATAGTATAACACAAAATATTTATTTTTCTATATAATATTTAAATCCTATTTTTACTCTGTTCTTTCATTATATTTCTGGGTATAATAATACTATAAAATATTTAATTAGGTGATATTATGTGCGGTAGATTTTCTCTAGATACAAGTATAGATATGTTAATAGAAAGATATGAAGTTATAAAGACTGTAGGAAAATTTAATCCTCTGGAGGAAGTATTTCCTACAAATATGGTTCCTATTGTAATAAATAATAAGAGTAATGAACTGAAGGTAATGAAATGGGGATTTATGCCTGCATTTGCTAAGAAACCCATAATAAATGCAAGGGCTGAGACAGTAGATATTAAACCATTATTTAGAAATTCCTTTTACAATAGAAGATGTTTAGTTCCTGTAACCAGTTTTTTTGAATGGCAGAATATAGACGGAAAGAAAATAAAGAGAAAAATATCTGTGAAAGATGAAAATATCTTTTCCTTAGTAGGATTATATAATATTTTTAGAGATACAGATGGTAAAGAATATGAATCCTTTACCATAATTACAACAGATGCTAATGAAGATATGAAAGAAATCCATCATAGAATGCCTGTTATTTTACCTAGAGAAATGGAAAAATACTGGCTAGATGCAAATCTTAGAGATTTAGATATTATAAAATCTATAATGAAACCATATGAGGGGAAAATAAAAATATCCTAATAAGTTTGCAAACTTATTAGGATATTTTTATAAACTTACTCTATACCATAAATCAATCTATCAATTTTTTCTATTAGTCAAAATATACCCAACCCTGGTATAATATACACTATGGATTGTAAGCTTTAATTATATTCATAAATTTTAATAGGGGGAATTTATAATGAAAAGTCCTAGAGAATATTTAGCTGATTTCAATAATGGTATGGGAAAGGTTTCAAAAACAAATTCAGAACATTTATCTGCCTTTGGAAAATTTGTAGAAACTACATTTAAAGATGGGGCTATTGATGTAAAGAAAAAAGAACTAGTCGCTATTGGAATTTCTGTATATAGCAGATGCGAATATTGTATAGTCGGACATGCCTATAATGCTCTAAAAGCAGGTTTGACTAAGGAAGAAATAATGGAAGCTGCAATGGTTGCAATTGCATTTGGTGGTGGTCCATCTATGGCTTACACAGTAACTTTACTGGAAAGTTCATTAGAAGAATTTGCTAAGGATTTTGAATAATAATATCGACTTAAAACTACCCTAAAATTAGGGTAGTTTTTATACTTTCTAAGATATATAATAATCTTGAAAGGAGCGAGGTTTTATGCTTACTATTAGCTGTCAAGAAATGAAAGACATGGATTCTTATTCTATAAAAGAAATTGGTATTCCCAGTATAGTTTTAATGGAAAATGCGGCTCTTAAAGTAATTAGTCATATTGATTCTAACAATATAAATAGCTTTACCATAGTATGCGGAGTTGGAAATAACGGTGGAGATGGTTTAGCTATAGCTCGTCATCTCGTGATAAAAGAAAAAAATGTAGATTTATTTATTATTGGTAACCTAGACAAGGGGACTACTGATTTTAACATTAATTTAGATATCCTTAAAAATCTAGGATTAAAAATTAATTATATAAATGAAGAAATAGATTTAAACTCCCTGAAAAAAACTTTATTAAAAAATGATTTAACCATAGATGCAATATTTGGCATTGGTCTTACTCGTAAAGTTGAAGGAATATTTAGAGAAGTAATTTCTTTGATTAATGATTATTCTAATAATATTCTTTCAGTAGATATTCCCTCTGGGTTAGACGGTGATACAGGAGAAGCCTTAAGTGTCTCTGTTAAAGCGAATAAGACTATTACCTTTCATCTTATGAAAAAAGGATTGTTAAAAGGTAAAGAATATACTGAAGAAATAATAGTTGAAACTATTGGAATCCCTGAGAAAGCTACTAAGACCATATTAAAAAGGATGGAATAATCTATCCTTTTTAATATATAATAAGATTTTAAAATATATTACTGACCTAGCATCAAAGAATGATTCCATTCTTCTTCCTTAAAACCAACTAATACAATATCTTTACCTACGAAAATAGGTCTTTTAACAAGCATCCCATCAGTAGCTAAAAGTTTGATTTTATCATCATCTGACATATCTGCCAGTTTATCTTTTAACCCTAATTCTTTATATAGATTTCCACTTGTGTTAAAAAATTTCTTAATAGGATATCCACTTTTTGTTATCCATTCTTTAAGTTCAGACTCAGTAGGATTATTTTCCTTAATCTCTCGTCCATTATATTCTATATTATTTTCATCTAACCACTTCTTAGCCTTTTTGCAGGTACTACATTTGGAATAGCAAATAAATAAGTTTTTCATAAAATCCTCCTATTGTTTATATGCAAGCTGTAATTTTAAGAACTATAGCTCTCTATTAACTTATTCCCATTTTTTCTTATTTACCTACATTTTAATGTCAAAAAACTTACCTTTTTCCTCATGAAGTAAATCTTTAGTATTATCCTTAATATCTTTTATATCCTTATTTTTATAATTCACTTCAGCCTTATTTACTGCTTCTACTAGATATTCACCATATTTTTCATCAACTTTATCTAAGACAATGTTTGCTTCCATTTTTGCCTGTAATATAATGTCCCTGGCCTCTTTTTTATTTTTTGCACGTTTCAATCTACTTTCAAGCTCTTTTCTTCTTTCATTTGCTCTTTTAGCTTTTTCCAATTTTTCTGGATCAATTTCTGTGAGTTTATCCCTTTCTTCTCCTGTTAGACTTTCTCCTCTTGCTATCTTTTTTGCAATCCTATCTTCTACTATATCATCTATAATCTTCTTATTCATCACAGAGCCAATATTTCCGCCGCCCTCTACATTCTCATTCTTCTTTTGTTTTATATTATTAAATCCAAATATATTCTGTCCCGACATAATAGTTTTACTGTTCCAAGGTTTAAAGCCTATATCTTTTTTATTATTTCCCATAAAGTCATTGAGTTTTAATTGATTTCCCATTATTTTCACATCATCAACTCCTTTTTCTATCCTATAAAATATATATCGGTAGAAAATGGAATACTTACATATTAATTATAAAGATTTGGCATACTTTCATTGCATTTAAAGCATTTAGATGGCTTTCTGGTGTTACTCCTGCACAGCATTTTGCATCTACCAATATCTTTATCTCTGGTAAAAATGCCTTAATTAATAATGCATTGGAGATTACACAGATATCAGTGCAAAGGCCTACTAGCTCTATTTCATCTATTTTCTCTTTTCCATCCATATTCATAAGATATTGAACTAGATCCTTTGAACCAAAGGTATCTTTATTATAAATATTATTTTCAGTGTCCTTCATTAATTTTTTAATATCTTTATGTACTTCCCATCCTTCTGTATTTTCTATACAATGCTCTACAGGTAAACATCTTCCTTCTTGTATAGATAAATAATCCTTATTATGAGTATCTCTTGTATATATGATTTGTCCATCATAGTTCTTTATCTTCTCTATTACATTTGGAAGAATACTGACTGCTTCCTTTGTACCTAATGCTCCGTCTATAAAATCATTTTGCATATCAACAACTATTAAAACTTTATTCATTTTTCATCTTCCTTTCTATCTATAAAAACTTGTACATCCACCAAATAGCACTCCAAATCCAATTAAAATTGCCCCTATTATTAAAGTTGCCCTAGAAAAGTTTTGTAAGTTTTTATTTGTGTTCTCACTAAACCCCCACACAAAATACATTAGTATATTTAGAATAGGAATAGCAAGCACAATCAATACCCCTATCCATTCTCCTACTGTCATTACATCATCGTTGCTTTTCTTAAAACCTGAACTCTCCCAATGTCCAGAACTATGGTCATAATTATTATAGTTGAACAAATTCCTCCCCCCTACTATCCTTTTTAATCCCATTTAATATATTCGATATATATTTTAAAATTCCTTCTTTTCTAGAGATTTCTACCTATACATCCTTTTTAATATTTCATCAAATAATCCGAAAATTCAATAATGAAAACTTTGGTAAAACTCGTCGAATGATTTATATCTATATGATACAATATACATTGAATTTACATTAATGGAAAATATACAAATATTGCATCAATTAACATTAAAGAAGCAATTTCTAATGAAGAAATCAACTCTCTAGCTAATAAAGCAGGTGTAGATCCTAGTTTATTTAAAGAGATGGAAAACAAAGGACAGTTTTATAAAATGCTAAACTCCTATAGAAAGGAAGAAACTGCTCCTGCAACTCAACCAGTAGAACCAATTAAGCCAGTTGTAGATACAAATCCAGAAGTCACAGAGATAACAGAGATAACAGAGATAACAGAGATAACAGAGATAAAAATTTCATCTCCTGAAATAAAGAAATATACAGTTGAATCAGGAGATGTATTATGGAAAATAGGTAGAAAATATGATAATACTTGGAAAGAATTAGCTGAATTCAATAATTTAAAAAATCCACACAGAATATATCCAGGTCAAATAATAATGATACCTTAATATAAATAAAGACAAGCCCTTTACTAATTGGGCTTGTCTTTATTTATATTCCTATTTTGTCAAGTTCATCTAATTTATATTGTTTAATTATATTCATTAGTTTTATTGGGTATTGGGAATCTGTTGCATACCCTGCTCTCCTTAATGCCCAAGCTCCTTGGGTGCTATCATGCATTACATCTCTAAAAATACCATATCTTTCACCTTTTAGAAGTAAATCTTTATGATTTAGCCAACTTTCATTAATATTATTGTATGCTCTAAAGTCTGCATCAATTCTAAATTTGGTTCCATTATACTCTTCCCATGTATTGGATATAACTGAACCTGCTGTTCCATTTCCCTTAATTCCAAATAGATTGTTGGAAATCTTACCAGTATATTTATCTACAGGTACAGACTGTCCCCATCCCGTTTCTAATATGGCCTGAGCCGTTTGTAGAGCAGCAGACATGCCAGTATTTTTCCAAGATTCTTTTGCTAGATTAGATGCCACTCCCAAAAACTTATCTTTAGCAACTATTGGTTTAGGTCCATAGGTTTTCCCTAAATAAATCTTAATTGGTATCTCTTCACTTGTAATGGTCTTGCCATTATATACACCTACTGCTTTAATATGACTATAATTTACATCCCCTTTAGTTGGTGTAAATTTATATTCTACAGAAGGATTTTGTCCAGATGCCAAAATCTTTTTTGTTCCTTTAGCTGGATTTATTAGAATATAGTCAACGCTATTTAATCCAATATTGTTCAAAGCTTTTAGATTTACTTCTGCTGTAATTACTTGTTTAGGTCCTACTCCTTCAATTAATAAATTAGGTTTTCCAGATAATTTAACAGAAATCCCCTTAGTTTGGTGTACTATTCCAAAGGTATCTTTTACTCTGACTAGAAGTTCTTTTGTACCTGAGTACTCTGGACTTGGGAACCATTTATAGCTTCCATAGCCCTGTTTTTTAAGTACCTCTTCTGCTCCTGTATTTGGGTCTCTTAAAATATATTCAGTTTCTATAACATTAAAATTCCTAGTAGCAGATAAATTAACTGGTTTATCTATTATCATACCTTCTTTAACTCCTGAAAATCCTAAAACATATGGAACTTCAACTTTAATATTAACAATTTCACTTGGATAAGCATTGTTATTCTCATCATATGCAATTACCTTTACAGAGTAATTTCCATTTTCATCAACCATAGGTGACCAATTATATGGTCCTTGTGGATCCCATTCTGTTGTTAAATTTGTTTTATTTTTATCTAAATTAACTATTTCATATTTTACATATGAAGCTACAAAATTAATATCTGCACTTAAAGATAAATTATCATCTATTACTTGTCCTTCTCTTATTCCTGTTACAGATACATTTGGAATTATATTAATATTTACAGGTACTGCATCACCTGAAAGGAAATTTCCCTTATTATCATATATGGCAGCCACAAGAACTTTCTTTCCATTGTTTTTTATACTTGGCAGCCATGTATATTTTCCACCTAAATCATTTCCTCTAGCTACAACTTTTCCCTTAGCTGTTTTAGGGTCTAATAATAGATATTTTATTTCTGTTCCATTTTTTGATACATCATTAGATAAATTAAGCTGTACCTCTGTTTTACCATTAATATTATTATCAGAAATTAAAATCTTTTCTTGAAAAAATGGAGTAAAATCTGATGCAATATTAGAATTGATATTTACTGTACTATTTTCCCCATCCCATTCAATTCCAATACCTAAAGCATTACTTACTAATCTCAAAGGTGTGTAAGTACGTCCATCTATTATTACAGGTGCTACATCAGATAAAAAATATTTTTCTTCTTTATCAACATACTGAACTAATCGGCTATCAATCTTTAATGATATTGTACTATTTCCTTTTTCAATTTTTACAATCCTATCATAGTTATTCCAAGTAACTGTTGCCCCTAATTCCTCTGAAACAAAACGCACAGGGACTAATGTCCTACCATTTCTCACTATTGGCATTGATTTAGAAGTTATATCTTTTTCGTCTACTACTAATTTAATATTTCCTGCTGCTAAAGATTTATAATTCCCCCTAAGACCTAATACCAATAGAATCATAAAAGTAATTATCGTTTTCTTATTAAATATTCTATTTCTTTTTTTCATCTTTTCTCCTTTCTTAATTTAGTCCTATGAAATTATTTTATTTCTTCAAAAGCCATTTTAGACTGATTGCATGTTGGACATTTCCAATCCTCAGGCAAATCTTCAAAGGCAGTATTAGGATCTATATCATGTATCTTGTCACCCCTTTCTGGTCTATAGGTATAGCCACATACTGTACATTTATAACTGTTCATATTATCATCTCCTTTTATTTCCCTTGTATATATTATATCCTTTATAAACATTTTGAATATTGTTCGCACCACACCATATGATCATTAACCATGCCTATTGCCTGCATAAAAGAATAACAAATAGTTGAACCTACAAATTTAAATCCCCGACCATATAAGTCTTTGCTTATTCTCTCAGAAATCTCTGTACTTACAGGAACTTGAGATGGATCTATCCATTTATTCACTATTGGATGATTATCAACAAATTTCCAGATATAACTATTAAAAGAACAATATTCTTCTTGAATACGGAGAAATGCCTGTGCATTACTTACTAATGCATTTATCTTAGCCTTATTTCGAATAATACCGGGATTAAGCAATAGCTCCTTCTTTTTCTCTGCACTGTATTCAGCAATTATTTGAGGATTGAAACCATCAAAGGCTATTCTCATATTTTCTCTCTTATTTAAAACCGTAGTCCAGCTCAATCCAGCTTGCATACCTTCCAAAATAAGCATTTCAAACAATAGATTATCATCATGGACTGATTTCCCCCATTCATTATCGTGATACACTATATCTAAGTCTTTTTTTGCCCAAGGACATCTCTTGGCTTCCATACTAATTCCCCTTATATTTATTTTTTATCTGTCAAATATTTCTTTACTACTTGGACCATTAAACATTAATTTTATAATAACACATTTATATTTCCACATCAATTTATACCTAATATAAGTTGTTGAATAACAACCTTTTTAATTAATATAAGATTGAGTTTAAGCCATTAACCATATTTCTTAAAAATCGAATCCAAAATTTAGCAGTTTTCAAAATTAATCATTCAACAATTTATTTTCCTTTTTATCTTAATCTATGCTCTAAGACAACTGAGATTCATTATTTATTAATAAGGAAATACTCTTTTCCAGCTTTTTATTTAACCAGAAAAGAATATTAGTTTACTTATAGATATTGCTATTCTATAGATTTCAATATATTATTTAAATCAAAACCTTTCTAAAGGTTATATTGCTCCTTAATTAAATCAAATAGTCCTACTTTTTCTAATAATCCCACTGGGGCTAAAAAAGTAACTGTTGCTGTTCCCGGATATCTGCCAATTTCTAATCCACCTGTTATTGTAGTTCTATTCTTAACTTCTGGTACAGTTATTCCCAAAAGACTTGCAGCTCTACTAAGTCCATTGTCAATGGCATCATTTAAGTTTTTACCTGTACCTACAAAACTAATTGGAGCAGTACTTTCCACTTCTTTTACTCTCCATTTATCTGCCATTACCTTTGCTTTCTTCATTTCTTCTTGAGTAATTGGCTTAGCTAGATAAGGCAAATCTTCTTTTACTGGTAATATAATCGGTCCATCTATATTTAAGTTCTTAATTACTTTTACTTTTAATGTGACCACTGATGATACATCACAAGTATGACCAGCTATCTCACCATCACCTTGCATAGCATGTACGTCTCCTACATATACTCCTCCACCTTTTACTTTAACAGGACATATTACTACTGCACCTTCTCTTACTCTATTGATATCCATATGTCCATCAGTTTTATGTGTGGCTAATTCTTCCCCTGTCAATGCATATTCATGTGGAGCCCCTATTAAAAATGATCCAAAATCACCTGCATTATGAGAATCCGGTATAGCTTTAGATGGTGTTGTTCCAAGTTGACCTATAAATGGTTTTAATCTTGAAATGCTGCCCACCATATCATGTGGAGCAAAAGTAACTATAGGATTTTGAATAGAATTATCTGGAATTGACATATATGATTTTGCATCTGCTGCAACTTCTTCTGCCACTTCTTTAGTTAATGTAACTCCTATTGTTTTTTCTTCATTAAATGCTATTGTATATCCATGAGTAAATTGGAAAGGCGCAATTTCTTCACCACATTTTGCACAATGTACTGATGCTTGTCCAATGCCTACTAATTCAGTTTTTGGATGTAGAGTTCCACATTTTGGGCACTTTCCCGCAACAAAAGGATCCCCTACAAAATTTTTAGGAACTGTAAATTCATTCCCTGATGAAACTACAGTAGATGTTACTGTAACAGATTTAATATATATTGCAATAGCATCACCTATTTCTGCATTTTCAACATATACTGGCTTTGTTACTTCATGCCCTCCCCTTAATTCTGGAGTTATCATAGGTCCCCAACATCCAGGTGCAGTATTAGCAACTATTAATCCGCCATCTTTTATTGGCCCTAACATTTCTTGATTTGGGTCTAGTATTCCATTAGTAAATTCATTAACAAGTACACTTTCTTTAGACATATCTATTTCCTCCTCTAATACTATTTTAATATATACACATTATAGCTTTTACCCTTTGGACAAATATAATAACAGCAATTTAGTCAATAGATATAATTATAAAATGATTCACACACTGTTTATCCTAAACTATTCTTATTTTTATGTTATAATATGTATGAGAAAATTAAAATAGGAGGTCAGTTATGTTAGATTTATTAATGAAGCGAAGAACAATAAGAAAATATAAGAATCAAGAAGTAGGAAAAGATATACTTGATAAAATATTACAAGGAGCATTAACTTCCCCTTCTGGTAAAAATATAAAACCTTGTGAACTTGTTGTAGTAAATAATAAGGAGCTCCTTGAGAAATTAGCTGCTTCTAGGGGTGGGGCCTCTCACCCTATATCAAATGCAGAATTAGCAATTGCAGTTTTAGTAGATTCTAATATTACAGATACTTGGGTAGAAGATGCTTCTATTATGGCTACTGTAATACAATTAACCGCAGCATCTTTAGGACTTGGTTCTTGCTGGATTCAAGTAAGAAATAGGTTAACTGAAGATGGAGAAAATGTAGAAGATTATGTAAGAAATGTTTTAAATATCCCTGAAAAATATAATGTACTAAATATTATTTCATTAGGATACCCAGATGAAGAAAAAAGTCCTCATGATTCTAAGGCATTACCTTATGATAAAATTCACTATAATGAGTTTAATGTAGGAAAATAAATTTTAAAAAGGACTATCTCAAAACTGATCAATATATCAATTCTTAAGATAGTCCCTTTTTACACATGTTTATCTATATTTAACTGTTCATTTATTCTTCTCCCAAATAAGCCTTTCTTACTCTATCATCATATAAAAGTTTATTAGCATCACCTGAAAATAAAATTTTCCCTGTTTCTATTACATATCCTCTATCTGCTGTCTGCAGTGCAATATTAGCATTTTGCTCAACAAATAAAAATGTAAGTCCGGTTTTTTTGTTTATCTCCTTAATAGATTCAAATATTTCTTCAATAACTATCGGTGCTAATCCCATAGATGGCTCATCTAACATTAGTAGTTCTGGATCTGATAAAAGCGCTCTACCTATGGCTAGCATTTGCTGCTCCCCGCCACTTAGGGTTCCTCCATACTGTTTAGTTCTTTCCTTTAATCTAGGAAATAATTTATATACAAATTCAAGGTCTTTACCTATTTTTTCCTTGTCTTTTCTCAAATAAGCTCCCATAAGAAGATTTTCTTCTACAGTCAATGCAGTAAATATTCTTCTTCCCTCTGGAACATGAATAAGTCTTTTAGCTACTATTTTTTCTGCACTTAGGTCATTGATTTCTTCATCCTTATATTTTATGCATCCTTTAGATTTTACTAAATTAGATATGCCCCTTAAGGTACTAGTCTTTCCAGCTCCATTACTTCCAATTAAAGTGATTATCTCTCCCTTTTTTATTTCAAAAGACAATCCTTGTAATGCATGTATACCTCCATAATATACATTTAAGTCTTCAACCTTTAACATTGTTCAGTACCCCCTTTACCTAAGTAGGCTTCAATTACCCTTTGACTTTGCTGAATCTCCTGTGGTACCCCTTCAGCTATTTTATTTCCATATTCTAGTACTGAAATTCTGTCAGATATACCCATTACTAGTTTCATATCATGTTCAATAACTAAAATAGTATTTCCTTTATCTCTAATTTTCTTTATAAGATTAGTCATCTCAACCTTTTCACCTGAGTTCATACCTGCTGCTGGCTCATCAAGTAAAAGTAATTTAGGTTCTGTAGCCAATGCTCGGGCAACCTCTACTCTTCTTTGATAACCATAGGGTAAGCTAGTAGCTATTTCATCTTTTAAATGAGTTAATTCTAGAAAGTCCAGAATCTCCATTACCTTAGTTTCAACTTCCTTTTCTTCTTTTACAAGCTTAGGAGATTTTAATATGGTAGCCAATAAGTTTGATGATGTTCTGCAATATTGTCCGACCATTACATTTTCAAGTACCGTCATAGTGCTGAACAATCTTATATTCTGGAATGTTCTGCCGATACCCATTTTTGTTATTTCATAGGGTTTAGACTTTTTAACCTTTTCTCCTAAAAACGTTACTTCTCCTGATGTTGGCTCATATATACCAGTTATTGCGTTGAAAAAAGTTGTTTTTCCAGCTCCATTAGGTCCTATTAAACTTACAATTTCATCTTTATCTATATGAAAATCTACATTGTTTACAGCTGTCAAACCTCCGAAACACATTGTTATTCCTTTAGCTTCCAGAATTCTCATTTTTCGCACCTCCCTTTAGACTAGACATACTAATTATTCCTTGAGGTCTTACTATCATCATCATTACTAACAATATACCATATATAGCATATCTATATGTGGATATACCTCTTAAAGCTTCTGGTAATATAGTCAGCACTGTTGCACCTACGATAATACCTGGTATACTTCCTACCCCACCTAGTACTACCATTGTTAACATTACTACTGATTCCATATATGTGAAGTTATCTGGATTTACATAGTGGATAAATGAAGCAAATACACCTCCAGCTAATCCTGCTATGGCAGCACCTAAAACAAATGCAAGTATTTTTAAAAAGGTTGGATTTATCCCCATTGCTTCTGCAGCTACTTCATCATCTTTTACTGCTACTAGTCCTCTTCCCAATCTAGAATTTAATAGTCTATAGGATATAAATATAGTCAAAAGAGCTAAGATATATAAGATATAATAATATCCAGTATTACTGCTTATTGTATAACCAAATATATTAGGTGATGGAATACCTGGTATACCAGCTGGCCCCCTTGTAAAGGATGCCCAGTTTATTAAAACTAACCTTAGTATTTCACTGAAACCTATTGTTGTAATAGCTAAATAGTCTCCTTTTAATCTTAGAGTTGGAATACCTAGCAGCAATCCAAAAACTGCGGAAACAATTCCGCTGAAAAGTAAGGCAATCCAGAAAGGAACATGATAGGTCACAGTAAGAATAGCAGTAGTATATGCACCTACAGCATAGAAGGCAGAATGTCCCATGGAAAGCTGTCCTGCAAATCCTAGAACAAAGTTTAGGCTTAATGCCAATACTATATATATCAGCACTAATACACTTGTCCTTAATGCATAAGTATTATTAAATAAAATTAGAGGTAATAATGCTCCTAATATTAAAAACACATAAGTTACAATTTTTCTCTTTTTATTATCTAAATTCATAAATCTCTTTGTACCTATATCGAATATCTTTGAAAGCACAATAATTCCCACATATAATATTCCTGAATATAATATTAAATTGAATAAAACCTTTGAAATATTACCCATCTTCATCCACCTCCTATACCTTTTCTTTAATGCCCTTGCCTAATAATCCATCAGGTTTTAGAATAAGTATGATTATTAAAATTATAAAGGCTATAGCATCTCTGTATCCTGAGGAGATATACGCTGCACCTAAACTTTCTGACACTCCCATTATAAGCCCTCCAAGCATTGCACCTGGAATACTTCCTATACCACCTATTACTGCTGCAATAAATGCCTTTAGTCCCGGTACATAACCCATCATAGGATATGCTGCTTTATAATATATTGCAACTAAAGTACCTGCCGCAGCCCCAAGAGCAGAACCAAGACCAAATGTAAAATATACTACCTTATTTGTATTAATTCCCATAAGCCTTGATACATCCATATCTTGAGATACACATCTCATCGCTCTTCCAATCTTTGTATATTGGACTATATAAGTTAATAATGCAACTAAAACAATTGTCGTACCTAAAATTATTAGCTGAATAGTATTAACTCTAATTCCTATAAAACTAAATACTTTGTTATTTATTACATTTGGAAATGACTGAGTTTCAGGACCCCATATAAGCATTGCGAAGTTTTCCAAAAATATACCTACTCCAACTGCTGATAGGAATAAATTTATCTTAGGTGCCTTAAACACAGGACTATAGGCAAACTTTGCAATTAGTATTCCGAAAATTGATGCCCCGGCCATTCCAAATAAAAATGCCAGCATTATTGGCATATTAAATAATGTCAATGCTGTATATGTTAAAAAAGTACCGATCATATATACATCACCATGGGCAAAATTTATCAGTCTAATGATTCCATAGACCATTGTAAAGCCTATAGCTGTTAGAGCATAAATACTCCCTAGAGCTATACCGTTACTTAACTGCTCCATAAACATATTTTTCACCCTCCTTTGTGTCTGTTAGGGAGCCCCTTAGAGAATCCCCATATCTTTAGTTTAATTGATCTTCTGCTAAAACTATTTTACCGTCTTTAACTTCTAGGATTAGAATACTTCTAGTTACATCATTGTTTTCAAAAGAGATAGGACCAGCTACTCCTGGGAAATCCTTAGCTTCTTGTAAATATTTTGTTATGCCGTCTCTTGTTGCTCCATTTTTCTTCATACCTTCAAGAATAAGTTTCGCTGAGTCATATGCCAATGCTGCATAGTTATCAGGTTCCTTATTATATTTTTCTCTGAATGATTCTACGAATTCTTTTGTTCCAGGGAATTCAACATCTGGATGGAAAAATGCAGCGAATCTTATTCCTTCAACAGCTTGTCCCCCTAATTTAATTAATTCGTCCGAACTGATTCCCTCTGTTCCTATCATTGGAACGTTTAATCCTGCTGGCCCTGCTTGTTGTGCAATTAAAGCTGTTTCTACATAATAGCCTGCGACAAACATTATATCAGGATCTTGACCCTTTATCTTTGTAAGTTGAGGACTGAAATCCTTTGATTGTCCTTCAAAATATGTTTCTGATGCTACAACCTTTCCACCCAGACTTTCGAATTCATCTGTAAAGTCATTTTTAAGGCCTGTACCAAAATCATTAGCTGTAAATAAAATAGCCGCCTTTCTTTTTCCTAATACATTATAAGCATATTGTGCTAAATTTTTCGCTTGTGTAGTATCAGTTAATGAAATACGATATAAATGAGGTGTAGAGCCATCAGTTATTTGTTTATTAACTGAATCTGTAATAACTGGTATACCTGATGCTTCATAAATTCCCCTTGCAGCTAGTGTACAGGAACTGTTCCAGTGACCGATTACTGCTAAAACTTTATTATCCCCTGCAAACTTTTGAGCCACGTTTGGTGCTTCTTTAGGATTTCCAGTATCATCACCAACAATTAGTTTTACTTGCTTACCATCAATACCACCTTCTTTATTTACTTCATCTAATGCTAGCTCTATGGCTTTAACCTTCATATCTCCAAATTGAGCTGAGTCCCCTGTCATAGGATTGGCTGAAGCTATATATAGCTCTGAAGAGCTAGAATCCCCTCCACCACCACCGCATGCAGTAAGTGCAACTATACTTAAAACCAATAAAATTGCTAGAAAGCCTTTCTTTTTCATTAAAAATCCCCCTTTATTTTTAGAAACTCTTCCAGTCTTTTATATATAAGATAAGAAAAGTTTCAATTATATTTTGATACCGTTTATTATTGCAAATGCCATGCCATATCTTTTTATATTTATAATCACCAATAAACCGCTATTTACTATCTATAACTGCATTAATTATTAGAATATAATAGATAGTATCTCTGCAATTAATTCATACTATGAAATTTTTTCATACCCGTGGTATAATAATACATAATAAAAATTTAAAATTCTGAGGTGTAAAATGATTAGAAAGAGAATCTTATCCATTTTCTTATGCAGCATAATCCTTTTATATTTTTCTTTGCCCAGTAATGCAATTACATTACAGGATATTAGCAAAGAACCTTTAAAAATTGGTGGAGATAATAATTATCCTCCATATGAGTTTGTAGATGATAATGATAACTTTAGAGGTTTCAATGTAGATATTATTAGGGCTATTGCCATAGAACTAGGACTGGAAATTGAGTTGATTCCCAATAGCTGGGAAGATACTATGGAAATTTTGAAAAATGGAGAAGTTGACGCTATTCAAGGCATGACTGTTACACCAGAGCGAAGTAAAATATATGATTTCACTCAAGAAATAGTAATGAATTCTCAAAATATATTTGTATTAAAAAATTCTAGTATAATCCATAATATAAACGATTTATCTGGAAAAAGGGTTTCCATTCAATCAGAAGATGTTTCTAAGGAGATTACGAGGAGAATATCAGATGTTACTGTTATACCAAAAACAAATCAATTAGAAGCCCTTCAATCCTTACTATCTGGAGAAGTAGATGCTTATGTCGGCAATAGACTGACTGGAATTTATTATGTGCAGACCCTTGGTTTAACAGAATCTGTAAAGATTGTTGGTGAACCACTTTATTCCACTAAATATTCTATAGCTGTTAAAAAAGGAAATAAGGAATTATTAAATCTACTAGATTCAGGTTTAGAGGCAATAAAACTCAATGGAACCTATGATAAAATTTATAAGAAGTGGTTTGGAGAAACTATTTTAGATATTAACCAAAAATGGATTAACCTTCTTTCTATGTCATTAGTTGCACTTTCTATATCATTGATAATTATTTATATAGTATATTACTGGAATAAAACACTGAAAAAAGAAGTTGAAATCAGAACAAAAGAAATTATTGAACTAAACAATCTTGCAATGCACAATGATAAGATGCAAGCATTAGGAAAATTATCATCAGGAATAGCCCATGAATTAAGAAATCCGTTAACATCTATTAATGCCTTCGTGGATTTAATCCCTTTAAAAATAGATGATGAAAACTTTAGAAAAGAATTAATGAAAATTGTTCCTAGCGAAATAAAAAGATTAAATGATTTAGTAAGCTCCTTACTTGATTATTCAAAGCCAAAGAATCCAAAACCTGAAAAAATTATGTTATCTGAAATCCTGCCAGACGTTTTAACTCTCCTAAAACAGAAATTTAGGGAAAAGAAGATTAAAGTAATTACCCAGAATATAGATATCTGTCTTTACGCCGATGAATCTCAAATAAAGCAAATATTGATAAATATCTTGCTTAATAGTATTGATGCCATTGATAACAATGGGCAAATAGACATAGAAGGAGATATTGTAAACATAAAGGCATCTATCAGTATAAAGGATAATGGATCTGGAATTCCGGAAGAAATGTTAGATAAATTATTTGATCCTTTTTATTCCTCTAAAAAAACTGGCTATGGAATTGGACTTTCCGTAACAGAAAGATTAATAAAGGAAAACAATGGAGATATAAAATTAGAAAGCAAAGATGGTCAAGGTACTATAGCTACAATTTATATACCTACTGAACCACCTTGTAGAAAGGAGAAATAATATGCATAATGTTTTAGTTATAGATGATGAAATTTCAATCCTTACTGCTTTAAGATTTGCTCTTGAAGACCACTTCAACGTATATACAACTGCAGATGTTTTAGATGGTTTAGAAATAATTAATAATAAAAATATAGACTTAGTCTTACTTGATCAGTATTTAGGTGATTATAAAGGTCTTGAAGTATTAAATACCATAAAGTCTGAAAATCCAAGAGTAATTGTAATTGCAATGACAGCCTATGGCTCCATCGAAGATTCTATTGAAGCAATTCAAAGGGGAGCTTATTATTATATTACTAAGCCTCTTGATATAAACGGTCTAATATCTTTAATAAATAAAGCCCTTGATTATCAATCACTTTCCGAACAAGTGGAGGATTTAACGAGAAAGGTTAATGCAGATAAATCTAGTTTAAAAATGGTTTCCTCTAGTCATGCTATGAATGAAGTATTTAAAATGATTGACAGGGTAAAAGATGTGGACATTACAGTTCTTGTATCTGGAGAATCAGGTACGGGAAAGGAGCTTATTGCTAAAGCAATTCATGAAACAAGCAGAAGAAAAAATCAAAATATGGAAATAATAAATTGTGCAGCAATACCTCATAATCTTTTAGAATCTGAATTATTTGGATACGAAAAAGGTGCCTTTACTGGTGCCAATAATAAGTATAAGGGGAAATTTGAATTAGCTCATAAGGGAACTTTATTTTTAGATGAAATTGGTGATATGGATATACAATTACAAGCAAAACTTTTAAGAGTTATACAGGAAAAGACAATTACTCCCCTTGGAAGTGAAAAGTCTATACCTGTTGATTTTAGGTTAATAGCGGCTACGAATCTAAATCTAAGTGCTGAAGTTAAAAAGGGAAATTTTAGGGAAGATTTATTCTTCCGCTTAAATGTTGTTAATATAGAAGCCCCTCCTTTGAGAAACAGAAAGGAAGATATTCCAGCACTTACAAAACATTTTATAAATAAATTTAGTAAGGCTTTTAATAAAGATGTTACTGGCATAAGCAGAGTTGCTATAGATGTTTTAGAAAATCATGATTATCCAGGTAATGTCAGAGAACTTCAAAATATTATTGAGCGAGCAGTAGCTCTTGCTGATAAAAGTACTATTCAGATACAAGATTTGCCAAGTGAAATCATTCCCAATACTCATAGGGTTTTATTAAGCGAAAATGTTCCTATCTATATTGGTGATACTATAGAGTCTGCTGAAAAAAAGCTAATTCTTGCTACACTGGAATATTGCAATAACAATAAAAGAAAAACTGCAAAAATGCTAGGTATGAGTGAAAGACATCTTTATAATAAATTAAATCAATATAATGTAATATAAAAATAAGTATCACAAATGGTGCCAGGCACCATTTATGATACTTATTTATTACAATTCTATTTCCATTTCCAGAAGTGCCATTCCAAGAGACTTCCCATGTTTATCTATAGCAAGACTTCTGGTGACCCCTCCTCCTAAGGATTCTTCCAATACAAAATTAAATGCGCATATATTATCAAGTTCGTATCTTTTAACTCCACCAAAACATATTTCAGAAAAGAATTCTTCTACTCTCTTTGCAGTTAAAAATTCTTTAAGCATAGGATAATCTTTTTCATCATATGGAATAACAGCAATATTGGACATATTACCTTTATCTCCAGTTCTGGCATGTGCTATTTCTTTAAGTTTCATGTCTATACCTCCCAATAGATAATCTCAGTATTTATATCTTCCTTCGGAATAATAATCCCGCCTACTGATAATACTTGTCTCACTTGGGACTCTATTCCTGAAGAACCTGCAGGTCCATTTGTATAAAGATAGTCTAATTCTTGAGCTATAAGCATTGCATCTTCAAATTTCTTTGTTCTCCCGCTTATTCTAAGTCTTATCTCACTATGCTCTTTAGGGGCAAAGCTATCTGAAATATTTGTTTTATATAAAGAATTATAACCTATATAATCAGTTCTGTACTCATCTATATTAGCACCCACAATCTTTAATCGTTTTTCAATTATATCAGCACACATCTTCGCACGAGGAAGGGAATTTAATCCGCCAAAACTTACTTCACCTTCACCAATATAGCAATCACAATACCCAACATTTACTTTATAAGTATCAGGTACTCCTCTTGACATAGCTCCCGTTACAAATACAATATCTTTCTCAATTTGTTTAAAAGCAACATTTGTAAAATCAACTATTGCATTAGGAGTAATATAGCAAGATGGATCTGTAATCTCATATAATAATTGTTCTTTGCATGTACGTAGGGATACTTCACCGCCTGAACCCTCGACCTTAGTAACTATAAAATCTCCAGTTTCTTCTATTTCAGCAATTGGATGACCTAGAATATGGAGATCTTCTACATCTTTATATCCTGGATCTGCAAAATATCCTCCTGTGATCTGTCCTCCGCATTCTAAGAGATGCCCCAGTAAAGTTGCCTGCCCTATCTCATATAAATCATTTTCTGTCCATCTAAATTCATGCATCATAGGCCCTACAAATAATGCCACATCAGCAACACGTCCTGTAACTACTATATCTGCTCCCTTATCAAGGGCTTCTTTTATCGCTTCGGCTCCTAAATATACATTTGCTGATATTATTTCAGCGTCAAGCTCTCCCAGAGTTTTTGTACTTTGCCACATTATTATATCTTTATACTTATCTAGACCCTCCGTTATATTATCCCCTGAAACCATAGCAATTTTAATATCTGTAATATCCATTTCTTTTGCAATTTTCATTATGAGACGAACAGCAGCCTCAGGATTTGCCGCCCCCATATTAGTTACTATTTTTACTCCTTTCTCTTTTGCTTGCTTTAGAATACCTCTCATTCTCGCCTCAAGCATTGGAGTATATCCCTTTGATGGATCCTTTAATTTTTGTTGTTGATTATTTGCAATTGTTCTTTCAGCAAGGCATTCAAATACAATATAGTCAATATCTCCTTCTTCCACCAGCTCTATTGCTGGTTCCAATCTATCATAGGAGCATCCTGCTCCACATCCTATTCTAACTTTTTTCATATTTAAGCTCCCTTCTTCAAATGCAGCCACAGTAGAATAAGTCAACTGTGGCCGCATTTATTTTCTTATTTATTTTCATTAAGAGTCCAAAACAATATCTTCTTTTTCAACTTCTCAAATAAAAGCATAACAACAACTATAAAACACCCCATAAATAATAACCCAGCAATTACCCTTGCATAATCAGAGAAATCCGCATAATATTGGATGAAATGCCCCAGTCCAGAATTTGTTGCAAACATCTCAGCTATTGCAAGCAAAATAAATGCAAAATTCAGAGCCGTTCCCGCTCCTGCTAAAATAGACGGCGCAGCAGCAGGCAAAATTACATTAAATAGCTTTTTATAACCCTTTAATTCTAATACCTTAGCATTATCCAAATATTTTTGATCTATTAGAACAATTCCATTTATAGTGCCATTTAAAAACGGCCAAAAACATCCTATAAAGATAACAGCTACAGATGACAAATAAAAAGTCGGCATAATAGCAATAAGATACGGTGTCATCATAGACGGTGGAATCGGATTAAGTGCAAATATAATTGGTTTCAGATTTTTATTTAATTTTGGATTAGTTCCTATTAGAATCCCTAGTAATATACCGGAAAAAGCAGCACCAAAATATCCTGGTATCAAAAGTTTTGAAGAACTAATGAGACTCTTCCACAATTTAGGCATTGAATCATAGAATTTAGGCCCAATTTTTGAAAATCCCGGAAATAATACTGGATCAAGAACATTATAAACATCAGTAGCAAATAGATAAATTAAAAATGCTGAAATTAGAATTATAATAGTCCCTATATAATTTTTGATGTTTTTTTTACCTTTTAACACTTATGCTCACCTACTATTGTAGTAAATACCATCTAGGCATCCCTGAATTTATTTTAATGTTTCTGAATTATAGCTTACAAATTTTTCTTGAAGTTCCTTATAGAATGCCTCATCAGGATTTTCAACTGTAAGCTCATCTAAAGCTTCTTTATATATCTTTACATTAATATGGTCATTTACATCTATATCAGCTGGATCAATGTATTTCATATCAATTAAACGATTCCACATATAGCGAACTCCATCACTCTTAGGATCCGTATCAAAAACTTGATTTGTTTCAAGAAGCATAGTTCTTGCATTTTCTTCATCTAGTTCAAGGTACTTCATATTTAATTGAACTGCATACTCTGGCTCTTCTTTCAATACCTTTTCAGCACGTATATATGAACGTAAAAATGCCTTTACAGCATCCCTATTTTCTTCAATCCATGCTGTGTTTGCAACTGGTCGACAGCAGACATGAACTGGATCCCAAAATTCATTACTCCAAGCAATAGTTTTTAGACCTGCCTCAAGGGACTGTAAATATGTTGAATTTGTTCCTATACCAATATCCGCATTTCCTGATTTAACAGCTTCTAACACTTCACTTGGTTTTTTAAATTCGAGAATAGTTACATCCTTTTCTAAATCATAACCAGACTCCATCATAGCTCCACGCCATACAATATCAGGAGTATACATTCTTGCCGTAGCGACCTTTTTACCAACAAATGACTCTAAACCTTTGTATTCTAAGTCTGATACAGCATAAACAGGCATACCACCAGATAAATATCCACCAAATATGGTAAAATCTGCACCATTTGTAACATATGTAAGAGGTGCTGCAGTTCCAAAAGAAACAGCTATGTCAATCTTTTTAGCTTGTAATGCTGTTAAAGCATCTGTTGAATTAGAAAATGGAACAAGATCAATTTCAATACCTTCCTCTGCTGCAATTCCTTTATCAATAGCAATAAATCCTAAAATATTTCCTGTCCCCGGATTATATGCCACATTTATTTTATGTGGTTCTTTTTTATCAGTTGTCTCAGGTGCTTCCGACGTTCCTGTTACTTCCACATCATCTTTTACTTTATCTGTTTCTTTGCTGCTACAACCAACCACAACTCCTACTAACATAAATACTGCAAGTGTCAATGTAATAAAACGCATCTTTTTCTGTCTCATCTTACAATCTCCCTTCAATCAATTTTTCTTCGATATCTTTATTTATAATATGGATAAGCTTATTTCGTAATTCTAAGGTTTCCTCATTTTTAAACAAAGAGTCTCGGTCAACTTTTTCTTCATCTTTAAAAGAATGTGTGTAAATGATTTTACTAGGACTTGAACCGAATACAAATATTTTTGTAGATAAAAATAAAGCTTCATCTACATCATGGGTAACAAATAAGATAGTCTTTCTGTTTTCCTTATCTTTTCGCCAAAGATCTAATACCATGTCCTGTAATTTAGCACGTGTAACGGCATCTAAAGCACCAAAAGGCTCGTCCATGAGTAAAATAGGAGGATCTAAAGCAAAAGATCGACATATGGCAGAGCGTTGGCGCATACCTCCCGAAAGTTCATTTGGATATTTATCAAATGTGGATTCTTCAAGACCTACCTTTTTCAAATAATACAAAGTACGCTTTTTCAATTCCTTTTTACTCTCATTTCTAAACTTTTGCTGCAAGGAAAGTACAATATTCTTTCCTGTAGTTAACCATGGAAATAAGCTATAGTCTTGGAAAACTACACCTCTATCCAGACTTGCTCCTTGTAATGGCTTATCTCCAACAAAAATAGTGCCTGAATTTGGTTCTGATAGTCCTGCCATCAATCTAAGGAAGGTGCTTTTACCACATCCAGATTGACCTAGCAGACAAACAAAGTCTCCGGCCTCTATTTTCATATTTATATTTTCAAGAATAGGATTCTCGTCATAGGAAAACATAATATTCTCAACTGTAATGTCATGCATAGTCAACCCTCCTGCACCTATGTGATATTAATATTCTAAATTACCATATAATTTTATTGTATTTGCTAACTCAAATCAAATTAAGAATAATTATAACATTTATCATATATATAGATTGTTTCTATAGCAAATTTAAGACTATTATTTAACAAAAAACGGATATACAAACTGAATATAAAAATAAGTATCACAAATGGTGCCAGGCACCATTTGTGATACTTATTTTTTCATATGTTTAAGTTTTCCATCATTCTTAATCAATAATATTTCTGACATTATACTCATTGCTATTTCTTCAGGGTTTCCAGATGATATTTCTAATCCTATTGGTGCATATACTTTATCTATATTTTCCTCTGATATACCCTTATGCCTTAAGTTATCCATCATAGTAATTACTTTACGTTTACTTCCCATAACCCCTATATATTTTGCATCTGAATTTATAACTTCTGTTAAAGATTCTTCATCATATTTATGACCTCTCGATGCTATGACTATATATGTATTGTTATCTATCTTATAATCTCTAAGTTTTTCATCTATAGGTCCTAATACTAATTCCTTTGCTAATGGAAATCTTTCATGAGTTAAAAATTCTTTCCTGTCTTCAAATAATACTATGTCAAAATTAAGTAAAGAAGCAATATTATATATAGCGTATCCAACATGTCCGCCGCCAATTATTAAAAGTTTCGGGTTAATCTTATATACATCTATAAATACTTCTACTTCTCCCCCACAAATCATCTCAACACCTTTTGTATCTAAAGGTAAGCTTATAGATTTACTATTTCCTTCTCTTATGGTTTCAATACAGAGTTCTATAATATGTTTTTCTAAAGCTCCTCCTCCAATAGTCCCATGAATTGAGCCATCTTCTAATACTGCCATCATAGTTCCTATTCCTCTAGGAGTTGAACCTTCGGATTTTGTAATCGTGGCAACAGCCAATTCTTTTCCATTATTTATATCCTCTAGAACCTTTTTCATTACTGAAAGATCTCCCATTTAAATCTCCCTTCCTTTCTTTAGATACATTATACCTTCTAATACTCCCCCTCCTATTGCTCTAGCCTTGTCTGATATTGTATATGCATATTCTTCTATTCCACGAGGGTCTATATCTCCTATCTTTTCTCCTTCTTTCACATAAAGCCCTTCCTTTATAATGCCCCTTAGTATACCTGAGATTTCCGCCGCTACTTTCACTTCTCCAATTTCACATACTATATCTCCAACTTCTACTTTATCTCCTATATTATAATATGATTTAAATATTCCAGCTTTCTTTGCTCTAATTACCCTTTCCTCTGTATAACCCATAACGTTTCCAGGAATTCCAGTGTTATTCTCAGCTTTCCCTTTGTATATTACTTTCCCTAAATTATGACCTCTTTTTGTCTCAACTACTAAATCCACATTCACTCCAGCTTCAAACCCAGGCCCTACACCTATGGTTATAGGAGCCATTTCCCTATTAGTTCCAAGATTCTTCTTAGCAATTATACTATCTACTACTGCCATTGGTTTTATACCATCTATTATTTCTCCTTTTTCATCAATGTAAACGGGAATAAATCCATTATCAATATTTTTATATATTTCATCTAAATTTTTGGTTAAGATAGCCTTAACTCCTTCTACTATAATAGCATTACTATATATGGCTTCACAAAAGGATACTTTCCTTCTAATTGCCAATGGTTTTTCTATATCTAATACTATTACCTTAAATCCTGCCATAAATAACCTATGAGCTATACCTGTAGCTAAGTCTCCTCCGCCACGAATAACTATTTTCTCCATATCTTATCACCTACTTAGGTATCTTTTGTCATCTAAAATCCAGTTATTTTCAATGCTTCTAAATCCTCTAAACTATCTATGTCCATACCCTGTCTTTCTTCTTCTATATAAACTTTCTTCACTTTAGGAATATTACTCTTTACTATATCTCTACCACCTTTATCTCCAGTAATCCTTAGAAGTTCTTCTTTGAATATAGAAGAAATAATCATAGGCATTCCCCTATGTCCATTATAATAGGGTACTAAAATAGGCAAATCTGAATTATTATATTCTTTAATTAACCTATTTATCAATTCAGATGTTATAAAAGGCTGATCCCCTACTAGAAACATATAGGATTTAGAACCTATAGATTCTTTTACTCCTAATTTTAATCCTTCAGATTGACCTAAATGAGCATTTTCATTATATATTGTTTTGATATTATACTTCTCTCCTATTTCCTTAACTTCATCAATTCTATAAACTAGAATTATCTCATCTAGGTTTGAACCAACACATGCCTTAATAACTCTTTCTATTAACTTATTTCCATCTATTTCTATTAATAGCTTGTCCTTTTTCATCCTTCTTGAAAAACCTGATGCTAAAATAATCCCTGTTATCATAATTATTCCCCTAGTAAAATTTTTTGTCTTTAATGTTTGCTATAATTACATTTTTAAAATTATTATTACCTAATCTCTCTCGAATTTCTATTGCATTAGAAATTCTAATCTTGTCATCAGCTTTGTTTAACAGCAAAATCCTATGTCCATAACTATTTTTAAATATTCCGTTTTTATCTAAAACAAGCTTTACAATAGTCTCTTCATCAATAATATCTAGTGATTTTTCACCTGTTATTTCTTTCAACAATTCTGACCTATGAACTGTATCCCCGTCTATTTTCTTTCCCAATGAATCTAGACCTATGACTCCTATGGTCTTAGTGCTACAAATTGGAACTACTGGTTCATGACTGGCGGGAGCTTTAATGGGTTTTCTATTAGCACCATCTGCCTCTATTAGGATAATATCAAATATACCTGTCTTAAAGATTTCATCTGCATTTTCTGGAGAAATGCCTATTAGTTTTTTATCTTTTGTTTCCCATCCTAATATTGTAATACTAGGATTTTGAGGGTTGAAATTTCTCTTTATATCCTTTAAAAAGAAATAATCATATTCATCTTCTAAAGGTACACCTATTTTAGTTGTAGTAGATATAAGAACTTTTTTGTTTAAATTAGTAAATTCTTTTGCTAATTGAAAAATTGTAGTAGTCTTGCCTCCACCTCCGACGAAGGAGATCATTTCTCTTTTTTCTATATCTATTTTCATAATTCTATGTATAGACATTTTAATCTCCATTATATATCTTTTATAATTGAATCTAAAGCAAGTCCTATTTCATACAATCTTCCTCTTTCATCTGTAACTGTAAGGAATTTAAATAGTTTTCCATCCTCCACCCTTTTTTTAACTGGAGTTATTATATATTCTTTTTTCTTTTTCTTTAGCTCTTGGAAAGACGAATCTGCTTTATATAGATTTAATCCTTTAGCAGCTTTCTCACTAGTAAATTCTACAATTCCTGATGTATCAGTAATATATATTGCATCTATTCCTACTTCTTTCATTAACTTATTTATCATATCATCACTTACGTTTTTATTATTCATAAAATATTCCTTTACAGTATAGACCTTCTTTAACATCTTCTCTTCCATTAATTTACCAACTACAAATTGCTGCATATTATATACATGTCCTCTTATTTCCTCTACTACATCCTTTAAATTCCTTGCTCTATTATGCTGCTCTACTGTCTGTTCCGTAGTTTGTACTACATGAGCTGCTGTTTCTTCAGAGAATTCTGTAATTTTAGTTATATTAGTTGTTATTTCTTCTATCATGGAATTGCTCTCACTTGTGATTTCTTTTATCCCCTCTAAACTTTCCTTACCTAAACTTAAGGTTTCTATTATTGAAACAAATTCTCTATTTGTATATTCGATGACATGGCAATTCTCATCCATATATTCCATTTCTTCCTCCATGGATTCAGAAATAAGTATTATTTCATCCCTCAGTTTATTAATTACTTCTTCTATCTTTTTAGATACTACCTCTGTTTCGTTAGCAAGCTTTCCTACTTCCATTGCCACTATGGAAAATCCTTTACCATGTTCTCCGGCCCTAGCTGCTTCAATTGAAGCATTTAATGAAAGCATCTTAGTTTGATTAGATATTGCATTTATAAAGTCCATAAGTTTTCCTACTTCATCTGAATAGTTCCTCAACTCCATTATTCGCTTGGAACCTTTTTCTACCATATTTTTAGAATTTATTATTCTTTTTTCTATATGTCCTATTTCTTCTATTCCTTTTTGAGCAGAAGTAATAGAATTTGATATAAATTGGATTTTATCAATTATATCATTGTCTATTTTCTCCATAGATGAATAAATCTTTTGAGCTAAATTATTAGTTTCATTAAGCATTTGACTTTGTTCTAATGCACTAGCATCGACTAATTCTGCCGAAGATGCGATTGATTCTGAACTTGATAGAGACTCTGTAGCTAATAGTCCTAAACTTTCACATATATTAAATATATCTGTAGATATTTCTATTTGAGTTTTTAGATTTTCCCTTATTTGATTACAAATACTTTGTAGCTTTCCCTTTGCTTCTTCTGATATATCTATATCATTAGAGAAATCTAAATCCTTAATATTAGACAGATATTTTATTATCTCTCCTACTCCCTTATTGCCCTGAGTTTTTAATAATAATAGAGATAATCCTATTGAAAATAAAAGAGTTAAGCTAATTTTAATAATGGGACTTTTAAAATATAAAATTGTAAAATAATTAACTCCCATAAATACAGTTGAAAGTATAAATACCTTTAAGAAGCCTCTAATTTCTTTTTTCACTAATGCTACCTCCTATGTGATTATCATATTTTTAATTTTTCGCCTCCTTCAGAGCTCTGATAAATCTCTCTGGTGTAACGGGTAATTCTGTAACCCTCACCCCTGTAGCATTGTATATTGCATTTAATATAGCTGGGGCCATTGGGATCATAACAGGTTCTCCTATTCCCTTTGCACCGTAAGGAGCCGTAGATTCTGGATCTTCTACTATAATATTATTTACATCTATCATATCCATAGCTGTAGGTATTAAATATTTTGAAAACTTATTATTCTTCATTATTCCATTTTCAAGGTTCAAATCCTCAAGCAGTGCATATCCAAGGCCCATGGCAAATCCACCATCCATTTGACCTTCAAGGATTTTAGGATTTACTGCTCGACCTGCATCTTGAGCAAAAGTAGATCTTAAAATATTAATTATACCAGTTTCAGTATTTACTTCTACTTCTACTGCACAAGCGTTAAAAGTATATGGCCAATAGGGAGCCCCTTGACCAGTTTCCGGGTCCATTTCAGTTGTTTGAGCAGCAAATTCCCCTTTGGATTCTATTATACCATCGTCTTTATATATTTCAGCTAATTTCTTATAAGATATTCTTTTTTTTGGAAAAAAACTTAATACTACTTCCCCATTTTCCAATACTAAACCTGCAGTGGAGTTTAAACCTAATTCTACTTTAGCCCTATGAAATAATTCATTTTTCATGTTTTCACAAGCTACCTTTATGGCATTTCCTGTATTATATGTTTGCCTAGTTGCTGCTGCCGTTCCTGAATCAGGCATTAAAGATGTATTTTCATGTATTAATTCAATATTCTCTATATTTAAACTAAGTACCTCTCCCCCTATTTGTCTCATAGACGTCTTAGCTCCCTGACCCACCTCTGTTACCCCACAATATATTCCTATTTTCCCACCTGGAAGAAGTCTAACTATTGCCCTTGATATATCTGGAAATCCATTGCCGTAGCCTGTTCCGTAAAATGAAATCCCTATGCCTATACCTCTCTTTTTCATGCAAGTACCTCCCCAAATATTCTCGAAAACCCAAAATCTTCTTCTACTTTTTCGATACATTTATCTAAAGGAACACTTTCTATAAGCATTTGACCTGTAGCTGTCATAGATCCTTTCCTAAATATATTTTTCATTCTAATTTCAATAGGGTCCATACCTAGCTTTTCTGCCAGCATATCCATTTGCTGCTCATGAGCTATAGGAACTTGCGTGGCTCCAAAACCTCTCATGGCTCCAGTAAATGGATTATTTGTATATACTGCATAAGTATCGACTTTTACATTTGGTATAACATAAGGTCCTGTAGCATGAACTCCTGCTTTTCTTAGTACATTTATTGCCCAAGAGCAATGAGCACCCGAATCTCCAATTATTTCAGTTTCCATATATTGAAGTATTCCATTTTCATCTGCTCCAGTTTTATATTTCATAATCATTGGATGACGTTTTGAATGTGTTAAAAATGATTCTTCCCTTGAATATATAACCTTCACAGGTCTATTTAATACCATAGCTGCTAATGCCAAATGAATCTGAGGCGATATATCTTCTCTGCCTCCAAAAGCTCCCCCTACTGCTGTGTTAATTATCTTAACCTTTTTTTCTGGTAAACCTAAATTTCTAGCTACTTCCTCCCTATCATAATGTGGATATTGAGTAGCTACTGCAACAACTACTGTACCATCTTCTTCAACATAGGAAACTCCTGCTTCTGGTTGTAAAAAAGCATGTTCCACCATTGGTGATTTATACACATTCTCCACTATATATTTGCATTTTCTCTTACCTTCTTCTATATCTCCATGTCTTAATTTATAATGAAATACAATATTAGAATTTCCATGTACCTTCGGTGAATCTTCATTCATAGCTTCTCTTGGATCGAAAACTGCTGGCAATTCTTCATAGTCTACTTTAATTTTTTTATACCCTTCATCACAAGCCTTCTGGGTTTCTCCTACTATGAATGCTATTGGTTCTCCTATTCTTATAACCTTTTCACTTGCAAATACTTCATGATCTTTAATTACTACTCCATGGGAATTTTCCTTTGGTACATCTTTAAATGTAAATACCTTTAGCACTCCTTCTACTTTTTCTGATTCTGTAATATCTACTTTTATTTTAGCATGAGGTAGTTTTGACCTTAAGGTTTTACCATAGACCATATTATTTAAATATATATCTTGAGGATAAACTGCCTTACCTGTAACTTTACTATATGCATCAACTCTAAGAATGTTTTTTCCTATTACATTTAGCTCCATTACCTTCCCTCCTCCATATACTTTATGGCTCTCTCAGTTGCATCTACCATCTTATTATATCCTGTACATCTGCATAGATTACCAGATATTCCTTCTCTAATTTCATCCCTTGTAGGATGGGGATTTTTATCTAATAAAGCCTTAGTAGATAAAACCATCCCTGGAATACAAAATCCACATTGTACTGCACCTACATCTATATATGCTTGTTGTACTGGATGAAATTTTCCATTCTTTTCTAATCCCTCTATAGTTAAAATACTGCTTCCGTTGGCTTGAAAAGCCATTACAAGACAAGAGTTAACAGTTTCCCCATCCATAATAACAGTACAAGCACCACATTCTCCTTCTCCACAACCTTCTTTAGTTCCTACAAATCCTAACTCATCCCTTAATAAGTCTATTAATCTTAAATTTTCATCTACAGAAATTTCGAAAAATTCACCATTCACTTTAAGGCTTATATCTACCATGATATCACCTCACTGCCTATTGTCACTGCTGATTCAAGGGCTTCTTTTAATATACCTGATACAGCCACCCTTTTATATGGTAATGTAGCCCTCCCCTTTAATCTTTCATCCATAACCCCTTGCAATACCTCTATGACTTCCTTTATAGCTTCCTCTTCAATTCTTTTCTCAGTTAAATAATTTTCTACTTCATATTCTCTCATAGGACATTTCCCCAATGCACCACTGGCAACTCTAATAGATTTAATAAAGTCTTTAGAATCAAATTCAATGAAAGTAGCTAATGTCAATCTTGATATGGCTAATGCCTTTCTAAGTCCAAGTTTTGAAAAGGAAAGAATTTGATTTTCCATTGGTTTCTTAAACTTAATCGTTTTGATAAGTTCCTTATGATTTACAGGTTTATTATAGTACTCCTCTAACGATATTTCTCGTATTCCGTCTATACTTACAAGTTTCACTATGCTTTCTAATGCCATTAGAGGCGGTATAGAATCTGCCGCTGCAGACCCATTTGCAATATTCCCCCCTATGGTTCCCTTATTTCTTATTTGAGGTGAACCTACCATTCTACAGGCCTTATATAATCCATATAAATTTCTTTGAAATAATGGATTTCTAGTGATTTGAGTAAAAGTCACAGCTCCACCTATTTTAATATATTCCCCATCATCCTCTATGTTTTTCAAGTCTGTAATCTTAGTAATGTCTATTAACAATTTAGGTGATATTTTCTCACTTTTTAAGGCAATTACAATATCCGTGCCTCCGGCTATTATTTTTGAATCACTGCCATATTTGCCAAGTATTTCTATCACTTCATCAATAGTACTTGCATTATATACTTGATTTAAGGTCATATTTACACCTCTCATAGGATTTTTTATTTTAAAAAGCCGCCTCCATAGAGAAGGCGGCCAGTAATTATTACATAAATATAGTTTTTAGTACAAATAATGCAGCTAAAATATACATAATTGGTGATACATCTTTATGTTTTCCAGCTAATACTTTCAATACTACATATGAAACCATACCAAAGACAATACCTTCAGCTATACTGTATGCAAAAGGCATCATAACTATTGTCAAGAATGCTGGTATTGCTTCTGTAAAATCATCTAAGTCTATCTCTTTAATTGGACTCATCATAAATAATCCAACTAAAATTAATGCCGGTGCTGTTGCAGCTCCTGGTATCATGCCAAATAATGGGGAAAGTATTAATGCTAATCCAAACATAACTCCTGTTGTTAAAGATGTAAGTCCTGTTCTACCGCCTTCAGCAACACCTGAAGCTGACTCTACAAATGTAGTTACTGTAGATGTTCCTAGACATGCTCCAACAGTAGTTCCTATAGCATCTGCTAGTAATGCTTCTTTTACCTTAGGTAATTTACCTTCTTCATCAAGCATTCCAGCTTTTGATGACACTCCTATTAAAGTACCTACGGTGTCAAATATATCAACGAATAAAAATGTAAATACTACTATAAGCATGTCGAATGAGAACATTCTGCCCCATTCAAATTTAAATGCTACTTCACTAAGAGATGGCGGCAATGAGAATATACCTAGAAAATCTCCATTAGGCACAGAACTAACTCCCATTGGTAAACCAATTAATGTAGTCGCTATTATTCCAAAGAATAATGCTCCTTTAACCTTTTTTGCTAAAAGAATTCCAGTTATAACAATACCTATTAATGCTAACAATGCTGAAGGAGATTTTAAATTCCCAAGGGTAATTATTAATCCACCTTCATTTAATACTTTAGCCCCATTTTCTATTACAGGAACCCCATTTTCCATTAAAATTTTTCCTGTATCTACTATTCCAGCATTTATTAACCCAATTAATGCTATAAATAGACCTATACCTACTGATACAGCTTTTTTAAGATTCATAGGGATTGAATTAAATATTGCTTCTCTTACTTGGAAAAATGATAATAATATAAATATAATCCCTTCGATAAATACTGCTGTTAAAGCAAACTGCCATGAATGTCCCATACCAAATACTACAGTATAAGTAAAGAACGCATTAAGTCCCATACCTGGTGCAAGTGCAAAAGGATAGTTGGCCAAAAATGCCATCATAATACATGCGATAAATGATGAAAGTGCCGTTGCCGTAAATACTCCGCCATAATTCATACCAGAATCTGAAAGTATACCTGGATTTACTGCCAAGATATAAGCCATAGTCATAAATGTAGTAATCCCTGCCATTACTTCTGTTTTTACATCTGTATTATGTTCCTTTAGTTTAAATCGCCTCTCAAAAAATCCAACATTTGAAGCCCCTTCACTAGACATAATATTCCTCCTATTAAATTTATTTAAAAAAACTACCCTCCTCTCTTTTAAGGATCCTATTTTACTATTATACTAGATTTTCAAGGATAACCATAATATTTTTTATTTAATAACAGGAGATAAAATCTTAAAGTTATTTACATCTATAAGTCCCTTATCTGTTATCTTCCATGCTGGGCTGGTGGATAATGCTAAGAAAGATAGATGCATTAGGGGTGCATGAATCTTACATCCTAAGTCTTTAGTTATTATTCTTTCTAGTTCAGCTGTCTTTTCGGCTACTTGATGTCCATCTAATTCATCTGTAATTAATCCACCAACTGGCAATCTCATCTCAGATAGTATTCTTCCTCTATTTGCTACTGCTATTCCTCCACCCATTTCTATAACTGCGTTTACAGCAATAGTCATATCCCTAATATTGGTTCCAGTGACTAATATATTATGAGTGTCATGGGCAACAGATTCTGCAAAAGCACCTTCTCTCATACCAAATCCTTTTACAAATGCTTTACCTATATAATTAGTTCTATTATATCTTTCTACACAGGCTATATATAATACACCTTTAGTTATATCTGCTTCAACTAATCCTCTGCTAACTCTTAGAGTTTCTTCGGATTTTCCTGTTAAGTTTTGATCTGGAATTACTTCTATACATCTTACTCTAGCAGATGTTCCTTCCGACTCTATTTCTAAATCCTTATCTGAAATTGGTCCTATTTTTACTGAAGATTTAACTTCTTCTGGATAGGTGTATTTTGGTAAGTCTATTAGCAGTTCTCTTTTTGATGCTACTAATTTGCCTTTTAAAAATACCCCTGCTATGGTCATTTCATATATATCATCTATTATTGCTATATCTGCTTGTTTTCCCGGAGCCAAGACTCCCACATGATCAAAGCCAAAGTATGTAGCAGGGTTTATAGTAGCCATTTGGATTGCTTCTTCTGGACTTATACCTTGCTTTATTGTCCTTCTAATTATTTCATTCATATGTCCCAATGTTTCTAAATCTGCTGCTACCATATCATCTGTAGCTAGAATACATCTTCTTGAATCCATTTTTTCTTCTGTTACTGCTCTAATACATTCTGCCATATTCTTTTGGGTAGAACCTTCCCTCATAAATAGATATACACCTTGACGAAGCTTTTCCATTGCCTCTTCCTTTGCAGTAGTTTCATGACAAGAACATTTTCCTGCTGTTGCTATTATATGAGCTGCCAGTTCTTTACCGAATAATTCTGGTGCATTTCCATCGACTACCATGTTTTTAGATCTTGCATATATGGTTGAAGCAAGTAAGTCTGTTATTATCTCTGGTGTATTTCTATATACATGCTTTGCATTGCTAAATCCCTGTAATTCTCCAATACCTATAATATTTTTATAATTAAGTAAATCCTCCATATCTTTAGAATCCACATCATATCCTGCTGTTTCTAAATCTGGGCAATCCGGAGTTAAAGATGGAACTACTAAATATACATTAGATGGAACATGGTCTATCTCATCTGCCATTGCCTTCATCCCTACTGGTCCTAATGCATTTCCTATTTCATGTGGATCTGCCACTAATGTTGTAGTGCCTGATGGTATAGAAAGCCTTGAAAATTCTGTGACTGTAAGCATACTAGATTCAAAATGCATATGAGAATCTATAAATCCTGGAGATAAATATTTACCAGTTACATCAATGACCATAGTTTCTGGTCCTATTAAATCTCTACAATCTCCTACTAATAAAATATATTTATGTTTAATGGCAATATCTGCCTTATAGATTTCTCTTGTTATTACATTTACAACCTTTCCCCCTATAAGAACTGTATCTGCATGTTCTTTGCTGCCCATAAGAGCATCTATAGAAGATCTATATTCCATTGCCATTTTTAAATACTTAGTATCTTTCAAATTTATTACCTCCTCCCTATTCTTTTAATAGAGTTTTATTTACATCAATTTCATCGATTATTCCTACTATTGCTGCATCTATTGGTGCATCCATTTTTCTTGCTGCAATTCTACTGGCAGTACCAGTGGTAAATACTATTAATTCCCCTATGCCAGCACCTACTGTATCTACTGCAATAAGTGGTTCTCCTTTAGGTAAAAAATCTAAATCGAGAGGCTGTGTAATCATTAGTTTAGTTCCTACTAGCTTTTCGTCTTTTCTTGTTGCAACTACTGTTCCAATTACTCTACCAATATGCATATTAGCCCCCCTATCTTATTTCAATCTTTATATTCTTCTCTATCGCTTTATCTTTGGCTAAAGCTGTAATAATACTTCCTTTAGGTAAAATCAATTCATTGTCTGGGGATATATTTAATATATCCCTTTCTGTTATTACCTTTTTATTCCCTTTAATTTGTATTTCACCATTTATATTTGTTTGTAAATTCCCAATACCCTTTATAACGTTTTCTAATAAAGTTTCATTATCTATCTCTATAGCTCCCATTTTCTTTACAATATCAATATATTTGTTTATTTGATTTAATATTTCCTTGTTCTTTATTTCTTCCCCTAAGTATTTTCTTACTGAATTAAAGTCAAGATATACTTTCTTTTCTTTACATAAAAATGTCCAAATTATATTTGATATAAAACTATCTACCATTCCTAAGGATATTTTAGAAAGAGTATTCATAGTAATATTCATTCCTATTATCATAGAATAATCTTTGAAAATATCTTTGAGTCTAAATATATCCCGCTCTTTATATATATTAATCGGACATAAGGAGCTAATTATCCTTTCGGTATCTAATATTTGTTCTGCCATGAAGGAAAAAGCTAGGGATATTTTTATCCCTTTATCTTTCAATCTCTTAATATTTTCTATTTTATTATATATTTCTATATCTGAGCCATTGAAAACTATAAGAGCCTTATCTCCACCTTTTAAACTTTCTTCTCCTTTAAGTCTCCTAGATATATCCTCCAATATGTTTGAAGTTATCTTTGTTTTCATCTAAAACACTCCAATTTAATTATTCATATTGTTTCAAGATAACTCTTTCAACCTCTGCATGTGGTCTTGGTATTACATGTACTGAGTGCAGTTCTCCAACATTTCTTGCGGCCTCTGCTCCTGCATCTACTGCTGCCTTAACTGCTCCTACATCTCCTCTTACCATTACTGTTACAAGACCAAAACCTATTTTTTCATATCCTACTAATGTAACATTTGCTGCCTTTACCATAGCATCTGCTGCCTCAATACTACCTACTAATCCTTTAGTTTCAACTAATCCTAATGCTTGACTCATTTTTATTCCTCCTTATCAGCTTTCTTATTATTTGCTTCTTTTTTAACTTCCTTTTTTGTTTCCTTTTTCTTTTCTTCTTTATCTTTTATATTCTTAGAAAACTTAGCTATTAATCCATCAACCTCATCATGCGGTCTTGGTATTACATGGGATGCGAAAATTACTCCAACCCTATTTCCTGCATCTACTCCTGCATCTACTGCAGCCTTAACCGCTGCTACTTCTCCTGCTATTTGAATATTTACACCTACAGCTTTACCTACTCCTATAATCTTTTCAAATCCGACTAAGGTTATATCTGCAGCTTTGCTGGCTGCATCCAATGCTGTAACCGCTGTTGTAAGTCCCAATGCTTCTATAAGTCCTAATGCTTTATTCATTTCACACCTCCGTCCTTAACTAACGGTTATTTTTTATTTTATTTACTGCTTCATCTAAAGTTATTGCTGTATTTTTACTTCTTCCTTCCATAACCATTTTCTCACCATTGATTATGTCCGTTATAATTTTTTCTTCTTTACTATCTAAATTGTCTGCCTGAGTCTCTACTCTAGTACTAATTATTGGTTTATTATCCTTTATTAAATTTTGCATTGCAATTCTAGATAATGGATTCACCATGATTATTCACCACCATCAAAATCAAAAATTTTGTCTACTTCATCATGAGGTCTTGGAATTACATTAGCTGAAACTACTTCTGCTATTTGCCCACCTCTTATTTTACCTGTTTCTACAGCTGCCATTACTGCTGCTACATCCCCTGTAACTGTAACCGATACTAATCCTGAACCAACTATTTGAAAATCAGCAATCCTTACACTTGCAGCCTTTACCATGGCATCTGCCACCTCCATAGCTGCAACAAGGGATCTAGTTTCAACCATTCCTATTGCTTCTTTCAATTACCTCACCTTCTTTTTTATATATTTGGAAAATATTTATTTATGTCTATGTTCTCATATCCAGGTATAATAGCTCTATCAAATTTCCCCTTTTCATCATTTAAAGGTTTTGTTGCATCTATACCTACTTTATCTGTGACTCCTCTTAAATCATGAGATGGCTCAAGAGATGAACCTAATGCCCCTTCAACTATTACAAAATCAAGGGAGGCTTGTGATCTTGTAGTTATTGCCCACTCAATATCTTGACTATTAAATATATCTACATCTTCATCTACTATAACTACCTGTTTTAAATCCTTATTTAGACCAAGTGCTGAAAGTATTGCTGTTTTAGCGTCACCATCTCTTTGTTTTCTAATGGATATAAAAGCGTTAAATCTATATCCTCCGCCTTCTGTTACATATACATCTACTACATCTAATTGATTCTTTAAGTGATAATATAGTTCTATTTCCCTTATCATTCCATTTGACACATGTTCTTCTCTACAAGGAAATGCTGTTTGATAAATTGGATTATTTCTATGCATCGCTCCATCTATTTCTATTATTGGATGGGGAGCAACATGTCCATAGTATCCCATTAATTCTCCAAATGGACCTTCTATCTCCCTTTTTCCTGGAACCATATGTCCTTCTAAAACAATCTCTGCATTAGCTGGGACTAAAATATCTACTGTTTCACAGTTTACTAACTCTAATGGTTCTCCCCTTAAACTACTATCTATTTCATATTTATCTATGCCGTAGGTAGCTGAACTAATTTGAGATGCCATTAAAAATGGTGCATCATATCCAAATACTATTGCTATTTCCAAAGGTCTATTTAATTTTTCTAATTCTAAAAAATCATTAGTTAGTTTAGGTGATGCTATTAGAGCTGAGAGTTTATTTCCTCCATTTACTTGAAATCTTCTAATGGATGTAAAATATCTTCCTGTAACAGGATCTTTTACCACCATTACTCCTGCTGTTATGAAGTTTGATAAATCCTTCTCTTGAAATTTATTGATAGGTAAAAGGTTTGGTAAATCTATATTTCTTCTTATGATATTTTCTTTTATTGGTCCCTCTTTGACTATTCTATATGGCTGTGGATTTGCTATGGCATTCATAAAAGTTTCTATTCTACTTTCATGATTAGTACCTAATAAACTATATATTATATCTCTATCTCCATAAAGGCCTCCTATGGATAATAAGGTACTGTTCTTTATCTTATTAAATAAAATCGGTTTTTTGTTGTTAAAGTATTTAAGGACTGCCCCCATTTCATATACTGGATCTACCTCTTTATTACATTCCAAGAGTAAATTATTGTCTCTTAGTTTTTCTAGAGTATGTCTAAGCATAATCATCCCTCCTTTCTATTTACCAATCCATCTTTTTACTAAATTGTTTTCTATCTCTAACATATCTAGAATCCGTCCTGTCATGTTAAATATAATATCCTCTATTGTTTCAGGATGATTATAAAATCCCGGACTCAATGGCAATATAGTAACATTCATTCTAGCTAGCTTTAACATGTTCTCCAAATGAATTGGGCTTAAAGGTGTTTCTCTAGGTACTAATATTAGCTTACGTCCTTCCTTTATAGTTACATCACAAGCTCGTGAAATCAAAGAATCAGAAAACCCACAAGCAACAGATGACAATGTTTTCATAGAACAAGGAAGAACTATCATCTTATCTACTTTAAAAGAACCACTAGCTATTGGAGCTGCAAAATTTTTATTATCATGATAATATGTGACAAGGGATTTTAGTTCTTCTATATTAATACCACATTCATGTTCTGTTACATATTCTCCCATAGTAGATACTACAAGATGAGTCTCTATATTTAATTCCTTTAATGCCTTTAGGAGGGAAACTGCATAAATCGAACCAGAGCCTCCAGATATTCCAACTACTATCTTCATTGCAATTCCTCTCTTTCTATGTAGCCATTGGGCGGTTTTATCCACCCTATATGGAAATTAATCATTTATACTTTATTTTACTTTATTCTCTGTGTCTCCTCCGCCTTCCCATGGGTCAAGTCCTTTTTCCCACGCTTCTTTATATTCATCAAAAGTCATTAATTTCGTGAATATACTTAAATCCCTTAATCCTTGTTCATGCATTTCTTGATTCTTTGCATGTATAGCATCTGTAAGAGAAATAACTTTATATGCCCTTGCTAATGCATCTGTAGCTGTTGATCTTACACATACATTAGTCCAAGTACCTGTAACTATTACTGTATCTATATTTTCTTCTCTTAGATAAAGGTCTAAATCAGTATATGCAAATCCACTATGTCTTCTTTTCTTTACTATATATTCATCTCCCTCAGGTTTTAGCTCTGGAACAAAATCTGAACCCCAAGTTCCATCTACTGCATGAACTGGTCTTACTTTAAAATCTGCATCATTCTTTCTATGGGCTTCTTGAATATGAACTAATTGCACATCATCATTGCCTTTGGCATTTCTTTCCCTTACCCATTTGAATATTTCTTGAAGCTTTGGTGTTATAATAGCTGTTCCTTCACAATATAATGCTCCCTCTGGATTAGCAAAATCATTTAACATATCTATTACTAAGATTGCATGTCTTGACATTATTAAAATCCCCCTTAATTTTATTATTTTAGTATTTTATTTTTCTAGGTAAAATTTGTATACTTTGTCTCTTAATGAGTTGACCAAATCCTGGTTTAGATACTATCCCCTTTATTCCTCTTATATGTTTATCTATTACTTCTGGATGATTTATCCTATAACTTCTTTCATATTCAGCACTATTTAAATGAGGATATCTTTCAAATTGACCAGCATATTTTTCTTCTATTCCTTCTGGGAAATTATGGACTATTTTCTTTAATTCCTCATCTGTTAATTTAGCTAATGTACTTTCATCTATATCTTCAAATACTAGATGTCCACGTACTATGGTCTTTGTAACTCTTCCTTTTAATTTAATACCTTCAAGAGGAGTATATCCGCACATTGAAGCTTCATCTTTCGGATCTATAACCCATTCCTTATCTAAATCTATTATAGTAAAGTCTGCATCTGAGCCAATATTCATTGCACCTTTCTTTGGATATAAACCATAATGAATAGCTGCATTTTTACTTAATACATCAACTAAAGTAGATAGTGAAATTCTTCCCTTATTGTATCCTTCACTTACTAAAATAGGCACCATTGTTTCAACACCTGGAATTCCTGGAAATGCCGTCCATATATTAGTTCCTTCTTTTATCTTTTCACTTTCTAATTCATAAGGGGCATGGTCTGTAGCTATAAAATCTACACTTCCATTATTTAATCCTTCCCATAGTAATTCGTTATCCTTTTTAGTTCTAAGTGGCGGAGCTATCTTTGCACAAGCCCCATGTTCTGTCATAGCATCTTGAGCATTTATTGTTAAGTAATGCGGACAAGTTTCAGAAGTTACATTTAACCCTCTCTTCTTTGCTTCTCCAACTAATTTTGCACCTATTCCCGTACTCATATGAACTATATGAAGTCTAGCATCTGCTTCTTCAGCAAAGCTAATACCTAATTCTATAGCAACCTTTTCTGCCAATTCCATTCTTGCCTCTGCCCAAGCTGGTCCGTCCATTCTGCCTTGTTTTTGGAATTCTTTTACATAATAATCACACATAGAGTAATTTTCAGCATGGATTCCTACTGGAAGCCCAGTTTTTGCAACTGCTTTAAACGCCTCAAACATTTCTGGGTCTGTAACCCTTGGAAATGTTGGAACTGATGGAGTCATATATGCCTTAAATGCTACTACTCCCCAGTCAGCTTGCTCCTGTACATTATCAAGCCAACCTTCCCTTACATCTTCCCCTGTTACTCCGCCCCACAAAGCAAAGTCTACTAATGCCTGTGGCTGTATCAAATCAAGTTTTAAATCTAATTGTTCATTACTTCTTGCTGATGGAACGGAACAGCAAGGCATATCAATAACAGTAGTTATTCCACCTCGAGCTGCAGCAGCTGTACCTGTTAGGAAGTTTTCTCTATGTGGAAACCCTTGATACATAAAATGAGTATGTGAGTCTATACAGCCTGGTAATGTTAAATGCCCTTTTGCATCGATTGTTTCTTTTGCCTCTATCCCTTCAATATTATCTAAGAATCCAGCTATCTTCTCATCCTTAACTAGAATATTAGTTAATGCAGTGTCATCGCCTTGAGGAATTTTTGCATTCTTTACAATAACATCGTACATACCTATCTCCCCTTTTCATTTATTTTGTACTAATAATAACATATTGCTATAAAATATGCCTTGTTAGTTTACTATAAAAATATACTTAGAGACCTAAAATTATAACAAATCTTTTGTATAATTCTAATAATATTTTTGTATATCTTTTATATACCTTTAATTTAGGTAAGCAGTTATAATAATATAAATAATATTGGGGAGGGGATTTAATGACATTAAAACTAATTGACCTATCTCAAGAAATTTACCAAGGTATGAGTGTTTTCCCTATGCACCAGAAAACATTTATAATGACCAATATGACCCATGAAGAAAATATGGAGCTTACTGGAAGTAAAACCTTAGGTTTTTCTGCAAGAAATCTACTTATTAGTGAACATGGCGGCACACATTGTGATGGAGTATGGGAGTTCAATCCAGAAGGGCCTACCATAGATAATATGCCTTTGGAATATTTCTGGGGCTCAGCTATTTGTATTGATTTATCTCATATAAGATATCCAAATTATTTTGAACCAAAGGATTTAGAAGAAGCCCTATCTCGTTCTGGACAAGAGATTAGACAAGGTGATATAGTCCTACTATATACTGGACATCATGATAGAACCTTTGGTACTGACATGTTTCAAACTGACTATTCGGGACTAAGCTATGAAGGTGCAAAATGGCTAGCAGAGAAAGGCGTTGTAAATATAGGAGTTGATGCTCCAGCAATAGACTTAACTCCAGATGATATAAACTTCTCAGGTCACCTAGTTTGCGGAGAATATCATATAACTAATACTGAGAATTTGTGTAATTTAGACAAATTGGTAAATAAAAGATTTCTATATTTTGGCTTACCCCTAAAAATTAGGGATGGAAGCGGCTCGCCTATTAGAGCTGTAGCACTATTGGAAGAATAAAAAATGCCAAGGAAAACCTTGGCATTTTTTATTCTTTCATCCGATCTATTTTTTCTTTTATGTTTTTATAATCATCATCTCTAATAATCAGAAATCCTTTTTTAGGTTTTAAACCCTGTAATCCTGCACATGCTATATGGCATCCATTGACTGCTATAATAAAATCATACTCCTCATTCTCTGTAGCATAACTAAATTCAAGTTCTTTATAATCGGATCTTATTTTCTCTACAATAGTAGTGCGTTCAAATCTTGAGTTACAACCTCCACAATATTTTATACCTACCTTCACCTATTCACCACCATTTAAAATCTTTCTAGCAAAGGCTAGTATTTCCTCATCAACTTGATTGACTAAAATTACCTTATATATTGAATCTCCTAGTTTCTCTTTTAATATATTTTCCACGGTCTCCTCAATAGTAATCTGAGCAGAGGGACAGCCATGGCAACTACCTGTTAATGTTACCCGTACTATTTTATCAATAACAGAATTGACTTTTATATTTCCACCGTGCAATTTAAGCTGTGGTCTAATAAATTCTTCCACCACTTCTTCTACCTCATTTAATAAGCTATCTTTCAAAGCTACCCCCCCACTTAGATTATTCCTTTTTATTTATCCTTGCTAGTATCTACTTGTGCAACTTTTCTCGCCATTTCCTTCTTAGCTTCAAGATTTCCTTGGCGAGCAATCATTATTCTCTGAGCTTGCGGCGAACCAGCACCATGCATAGATTCAGTTCTATATCCAACTGCTGCAGTACCTAATGTAATATTTTCTATTAACCTTAATACTCTCATACGATTTTCTGTTGAAGTTCCAGTTTTTCCAGCTAAATATTTTTCAACGTATTTCCCTATTTCTGGATCTTTAAAATCCTTTTCCGATGGCATAGTAACCATCAATCCACCTGCTATATCTTCTGCTAAGCGTGCTATTTCGTATGGGAAACGAGTTACATTTTGCTTACATACGTTTGCCAATAATAAATCAATTAAATAATTTCCTGAATCTGTTTTACTTCCCTCTGCTGAACAGGCAACAGCACATGCCCATAGAGTTTCATTTAAATGCATCATTTCTATTAGTTTATCTTTTATATGACTAGCTTTATTTGCACCATTATAGTCTGCCGCCAAAGCTGCTGCACCTATTAATACATCACCTACACCTGTTTTACATGCATAGGATTGTCTATGATACCCAGCAAATCTTTCTACTAACATACCAGCATATTTTGCCTCTTTACACATAAATACTCTTTCATTTGGTACAAATACATCATTGAATATAACTAATGCCTCATGTCCGCCAAAGTTAGCATTTCCAAGGTCAATATCTGCACCTTCTTCTAGCTTTCTTGTATCACAGGATTGGCGACCATAAATCATTATTACACCTTCTGCATCGGATGGAACTGCAAAGGATACTGCATAATCTTTGTCTTCCTCTTTCAATGCAATAGTAGGCATTATTAAATGTTCATGGGAATTTATAGCCCCTGTTTGATGGGCCTTTGCTCCTCTTACTACTATCCCGTCTTCTCTCACTTCAGTAATACGAAGGTATAAGTCAGGATCTTCCTGTTGTGATGGTGAAAGTCCTCTATCTCCCTTTGGATCTGTCATCGCTCCATCTACTGTATAGTCATTTTTTTGGATAAACTTTAAGTAATTTGCAAATCTTTCATGATAGTTTGTTCCATATTCCTTATCCATTTCAAATGTAGTTGAATAAATTGCATTAAATGCATCCATGCCTACACATCTTTGGAAACAAGAAGCAGTTTTTTGACCTAATAATCTTTGCATCTTTATTTTTTTAATTAAATCTTCAGTACTTTGATGTATATGACAGAATCTATTAATTATTTCTCCTGTTAAATGTGATTTTGTGGTCATTAAATCTTTATATTCTTCTTGCTGAGCTAATTCATAAGTCATTGCTACTGAATTCATAGACGGTCTAATCACTGGATGGTCTACAGGATTTTCAATTAGTTCACCAAACATATATACTTTTAAATTCAACTTCCTTAAACTTTCTATATATTCCTCCCTAGTCATTAACGCCATTTAATACATCTCCTTTAAAATATATTTTTAACACTTTCTCTAATACGAAAACCCAATTTTCTTTTATATTAGAACTTATCTGCAAATCTGGTTTCCCATTCCTTTATAAGTTCATCTCTAAAATCTGGATGTGCTATATTTATTAAAGCCCTTCCTCTATCTTTTAGAGTCTTTCCCTTAAGATTTGCTACTCCATATTCAGTAACTATATAATGAACATCATTTCTTGAAGTAGTCACTGCTGCACCCTCATCTATTATAGAGACTATTCTTGAAACTGTTCCCTTTGACGCTGTAGAAGGCATTGCTATAATAGACTTTCCAGCCTTTGCCATAGATGCTCCCCGGACAAAATCTACCTGTCCCCCTACCCCGCTAAACTGTTTCTTTCCTACTGAATCTGAAACCACTTGTCCCATTAGATCTACTTGAATACATGAATTAATAGATACCATTTTGTGATTTTGCATAATAACACAAGGATCATTTACATAATCTACTGGATACATTTCTATATTTGGATTATTGTTTACAAAATCATATAATCTTTCTGTTCCCATTAAAAACGTGACTACCATTTTATCCTTATGAAGGGTTTTCATTTTATTTGTAATTACCCCTGCTTCATATAGCTCTACTACACCATCTGATATCATTTCTGAGTGGATACCAAGATCCTTTTTATCCTTTAGGAAAAGCAATACTGCATCTGGTATTGCTCCAATACCTAATTGCAATGTAGAGCCATCTTCAATTAAGGATGCACAATGTTTTCCTATTAAACGTTCAACATCTGATATCTTTGGCGGATTTAAGATTGGTAATGGACTATCAGCCTCTACAATATAATCTAAATCCTTTATATTAACAAAGGAATCTCCTAAAGTTCTTGGCATTTCTTCATTTATTTGAGCAATTGTTATTTTAGCACATTCTACCGCTGCCTTTGTGTAATCCACAGATGTACCTAGACTACAATTTCCATTTCCATCTGGGGCACTAACAGTAACTAATACAACATCTACAGGCAACTTCCCTTCTCTAAATAGTTTTGGCACCTCATAGAAAAAACAAGGAGTATAATCTGCCCTACCTGAATTTATTGCCTCTCTAGTAGATCCACCTGCAAATAAAGCATTATGTCGAAAATGTTTTTCCATACCTTCTTTTATATATTCGCTTTTTCCCATTGGAACCATATGAACTATTTCCACATTCTCATATTCATCTTTGTTTGCCACCATGGCTTCAATAAGTAAAGAAGGTTCTCCTACAGCATGACCTATAACTACTCTATTACCAGATTTTATATGTTTTACTGCTTCTTCTTTAGATACTAGTCTTTTATTATATTCTAATCTCCAATCCATATAATCACTCCTAATACAATCTAGCAAAAATACCTTTTATTTCGTCTCTTGATAACTCTGTATAGTTATTTGCTAATAATCGTTGTTGCTTCTCAAGTACCGATACTGTAAATTCCTCAATTTCCTCTTCCTTCATACCATATTCTTTAAGTGATTTTTTCGGTAATAGATTATTCAATATTTTCTCAAGCTCATCATATACATTTTCAACTGTAGTTCCGATTAAACCTGCTAACATCTTATTTACATCTTTGATTTTTCCATTTGGATTCAATCTATTGTATGTCTTAAATACTTCTACAAAGAATTGATAATTCACTTCTCCATGAGGTACATGATAAGTTCCTCCTACTGGATAGGATAGAGCATGAACTGCTCCTACTCCAGTATTTGCAAATGCTATTCCTGCATAATTACTTGCAATTAAGAAGTCTTCTATTATTTCTGTTCTATATTCTTCGCCCTTTTCAATAATTTCTAGATAGCCCTTTAATATGATCTCTATTGCTTTTATACTAAATAGCTCAGTATAACAGTTAGACTTTGGTGATACTAAAGATTCTATTGCATGTATCAAGGCGTCTATAGAACTTGTCACAAAAAATTTATATGGTAATGTTTTTACCATTTCAGGTATCATTATTGCATAGTCTGCATATAACTCATCTATTGCTAATCCCATTTTTGTTCCCTTGGATTTTATCTCAGCTATGGAAATATTAGTAGCTTCACTACCAGTACCGCATGTAGTAGGGATTATAATTAATTCCTTATCCTTTATTAGAGGTATAGTCTTTTCAAATAATTCCAATGCATTTGTTGCATTCTTAATTACAAATAATTTGGCAATATCAATTACAGAGCCTCCGCCTATTGCGATTACTCTATTGAATTCTTTGTCTTTAATATCGCTAAATATTTTATCTATCATTTCATCTGAAGGTTCCCCCAAACCATATTTTTCTTGATATACAGCATGGCATGGTAAATTTAAATGTCCAAAATAAGGTTGATAAATATATTCGTTAGTTAATATCAAATCTTTTTCAGTTATAGGAAATGATTCTATGAATTCAGCACAATTATTAAACTTATATATTTCTGGTTTTACAACTAATTGTTTCATTTACATACCCCCTTATTATATCTAAACCCAAATTTCCTCGTCTGCAGGTACAGTTATTCCTTTTTTTATAAATGCTACCCTAGATATATTTATTAGATGTTTGTAATTTAAGTTCTCTGATATACTGTTGTTTCCCCATGTTCCACATCCTAAGGTAGTAGTTGGTGATAAACTGTTAAACAAGGAACCACCTGCCGTAGTAGATGATGGTGCATTTACTACTAATCTTGAAACAGTAAGATTTACTCCAGCATATCTTATGTGTTCTTGATCATTTGAATGGATTGCAGTTGTATGTCCCTTTCCTTCCAATTCAAGATTAGTTTGAGCTATTGCTACTGCATCTTCGAATGTATTATATGGCAATACTATCATTACAGGGCACATCTTTTCTTTGCAAAGCAAATCTTCTTTTCCAATACCAGTTGGTTTTAACAATATTACTTTAGTTTCCTTTGGCACTGTAACATTTGCTAAATCTGCAATAAATTGTACTGACTGGCCTACTATGTCTCCATTAATCACTCCATTTTTAAATAAAACATCTCTAAATTTACTTACAGTCTCCTCTTCTCCAACATAAAATGCACCATTTACTTCCATCGCTTTTATAACCTCTTCATACTTATCTTCCGGCACTATTATGGATTGCTCTCCTGAACAAATAATACCATTATCAAATATTCTTCCTGAGATTACTTTTTCAGCAGCTTCTATAAAATCTATATCTCTATCTAAAATTACCTGGACATTGCCAGCACCTACTCCAAAGGATGGTTTTCCACTTGAATATGCTGATTTAACCATTGCCATTCCACCAGTGGCTAATACCACATCAGATTTTTGCATTAATTCATTTGTTAATTCGATTGATGGTTCTTCAATTATTTGAATTAAATTATCAGGTGCACCTAGTTTTTTAATTTTTTCATTCATTAAAGCTACTGCATGAGTGCTTGATTTTTTTGATCTTGGATGAGGTGCTACAATTATTGCATTTCCACCTTTTAGTGCAAACATTGCATTACACATAGGTGTAACAATTGGGTTTGTAGTAGGAGTAACAGCACAAACTACTCCTATAGGCTTAGCTATGGAAATCAACCCATTTTCATAGTTTTCATCTATTATACCTATTGATTTTTTTCCTTTCAGGCTATTCCAAATAGTCTTAGATTTACCCCTATTTTTCGCAACCTTATCTTCATATACTCCCATTTTTGTTTCTTCTACTGCTTCTTTTGCTAAAACTTCCGCATTATCATAAATTACCTTACCTATGCCCTTTACAACATTGTCTACCTGTTCTTGAGTAAATTTTTCAAATAACTTCTGAGCTTCTCTAGCTTTTTCCATCATCATATCCACAGTTGTCTTATCCACTAACCCATCCCTCTTTTCCTATTTATTTTACTTATTTAATATTGCAAGAAATATGCCATTATTATAAAATTTATGATATTTTTCCTTCACCGCTATTTACCTCGTTAAATAATTAACTATTATGTATAAAAAAATATTCCCAGTCAGAACTGTTGCATTATTGCATCGTTTTATTGGGAATATTTGATATTTTTTTAACTATATCGGCTAAAATGAGAACTTCTCTTTTATTTATATTTTTGATGCATCTTTACAACTGATTGCATCTTTACAACGCTCATTTATATTTCTGTCTCTTTCGTACAAAAGTAGAAGGATCTATTTCCAAAACCTTTGCAGCATCACGTACATTGCCATATGTGTTGAAAGCAATTTCTAGCAAATGTCTTTCCACTTTATTCAAAGCCTGTTTTAACGGCACTATCTCATTTTCATTAATTATATTCTGTTCTTTATCCCATACTAATATATTATTAGGGAGATCTGATTTACCAATTATATCTTTTTCTGACATTACCATTATTCTTTCAATAATATTTCTAAGCTCTCTTACATTCCCTTTCCATTCATAAGAATATAATATCTTTAGAGCTTCACTAGATATAGTTTTATTAAATCTATATTTCTTATTTAACTTATTTAAAAAATAACGTATGAGAGGTACTATGTCATCCCTCCTATCTCTTAGTGGCGGTATTATAATAGGTACTATGTTTAATCTATAATATAAGTCCTCTCTAAATAACTTTTCTCTTACCATTTCTTCAAGATTTCTATTAGTTGCAGCTAAAATTCTTACATCTACAGTTATCTCTTCTACTCCACCAACTCTAGTAAATTGTCCATCTTGAAGCACTCTTAGAAGTTTTACCTGCATGTCAAGTGGCAATTCTCCTATTTCATCTAAAAATATTGTACCTCCATCAGCTACTTCAAACAGACCTATTTTACCTTCCTTATTCGCTCCTGTAAATGCTCCTTTTTCATATCCAAATAATTCCGCTTCTATTAATGTTTTTGGTATGGAACCACAATTAATTTTTATAAATTGTTTACTCCCTCTATTACTATTTTTATATATTAACTTTGCTATTTCTTCCTTTCCTACACCTGTTTCTCCTGTTACTAACACTGTTGTATCAATAGGGGCTACTCTGATTGCCATTTGAATAATATCTAACATCTTCTTATCCATGGCAATTAAGTCATTGTTCTTTAGCAATTCTATTTTCATAGCTTCCAGTTCCACGGAATATTTCTTTGTCAGGTTTTCTTTTTCATCCAATTTTTCTTTTAATTCATAAAGTTCAGTAATATCCCTTACATTTGTAACTACCATAGTAATATCTCTATTATTGTTAAATACAGGCGTAGCAGTAACTAATGCTTTCTTACCAGTTTTAAAATTTTGCTCAATGGTATTTACCTTCCTATCTTTTAATACTAATAATGTTGCAGATTGGGATATATAGCCTTCTTTTACTAAATCCTTCATATTACGCCCTATTAGCTCATCTGTTTTTATCCCAGCAATTCTTTCATATGCCTTATTTACCATTATTGTATTTGCTTCTCCATCTGTAATATAAATTCCATCGTAGGATGAATCTAATATATCGTTTATTCTTAAATGTAAATCTTTTTCAAAAAACAATACCTATCACCCCTTTCTGCATTAATTATACTATATTTTAGCACAAATACGAACTACCTTTAAGAAAGGAAAGCCCATAAAAAATAAATTGCTCAGAAATATCTAAGCAATTTGTTTTTATAACATATAGAAAAGTTCTTATTTAATCTTGATTCTTTTAAAAAATCCAGACCTAATCTGGTTCCAGAAAAAGCTACCTTACAATACTTCAGTAGAGCCTTTCTTAATTTCCTTGTTTAATTTTACTAATATTTTTTATTATTATTGATATTGTTCCGTCAGGATTGTTTATAAACTCAATTATATTCTTATCTCTATAAATATCAACTGGTACATCAAGTTGTATTCCATTATCCATCTTAATTTTATGTACGGTCAATTTCTTTTCCGGTTTTTTCCCTTCCAAATCTACAACTTTATTGACCCCTGCATCTTCAATTCTTTCTATATATTCCCTTTTAACCTCAATATTATTTCTAAATATTTTTTCTGCAACATTTTCAACCTCAATAATGCCACTATCAAGATTATCGTAAATAGCTTCTTTAATTTCAGATACCTTTTCAAAATCATCATCGTAATATTGCTTAGTCATATCCTTAGCCACTTCTCTGATAACCTTAATACTTTCCTTTATGGAAAGTTCTGTATCACAATTTAAAAACATTTTAGAAAAGTATAATATTTTCTCTCCTTCAATATCATATTCTCTTTCAAATACCTTTATAGATAAATCCTCCAAATTAATTAATGCTGCCTCAATATTTCTCTGTGTTTCTGATGGAAACATTACCTTATTTACAACTATCTTATTTAATGTTCCAGAATCTCCATAATCAACATAATGAGTATATCCTTCTTTATAGTTAAATTTTATAATAATAAGATAATGGTGCCCTTCCATATCTAATGAAGCTATTAACAAATCTCCACTAGGTATTTCAGTATATTTTAACATAATTTCATATAACTTTTCTGCAATAGATATACTGACATCAGTAAAATCTTTATCTATATTCTTAAGGAACTCTATAATATGGGAATTTTCATTAAATCTTCCAGCCTTTACAGATTGGTCATTAAATATTCTTTCAATATGTCTTCCAATAAATTCTTGTACCTTTTCATCCTCTAATTCTAAATTTTGTTGAGAATAAACAGGCAATAAAGCAGTAGAATCAAGTATATGAAGTATAGCATTATTTATTCCTATTTCCAATTTCATTCACTCCTTACGATTAGTCAATATATATCTTATCATTTATTTTCCGTAAGTGAAATTGAAAAATAATAGAAAATACTCTTCTAATTATTTGTCCAATAATGCTTTTATTTTAATTGCTATTTCTAGATTTAATCTATGATTATGGTCCTCCAAATCCATACCAGTTATTTCAGAAATACGATTGATTCTATAAAGAATAGTATTATAATGGGTAAATAACTGTTCAGATATCCTAGTTAAGTTTCCATTATTCTTAAAGTATACATCTAATGTCTTAACTAATTCTGTAGATTTTTTATTATCATAGTCAACTAACGGTTTCAATGTGGAATTGTAGAAATCCTCTAACTCGTCTACTAATGTATCCTGAGATAAAATTTTAAATATACCTAGCTCATCAAATGTTACTATTTTCTTAGATGTAATAACCTTTCCTATTCTAACAGCTCTTACAGCATCTTGAAAACCTTTATCTACATTATCTAGACCCTTATATATCCTTCCTACACCTATTCTTATATCTAAATCATCACATTTGTTAGATATACATTTAATTATTCTTTGATTGAAATCTTTGATTCTATTAGAAATTTGATGTTTATCTTGGAAACTCAATAAAATTTGAACCCCATTACCCTTAGTAGATACTATCCCATTTAAGTTTAAATACTGCATTAGCTCCTCTATAATATTCACTATTGGATTTGTAAAATCCTGTATGTAATCAATCAATACATCTGTTTCATTAACTTCATTTTTATGCTTAAAACTCATTACCTCTATTATATAATGATCCTCAAGCTGTAAATTAAAAAATCTCGCCCTATCTAAGGCCTTTTTTCTCCTTTTCAAATCTATAGAAATTAAATCCTCGAAAAACTCTGACCTATATTTAATCTCCACTTCCTTAACTGACAGTTCTTGTAATATTGATAATGCTATTGTAGTAGAAGCTGATTCAATTATTGCTAGGTCAAATCCTCCTAAGGGCATATCTGTACTCCATGTAAATAGATGACCATATATATGATTTCTTAGGACTATGGGCATAATCATTCTTTTAATATATTTTCCATTTATAAGAACTGTATCTTCTATTAATTTTCTTAATCTATTCTTTGTGTTATTTGAATCATAAAATTCTTTTACTTCTTTCATTAATTCGGTATTATAGGACTTGTTCATTCCATTTATACATTCAACAGTTTCATTTGAAAAACTTAAATGAAGAATTACTGGATTTCTAACATTTTCCTGTACTATCTGTGTTAAATCTTCTAATCCATTGCCTTCTAACATAACCCCCATCAACTTTTCATGAACCTTTTCAATTCTTTCCAACAAAGAAGCTTGTTTATTAAATATTTCTTTAAAGGCAGACATCATTATATCTGATAAAGGAATAGATGAGTGTATATCTATTATAGGAAAGCTTAAATCATTGGCTAGGTCTATAACTTCTGGAGGAAGTGCATCAAGATATGGTGATATCTTGATACCAATACCTGCCAATTTCTTTGATGCACATTCCTTTATTAGTTCTATCTGTGTATTTACATTATCTTGCTTAAAAGAATAAGCTGTAGTTAGCAAAAATTCTCCTTCTGCTGTCCACTCTAATATATCAGGGTCTGCCATTATATTTATCCTAGATATGGTATTTCTAACTCCTCTAAATCCTGCTATTAAATTGCAAGATTCCATTACATCAAGTCCCAACATATCCTCTATGCTAATACCATTTTGCCTAGCCATGACAACAACTCCTTTTTTAATCAATACAGTCAAATGCCAAAATCATAAATGTTTTTAGTTCTTTTTTAAATTAATTTACCATATTAAATTTTCGATTATTAGCCCCTAATTTTTAAATGGCTCATTAACCTTCTTTCCCTGTACGTATCTTTCCACAATATGCCTATCATCACCTATGTAGATAAATTTTTGTAATCTTTCTTCTATTGACAATTCATTAATATCTGATAAAGAACTATCATCTATTATGAGTGCATCAAAATCATAACCATTTTCAAAGCTGCCAACTTTTCCGAAGAAACTTCCACCACCCTTTGTCCCAAGGAAAAACCCTTCACTAAATGTAAGTGGAGCGGATTCTTCATTTGTATTTAACCAAATCATCTTGGAAGCCTGAATAGCTCCTGCTATAATATTTGCTACACTTAGACTATTTCCGCCAGAAATATCCGATCCCAATCCAACCGATGCTCCATTATTCAAAAACTTCCTAACAGGCATTATTCCACTTGATAGATTGTAATTTGAATAAGGGCAATGTGCAGCATATACTCCATTTTGAGCCATTAATTCAATTTCTTCATCAGTATTATATATACAATGTGCCATTATAGTCTTTGTTTGACCAAATAAATTAAAATCATTATAAACTGAAGCATAGTTTTTAGATTTCGGAAAGAGTTCTGTCACCCATTTGACTTCAGCTCTATTTTCACTTAGATGAGACTGAACTGGTATTTTATAATCGACTGCTAAATTACCTAAACTCTCCAGTAATTCTTCTGAACACGTTGGTGCAAATCTAGGTGTAATAATGGGTTTTACTAAATATGATTTATTCATATATTCTTTTAATATCTCTTCTGTATCTATAATAGATGTAGTTGTATCCTCTGTAAGGTACTCTGCAGTATTTCTGTCCATATTTACTTTTCCCACATATGCTCCTAGACCAGATTCCATAAACATATCTAATAAAAGTTTTGTACTTTCCTTATGTATACTTGAAAAAACCACTGCTCTAGTAGTGCCAACTCTCCATAATTCATTTATAAGTCTAGAATATACCTTTTTAGAATAATCTAAGTCATTATATTTTCCTTCTTCAGGAAATGTATATGTTTCAAGCCATGGAATAAGTTCTTTATCTAATCCCAATCCTCTATTAGGATATTGAGGGGCATGAAGATGTAAGTCAACAAATCCCGGTATTATTATCTTATCAGAAAAGTCTTTCAACTGATAGTCTTTGTAAGAATCATCTAATTCCTTACAAATATCCACTACTTTTCCATCTTCTACTACTATATATGAGTTCTCATAAGTTTCAAATTTTTCTTTTGTAGGAGTAAAAGCTATATTACCCTTTAGCACTATTTTACTCATAATCAATCACCTCTTATATTATTAGATATAGCGTTAATCATAATTCATAACGCTTGAAATCACTGTATCTTACACAGTGA
>NZ_JBEBOY010000008.1:0-119012 GCF_040396155.1 Tissierella praeacuta
TCTCTTTTCCAAGAGTTGTCAACTGTTTTTTTGAACTTTTTTCAAATCTTTATTTGACTTGTTTAATTCAGTGTCACAGCCGACCTTTACTATAATACTCTCATTATTGATTAAAGTCAATACCTTTTTTTAAAAAAGTTGTTTTTTGTTGATTTATAAATTGTTTTGTCATACAAATTAGACAGATTATGATTATTCTATATAGTATTATGCTATATATATGATAAATTATGCAACGCTACGTCATTGTTCTTTCTAGTTCCTTCCTTAACTTCTCTAAAACCTTTTTCTCTATTCTAGATACTGTCATTTGAGATATATCTAGTGTTTTTGCTATGGCAGCTTGAGTTTTTTTATTGAAATACCTTCCTATTAGTATTTGTTTTTCAACATCATTTAACTTTTCCATAGTTTTTACTAAAAAATCATTATCTTCAATTCTACTGAAATAATGATCTTCTTCTCCTATTAAATCTGCTAAATTAACATCTTTATCTTCATTATTTGAATCAAAAGTTACATCTAAAGATTGAGGTGTATATACTTTACTAGCCTCCATAGCTTCTAGTATTTCTTCTTCAGAACATTTAAGATAACTTGCTATATCCTCAATTGTAGGGGACCTTTGTAATTGTTGAGACAAAAATACTCTAGCATTATTTATCTTTTTAGATAATTCTTGTATTCTTCTTGGTACTCTTATGGTCCATCCTTTATCTCTAAAGTATTTTTTTATTTCCCCTATTATCGTTGGCGTTGCAAAACTGGAGAACTCATATCCCTTATCTATATCATATCTATCTATAGCATATATAAGCCCAATACAAGCTACTTGATATATATCATCATATTCTATACCTCTATTTGCATATTTTTTAGATAAAATTTCTGCTATATATATATGCTTTTCAATTAACTTATCACGAGTAGCCTTGTCTTTAGTTTTACTATAAGATTTGAATAGGTTTTTAATCTCCGACTTATCTTTTAATTCCTTGACCTCTTTATCTTGCCCCTTTTTATTAGTCATTGAGCATCATCCTCTATATATTTAACCATTTCTATTCCATCTTCATTAAATATAACTTCATCCATCAATGACTTTATAATTAGCAGACCCAATTCTCTCTCTTTTCTTTCTTCTAAATCTTCTGGTATGTTTTTAGTAACATTTGTCACCCTTACTGATAACTTTTCTTCATCTATTTCAAATACTAATGATATATCTTCTTTATCATTTAACATAAAAGAATTTATACAAGCCTCTCCTATAGATACTTTAATATCTTCAATATCATCTACATTTAATCCCATGCTATATCCTATTCCTGAGGTAGTAAGTCTAACTAAACTAATATAATCTGGCTTTCTAGGTATCGTCAGATTTATTATATCTTTATTCATTTACCTCACCTCTTATAATAAATAGCTTATCTAATTCTGTAATATCAAATATCTTTCTTATATTTGGCTTAACATTTGATAGATAAATCTTAAAATTACTATCTTTAAGCTTTTTTAAGATAGATATCAATGCTCCTAATCCAGTACTATCTACATATTTTAAATCTTTTCCATCTATTATAATATCTGTTTCTTTACTGTTAAAACTTTTCAATACCTCTTCCTTAAACTTAGGAGAAGTATAAATATCTATTTCACCATTGGGTAAAAATATCCATTTGTTTTCTTTTTCATCAAATTGTACTTCTATATTTAAAGACATCATAAACCCCCCTCTATCTACATACAATATGTCTTAATTTTATAATAAAACTACTTTAATGTAAAGCTAAATACCTATGTTTCTAAATCTTTACTTAAAAAGAAAACCTTTACTTTATTCATATCTTTTTAATAATTGAATAAAGTAAAGGTTTAAACTAATTTAGCATACTATTCTTCTTCTACATATTTTGCTACAGCAACTATTTTATCATCTTTCATCTTCATAAGAGTAACTCCCTGTGTACTCCTACCCATAACAGAAATATCCTTTGCTATAAGTCTAATAATTGTACCAGTAAATGAAATCATTAGTAATTCATCATTATCGTCAACAACCTTAGCTGAAACTATATCACCAGTTTTTTCTCTTATATGATAAGTTATTAATCCTTTTCCACCTCTATTTTGAGTTTTATACTCATCTAATGAAGTTCTTTTTCCAAAACCATATTCAGAGATAACTAATAATTTCTTTCCTTCTTCAACTAATTCCATAGCTACAACTTTGTCATCACCTTTTAGACTAATAGCCTTTACACCCATGGCATTTCTTCCCATTTCTCTTACATCATTTTCATCAAATCTAATGGACATACCTTTCTTAGTTATTACAATCATTTCTCTATTTCCATCAGTTTTTCTAACACCTATTAATTCATCACTATCTCTAAGACCAATGGCTATAATACCATTTTTTCTAATATTTTCGAAATTATTTAAACTAGTCTTTTTAATAATACCTTCTTTGGTAATAAAAACAAGATTACTTTCTATAGTATTCTTATCTATAGGTACTATAGCATTTACCTTTTCATCACCTGTTAAATTCAATAGGTTTATTATTGCTGTTCCCTTTGCCTGTCTACTACCTTCTGGAATTTCATATGCCTTTAGAGAAAATACCTTACCTTTATTTGTAAAGAATAATATAGTATCATGAGTTGAAGTAATGTATAGATCTTCTACAAAATCTTCTTCTCTAGTTGTTAAAGCTATTATTCCTTTTCCGCCTCTTCTTTGAGTTTTATAGGTATATTCTGGAGTCCTTTTTATATATCCAAAATGAGTTAATGTAATTACAACATCTTCTTCTTCAATCATATCTTCTATATCTATTTCATCAGCAGAAGGCATTATTCTAGTCCTTCTTGGATCTCCATATTTTTCTTTTATCTCTAATATCTCTTCTTTAATTATTTCATATATCAATCTTTCATTAGCTAATATTTCTTTGAATCTATTAATTTCCTTTATCAATGCTTCATATTCTTCTTCTAATTTTTCTCTTTCAAGTCCTGTAAGACGTCTTAATCTCATATCTAAAATTGCCTGAGATTGTTTATCTGATAGACCAAACTTATCCATTAAAGTTTCTTTAGCTATGGCTTCAGTCTTAGAAGACCTTATTATACGTATTACTTCATTTATATTATCTAATGCTATTTTTAACCCCTCTACAATATGAGCTCTATCTTCAGCTTTATTTAAATCAAATTGAGTTCTTCTAGTTATTATATTTTTCTGATGGGCTATATAATGAGTCAACATTTCTTTTAAATCAAGAATCTTAGGCTCATTATTTACTAAAGCTAACATTATTACTCCGAAAGTAGTTTGAAGTTGGGTATGTTTATATAAGTTATTTAATACTATATTTGGATTTGCATCTCTTTTTATTTCTATAACTATTCTCATACCTTCTCTATCTGATTCATCCCTTAGATCAGATATACCTTCTAACTTTTTATCTCGAACATATTCAGCTATTTTTTCAATTAAATTAGCTTTATTAACTTGATATGGTATTTCTGTTACTATAATCCTATGTCTTCCCTTATTTGTTTCTTCTATTTCAGTAACTGCTCTTACTGTTATTTTTCCTCGCCCTGTTCTAAAAGCAGATTTTATCCCCTCTTTGCCCATTATATGTGCCGCTGTTGGGAAATCTGGACCTTTAATTACTGTCATTAGATCATCTATAGTTGATTCCGGATTATCTATAAGCATTACAATACCATCTATTACCTCTTTTAGATTATGAGGTGGTATATTTGTCGCCATTCCTACTGCTATACCTGAAGAACCATTGACTAATAAATTAGGAATCCTACTTGGCAAAACTATAGGTTCTTTTAATGTTTCATCAAAGTTTGGTCTATAGTCTATGGTATCTTTCCCTATATCTCTAAGCATTTCCATTGCAAGTTTTGTCATTCTTGCTTCAGTATAACGCATAGCTGCTGCACTATCTCCATCAATAGATCCAAAGTTTCCATGACCATCTACTAATGGATATCTAATATTAAAATCCTGAGCAAGTCTTACCATTGCATCATAAACCGAAGTATCTCCATGAGGATGGTACTTACCTAGTACATCCCCAACAACTCTAGCTGATTTTCTATATTGCTTATCTGGTCCCATACCAAGCTCATCCATGGCATAGATTATTCTTCTATGAACTGGCTTTAATCCATCACGTACATCTGGTAAAGCACGGCTCATAATTACACTCATGGAATAGTCTAAGTAGGATTTCTTCATTTCATGTTCAATATTTATCTCCACTATATTATCAAATTCTTTATCCATACTCGACCTCCTATATATCTAAGTTTTTTACAAATCTAGCATTTGTTTCAATAAATTCTCTTCTTGGTTGTACTTTGTCACCCATTAAAGTTGTGAATACCTCATCAGCTGAAACAGCATCCTCTAAAGTTACTTTTAAAAGTGTTCTTGTTTCTGGGTCCATAGTAGTGCTCCAAAGTTGCTCTGGATTCATTTCTCCAAGACCTTTATATCTTTGAATAGAGTAATTGGTTCTTCCTAGTTCATCTAATAAAGTATCTAATTCTTCATCTCCATATACATAGTGTTCTTGTTTACCTTTGCTTACCTTATAAAGTGGCGGCTGTGCAATATATACATGCCCATCATCTATTAATTCTTTCATATATCTATAGAAAAATGTTAAAAGCAATGTTCTAATATGTGCACCATCTACATCGGCATCCGTCATCAATATTATTTTACCATATCTTAATTTTTCTATATTAAAATCTTCACCAATACCTGTTCCAAAAGCTGTAATCATAATTTTTATTTCTTCTGAACCTAAAATCCTATCTAATCTAGCTTTCTCTACATTTAATATTTTTCCTCTCAGCGGTAATATAGCTTGAAATCTCTTATCTCTTCCTTGTTTCGCACTACCACCAGCTGAGTTTCCTTCTACTATATATATTTCAGTGTCCATACCCGCATCTTGACAATCTGCTAATTTCCCGGGTAATGTGGTATTCTCTAATACACTTTTTCTTCTAGTTAAATCTCTTGCCTTTCTAGCAGCTTCTCTTGCTCTCTGAGAAGATATGGATTTATCTAATATTATTTTTGCTTCCTTAGGGTTTTCTTCTAAATATATATTTAGATAATCATATATTAAAGTTTCTACTATACCTCTTGTTTCACTGTTTCCTAGTTTACTCTTAGTTTGACCTTCAAATTGAGGATCCATTAATTTTACTGACAATATCCCTGTTAAACCTTCTCTGACATCGTCTCCGCTTAGATTATCCTCTTTTTCCTTTATAATATTATATTTTCTACCATAATCATTCATAACTCTAGTTAAAGCTGTTCTAAGTCCTGATAAATGGGTTCCGCCTTCTGGAGTATTTATATTGTTTGCAAATGTAAATATATTTTCTGAATATCCATCAGTATATTGAAGAGCTAACTCAACTGTTGTTCCATCTTTTTCTCCTTCAAAATATACTACATCTTTTTGTATAGGAGTTTTATTTTTGTTTATATATTCTACGAAAGATTTTATTCCACCTTCATAATGAAATTCTTTTGTTTTTCCTTCTCTTTCATCTTCCAATATAATTTTAATTCCTTTATTTAGAAATGCCATTTCCCTAAATCTATGTTCTAGGGTTTCAAAACTAAATATTACACTTTCAAATATCTCTTTATCTGGTTTAAAATGAATGGTTGTACCTGTTTCATCTGAGTTTCCTATAGTCTCAAGTTCTGTTTTAGCTATGCCTCTTTCAAATTTTTGCATATATTCGTTGCCATTTCTTCTTACTTTAGCTACTAACCATTCAGATAATGCATTTACTACAGAAACCCCAACACCATGAAGTCCACCTGATACTTTATATGCTCCATTATTAAACTTACCACCTGCATGTAATATGGTTAAAACCGTTTCTACAGTAGACTTTCCTGTCTGTGGATGCTTTTCAACAGGTATACCACTACCATTATCTGATACCTTAACTGAATTATCATCAAAAATAGTGACCCTAATAGTGTCACAAATTCCTGCTAAAGCTTCGTCTATACTATTGTCTACTACCTCATACACTAAGTGATGAAGTCCCTTTGGTCCCGTACTGCCTATATACATACCTGGCCTTTTCCTTACTGGCTCTAATCCTGTAAGGACCTGTATATCTGTGGCCGTATAATGTCTATTATTGCCATTCATCTCATTTTTTTCATTGGCCATTAAATTCCCTCCAATCAAATTATCTATTCATAAGTATTTCTATTTGCTAATGCCTTTGAGGATATATTAGATGTGTAAACCATTGTATTGTTATTATCTGATACAACTATATAGGATTTTGTATTTAGATCTAAGGTTCCAATTAAGCAATTGTCCTCTATTAATCTATTTATAAATTCTCTTGTTATCTTTGTACCTTCAGCAGCTTTTTTGTCCAATATAGCAATTATATTTTTTTCAAATATATAATTGTTATCACCTATATGAATAATCATCCCATGACTCCCATCTATTTTAATTTCCCATTTTCTATATAAAATATTGATTTTTCTACTGTTTCCATTTCTTTTAAATCTATAGCATCAGTTACAGTTATTAATGTCTGCATATCCTGGAAAGATTTAATTAAATATTTACGTCTTTCTTCATCTAGTTCCGAAAAAACATCGTCTAAAAGTAAAATTGGATAAATTCCTCTTTGTTTTTTTATCAATTCAACTTCTGCTAATTTTATAGATAATACTACGGTCCTTTGTTGTCCTTGAGAACCATATGTTTTAATATCCTTATTATTTATTGTCATAGATATATCATCCCTATGGGGACCTAGCTGTGTAGATGTTGTTTCTATATCTTTTTCAACATATCTTTTAAGCTTATCTAAGTATTTTTTTTCCATATCTATTCTATTATCTAATATTTCAATATTAGATAAATAGTTTAATTCTAGTTTTTCATTACATAGAGTTATTTTATTATGAGTACTATTAGATATTTTAGAAAGTTCCTTTATATATCTATCTCTTTCTAAAATTATATCTGTACCTATTTTTGCAAGTTGTAAATCAAATATTTCTAGAAGATTTTTTATATTTGACTGAAATTTAGCAGACCTTAATAGATTGTTTCTTTGAAAAAGAATCTTACTATATCTATTTATATTAAAATTATACACAGGTTTTATTTGGGAAATCTCCATATCTAAAAAGTTTCTTCTTTCTCCTGGACCTCCCTTTACTAATTTTAAGTCCTCAGGAGAAAAAGTAACTATATTTAATCCACTATAGAGCTCTCTATAATTTTTTAATTCTGTTTTATTTACCCTAATTCTCTTTGTTTTTTCTCTTTCCAATTTAACTTCAATAAATTTTTCATAATTTGCTATATTCATCTGTGTTCCAATATAAGCTTCATTTTTATTAAAATTTATTATTTCCTTATCTCTATTTGTTCGAAATGACCTTCCTGTTGCACATATATATATAGCTTCGAGTAAATTAGTTTTTCCTTGAGCATTTTTTCCAATAAATATATTTGTTTTTTTATTTAATTCTATATTTAGACTAAAGTAGTTTCTAAAGTTTATAAGTCTAATATTTTTTACATGCAAAACAAACACTCCTTAAGGTAAATAATATTATACTACAATAAAAGAGCCGTAGTCTTTTATTTCAACAATATCATTTTTCCTTATTTTCTTTCCTCTTTGAATAGTTATTTCATTATTTACCTTTATATCACCTTCACTAATTATAATTTTTGCTTGACCGCCAGTCTGTACAATGCCAGCAAGTTTTAAAAACTGGTCTAATTTAATATAATCAGTATCTATGGATATTTCTTTCATAGTTTTATCTCTCCCCTAAAAATCATCTTGAGCAAGTCGAACTGGCAATACTAAATAAGTATAATTCTCATCTTGTAATGGGTTTATAATACATGGATTTAAACTACCCATGAAATTTAATTGTATATCTTCTGAATCAATTACCTTTATACCTTCTAATATATATCTTGAATTAAATGCAATATTTATATTTTCTCCATTAATCTCTGTCATAATTATTTCATTTACATTTCCTATTTCAGAATTGGATCTTATTAGTATTTGTCCGTCCATTATACTTAACTTTACTAGATTAGCCTTTTCTTCCTTTGCCAGTAATGATGCTCTTTCCAAACTATCTTGAAATGCCTTTTTATTAACTATTGTAGATGTTTTATGATCTTTTCTTATAATTTCCTTATAATTAAAGAATTGTCCTTCTAGTAATCTAGAATATACTATTGTATCTCCTATGTTAAATACTATATGTCCTGATGCAGTTGCAATCTCTATATTATTATCATTATCTTCTATGATTTTATTTAATTCATTTAATGCTCTACCAGGTATTATTATTTTAATTTCAACATCTGATTTTATAGGTAGCTTTCTTAAAGCTAATCTATATCCATCTAGAGCGACAAAAGAAATATTGTTATCCACAATTTCAAGTAATACTCCTGTTAGAGAAGGTCTTGTTTCATCTTGAGTGGTGGCAAATACTGTTTGTCTTATGGCTGATTTAAATAAATCATTTGGCAATTGAAATGTAGTATGCTCTAAAACTATAGGTAAATCTGGATATTCTTTAGCTGAATTTCCGAGTATATTAAACTCCGAATTTTCACATTTAATGTTTATATTATTGTTATCCACATCTATATAAATTGGAGCATTAGGAAGTTTTTTAATTATATCACCAAATATTTTAGAATTAACTACAATAGAACCCTCTTTTTCTATTTCACAATCCACATATGTTTCTATACTCATTTCTAAGTCTGTACCAGTAAGTTTTAATTTATCATTATATGCTTCTAATAATATGCCATCTAATATTTGTAAGGTTGTTCTTGTGGATATACCTTTTTGTGCAATACTTATATGTTTACTTAAATCTCTTTGATTTATTTTTATTTTCATTTTAATCCTCCTTTTTTTCCGAGATATAGAAAGAATATAAAATATATAGTAGTAATAGTAGTAGGGGCTGTGATTATGTGGATAATTGTTGATATATGGAAATCTCGAATACTTATTTAATTTAATAACATGTGGATAACTATTTTATAATCATAAAACTATCCACATAGATTATAAAAACTATCCTTTTAATTCTTTTACTATTTCATCAATTTTTCTTTTTAGTTCAGAGTTTTCATTTATATCGGTACTGATTTTGTCATATGCATGTATGACAGTAGTATGATCTCTTCCTCCAAATTCTTCTCCTATTTTTGGTAAAGATAGATCTGTTAACTCTCTTGTAAGATACATAGCAATTTGTCTAGGGTAAGCTATTGCTCTAGTTCTTTTTTTAGAGTTGAAATCATCAATTTTAACTTTAAAATTCTTTGATATTATTTCTTTTATTAAATCCACAGTAATTTCTATGGACTTGTTACTTGATAGTATATCTTTTAAAGCTTCTTCAGCTAATTCTTCAGTGACTTCGCTATTTGTCAGAGAAGAATAGGCTACTACTCTAATTAGTGCTCCTTCCAGTTCTCTGATATTTGATTGAATTTTAGAAGCTATGTAGAGCATTACATCATCACTAACTTTAATATTTTCAACATTAGCCTTTTTCCTAAGTATAGCAATTCTAGTTTCCAAATCTGGTGGTTGAATATCAGCTATAAGTCCCCATTCAAATCTAGATCTAAGCCTGTCTTCTAATGTAGGAATCTCCTTAGGTGGTCTATCACTTGATATAATTATTTGTTTATTAGCCTCATGAAGAGCATTAAATGTATGGAAAAATTCTTCTTGAGTTCCTTCTTTGCCAGCAATAAATTGTATATCGTCTATTAAAAGAACATCTATATTTCTATATTTATTTCTAAATTCTTCATTTCTATATTCTCTTATGGAATTAATAAGTTCATTTGTAAATTTTTCCGAAGTGACATATACCACTTTTGAATTGGGATTTTGACTAAGGGTATAATGTCCAATTGCATGCATTAAATGTGTTTTTCCAAGACCTACTCCACCATATAAGAATAAAGGGTTATATGCTTGAGCTGGTGCTTCTGCTACAGCTAAGGAAGCAGCATGGGCAAAACGATTACTATTACCTATTACAAATGTATCAAAGGTATATTTTGGATTTAATTGTGCTCGTTGATTGTTATCGCCTACATCTTGTACTACGGGTTGTCCCATATTTAGAGAATATTCTTCTCCAGGTATGATAAATTGAATATCAAATTCTTCTTCAGTTACATGGGAAAAAGCATTTTTTATTAAATTTAGATATCTGCCTACTAAAATTCCTTTTGTAAATTCATTAGGTGCTGCTAATATTACTTTACCAGGAGAAATACTAATAGGTTCTATAGTTTTTAACCAAGTATTAAAACTAACTTCAGTTAATTCGACTTTAATTAGATTTAATACTTCATTCCAAATATTATCTAAACTTGAAGCCATTTTTTTACCTCCTATTCATTAAAATTATTACCAATAGAAAAAAAAATAAACTTATTTATAAAAGTTATAAACAGAGTTATCAACAAAAAAATAAAAACAAATAGATATAAACAAATTAAATTTATAAAAATTCGCTGTGGATAATATATTGATAAAATGTTATTAAAAAAATATTAGATATAAATATTAACTTATCAACAGGGTGAAAAAAATAAAACTGTTGATAAAAAACAAGATAATTAGTGAATTTTAATAAAATAAGTGGATATTTATAAAAGTTATACACATACTATCCACAAAATGTGCATAACTTATAGATATTGATAAGTTTTAAATAATATCCACATGCTATTTTATAATATCAAAATTTAGGAATATATTCAATAAAATTATCCACAAGTTGAACATATTGTTAATAACTTTATTATGAATTTTAGTTTTGTTGAAATTTCTTGACATATTTACTTCAAATAAATATAATCATTAGTAGTATTTGTGTTTTCTTATGGAAAACTCTATATTATTTAATTGTTTATATATTTCTGAAGGTATATTATCGAAGGAGGTGTTTTTCAAATGAAAAGAACTTATCAACCGAAAAAGAGACAAAGAAGTAAAGAGCATGGATTTAGAAAAAGAATGAAAACCAGATCAGGTAGAGAAATTATAAAAGCAAGAAGAAGAAGAGGAAGAAAAAAATTAACTGCATAAGGCCGCTACTCAGGTGGCCTTTTTATAACGACCATTTGTTTTTATCGGATATTTATTGTTAAAGGCCATTTATTTGAATTAAAGGGAGCAAATGCAATGAATAAGGTTTATAGATTGAGAAGTAATATAGAGTTTAGGAAAGTCTATAGTAGTGGAAAAAATTATTGGAATAGAAATTTAGTTCTTTATATGAGAAAAAATAGTGTTGGAAATACTAGGGTAGGTTATTCTATTACGAAGAAAATAGGGAACTCTGTAGTTAGGAATAAAATAAGAAGAAGAATGAAAGAAATTTATAGATTAAATTTTGATAAGATAAAAGGTAATTATGATTTAATTTTTATACCCAAAAAAAATGTGGTAGATATTTCCTATAAAGAATTAGAAAGTGCAATGCTTCATATTCTAAAATTAGCAGGTATGTTAATAAGCCAAAGTGATAATAATGGCTAGATTGGCTATTTTTTTAATTAAAATTTATCAGAATATTATATCGAAATACATTTTAACTAGGAAGAATTGTAGATTTTATCCAACTTGCTCAGAGTATTCTATACAAGCTTATAGTAAATATGGTTTTTTAAAAGGGACTTATTTAACTATAAAGAGAATATTAAGATGTCATCCATTTAGTAAAGGAGGATATGATCCGCTTAAATGATAGGAGGTTTATAAATGACTGCTTTTTTAGGCAATATTTTAGGTAGGCTATTGAAATTCGTCTACGATATGGTATCCCAGATTGGTACAGAGCCAGCAAACTTTTCTTTTTATGCAATGGCTATAATTATAACGACTATAATATTTAAACTTATACTTTTACCTATTAGTTTACATCAAAGTAAATCTTCTAAGAAGATGAATGAGCTTCAACCAAAAATGAAAGAAATTCAAACTAAATATAAAAATGATCCACAAACAATGCAGACGAAAATGGCAGAACTATATAAAGAACACAAATATAATCCAGCTTCAGGATGTTTAATTCTTTTAGTACAATTTCCTATCATTATTGCATTTTTTAAAGTAATGGGTAATCCTACAACATTTGCTTTTAGAGATCCTGGGGTTTATGAGGCTATGAGTAAAGCATTTTTCTGGATTAAAGATTTAAACAATCCAGATCCTTATTTGTGGGGTTTACCATTATTAGCTGCAGCAACAACTTATTTCCAAAGTTTAACTATGTCTGCGGCAACTACAGATCCTCAAGCACAGGCTACGCAAAAAATGATGAATATGTTCCTCCCTATAATGATATTTATGGCAGCAAGGGGGTTTGCTGCAGGACTTGCATTATACTGGGTAATAAGTAATACTTTCTCAATTATACAACAGATAATTTCCAATAAGTCTTTAGGTAAGATTAAGGAGGAGAATTAAAGTCATGAGGTCCGTTATTAAGGTATCAAAAACCATTGATGAGGCAATAAAAGAGGCTTTAATAGAGTTAAACACAATTAGAGATGATGTAGAAATAGAAGTAATAGATGAGCCAAGTAAGGGGTTATTTGGTCTAATTGGCGGAAGAGATGCAAAGGTTAGAGTTTCAGTTGTCTATGACCCTATTGAAATGGCTGATAGTTTTTTATCTAAATTATTAAACTCAATGAATATAAATGCAGTTAATGTAATAAAAAAAGAGGGAGACAACCTGAATGTAGATATAAAGGACATAAGCTCTACTGATATGGGTATCTTAATAGGCAAAAGAGGTAATACACTGGATTCCATTCAATATTTATTGTCTTTATTTATAAATAGAAATAAAGATAATTATACTAAGGTTATAATAGATATAGAGGGATATAGGGCTAAGAGAGAAGAAACCCTAATAAGATTGGCAAATAAAATGGCCGAGAAAGCTAAGTATGTTAAAAGACCTATAAAATTAGAACCTATGAATCCTTATGAAAGAAGGATTATACATTCTGCATTACAAAATATTCCAGGGATTACTACTTATAGTGAAGGTGATGAACCTTATAGAAGGGTAGTTATTCAATCTAAATAAAGTTAAAACCCAGTTATAATACTGGGTTTCTCTTATGATATAGGAAAAATTACAAAATTTTATATAAATGAATGATTTTGGAATAATAGATATTAGATTTAAAAATTGTTTTATTGTTTCAGTATTAATGATATATTAGAGTTAAATAAATGTATAATTTATTTTAGCCTTTATGGATAGATGCAAAAGAGGTGATATTATGACTATTGCTGCTATTTCTACTGCTGTTGGAGAAGCAGGTATTGGTATAGTAAGAATTAGTGGGAAAAGTGCTTTAAATATTGGAAATGCAATATTTAATGGTAGTAAAGTTGAAAAATTAAGTGATGATTATAATAGGAAATTAGTATATGGTCATATAGTAGATAGGAAAAATAATCAAATAATTGATGAAGTCCTAATATCCTATATGAAAGGTCCTCATACCTATACAAGAGAAGATATGGTAGAGGTCTATTGCCATGGTGGTATTATTTCTGTAAAAAAGGTCTTAGAGCTTATATTAGCTAATGGTGCTAGACTTGCTGAACCTGGTGAGTTTACTAAAAGAGCATTTTTAAATGGAAGGTTAGACTTATCTCAGGCTGAAGCTATTATAGATATGATTAGGGCTAAGACTGATAAGAGTTTTGAAGCATCTCTAGACCAATTAGAGGGTTCTTTATCTAGAAAAATAAAAGAAATACGAGATATATTGTTAGGAATGATTGCTCATGTTGAAGTTTCTATAGATTTTCCTGATGAAGATATAGAAGAAATCACATATGAAGATTTGGAAGAGGACGGAAAGAGAGTAAAAGAGGAAATAGAAAAGCTTTTATCTACTGCAGATAGAGGTAAAATTCTTAGAGATGGTTTAAATACTGTAATATTAGGAAAGCCAAACGTGGGAAAATCATCATTATTAAATGCTGTACTTAGGGAAAATAGAGCTATAGTAACGGATATACCAGGTACAACAAGGGATATTATAGAGGAATATGTAAATATTGATGGAATACCACTTAAAATAGTAGATACTGCTGGAATAAGAAATACTGATGATTTAGTTGAGAAAATAGGAGTTAATAAAGCTAAGGAAACTGTAGAAAATGCCGATTTAATTATTGCAGTGTTTGATGCTTCAAGGGAATTATCTGATGAGGATTATGAAATAATAAAGTTAATAAAAAATAAAAAGAGTATAATTCTTTTAAATAAAACAGATTTACCTACTAAATATGATAAGGTATATTTAAGTTCTCTTTTAGATGGGAAAGAAGTAATAACTACATCTATTACATCTGGTATAGGTGTAGAGTTGTTGGAAAATAATATAAAGAATATGTTTTATAGTGGCAAAGTAGAAGTTTTTTCAGATACTGTAGTTACTAATGTAAGACATAAAAACCAATTAGTAAAGGCTTTAGAAAATATATCCCAGGCAATAGAAGATATAAAAAGAAATGTGCCGATAGATTGTATAGAGGTGGATTTAAGGAATTGCTGGGAGAATTTAGGTGAAATCTCTGGTGATACTATTGGAGAAGATATATTGGATAAAATATTTTCTGAATTTTGTATAGGTAAATAAAGAACCAGTGAAGAGTTAATAGTAAAAGTGAATAGTTTTAGTAAGAATTTTGAAATTTAAGCTATTTACTGGGTAAATAAACCCTAAAGGACTACTGAACAAGTACTCTGGTGGGCAAATATTGGTACCTGATTATATTAGTTATTAATTATTTACTGTATTATTAGAAAGGTGAAATTTATGAAAGAAGTAAGACATTATTTTGCAGGAGAATATGATGTCATAGTAATAGGTGCTGGACATGCAGGTGTTGAGGCAGCTTTAGCAAGTAGTAGGATGGGCATGAATACTATGATAATGACAATGAGTTTAGACTCCATAGTGGCTTTATCTTGTAATCCTAACATAGGTGGTACAGGAAAGGGACATTTAGTAAGGGAGATAGATGCACTTGGAGGAGAAATGGCTTTAAATATAGATAAATCCTTTATACAGTCTAGGATGTTAAATACTTCTAAGGGACCAGCTGTTCACTCTTTAAGAGTTCAAGCGGATAAGAAAATGTATCATACTGAAATGAAAAAGGTATTAGAAGATGAACCAAATTTGACTCTAAGACAAGGAGAAATAATAGATATATTGTTGGAAGACAATAAGGTAAAGGGAGTTATAACTAGGACAGGAGCCATTTATAATTGTAAAGCTGTTGTTTTAGCTACAGGCACCTATTTAAGGGGAAGGATTTTCATGGGAGAAGTTAATTATGAATCTGGACCTGATGGAATGTTTCCTTCCATAATATTATCAGATGCATTGAAGGAAAAAGGATTTAAATTAAGACGACTTAAAACTGGTACTCCAGCCAGAGTGCATAGAGATAGTATAGATTATTCTAAGATGGAAATTCAACCTGGAGATAAAGAGGTTATACCTTTTTCATTCTTGAATATGGATAAGGTTTATGATAAAAATCAGGTTCCATGTTATTTAACATATACCACTGAGAAGATGCATGAAATCATAAGGAACAATCTTTATCGTTCTCCTATGTATGCAGGTGATATTGATGGAATAGGACCTAGATATTGTCCATCTATTGAAGATAAAATTGTAAGATTTTCTGATAAAAATAAACATCAAGTATTTATAGAGCCGGAAGGGCTATCTACTAAAGAAATGTATGTACAAGGGGTTAGCTCCACATTACCAGAAGAAGTGCAATTAGAAATGTATAAAGAAATTATAGGGCTTGAAAATGTAAAATTTATGAGATCTGCATATGCTATTGAATATGATTCAATAGATCCTACAATATTGAAAAGAACATTGGAGCATAAAGAGATAAATAATCTTTTCTTTGCAGGTCAAATAAATGGATCATCAGGATATGAAGAAGCTGCTTCTCAAGGTTTAATTGCAGGAATAAATGCAGTATTGAACATAAAGGGTGAGGAACCTTTTATACTTGATAGGTCAGAAGCATATATAGGAGTCCTAATTGATGATTTAGTCACTAAAGGCACAGAAGAGCCATATAGAATGATGACTTCAAGAGCTGAGTACAGACTTACCTTAAGACAAGATAATGCGGATTTAAGGCTTACAGAGCGTGGGTATAAGATAGGATTAGTAACAGAGGAGAGATACACAAAGACCCTTGCAAAGAAAGAAGCCATAATAAAAGAACTTGAAAGACTTAAAAAGGTTCAAGTAAATCCAACAACAGAAAATAATAGAATAATAGAAAGCTTAAATAGTACTCCAATAAATAATCCTACAACTATTTATGATTTAATAAAAAGACCTGAATTGGGATATGATATTTTATTAGATCTTGATTCAGATAGACCTAATTTATTGAGAGAAATTAGACTTCAAGTAGAAACACAGATTAAATATGAAGGTTATATAAAGAAACAAATGATTCAAATAGAGCAATTTAAAAAATTAGAGAATAAAAAATTAAGTCAAGATATTGATTATAATGAAATAAAAGGACTAAGTAATGAATCAAAACAGAAATTAAATAATATAAAACCTGATTCTGTAGGACAAGCTTCCAGAATATCAGGGGTTTCACCTTCAGATATAAATGTATTATTAATTTATTTAGAACATAAAAGAAGGGAGGAGAAGAGAGATAGGGATGAGTAATGTGGATACTTTGTTAGATGGAATAGGGGATTTAAATATTGAACTAACTGAAGAACAAAGGAATTCTTTTATTATCTATAAAAATTTATTAAAAGAATGGAATGAAAAAATAAATATTACTGCCATAACTGATGATCGGGAAATTGATGAAAAACATTTTTTAGATAGTTTAACACCAATTATTACAAAATTATTTGATGGAAAGAAGAAAATAATAGATATAGGTACAGGAGGAGGCTTTCCAGGCATACCTCTTAAGATTTTTAATGAGGAACTTAAAGTTACCCTATTAGACAGTTTAAATAAAAGGATTATCTTTCTAAATGAAGTTATTAATGCCTTAGGATTAAAAGATATAGAAGCTATACATGGTAGAGCGGAAGAATTTGGTAGGGTACCTAAATATAGAGAACAATATGATATTTGCATATCTAGGGCTGTTGCCTCTTTAAATACATTATCCGAATACTCTTTGCCTTTTGTAAAAGTAGGAGGGTATTTTATAGCTATGAAGGGGCCAGATGTAGATGAAGAATTGGAAGAAGCTGAAAAAGGGATAAAACTCTTAGGCGGAAAGATTTTAAAGAAGGAAATAGTTAAGATTCCTAATTCTGATATAATACATTCTTTGATAATTATAAACAAAATTCAAGAAACTTCTACAAAATATCCTAGAGCAGGAGGAAAACCAAAGAAAAATCCTTTATAATATAAGGGAATTTGTAAGAAAAAATTTGGGCAATAAAGAAGGAAATATTCTAATCTATATAGAAATATATAATAAAGTCAATTGAGAAGAGGGATGCATGTGAAAAATTTTCAACCAGAAATTAAATATATTCCTATATCTATTATTAAACCAAATCCATATCAGCCTAGGAAGGATTTTAATCAGAGAGCTCTAGAAGAATTGAGTCAGTCTATAAAAGCTTATGGGGTTATTCAACCTATTAGTGTTAGACAAATTAATGAAGATTCATATGAGTTAATAGCTGGAGAAAGACGACTTAGGGCTTCAGAATTGGCTGAACTTCAAGAGATACCAGCTATTATAGTGGATTACAGAGATAAGGAATCTGCTTTAATTGCATTGATGGAAAATTTACAAAGGGAAGACTTAAATTTTATTGAAGAGGCGGAAGGATATAATAATTTAATAGAAGATCATGGATTTACTCAACAGGAGATAGCTGAAAAGATGGGTAAAAACCAATCTACTGTTGCTAATAAATTGAGACTTTTAAAATTACCAGAGGATATAAAGAGAGATTTACTAGAGAATAATCTTACAGAAAGACATGGAAGAGCATTATTAAAGTTAGCCGATGATGATTTAAAAAGAAAAATATTAGAAAAGGTAATAAATAATGAATTAAATGTAAATAAAACAGAAGCTTTAGTTAATGATATATTAGATGATTTGACTAAGAGAGAAGATAATGAAGTAAAACAAAATATTAAAAGCTTAATAAATATTAGGATTTATTTGAATACCATAAAAAAGGCATTTTCCGCCATTAAGGATACTGGTATAAAGGCAGAATATAAAGAAGTAGATAAAGGTGACCATGTAGAAGTAGTTGTTAAGATACCAAAATAAAGCCAGGAATAACCTGGCTTTAAATATTTCTAATTGTTAATTAAAATTGTTTAATACATTCCTTTCTTGAGAGATTCTAATTAATTCGGACATAGTAACGAATCTATATCCTTCATCAATTAATTTTGGCAAGATTATTTTTAAAGCTTCTACAGTGTGGCTTTCTTTTTTATATACATAATCATGGAATAGTATAATATCTCCATTTTGAGCCTTTGATAAGGTGGTATCCACTATTACATCTACTCCAGGATTGCTCCAGTCCTTTGAATCTTGATAGAAAGTCCATAGAACTACAGATGAATTATCACTACTGATTATTTTAATAACATCATCAGTATAATTACCATAAGGAGGTCTAAAGACTTTAGGCTTTACATTACTTATTGAATAAATTATATTTTGAGTTTTTTCAAATTCTTCCTTGATTACTGCATTTGATACTTTCTTCATATTTACATGAGAGTAGGAATGATTTCCGATTTCATGACCTTCAGCTATCTGTCTATTTATAATATCAGGATAAGTTTCCGCATGTTTCCCTAAGACGAAAAATGTTGCTTTAACATTATATTGTTTCAATATATCAAGAATTTCAAGAGTATATTGGGGATGGGGGCCATCATCGAAACTTAGAGCCAAGATTTTTTCTTCTTTTGGTCCTTTTGATACAATGGCAGCTCTATTATTTGAAAAAGTATATGTAGTTGTTGGGTACATGGTGTATATTGCCATTGACATCAATATTATAATTACAATTGTAATATTAATTAAATTATTGAGACTTTTTATTATTCTTTTCATTTACATTCTCCCTATTTTGAATTATAAATACCTGTATAAAATATATATATTCATATAGGTAAGTACATATTATAGAATTTAATAGATAGAAAAAATAATGTTCCATACGGAACATTATTTTGTTAAAGAGATTTCAGATTAATAGGTGGATATTCTTTTTTCAAAATATATTGATAATGCTGTGGAAGTTGATGGCTTTCAATATGTTCAAATTTTTCTATAATTACTCCATTAAGATTCATTTTCAAGGTAATGTGATCTACTCCCACTGTTAAATGAGGTCCAATAAATGGACTTATCTCTAATTGTATTATATATGAGTAATTGGAATTTGGCATATTTTCTATACTTAGGAAATTGTAATACCAAGGTTCAACTCTAAGAGCTTCTATAAAATATTCATCATAATATTCATTTATTGCATTTTCTACATGAGGATGAATTAGAGTAATAAAAAGATTTTTATATAACTTTTCTTCTTGTTTTTCATCTGCCATCTGAATATTATTGAAAATAAGTTGATTATTAAATTCATGTTTATTGATGTTTCTTTTTTCCAAAATAGAGATATTAAATAATCCAATTAATAAAGATAATAGAAAAATTATTATAATATTTTTTTTCATAATCTATCCTCCCAATTATCTAGTTATAATATTATGCCCTAAAAAATAATTTCTTAAAAATAAACCTCTAAAACTGAGGCTGTATTTTGCGATTTAATTGCGTTTAAAATAAAAAATAATACAATGGGTATGCTTGAATATTAAAACTCTGAAATTGGCTTATAAACCCTTTAAATCCATTTCATGGAATTATATAATATAGAGTATTTTTAAAATGATATTTTTAGTAGATTATGTTATAATATTAAATTGGATTATATAAATAGAAAATATAATTTAAAAGGAGTGAAGAATTATTGAAAAAAACTATTGTGTTTTCTCTAGTACTATTTAGTATAGTAATTTCTATTTTCTTATCTGCGTGTTCAAATGACGTAGAAAATAATGTAGATTCAGTCTCAGATGAAATTCTTAAAATATTAACTCCTCAAGAAACTTTGGAAACGGCTTTAGCAGCATTGAAAGAAGCTGATACTAAGACTTTTAATAGTTATGTTATTTATCCTGAATTCAGAAAAGGGCCTATAGTATATACGGATAATATTTTATTTGGAGATAATGTGGATGAAGAAGATAAGAAATATATTCAGTATGTAACCAAATATATGTCTTACGAGATAGAAGATATTCAAGAAGATGAGAATATGGCAATTATCCAAGCTAAGATTTCAAATCGTGATTTAAATAAGATTAAGTTTGATATGTTAAACTATTTAGATGCCGATAATCCCTATATTGAGGCAGTTAAAAATGCAGAAGATAAACAAATAACTTCTGATATTAAGATATCCTTACAAAAGGACGGGGAAAATTGGAAGATTAATGTAGATGATGATTTTACAAAAGCCATAAGTGGAGGATTATGGGAAATTAATTTTATGGATAAGGATTTAAAGGATTTTCTAAAATATATGGAATTGGAAGATGCTGAAGAATAGAATGTAGTAATAGATATCATTCATAAACTATGGATATTACAATAAGAGCAGCTATATTCATATTTAGAAAAAATACTCATATTAGACCACAGTTAGACTAATTAATAATAGAGATCAAAGACTTTAGATTTGCCAAAGGAAATCTAAAGTCTTTTTTAAAATAAGTATATTTGATGAACAGGTTTATATTGCTATGATTATAATAGATAGTCAAAAAAGTTATGCTTAACTTACAAAGTATTTAAAAGTATTTATTAGAATACAAGCATATTAAAAGAGGAATGTATAAAGAAGGAGTTTCCTATATTCAATATATGAATGATGTATACAGGAAATTAAACAAGTTGATGATTGTATTTAATACTACTGTAATTAAATATATTAGTGGATTATATGTATTTGGTTAAGAAGTTACAGTTGTTTGAACACGGCAAAGAATTTGTAAAGATTAAAGATTTTATATTTTAATCCAATGCATCCTATGATTATGAAAATAATATATCTTAAAGAAATATAACAAAATACAGGATTTAAAGGAGGTTATTAGATGAAACATGAGTTACTAAATGGCTATAATTTAGATATCCATTTACAATTAGAAGTATTAGAAAGTATTATTATGTCAAACGAAATTATTAATATAGCCATTGAACGAGCAAGATTGTTAGATATAGATGATTACTATGATGATTACTATATAGGTGCTGGCTGCATTACACAAACAGTTTGGAATTATCTTTCTGATAATCCTTTAGAATATGGAATAAAAGATATAGATTTTGTCTATTTTGATGATAATTTAGATTTTGAGTCTGAAAATAGAATTATTTTAAAAGTAAAAGAACTTTGTTCGGATTTAAAAATCGAAGTGGATGTAAAGAATCAAGCAAGAGTTCATCTATGGTATAAAAATCATTTTGGATATAATATTGAACCATATAAGTCTCTTGAATCTGCTTTAAATACATGGCCTACAACTGCTACATCAATTGGAGTTAGAAGAGGAAAAGATAATAAATTGAAGGTATATGCTCCATTTGGATTAAATGATTTGTTTGGAAAAATTGTACGGGCAAATAAATCACAAATAAATAAACAGATTTATGAAGACAAAGTGTCAAGCTGGTTAAAGAAATGGCCAGATTTAAAAATTATTCCATGGGAAAGTTAGTTTAGATAAATTAATGCAGTTCATATTTTATGATATAAGAGTGAAAATTTATATTCTAGTTTTCATAAAAAACTAATTAAGGGAGATTATCTTGTAAATTTGTATTCAAAAGGCATGAAATTTCAACAATATTTTAAAACATAGTCTATTTTTGAATTTAGCCTTATCTCCCATAAATAAATTAAGCAGTCAATTATACTTTAATAGTTGTTAGAAGAATAAAAATATAAAAGAATCTGTATATATAGGATTAAGCTCTAATTGTAATTAAGACAATAGGCTATAATTATTAAAATAAGCAATATAATTATTCTAATAAATCTTTTTTAAATTTATTGTAATCCTTCAACAGGGTTACTTTTTTATTATTATCTACAATAAATGTAGGTATGCTATCTATATCATAAAGGGATACTAGATTTTTAGATTCTTTCATTATTTCATTAAAATTACCATTGTCAATATAGTCATTCATTTCTAATATATCCAGTCCTGTTATTAACCCTATTTCATTAATCATCAAAGGGTCCCCAATATTTTTACCATATTTAAATATAGTTTTAAATGCTTCTTTGGCAAATTCGTAATACTTATTCTTTTCATTGGCATAAAGAGCAGCCTGATGTAGTCTATGAGTGTTAAATTTTCTAGTTTTGTTATTATATATTAGCCCATATTCTGAGCCTAATCTTTCAATTCTTTTAAAGCTCATGTCTATTTGGTTTTGTGGAATATAATTAGTTAAATCCTTTCCTTTTAAGGATAAGTCAGGATCTAATTCATAAGGAATCCATTCAATATTCACATTAGGAAATTCTTGCATCAATTTATTAGCAATGGAGAATCCTATATAGCAAAATGGACATGCAAAGTCTGAAAATATTTTTATATTAGTCATAAAATCACTTCCCCTACTTTATATTTAATTAATATATACCCATAAATAAAAGATAATTAACAACCATAGTTTTTATTAACGATTTCATATTTTTACATTATCATTATAATTTAGGTTTAAGTTACCAAATAAATTAAATTATATGATAAGATAAATATAGATATAATCCATATTAAAAGGGATAGGTAACAAAAATAAATAAAAATTATAATAATATTTGCAAAATCATATATTATTTATTTCTTTCTTGTAGCAATGATAGATTATATTTCATAAATTTTTTTATTAAACTTAGTTGTTAAAAAATATAATAAGAGAAATGGGTGAATTAAATGGATTTGAAACCTATTAAAAGGTCGAGATTCAGATTAATAGCTGGTAGAAGTTATTATACCTTTAAAAGATATCTTTATTGGATATTTGGAGGATTAAAATTTTCAAATAGAAAATCCAATACATTATTACCATATATACAATTCACACATAAGACTCCATTAATAAGGGAATTAAAAGATGTAGATATGTATTTGCAATATAATAAAATTATTAACCTAAGAATTGCAACTGAAAAATTAAATAAAATAATAATAAATCCAGGAGAGACATTTTCCTATTGGAAATTAATAGGTAAACCTACGAAAAGAAAAGGTTATGAGGATGGTATGATATTATTTTTAGGTAAATTTAAGCCTGGAGTAGGTGGTGGATTGTGTCAATTATCAAATCTTATATACTGGATGACAATACATACACCATTAACAGTTGTAGAGAGATATAGACACAGCTATGATGTTTTCCCAGATTCTAATAGAACTCAGCCATTTGGAAGCGGTGCAACTTGTGTTTATAATTATAGAGATTTGATAATAAGAAATGAAACAGATGAACCCTATCAGATATATGTAGAAGTAGGACAAGAATATTTATATGGAGAATGGAGAAGTATATCAAAACCAATATATACATATGAAGTTTATGAGAAAGATCATAAGATACAGCCTGAATTTTGGGGAGGATATACTAGACATAATATGCTATATAGAAAAAGATATGACTTTGAAGGAAACTTAATAGAAGATGAATATATAACAGAGAATCATGCAATTATGATGTATGCTCCATTTTTACAAGAAGGGAAATATAATGATTAATGTTTCACGTGGAACATTAATGATTTGTTATTATCTTAGGAAATAATGTATAAGAGTTAAAAATATGATTCAGTATAAAATGTACTCTCCAGATTCAAGATGTTTAGAAATAGGATAAGGATTTTTTGATTGATGGTCAAATCTCCAAAGTATAGAAAAGCATAGAGAAATTTTAGAAAAGAGTTATAAGGCTATAGTCGCAGTAAATGAAAATAATAAGATAATTAGTTCTGCCTACGGATATGAGCTTAATCGGCTTGATAACAAAGGCAAGGTATTACCTTTCAGATTATTACTAATATAAAGAACTTATGCAAGCTAACGGATATTTGTAGATTGTTTTTGTTTACATAAAAAATAATATTGTTGTTTGTTAATTGTATGAAAAAGCTAGTGTGAAAAAAACAAATGATGGATAGGATGATGACGTAAAATATTTCTTAATAAATATAATTAATTTTCTTAAAATGGTATTCAGGGGTTTAGCGATACTAAGGAGTAATTATTGATGGGAAAATTCGGCTTAATATAATGATGCTAGTAGAATATAACGCAAACAATATGGAGGCATGTTATTGAAATATAAAATAATATTTTAAATGATTTTATTATGTTCATATAGAAATTATTTATAAAGAGGGAATTAATCTATGAGAAATTATATTATAAGAGAATTAACTGAGGAGTATGCAATAGAAATTTGTAATTGGAAATATGAAAAAGAATATGCTATTTATAATTTTTTAGACTACAATACGGTAGTTAAAAATGGGTGGGATTTATCAATAAAAGAAAAAAGGGAAGATGAGTTTATAGGAATAGTTTATAATGATGAGTTAATTGCGTATGGAAGGATTACAAATAATTGTAGTAAAAGTATTATTGGTATAGGATTGAAGCCCACTTTTTGTGGCAAAGGTTACGGCAAAGATATAATGAAGCTATTAATAGAAGAGTCTAGGAAAAGATATCCTCAATATCCAATGACACTTGAAGTAAGATCCTTCAATAAAAGGGCAATAAAATGTTATCTAGATGTAGGATTTGCGATTAAAGATAAATATATAAAAGATACATTTAGTGGTAAAGACGAATTTTATTATATGGAATATACAATACAATAAAAAATGATAAATCTGATTCGTAATCTTTATATTATATGGGCAATCAGTAGATAAATGTGAAATAAAGATTATTTATATACTAGGAGGTAGTTGTTATGAAAAGTAAAAAACTTTCTTCACTAATATTAATATTTACTATTGTAATGGCTTTAGTTGCTTGTTGAAACAGGACAGATTCACCTAAACTCTTGACGAAGGAAGGGATTCTACCCTACGAATTATCAGAAAGTGAAAAATATATATTGCAGTCTTTCGGAATGGAAGGGAACTCACACATTATTTCTTTTCATGCACCAAAAGAAGCAATAACTTTAAATGTAAATGCTTATAGGCTTGAAGGCGGCGAAAATTTGGAGCATTATTGGTTGCGGAGTTATTTCAATATAAATGCCGGTGGAAGAACTTTATATAAAACAGATGAAATCATACTTGATGTAGAAACAATGGCATATAATAAAGACTTTTTACAGGAATTCCATAAAATAGAAATTAATAAAGAAATCCCTGTTGCTCTTATGGTTTATGATAGTGTTAGAAGTATGAGAAACTACTCTCTTCAAGACTATTTTGATTCGTGTAATAGTGCAGGTAGTCATATTAACCTTTACTGATAAAGAATTGTAAATCTCGCATCATGAGGATTATCTTAGGATTACATTATGCCGTATTTTCATAAAAAGTAGCACAACAGTCGTAATATTAATTTGATAATAAATATTTATGTTAGATAATTTACATAGTCTGTGCTAATATAAATTGAATGAAGGTCAATATAAGAAAAAATATATTGATTTTATTATTTTTATACTTAGTAGTGCATCATTTTTAATTTCGGTGAAACTGTTGGAATATGGGAATCTATGTTGATGAGTACGGAACATCACCAGATATCGTATGTGGGGGAGATTTTTGGCTCAGTATGGATTGGTTAAGGCTTTTTACATCATTTATATAAAATGCATCAGCTGCAAAACAATGTAAAGTAAGGATAATTTTATTATAGTTTGTTATTTTGGGGGAGATAAGATGGCGAAAAATAGAAGTGGGGATAGAAATATAGCACCTAGTTTAATTTGGGTATGCCTAGGATGTACTTATTATTTAATATCTAAGAATTGGATTTTTTTAGTGGTAGGTGTAATCTTGAGTGGAGTTTTATATGTTATGAATAATTAGCATTAATTTCTAAATTAATTATGAAATTAAAATTCATTCTTCATAAATTGTTTTAATTTCAAACAAGGGATTTTCACCATTTTTTAGTAAAATTACAATAATTTCCTCAATTTTATTCATTGAAATAGGATTATTAGTCAAAACATTTATAATGAAGAAAGAAGGTAAGTCAATAGCAAAAAATATTGGCGGTGTAATAGGGCTTTTATTAGTATTGATTTGGAGAATACTTAAGTATAAATAAGCGTTATAGATCCAATACATTAAAGGAATTAATTAGATAAGAGAGGTTAGCCAACTATCTTAGAAAGGAGAATTTATGAAAAATTCATTAAAGAAGCAATTAATGTTTGGTGGAGTTGCTGGTTATAATAGAAATCCAAATCGAATAAAAATAAAAAATAATGTATATGAAATAAGTGATAAATTAAGAATTAAATTAAAAATAAAAAATATTTTACTTTCTATTGGAGTCATATTATCTACTTTTATTTATAGATATATTTTAGATAAAAAGTTTGATATTTCATACCATGAAGCTACATTGGAAACATGGAAGCAAGGATTGTTGTTGACAGTTTCTTTTATGTTATCAATAGTAATTTTATTTTTTGCTATATCTTACATTTTAATTCCAAATGATTTGACTATGGATGATATAAGGCTAATGGAAGAATAGGAAATAAATAGTTCTTAGAAACGGATGTTTAGAGTTATATGTGTAGCTTTATATGAAGCTAATTTAAATTTTAAGGAGGAGTTTAGATAATGGAAATTTTATCTGCAACTTTATCTACCATTTTATTTTTATTGCCTATATATAGGTATACCAGCAATAATTCTATACTTTATGATTAAAATTGCTGTAAAAAAGGCAATAAAAGAATTAAAAGATGAAAATATATTGTAACTAAAGAGATACACTTTTTATAAAATGTAGATCATTTATATTTTATAGCGTAGTGCTATTAAATTTAAAAGTGGAGAGATTTTTTTGACTGATCTATTTTTATCTATAAATTTCAAATGTTTCACGTGGAACATTAAAGATTTCTTTCAAATATTAAAATAATCTGATATTATATAGGTAACAAGATAAATATTAGGTGGTGGTTTTTTGGGTAAGGTTATATCCATATTTAATCAAAAAGGTGGTGTTGGAAAGACTACAACCACCATAAATTTAAGTGCAGGTTTAGGAAAGCTAGGGAAAAAGATTCTTGTAATTGATATTGATCCCCAGGGGAATTCAACATCAGGGTTAGGAGTAGAGAAAAATGGTGGACATCCTATTATTTATGATGTCTTAGTAAATAATGTGGATTTAAATGATGCTATTATTGAAACTTCAGCAGAAGGAGTAAGCATAATTGGCTCAAATAACGAATTGGCAGGTTTAGAAATAGAATTAGCCAGAGAGGGAAGTTGGGAAAATATACTAATAGATAAATTGAAAAGCATCAAGGATAAATATGATTATATTTTCATAGATTGCCCTCCATCATTAGGCATACTTTCTGTAATAGGATTAGTTGCCTCTAATAGTGTAATCATTCCTATCCAATGTGAGTATTATGCATTAGAAGGCGTAAGTCAATTATTTGAAACAATAAAACTTGTAAAAAAAGGTCTAAATCCTAATTTGGAAATAGAGGGAGTTGTTCTTAGTATGTTTGATGGTAGGACAAACTTATCCATACAGGTAGTAGATGAAGTAAAGAGTTTTTTTAAGGGAAAGGTTTATGTAAGTCTTATTCCTAGAAATGTTAGATTAGCTGAAGCTCCAAGCTATGGATTATCTATTATGGACTACGATTCTAAATCAAAAGGAGCAGAGGCTTATATGGAGTTGGCCGAAGAGTTTCTAGAATTATCTGAGGAGTGATGATATGAGTGTGAAAAAAAGAGGGTTGGGTAAGGGTCTATCTGCTTTAATATCTGAGGAAATAAGCATTGAAGATGATAATATAGCAAAGGAGTCTATTGAAAACATAGATATAGATCTAATTATACCTAATAAAAACCAGCCGAGGCAAGAATTCCACGAGGATGCACTATCAGATTTAACTAATTCTATAAAAACACATGGACTAATACAACCGATTATAGTTAGAAAAATAAAAGATAAATATGAAATAATTGCAGGTGAAAGACGATTTAGGGCATGTAAAGATGCTGGGTTAAATGAAATCCCTTGTATATTAAAGGATATAGATACGGAAATGTCAGCGAAAATTGCTTTAATTGAAAATTTGCAAAGAGAAGATTTAAACCCCATAGAGGAAGCCTTAGCATATAAAAAGTTGATGAAGGATTATAATCTAAAGCAGGAAGAACTAGCAAATGAAATGGGAAAATCTAGGTCCCATATAGCAAATACTGTTAGACTTTTAAATCTGGAAGAAAAAATTATAGATTATATATCTAAAGGGAAATTAACATCTGGACATGGTAAAGCTTTATTAGGTATTAAAGATAAACAACAACAATTAATAGTTGCTGAAAAGATAGTGAAAGATAATCTCAATGTTAGACAAGTAGAAGAAATGACTAATAAGAAATCTTCAACACCTAAGAATGCTGATAATAAAAATTTAAAAGATTCGCATACAGTAGAAGTAGAAGAAAGTTTAATGAGAACATTAGGTACAAAGGTTAATTTAGTACAAGGAAATAAAAAAGGTAAAATTGAAATAGAATATTATGGATATGAGGATTTAGAGCGGATTATAGATATTCTAACAAAATAAGCATTATAGGTAATAGAAAGAGAATCACTAAAGACTGAAATTCTTTCATTAATGGGATATTAAATGGGATATTAAAAAATCTTAAATTTTGAAAGGAGAATTATTTATGGAAATAAATATATATCAAGTAGATGCTTTCTCTAATAAGGCTTTTGGGGGGAATCCAGCAGGAGTAGTATTAGATGCTGAAAATTTAACAGAAGATATAATGCAAAATATTGCCAAGGAAATGAGTCTATCTGAAACAGCATTTGTTACTTCAAAATACGATGATTTATTTACAGTAAGGTTCTTTACTCCAGTTTGTGAGGTAGATTTATGTGGACATGCTACTATCGCTACATTTTATACTTTAACTAAACTTGGATATATAAAATCCATTGATAATGGAATAAAAATAGTTTATCAAGACACAAAAGCAGGTAGATTAGCAGTTGACATAGTATTTAAAGATAATAATGTAGACAAAGTACTTATGGAACAAACTACTCCAAAAGAAATAAGTGTAATTAATAATATATCTCCTTTACTTAAATCCATGAGGATAAATATGGAAGATGTAGGAGTTTGGGATAATATAATATATCCAGAAATAATATCTACAGGGCTTCCAGATATTATATTGCCTATAAATAAAAAAGAAGTATTAGATTGCTTGGATATTGATATGAGGGAATTAGCAAATGTTTCTAAAGATTTAGATGTAATAGGGGTTCATGCCTTTTATCTACCAGAGATAAATTCTAGATTTGTATATACGAGAAACTTTGCACCTTTAGTTGGAATTGATGAAGAATCTGCAACTGGAACATCTAATGGTGCATTAATCTATTTTTTAAAAAAGAATAATCTAATTCAAAATAATAATATAATATCTTATCAAGGTGAATCTATAAATAGACCAAGCACAATATATTGTAAAATTGAAGAAGAAAATAGAAAATCAATAATTAAAGTCGGTGGAAATGCTAATATAGTCATAAAAGGGACTATATACATATAATCTGAATCAACCTAATTCTAGGTTGATTTTTTATTTAAAAAATTTTTGAATACTAAATTTGAAAAGTAAGAGTTCAAATGATTCATTGAATTAAATATGAAAAGTCATATTTAAAAAATATATTTAGAGCCTCGAACATAGGATTATATTAATGGAAGAAATAGTTATTGATAATTTACTTACAAAGTGAATCACTTTTGTGGAATATAGGTAATATAAGATAAATGGATGGAATATATTATGGCATTGTAAAAAAATTAACGAAACAAGTTTACAAAGCTATAAAATAATGATATATTAAAAAGTGTGTCATAAAAATTTATTATACTATAAAGGAGGAAGGTTTAATGCAGTCATTTGTTAATGTAGTAAACGGCTTTTTATGGGATAAGTTCCTAGTATATGCTCTATTATTCACAGGAATTTATTATACTTTTAGACTAGGAATCCCACAAATTAGCAAAGTAGGTCCAGGGTTTAAACAAGCTTTTGGTGGAATCTTTAAAAAAGATAAAAAAGCTGATGCAGATGGAATGACATCTTTTCAAGCTTTGGCTACTGCAGTAGCAGCACAGGTGGGTACAGGTAATTTAGCAGGTGTAGCAACAGCAATAGCAGCTGGAGGCCCAGGAGCTATTTTCTGGATGTGGGTATCTGCAATACTTGGTATGGCTACAAACTTTGGAGAAGCAGTACTTGCACAAAAATATGCAGATAGATCTGGTGATGAGGTTACGGGAGGTCCTGCATACTATTTATCTAAGGGTGTAAAAAGCAAATTTTTAGCAGGGTTCTTTGCTGTTACAATAATAATAGCATTAGGATTTGTTGGTAATATGGTACAATCAAATTCAATATCAACAGCTGTTAATGCTGCGTTTGGAATTAACAAAGCTGTTATAGGAGTTATGACAGCTATATTTGCGGCTCTTATATTAATAGGCGGGATGAGTAGAATTGCTAGCTTCGCAGAATTAGTAGTACCATTTATGGCTCTATTATATATTATTGGTAGCTTTGTAATAGTATTTAAAAATCCTTCAGCTATAGGACCAGCATTTAAGAGTATATTTGCAGGTGCATTTACTACTCAGGCAGCAGTTGGTGGGGCTTTAGGTGTTACAATGAAGCAAGCAGCTAGATATGGTATCGCAAGAGGACTGTTTTCCAACGAAGCGGGTATGGGTTCAACACCACATGCCCATGCAGTTGCAAAGGTAGACCATCCTGCACAGCAAGGTATGGTTGCTATGGTTGGAGTTATAATAGATACATTGGTTATTTGTACTGTTACTGCATTAATTAACATAATTACAGGAGCTAATGAACTAGGACTTACAGGTATAGAAATGACTCAAACAGCATTTGAAATAGGTCTTGGAAAATTTGGACTAAATTTCATAGCAATTAGTTTATTCTTCTTTGCATTTACTACTATAATAGGATGGTATTTCTTTGGAGAAGCAAATATTAAATATTTATTTGGTGCTAAAGCTGTAAAATTTTATAGAATAGCAGTACTTGGTTTTATTATTCTAGGTTCATTCCTGAAAGTAGAAGTAGTATGGAATATGGCAGATATGTTTAATGGTTTAATGGTTATTCCTAACTTAATAGGTCTTTTAATATTAGCACCTCAAGCTGCTGCTATAGTAAAAGATTATGATACTACTTTTATTAAACAAAGAAATAATATATGATATAAATTTATAATAGATAGAAGATTGTTAAAAGGGAACATTCATTGTTCCCTTTTTTTACAATATATAGTAAAATACAACTAGGAGGTGTATGTATATATGTTTATAAATAAAAGCCTAAAGGAATACATAGCTGCTACAGCTAGTGGGGAGCCTACTCCAGGAGGTGGAAGTGTAGCTGCTTTAGTGGGAAGTCTTGGAGGAGCATTGACTAATATGGTCAATAATTTAACTGTTGGGAAAAAGGCATATGAAGAACTTTCAGAAGAAATCAAATCAGAGATATCTAAGAACTCAAAAGAAGTTGAAAAGCTTACTGAAGATTTAACTGGTATTGTAGATGAAGATACAAAAGCCTTCGATAAGGTAATGGAAGCTTTTAAACTTCCAAAAGGAACAGATGAAGAAAAGATGGCAAGAACAAAAGCAATTCAAGAAGGATATAAGGTAGCTCTGGAAGTTCCTTTAAGATGTGCGGAAAAATGTTTAAGAATATTAGAGCTACAAGAAGTTTTTGCTAATTATGGTAATGTTAACGCTATTACAGACGTTGGGGTAGGTACATTACTAGCATATTCTGGTTTAGAAGGTGCGTTGTTTAATGTAACTATTAACTTAGGCAGTATTAAAGATGAGGAATTTAAAAAAGAGATTTCAACTAAGGTAGATAGTATTTTAAATGAAGGGAAAAAATTAAAAGAGAATTTATTAGGCATAGTATATAAAAGATTAGGATAAGAGAAGGAAACCCTTCTCTTTCTCTTTATTTACTCATAGAAATATTGTATTATAATAGTAGTATAAATATAAAATAATCTTCATTATTAAAAACTTTGGGGGGGATGGCATGTTTAAGGAGGAACTTAAGAGTCTTATAGTTAAGGCAAAGGGTATAGAAGATTCACAGTTAGTACTCAAAAATGCAAATATAATAAATGTTTTTACTGGTGAGATAATTGAGGGAGACGTGGCCATTGATAGTGGTAGGATAGTGGGAATAGGAGAATATCATGGTGAGAAGGAAATAGATTTAAAAGGTAAATATTTATCCCCTGGATTTATAGATAGTCATGTTCATATAGAATCATCTATGTCTTCTCCATCACAATTTGCTAGGGTAATATTATCTAGGGGTGTAACTACAATAATAGCTGATCCCCACGAGATAGCAAATGTTAAAGGAATAGAAGGTATAAGATATATAATTGATGATAGTAAAAATACCCCATTAGATGTTTGCATAATGCTGCCTAGTTGCGTGCCTGCAACGGATTTTGAAAATTCAGGTTCAATATTACAGGCGGAGGATTTAAAGGAGTTATTAAATGAAGAAACTGTAATAGGTCTGGGAGAAATGATGAATTATCCTGGAGTTATATCTGCAAATGAGAATGTATTAGATAAGTTGGCTTTATTTAAAAATAAAATAGTAGATGGTCATGGGCCTATGATTAAGGACAATGATTTAAATGCTTATGTTGCTGCAGGCATAAAGACAGAACATGAATGCTCTACAATAGAGGAAGTAATGAATCGTATTAGACTAGGTATGTATGTCCTTGTAAGAGAAGGCTCAGCAGCAAAAGATTTAAGAAATATAATCAAAGCAGTAAACAAAGATAATTTGAGACGATTTTTATTTTGTACTGATGACAGACATCCTGAAGATTTAATTTATGAAGGTAGTATAGACTTTAATATTAAATTAGCAATAAGCCTTGGAATTAATCCAATTGATGCCATTAGAATGGCTACTTTAAATCCATCGGAATGTTATGGATTAAGGGGTAAGGGAGCTATAGCACCTGGATATATAGCTGATTTAGTAGTAATAGATAATTTAAATGATTTTAATATATTAAAGGTATTTAAGAATGGGAATTTAGTTTCGGAAAATAATATGGTTTTATTTGATTCTAAGTTTTATTTACCCGAAAGTATGACTAAATCTGTAAAGATAAAAGATGTAAATACGGAAGATATTCAAATTCCTATGAAAACTAATAAAGCTAATATAATAAGTGTAATGGATGATAGCTTAGTTACTGAAAGAACAATAAAAGAAGTGGATATAGATAATGGATATTTTAAATTTTCCAATGATGATATTTTGAAAATTATAGTAGTTGAAAGACATTTTGCTACTGGAAATATAGGTGTTGGACTTATTGAAAATTTTAAATTAAAAAATGGAGCTATAGGGTCAACAATTGGTCATGATTCACATAATATGATAGTTATAGGGGATAACGATAAGGATATTTTAGCTGCAATAAAAGAATTAGAGAAAATTGGTGGAGGACTTACAATTGTATCTAATGAAGAAGTACTAAAAAGCTTACCTTTAGAAATTGGTGGTATAATGACATCTAAGCCTATTGAAGAGACTAATTTTATTCTAAAGGAAATGATAGATTTATCTTATAATAGATTGAATGTAAATAAAAATATAGATCCTTTTATGACCTTAGCATTTATGGCATTGCCTGTAATACCAAAATTAAAGCTTACAGATATGGGCTTATTTGATGTGGAGAAATTTGATTTTGTTAAAGTTTATAATGAAGGTTAATGTAGAATTATTTTTAAAATAGGAGTGATTTTATGGTATATTTTGATAATGCTGCAACATCTTATCCAAAGCCAAAGATAGTTTATGATACTATAATGGAGGCTATGATAGAATATGGAGCCAACCCTGGAAGATCCGGTCACAAAAAAGCATTACAAGCTAGCAGAGGAATATTTGATACAAGATCTCAGATTAGTAAATTGTTCAATATAAAAAACCCAATGAATGTAATATTTACCTTTAATTGTACAGAAAGTTTAAATACAGCTATTAAGGGAGTTTTAAAACAAGGAGATCATGTAATTACAACATCTATGGAACATAATTCTGTTTTGAGACCTATTACTTTTTTAAGTAGATTAGGAATAAAGAACACTATAGTAAAAGCAGACTCTAGAGGAATAGTAAATCCAAAAGATATTGAAGACAGTATTAGACCTGAAACTAAGATGATTGTAACCACTCATATATCTAACCTAACAGGAAGTATAATGGATATAGAGACTATTGGTCAGATTGCAAAGAAACATGGAATAATATATTTAGTAGATGGTGCTCAGTCAGCTGGTGTATATGATATAGATGTTGAGAAAATGAATATAGACCTTCTTGCCTTTCCTGGACATAAAAGTTTGCTAGGACCTCAAGGTACTGGTGGACTTTATATTAGAGAAGGTGTAGAATTAAGTGAAATTTTCCAAGGAGGTACTGGTAGTATTTCTCATTCACTTGAGCAGCCAGATTTAGTTCCAGATAAATTTGAATCTGGTACACCAAATGCACCTGGTATAATAGGACTTGGTTCTGGTATTAAATATATATTTGAAAAGGGAATAGATAATATTAGAAAAAAAGAAGAAGAGCTTACAATGCATTTTATTGAAGAAGCAGGAAAAGTAGATGGAGTTATACTATATGGGCCTTTAGAGAAGGGACTTCATGCGCCAGTAGTTGCTTTAAATATAAAAGATGCAGATTCATCAGAGGTAAGTTATACTTTAGATGATAAATATGATATTGCAGTAAGACCAGGGCTTCACTGTGCTCCATTGGCTCATAAGACTATTGGAACTTTTGAACAAGGTGTAGTCAGATTTAGTTTCGGATATGAAAATACCCATGAAGAAATAGAGTTTGCCGTTAAGGCATTAAAGGAAATTGCAAAGGAAGTATAAGAGAGGGGAAATTATATGGTTCAGCTACGAGAACTTGTGGCATTATACAATATAGAAATTATGATAGGGCTTATGGCAGCATTTTTTATATTAATATTATTATATTTAATAGCTGAAATAAGAATATCAAGGACAAAAGATAAATATAATGAGCTTGTCAGAGGCGTTAAAGGTGTAAATATTGAACAACTTTTAATAAAAACTAATGAAGAGCTTAAAAATGTCCGTGAGAATATGAATAATATAGATAAGGAGATAGAAAGTATTGAAACTAAGTTAGCCTTTGCCATTCAGAAAGTTGGATTTGTAAGGTATAATGCCTTTGGTGATATGGGTTCTGACCTAAGCTTTTCCATTGCCCTATTGGACAAGTTCCAAAATGGTTTTGTACTCACCAGTATTTATGGGAGGGAACATACCACAAGTTATGCGAAGCCAATTAAATTTGGTAAATCTATTTATCCCCTATCAGTAGAGGAAATACAAGCCATAGATAGGGCTTTAATAGGTGAGTCTAAGGAAAAAATTATTTAATCATATATATTAGAAAGGTAGCCAATTGGCTACCTTTCTAATATATATGATTTGTTTTTTTCACTATATAATCTAGAGAGAGATAAATAAATGCTCTTAGATATAATATCCGCCATATTCATTACTAAAGATAATCTAGTATTTTGTAATACCATAAATTCCATCATTCCACTAATATTTACAATTCCAGTAATGGCTATGTCTCCGACTGAAGGTAATACTTTGTTTACGCCTGCACCAGGATTTAATGGAGAATTTTTAATTGATAAATACCCTATTCGGTCATGTTTACCAAGAGAAGAATCTATGGCAACAACGAAGGGGCTGTTATAATCTTTGTCTATTCTACTAATGGTTTCCTCAAGATTTTGAGCATGTATAGGTTTTTCTAAAGTGCCTATTAGATTCACATCTTTGTAGTTTTTCATTATAGGTAATAATTTATGTCCAACTAGGGGACCAAGAGAATCACCTGTAGATCTATCTGTTCCTATACAGAGTATAATTAAATCTTTGTTATTAGTATATTCTTCAGATAGATATTTGAAAACTAGATCCGAGAATTTAGATAAAGCAAAAGGTGAAGATGAATCTATATAATTATTTTTATTAAATATACTCATCATGCCCTCCTATTTTTTATATTTGTTTTATCCATTTTTGTTAAAGATAAAGGATATTAAAAGTATTGCCTTAAATTTAATATAAATACTGTTATACTCAGAATAAGATGAGATGTTAAGATTTTGTAATAATTTCGACTATGTTTTTTTTATCTAATAACAAATGCATAAATATGTTGAAATATCTATAATACTGGTAAATGTATAAATTATGGTAAATAGATTATAATAAGGTTAAATAGACATGCTATAATGTTGAAAAAAAATTAATCTATGATATAATTGTTACAGAATGATTACAATTATGGTTTAAATAATTTTAGATTAGGAGGCAGGGATATGGAAAAACCCAATTTAAGGGGAAAATTGATGAATTTAAAAAACCGTATAGATAAAATTGTCAACTATTGTAGAGAAATCGAATTTAAAAATATAAATTTAAAAAACATAAATATGAAAATGTCATTAGCTGGGTTAATGATTATATCAATAATAGCATTGAGTATTACAGGATATAAAGCTTATCAAATTAGAATGAGAGCATTTGATATTTATCTTGGCAATGATAAGATAGGTATTGTAAGACAACAGGAAGAAGTTACAGAAATACTTAATGCTTTGGAAACAGAATTAGCAGATACATATGATATAGATATAGTATTGGATAAAGGGATTAGATTTGAAGAAGTAAGGGCAAAGGATGATGCCATAACTTCTAATAAAGAACTAAAAAAAGAAATTAAATCAAAGATGAGTTTTCTAGTATATGGATATGTACTAAAGGTTAACGATGTAGAAATAGGGGCATTGAAAACAAAAAAAGAAATTGAAGATGTAATTGATAGAATAAAAGAGCCTTATGTAAATGGTGTTGAAGAAGGTACGGATATAAAAGAAATGAAGTTAATTGAAGACATTGAAATAGCTAAAAAAGAAATACCATTATATAGAATTGGTAATGCAGAAGATTTGTATAATCATTTATTAACAGGTTCAGAGGAGATAAAAACTCATACTGTAGAAGTAGGAGAAAGTTTTTGGACAATAGCAAAAATTTATAATTTATCAGTTGATGATTTAATAACAGCCAATCCAGATAAAACACCTGAAAGAATACAAATAGGTGATGAGGTAAAATTAGTTGTATCAAGGCCTGTTATTACAGTATCTACTATGGAAGAAGTAGAATATACAGAGAGAATAAACTATGAAACAGAAATTGAATATAATGATAATATGTATAAAAATGAGAAGAAAACTAAGGTAGCAGGTGTTGATGGAGAGAAAAAGATACTAGCAAATGAAATAAAACATAATGGTGTTGTAGTAGAAAAAGAGATTTTAAAAGAAGATATAGTTCAAAATCCGGTTAATGAGCTAATAGTTAAAGGGACTAAAGAAGTTCCAAGAACTGTTGCTACGGGTGCCTTTGCAATGCCTACTAGAGGAAGCGTATCTTCTAGATATGGTATGAGAAATGGAAGAATGCACAATGGACTTGATATTGCAGCAAAAACAGGTACTCCTATAAAAGCAGCAGATGGAGGCAAGGTAGTATATGCAGGATATAGAGGTGCATTTGGTAATTTAGTTGAAATTGATCATGGAAACGGTTTTAAAACTAGATATGGTCATTGCAGTAAGATATTAGTAAAGACTGGAGATAAGGTGTATAAAGGTCAACATATAGCAAATGTTGGTAGCACAGGAAGGTCTACAGGTTCACATCTTCATTTTGAAGTATTGAAAAATGGAAAAAACTATAATCCAAGTAGTTATTTAAAATAGAGGAAGCATTAGCTTCCTCTATTAATTTTTGAAATACATAGTTAAATAACAAAATACAATATAAATGTATTAAATATAAGGCAAGAAATGTCTTAAATTCTAGAGTCTAGTAAAAACAATATAATTAATATCATAATAATGCTTTCAAAGAAATCTCCCTTGGAGTCCATAGGATTTAGAGGGATATTTTTTTCTATGTCTCTAAAATTATCTACAAATAAACTTTTTAGATTTAACATACCAGCTCCTTGATTTGCCTTTGACTCATTTAAATCTATACAAGAAGAAGTAATTTTATCTTTTATTTCTTGTGGTGAAAGATTACCATGTTTATTTAATAAAAGAGCAACAGATCCTGAAACTAATGGTGTAGCCATAGATGTACCACTTAATGAAGAATAGCTATCTAATTTAGTGTTAGATAAAGATTTTATATTTACTCCAGGTGCTACAATATCAGGTTTCATTAATCCTTCTATAGTTGGACCTCTGCTAGAGAAAGGAGCAATGGTATCATCAGATGTATCTATTGTCCTTTTATCATCAACAGCTCCAACTGTTATTGCATTTCTATTAATTCCTGGTGAAAGAATAGTGCCCTCTTCGGGACCACTGTTTCCTGCAGCAGTAATGACTATTAGTCCAGCTTTTATTGCTTTATCTACAGCTTTACATAAAGGATCCTTGTCACAAGTATTATTTGCAGGAGTTCCTAAAGAAAGATTTATTACTTTTGTATTATATTTGTCTTTGGTTTCCACTATATATGATATGGCAGCAATTATATCAGAAGTGCTTCCACCGCCATTTTCATCTAATGCTTTAATACCTAATATACTCGCCTTTGGAGCTATTCCTGTATATTTTCCATTAGAAGAAAACCCATTTCCTGCAATAATGCCAGCAACATGAGTTCCGTGTCCATTATCATCATATGGATTTTCCTTATTATTAACTATATCTTTAAATCCAATTATTCTATTATGGGGTTTTGTTAAATCATAATGAGGAGCTACTCCCGTATCTATTACAGCTACAGTGATGCCTTCACCCTCATATCCTTTATCATGTGGAAAATATGCATCCATAGCTGGGCTTGCAATATCTAATAAAGTATATATTTTTGAGTCAAAGCTAATGTATTCTATCTCAGGACTACTTACAATTCGATATATGGTTTCTGTAGACATAAGTCCAGCAAATCCATCTATTAAAGGTAAATTGGATTTGACTTTATTAGATAAATTATTAATATTCTTTTTAAGATTTGATCCACTATCGTTAAATTGTACGATTACAGGCACATTTTCCATTGATTGAGACATTATTTTTGCACTTAGAATAGGGCAAAGTTTTGTATTTATTATTTTCTTCACCATTACCACCTTCCTTGGTCTATTCTATGCTACAAAAAAATAAAATGTGCCAAAAAGTATAAAAGACTTCCATTGAAAAATTATTATATTAGGAAGTCTTTTATGAAACTTATTTAGAGTAATAAGTTTGAATTATTGTTAACTAAAGCTTTATAATATGTTAGTCATTAATGTTTTTATTTTTTAATAAATATTTTACTTATTTCTCCAACTATTAGAGGAATGAAAGCATATTCCAATATTGCTGCCCAATCCTTTAACCCAAGAGAAAATGTATTAAATATTGGTTGCATAAATGGTATATATAGAACTCCAAGCAGCAGAATAAATGAAAATGTAGTTCCATATACTAAAGTTTTATTTGAGAAGAATCCTATTTTAAATAAAGTATATCTTTGAGATCTGCTGGAGTAAGCACGTAACAATTCTGCTGTTATTAAAGATGTAAAGACTATTGTTCTCGCCTTATCTATATTATCTGCATAGGTAACAAGTCCCCATCTATAGGCAAGTAAAGATGCTATACCTACTGCTAAGCTTTGAAATACTATTCTTACAAACATATTCTTAGTGAGAATAGGCTCATTAGGATTCCTAGGAGAAATTTTCATAATATCAGGATCGCCTTTTTCAACGCCTAAAGCTAATGCAGGAAAACTATCAGTAACTAAATTTAACCACAATAATTGTATTGGTAATAAAGGTACTGGTAGATTTAACAATATACTGATAAATACTAAAAATATTTCTCCTATATTACAAGATAGCAAGAAGAAAACAAATTTCTTAATATTGCTATAAATTATTCTACCTTCTTCTACTGCTGATACAATAGATGCAAAGTTGTCGTCAGTTAAAATTAATTCGGCTGTATTTTTAGCCACATCTGTGCCAGTAATTCCCATGGATACACCAATATCAGCTCTTTTTAGGGCTAAGGCGTCATTTACTCCATCACCAGTCATAGCAGTTATTTCACCGTTAGCTTTTAGTGCACTTACTATTCTTACTTTATGTTCTGGTGAAACTCTAGCATAGACTTTTACATCTTTTACAACTTCTTTCAATTCTTCATCTGAGATTTTATTTAATTCTTCTCCCATCATAGCTTCATCTATGGAATCAGCCATTCCAAGTTCCTTTGCTATGGCAAAGGCAGTTTCCTTATAATCTCCAGTTATCATAACGGTTTGTATACCTGCTTCTTTACATTTAGCTATAGCATCCTTAGCTTCTGGTCTTGCAGGGTCTATCATACCAACTAGTCCTACAAATATCATATCTATTTCGTTAGACTCAGGAGATATATTATCAGGTAATGTATTATATTCTTTATATGCAAAGGCCAATACTCTTAAAGCATCCTTAGAGAAAAGACTATTTACTTTCAATACTTCTTTTTTTAGATTATCATCAAAATCTATGATTTTGCCATCCTCACTAATACGAGTACATCTGTTGATAATTATATCTGGAGCGCCTTTAGTAAAGGAAACGACCTTATTAGGTATATAATCTTTATGGAAAGTTGTCATCATTTTTCTATCTGAATCAAAAGGAATTTCTTCTATTCTAGGAAAAGTTCTATTTATAGAATCTTTCCCAATATTAGCTTTTCCAGCTAATGTGATTAAAGCTCCTTCTGTAGGGTCACCAATAACCTTGTATCCTTCAGATGATTTATCTAAATTAGCATCATTAGCCAATGCAGATATTGAAAGGAGAGTCTGTAAATCACCTATATTTTCTATATCTATATTATCTCCTTCCAGTTTAAATTCTCCTACTGGCTCATATCCTCCTCCAGTTACATCTATTATCTTTCCATCTGTAAAAACTTTAACGACAGTCATTTCGTTTTGAGTTAATGTACCAGTCTTGTCAGAACAAATAATTGTAGTAGAGCCTAAAGTTTCAACTGCTAAAAGTTTTTTAACGATTGCATGGCGTTTAACCATTCGATTCATACCTATGGCTAAAACAATAGTTACAATAGCTGGCAGCCCCTCAGGAATAGCTGCTACTGCTAAACTTATAGCTACCATAAACATTTCTAAAGCTTCTCTACCTTGAAGCATTCCCATAATAAATACAGCAATACAAATAATTATAGTAGTGAAACCTAATACCTTACCAAGTTGATTTAATTGTTTTTGTAAAGGAGTTACTTCGTCTTCAAAGGATTGAATCATTGTAGCTATTTTTCCAATTTCAGTGTCATGGCCAGTACCTATAACTATACCTTTTCCTCTACCATAAGTAACAGCAGTACTCATATAAGCCATATTTTTTCTGTCGCCTAAGGATATTTCACCTTGAAAAGTAACATTACTATCCTTTTCAACAGGTACAGATTCACCAGTTAATGAAGCTTCTTCAATTTTCAAATTAGAACTTTCTATAAGCCTTAAATCAGCAGGTATTATATCCCCAGCATCTAGAACCACAATATCTCCTGGAACCAAAGAATTTGCAGGAACCAATTCAGTAACACCATTTCTAATAACCTTAGCATTAGGGGAGGACATTTTTTTAAGCGCATCTAATGCTTTTTCAGCCTTTCCTTCTTGATATATTCCTAGAAAAGCATTGACAATGACTATAGCTATTATAACTATAGCATCCTTTGATTTACCAACAGCAAAAGAGATGATAGCAGCACCTATTAAAATCAGAATAAGAAAATCTGAAAATTGTGCTATAATTTTGGAAAGAAAACTTTTCTTATCTTCTTCTTTCAAATCATTAGGACCGTATTTCTCCAATCTGAGGGTTACTTCATCTTTTGTTAAGCCGGAATTAATGTTGGTATTTAATTCTGATAATATTTCTTCTTTACTTTCACTATACCATTCTTTCAAAATTATCCCCTTCCTTCCAAATCTTATAAATAGTATACCACCTAGAAGTAAAATAAAACAAAAAAGACCTTTGGTTAAATTATTTAATTTAACCAAAGGTCTTGCTTCCTAAAAAATACTAGGTAGTTAGCCGGGAAATTCCGTATTGACGACTAACTGTTTTTAAGCTACTCCCCTTCTAGTGCTATTATTATATAGCAAAGTCATAATAAATTCAAGATAAATATTGTAAAAGATAACCAAAATGCAATAAATATTTGACAATAAATCCTCTTTGTTAGATAATCTAAGTATGTGGGAATAATTAATTGGAGTGATTCAATATGTATAATAAGATACTAGTGGTTGATGATGAAAAAGCAATCGCGGACATAATAAAATTCAACCTAGAAAAGGAAGGCTATAGTGTACAAACTGCTTATGATGGCGAAGAAGGGGTACAAGCTGTTGATGAGTTTATTCCAGATTTGGCCATTTTAGATATTATGATGCCAAAGAAAGATGGATTTCAGGTTTTAAGAGAAATCAGGACTAAATATAAATTCCCAGTTATAATGCTTACTGCAAAAGAAGAGGAAGTGGATAAGGTACTAGGTTTAGAGCTTGGTGCTGACGATTATATCACTAAGCCATTTAGTATGAGGGAATTAATTGCAAGAGTAAAGGCTAATTTAAGAAGAGTAGATTTTTCTAATGCATCTAATGCAAATGATTTAAATGACATGATTATTTCGGAAGAGTTAACAATAGATTTAAATAAATATGAAGTTAAAAAGGGTGAAGATATTATAGATCTTACTCTTAGGGAATACGAGCTACTAAAATTCTTAGCTTCTAGTTCTAATCAAGTGTTTTCAAGAGAACAATTATTAGAAGAAGTTTGGGGATATGAGTATTATGGAGATATTAGAACTGTAGATGTTACAGTCAGAAGATTAAGAGAAAAAATAGAGGATAATAGTGGAGATTTTAAATATATCTTAACAAAACGAGGTGTAGGCTATTACTTCAGGAGGGCTTAACTATGTTTGCTAGTATAAAATGGAGATTTATCGTAGTTTATTTTTTACTAGTATTTATTGCCATGGTCATAGTAGGTATATTTATCATTGGAAGATTAGAGACGCAGCAAACAGCAAATATTACTAGTTCTATGGAACAAGATATACAAACTATAATAGAGTCATCTTCATATCTGGCAGAAGATGATTGGCTTAGTGTGCAATCAGAAATACAACAGACATTAAATGACTGGAGAGGTAACAATGAGATATTATATGTAATATATGATGAAGACCTTCCAACTATAATAGCATCATCATCAAAAGAATATAAGGAAGTAATTGGACAAAATGCTTTGTACTCTAGACTTGATCCGACTTTAATAGTAGATGCTTTTTATCGGGGAGAAAAGGCAAGCAAAGTTGCAAAAGAAATTAAAGAGAATCATATGGCCTACCCAGTTCTAACGGGAGTAGGTAAGGTTAAGGGAGTAATATATATGGTATCTGATTTGCAGAATGTATATGTAACAGTTAATGAATCAAAAAAGATAATAGCGAATGCGACTGTTATGGCATTGGTCATTACTGTATTCTTAGGATATCTAATAGCATCAAGTATCACTGAGCCTATTAGAGATGTAACTAATAAGGCAGAAGAAATGGCTATGGGAAATTTTAAACAGTTTGTTGAGGTAAAATCAGATGATGAAATTGGTCAGTTAGCCAGTATGTTCAATCATCTAACATTAAAATTAAAAGATACAATACAGGAAATGGATTTAGAGAGGTCCAAATTAGATACAATATTTAATTACATGGCAGAAGGGGTTATAGCAGTAGATATTAATGGAAATATAATACATGCAAATCCAATTGCTATAGATATATTACAATCAGGTCAAGGTAAGATTTTAGAATCAGGAAGCACTTTTAGAGAGATGATTTCTTTAAAGCTTATAAATCTTGAAGGTATTAATTATGATGATGAAACTACTCTAGATGGTGCTCGAACTCTAGAGACGGATAGTCATGTTTATAAGGTAAAATATGCTCCATTTAAAAATGAAAAAAATAATATTGGTGGACTTATTATAGTGTTTCAAGATATGACGAATGAGCATAAACTAGATAATATGAGAAAGGAATTTGTAGCTAATGTATCCCATGAATTAAAGACACCTATTACAACTATAAAGAGTTATACAGAAACCTTAATGGATAATAGTATAGATGATGAAATGGGAAAGAGATTTTTATCTGTAATCGACGATGAATGTGATAGAATGACTAGACTTGTAAAAGATTTATTACAGCTTTCAAATTTGGATTATCAGAAAACTGCTTGGAAAAAGCAAAGTATCTGTGTAAAAGAGCTTTTAAATGAAATATTATTGAAACTAGAATTTTCTTTTAAAGAAAAGAAACATGAAGTTGCTGTAAATATAGAAAATGATTTGCCAAATATTGTAATAGATAAAGATGGGTTAGAACAGGTTATACTAAATATAATTTCTAATGCTGTCAAATACACAGAAGATGGTGGAAGAATTGAGGTTTCTTCAAGACGTCTAGGTGAATTTATAAGTATAGAAGTAAAAGATAATGGTATAGGTATTCCAGAAGAGGATCAAAACAGGATCTTTGAAAGATTTTATAGAGTAGAAAAAGGAAGAAGTAGAGAGTCGGGAGGCACTGGATTAGGGCTTTCTATTGCAAAGCAAATAATAGAGGCTCATGGTGGTGAAATTATACTTAAGAGCAATTTTAATGAAGGTACTACAGTTGATATAAAGATACCTTTTGATAAAGTGTAATTCAATTTTAACTATGTTGTAACAGTTTTGTAATATATCTAATATATAATACAGTTAAAGTAATGTGTAAAGGAGGATATGAAATGTGGAAAAAAACATTGGCTAGTTTGTTTATCGGCACTAGTATAATTGCTGTTAGTTCAATTGGTCACTCGGCATCAGCAGTAAATGCAACGGCATTAACTACTACAACTAAAACTGAGCAAACAATTAAAACTGAACATGTAACTAAGCCAGAGCAAACACCTAAAGTTGAGCAAGCACCTAAGGCAGAAACACCTAAGGTAGAAAAAACACCTAAAGCAGAGCAGCAGACAACTGAGACTAAGCAATTGCCTAAGGAAGAAAAAAAAGTTGATATTTCTAAATATCAAGTGATAAATCCTGAAAAAAATGCTTATTCTACAGAGGATAAGGTTATTTTTATAAATGGCAAAGCTCCTTCGGGAACTTCTATTGGAATTAAATTATATGGTACTACAGATCTTACAAGAAAAAGTTTCAATCTGCTTAAATTACCTGGTAAAGATGATTATATAGAAGTATTAGATGAAACTGTAAAAGCAGGTAATATGGGTTTTTTTGATAAACAACTTGATTTAGTAACAGGTATTAATAAAGTAATTATTGATTTTGGAGTAGATGGGGTCCCGTCTGTGGAGAAAATTATATATGTAAAGGTTCCAGAAACAGGAACTAATGCAAAAGAAGTAAAGCTTACAAATATAATAGAAGATATATTGAAATAATACTTACCTATGATATTGGAGATGGTTAATGTGAAAGAAAGGATTAAAACTTTTCTATTGATATCGTTGGTATGTATTAGTTTGCTATTTACTAAGAGATTATGGATTGAATTGCCCAATGAAATGTTTAATATATTTAACAAAGATGATGAAATCTATAACTCATCATATTTATTATCAGATATGATACTACCTAATAAATACTTGTTAAATTTTGGTGAGAAAAATCATACTATTCTTTATGATGATTCTAAATATGGGCTATGGACAAACTCCAGAGTAATCTTAAATGGTATATTGGGGTCAAAGGACATTAAAATTGCAGACTTACCAGATGATGAGTTTTTAACCTATAATGGAAAAAGATCCATAAATTTTTACTTTCCTGATAAAATAAATACTTATATATTGGCTAAAGCCTTAGATGTCAAAGATCCTAATCTTATTGTAGATACAATACCTAATGTAAGCGGCATATATATCTATTTAGGTAGAGAGGATCCTTTTTTTGTCTTTTCTGATGGAAAAAAGCATATAGCTATATATGATAAATCTATTAACACAACCAATCTTAAAGAGAAAATTCTCACAATAGAAGAGGCTGGGAATTATAACTATTATCTTTCGATAAAAGAAGCAATGAAAATTAATTACGATATGTATATATCTTATAAAATGAAAAATACCCTACCAGAAGTTTATGTAGAAAATGAAGTAAGAAATTTAGATGAAGAAGAGAAAATAGAATTAGCAGAGAAGTTCTTAAATAAGAATATTGATTATATAACAGAAATAGTTGAGAATAATGGTTCAACTATGTATATATACAATAAAAGGGTTCTAAAATTAAATGTTAATGGTACCTTAGAGTATTTTCATCCTCTAGTGCAAGTAGTGAAGAAGAGGAATTTATACCAAAGTTTAAGTACTGCGGCTGGATTCATATCTAAAAATGTAGGAGCGACAAAAGGAATGTATTTATCTAAGGTAGAAGATATTGAGGCAGACGATGAGAGTCTAGGCTATAATCTAACATTTAGATATAGAGTTAGAGGTATTCCTGTAATTTTAGGTAATGGAATATCCGACTTTGTACAAATAGAAGTATTTAACGACCATATAAGATCTTATAAACATTTTATTAGAAAAGATATGAATAAATCAGTGGACAATATTCCAGCTGGAGAAACGATGTTGACTTCTAACGATATATTAGATATGAATTATGATTTTATAATTCAAAAATATTTAGAGGAAAATAATATCACTTTAAAAGAAGATGAAGAAAGACCAGATATAGAAGAAATTTTATCATCATCCTTCATACAAGATATTAATTTATCATATTTTGATCCATGTCTAAAGGATATGGAAGATGAATTAATAGGAGTATGGGTTATAAAAATGAATGATGGGCTTTATGCCTTTGATGTCTATGATGGATCTTTGGTATATGAAAAAAAATAAGGAGTATCGGATGGTGAATTATAAATGGATTGGTCAAAGGCGAAAACCATCTTAATAGTTGCGTTTTTAGTAACCAATATATTATTGGTAGCTGTTTTGCTTTCAAGTCAAAAGCAAGTAGAGACCACTACTAAGGAAGGATTTATTGAGGATGTAACTAAGCTTTTGAATAACAAAAATATTTCTATAGATACAGAAATACCTAGGGAAATCCCAAGCTTAAATATTTTAACAGTAGAGTATGAAATGTTAGATTCATATGAAGTAAATAAGAATTACTTTCATGGCAAAGGTAAAATCCAATCTCAGGATAAAGGAAAGACAGGAATTATATATAATGATGAGTATATATTAATTATAAGAAAAAAAATATTAAGTTATGAAAATAACAAACAAGAAAATAAATATAAGGATTTAGATAATGAAAAAGCTAAGGATATTGCAGTTAAATTTCTTGAGGAAAGAAATTATGATACTTCAGATATGCTTTTATCATATATAAAAAATGAAGGAAATGTTTATTATCTGGAATTTTCAAAACTATATAAGGATAAGTACCTAGAAAATGCAAATACTATTGTTGAAGTAGATAGCAGAGGAGTTAGAAAACTAGAAAGAAAATGGCTGAGAGCATTAAGTGAAGGCGAAACACCTATATATATTAGTACTGCTCCAAAGGCCCTCCTTAGTCTACTAAGTACGGAAGAAGTATATGGGAAAACCATAAAAGATATTTCTCTATGTTATTATTTTGACCCTGTGAAACAGAAATATGTTCAAGAGGCGCAGGACCCAAGAAAAGGAAATACTTCACCAGCATGGCGAGTATTATTTGATGATGGATATAAGATAATAATAGATAACTAGAAAAGAAGAATTTCTAATTCTTCTTTTTTTTATACATATAGATTATAATATAAGAAAGGGTTTTATTGAAAATTATTGAGATTAAATTCACGTTTGAAAAGAATAATTTATGAGAACATGGATTAACAATTAGAATAAAAAAAGGGGAAACTATTATGGGAGTTAAATTTTGTTCCTTGTCTAGCGGAAGCTCTGGGAACTGTCAATATATTGAAACTGAAAATACGAGAATATTAATAGATGCAGGTTTTTCTGGAAAGAGGATAGAAGAATTATTATCCTCCATAGGAGTAAGTCCATGTGCTTTAGATGGAATATTAGTGACTCATGAACATATCGACCATGTAAGAGGAGTAGGGGTTTTTTCGAGAAGATACGACTTACCTATATATGCCAATGGAAATACATGGATGGGCATGGAAAAGACAATTGGTAAGATACAGGAAAAAAATATAAAAGTCTTTACATCTGAGGAGCATTTTGATATTAAGGACATCGGAGTTTATCCAGTTAATATATTTCATGATGCTTTAGAACCAGTAGGATACATATTTTTTTATAATGAAATTAAGATTAGTATCATAACAGATACAGGAAAGGTAAATGATAGTATGAAATCTAAGATGAAAGATTCTAATCTTTATTTATTGGAATCAAACCATGATATAGATATGCTAAAGAATGGCAGCTATCCATGGCCATTGAAACAGAGAATACTTAGCAGCAGTGGACATTTATCTAATGATGATGCAGGCGCAACTTTAGGAGAAATCATAAGGGGGAAAGAAGAAATAGTATTATTGGGACATTTAAGCCGAGATAATAATACACCAGATCTTGCTTATAAAACTGTTAGGAATTTATTATTGAATCAAGGAATAGATGCAAATAAGGATATTAAATTAGATTTAACCTATAGAGATAAGGCAACAAAAGTTTATAATCTATGATATGGAGGGATTAAGATGAGTGACTATAATTACTATAGCTACAACAGACCGCCAAGAAAAAGAGGGCTTTTTTCATATTTTATAGCAGCATTAGTTGGAGCCATTATAGGAGGAGTTTTAAGTATTTATATTGCACCTACTTACTTGTATGGAAAAATATTACCTATGCCAGATATTTTTGCGAGGCAAGAGACAGGAAATATTAATAAAATAAATATTACTCCAACTGAGGATATTTCTACAGTAACTGCTGTGGCTAAAAAGACTATAGGTTCTGTAGTAGGTATAACTACGATTCAAGAAGTTAGGGAATTCTTTTGGGCAAGGGATACAGAGGGAGTAGGTTCAGGAGTAATAATAGATTCAAATGGGTATATCTTAACTAATTCCCATGTAATAGGAGATGGAAAAGCAAAAAGTATAACTGTACTTGTTGAGAATATGGAAAAAATGCCTGGTAAGGTTTTATGGTATGATGCCGCCCTTGATCTGGCAATAGTAAAAGTAGATGCCAAGAATCTTCAAGTAGCAGATTTAGGAGATTCGGATTCATTAGAAGTTGGGCAATTGGCTATTGCCATAGGTAATCCATTGGGTCTTGATTTTCAAAGGTCTGTAACCTCTGGTATAATTTCAGGTTTACATCGTTCTATTAGAGTAGACCAATATAATATAATAGAAGATTTAATACAAACTGATGCTTCTATAAATCCTGGAAATAGTGGAGGCCCTCTTTTGAACAATAGAGGAGAAGTAATTGGATTAAATACTGCAAAAATTCAAACTGGAGAGGGTTTAGGATTTGCTATACCCATAAATCTTGTTAAATCAATTGCAGAAGAAGTAATCAGCAAAGGGAGTTTTAGCAATGTATATATTGGTTTTCAGGGTATAGAAGTAGATAGATATGAAAGAGAAACAGGAGTTAAATTAAGTGTAAATGGAGGAGTTGTAATTGTAAAAGTACTCCCTAATTCCCCAGCAGCAAATGTGGATTTAAGGCATACTGATGTAATAACTAAAGTAGATAATCAAAGTATCGAAAGTATGACTCAGTTGAGAAAGATATTATATAAGTATAGGATTGGAGATAAGGTAATTTTAACAATAAATAGGGGTGGAGAAGAAATAGAGAAGGAGATCACATTTACAAAATTCTAGAAGATTAAAGGAGGAGTACAGTGAGAATTTTATTAACAAATGACGATGGAATAATGGCAGAGGGAATATATACATTAGCAAAAGAATTGGAAAAAGACCATGAAGTGATTATAGTGGCTCCAGAGATTCAAAGGTCAGCCCAGAGTCATGCCATTACATTATTTCAACCTTTAGTAGTCAAGGAAGTAGAGTTGGAAGGGCTTAAATCTAAGGCATATAGTATATCTGGGACACCAGCTGATTGTGTGAGGGCTGGTTTAGAAGTTTTAACTGATGGACCAGTGGATATGGTTTTTTCTGGTACCAATATGGGGCTAAACTCAGGTATGGATATACTCTATTCAGGAACAGTATCTGCTGCCATAGAAGCCAATATCTATAAGATACCTTCCATAGCAGTGTCTGCAGAAGTAGTAGATGGAAATGCAAGATTTGATATTGCTGCAAAATATGCAAGAAAGATATTGGAAGATTCTAAGATTAAATTAAGTAAGTCGAATATAGTTTTAAACATAAATGTACCGTATAAAGATGAAGAGAATATATTAGGAATAAAGGTTTGTAAAATAGGGGGAATTATTTACGACTATTATTTTATGGATCAGAATGAAAAAGGAGAAAAGGTATTGAAATTAAAGGGCAGAAGGGAATCTGAAATAAAAGAGGATACAGATAGATATTATTTGCATCAAGGATATGTAACTGTAACTCCCTTGCATTATGATTTAACTAATTTTAAATTACTAGAAGAAGTAAGAAATTGGTTTTAGAGTTGAATAATTAGTTTAATTTTGGGTAGTAATAGAGTAACACTTTAATAGGGAGAGGTGCTATTTATGTTTAAAATTAAAGATAAAGAAAAAGTATTAAAAGAGTATGTAAAACGTTATCCGGAGTTAGACCAGTTTGTAATTGATGAATTATCTAGGGAATATGATAGATACATAGATTTACTTAAAAATTTAGAAACTAGAAGTGAAGCCATATCTGTATTCGAAGAAGAGATTGAGAAAAATGAAAGAAGATATAAAGAGAATAATATGATGAAGGCCTTAGAAGGTTCGACCCATGACCAATTCATGGAGATCCTTGCAAACTATGGCATGATAGTATTTTTCAGAGACAATATGATAGAGTAATTTAGAACCAATAAAGAATGAATAAAAAATAGGTGTACAGCTAGCTGTACACCTATTTTTTATTAGAAAGAAGCATTGCATAATTAAACATATTAACATAAAAAATAATAAAAGTTCTATAAATAAAAGTTTTATTCACTTAAAGATTTAGCTATTTTATATATTCAAGTTATTATAAGTAATCCGTAGAAGATATCATAAAAAATGTATTTTATTGAAATATTAAAAATAGGATATTTGTGCTAGAATAAAAAAGGAATAAAATACATTAGATTGAAAGGATACTGTTATGAATATTAGGATTGTTGCAGTAGGAAAGATAAAGGAAAAATATATACAGGAAGGTATCAAAGAATTTACTAAGAGATTATCAAGATATTGTTTATTAGATATAGTTGAAATTGACGATGAAAAAGCACCTGAAAGTTTGTCTGAAAAGGAAATGGAAATGGTGAAAAATAAAGAGGGAGTTAAAATATTAGGAAAAATTCCTCAAAATTCTTTTGTTATATCTTTAGTCATAGAAGGAAAACAATTATCCTCAGAGGATTTATCAATAAAAATGAAAGAATTAATGATAAATGGTACTAATGATATTACATTTATAATAGGAGGATCTTTAGGATTATCGAAAAATGTAATAAACAGAAGTGATTTTAAGCTATCGTTTTCAAAAATGACATTTCCCCATCAGCTAATGAGGCTTATACTGTTGGAACAGATATATAGAGGTTGGCGAATAATGAGAGGTGAACCGTATCACAAATAACTCGAAAACCAAACTTAATAGATTTAATTGAGAAAAAGTTGATTGTCTACTATTACAATGTATAAGTAACCATTTCCTATAATAGAAGATGAAAAAGTAATATAATTCTTAAAGTAATTTATTTATGATAAAGATATTATAATTTGAGAGTTTAATATGTTACACTATCTATATAGAGTGTGTTAAGAATTGTTTTTATAATACTAAATAAGGGGAATAACAATGATAGAGATTAGAAAAGCGACAAAGAATGATTTACAAGAAATGAAAGCAATAGTAAAATCAGCTTTTTATCGTGAAGGTAAAGATGAAATCTTTAATGAGTGGGAGTTTGTGGAGAAAGTTACATATGATAAAGGTTTTATAAAAGAATTATGCCAAGTAGCTGTGTTAGACGGTAAAATTACAGGATATATTTTACTGTCTGAAGCACAGATTGGAAATAAGAAGGGATTATCTTTAGGACCATTAGCAGTGACACCTGTATATCAAAGTAAGGGAATTGGGAAGCAGCTTATAAAGAATGGGCTAGATCAGGCGAAAGCATTAGGCTATGAATGGGTTGCATTAACAGGGGGAGATTATTATTTACAATTTGGATTTGAGCCTGCGTTGAAATACCATATTATTTTATCAGAAGATAACCCTGAAAATGAGTATTTAAAGATTCTTTTCCTGAACAGAAGTAATGTAGATAAGGTTTGTGGTGTTATGAGATTCTGTGATTCATTTTATAACGAAAATGGTGAATTACTTTAATTGATGAGAAGTTACGGCATAGTATAATGACTTTAAACATTATATATGTAGAAAAATTGTTATAAAATTAACGAATTAATGAGCAGATGAAAAAAAGTATGAATTATATTATTGGAAATGTAAAAATTCATATTATAGAATATATGATTCCAATGGGTAACTATTATCTTTGAGGGTATATAATGGCGAGGAGGTTTTTATGAAAAAGAAATATAGACTTATTCTTTTATTTATTTTACTCGTCTTAGTTCTTATCTACATTAAAACAATTCATCCATATATACAAAGAAGAAACGTAAAAGCCGAACTAGCAGAGGAATGGGAGATAGATATTGCTCCAGAATATAAATTAACGGCAATAAAGAAGAATAAGCAGCAATGGCATGGAGAACAACAAAAATTTATATTATTTGAATCAGATAATTTGAGTAATTTATATAAGTATATTAATGATAATAATTTTAATCAAGATAAGATAGGCCTTGATTCAATAAAAAGAGTTGTTGAAATAGAAGATATTCTAAATGTTGAAAGAAAATATAGAGTTGATTTTGACTCTGATTATCTTTATAAGATGTTTATGAAACAGAAAGTATCATTAGGATCTGAACAAAAAAATGATTTATTATATGTCTTTTTAATAAAAAAGAATAATAAAATTAAGGTGTTTTTTATAGAAGATTTAAACGTTTTAGATTTGGAAAGGTCTTTATTATAGATTACTTAAATGATAATTAACGATTTGTAAAGTAATATACAACTATGTTATTCAATATAATTTAGAAGTCAAACAATATTAAATATATGGAGATAATGGACAGATATAGGTTTATTCTACATATTATGAGATAACTGAATTTATTGGGCGAGTAGATAATGGGATTAAAAAGGGTATCTGATAGAATTTATTATTTACCGGCTGATGAAGAAACTGATAGACCTATACTTGGATATATAAGGAGAGATAAGTATTCGATGGCAGTAGATTCAGTATTGATTTATATACCTGAAGAAAAGACTATTTTTGTTGGTGATGCAGATTGTGAAGATTACTATGATAATGGAGGGAAATATAATAAGTATAAATTAAAAAACTATATAGAATTAATTAAAGGCTTTGATTTTCATATCTATATGATAGGGCATGGTGAGCCAGAAAACAAGGAATCAATACTTAATTATTTAGAAAATGAGCTTAAAAATATAAAATAGTAAATTTCGTATTATACCAATTATAGTAAATTATGTTGCAAGCAAATGAAGTTTTAAAATAATAAAATTAAATGGTATAATTATAAATATAATATTTAATAACATAAGATTCTAGATTATTGAGGAGACGAATATATGAAAATAGCACATGAATGTATTCACTGTCTTGCTAGACAAGCAGTGGAAATAGCTGAAGAAGCAACAAGTAATGTATCAGTGCAAGAAGAAATAATAAAAAAATCTTTAAGAGAATTAGGAGAAATGAATTTTAATGAAACAGCACCTGAAATGGCTTTTAGGATGCATCAACATGCTAAGAATATTACTTATATAAATGATCCATATAAAAGATTGAAAGAACAGTATAATGAAATTGCTAAAGAGATTTGTAACAGAATTATTGAGGAAAAATGGTTAGAGAAGGCGGAAGACCCCTTCGATATGGCTTGTAGATTGGCTATTGCAGGAAATATTATAGATTTTTCAGTTGGATTAAATCTAGAACCTTCAGATATTGTTAAATCCGTTGAGGATAGTATCAAACATGATATTTTTGGTACTGGATCAGCAGCTTTGAAAGAAGCAGTGAAAAAAGCAAATAATATTATGTATATTGCTGATAATTCTGGCGAAATCATATTTGATAAGTTTCTATTAGAGAGACTTCCAACTGAGAAAATTACTTATGTGGTGAAAGGGGGTCCAATAGTTAATGATGCTACTATGGATGATGCAATAAGTACAGGTGTTGTAGATTTAGTAAAAGTCATTGACAATGGTCATTCTGCACAAGGAACGATTTTAAAAGATTGTTCAAGTACATTTAAGAGTGAATTTAGCAAGGCAGACCTTGTTATAAGTAAAGGGCAAGCAAATTTTGAAACATTAAGTGATATTAAAGATAAGAATATATTTTATTTGTTGAGAGCGAAATGTAGTCCAGTTGCTTCTGCCATAGGATGCCAGCGAATGGATTATGTTCTTACAAATTAATAGAATGAAGGTAGACAGGCTTTTAATTTAATAGGAAAATATTCTTTTTTAACAAAATTAAAAGAGCAGTATAAGTGGCAATATATTAAAACTCATAAACTAATAATGGTATAACAACAGATATTTAGATACCTAAAAGTATAGTTGTGGATTTTAATGTTTTCTGGGTTGGGTGATATTTTAATAGAATAAGGATAGCTTAGCTATCCTTATTCTATTAAAATATAAACTTTTATAAGTTATAGGTAGTCTATATTTCAGCAATTACTCTGCAGGGCAGTCCACTTATATTTTCTATACTAATTGGAAATGTATATACTTTAAAACCTTTATCTTGGACATTACCTAAAAGCAGTCCTAAATTATTAAGGTTTTCAATTACAAAGATTCCATTATCGGCACAATGCTGATCTGTTTCAATATGAACATTAGGTCTTACAATACTAGCTGTATCTATGCCTATAAGGCTAACTTTTTTAGAAATAAGTTTATTTATTAAGCTTTTTGATAGAACAGGATAATCTGTAAAATACCTCTCTGTTCCATAAGATTCTTCTTCAAGATAACCAGTATAGAATATAACAAAATCATTTTCTTTTATCTTATTTAAGTCTATGTCTGTAGTGTCAATCTCTTTATCTCTAATATTTCTAATGTCGAATAATCTGCCATTTCGAATAGTGTTTTCTAGAGAGAATTTTTTATCCATTACATCAAAATGGGTTCCAATATGTCCAATAATATCTCTCTTAGCTTTAAAAGACTTCTCTAAAAGTTCATTAAAGAATTCTTTTTCAATACTTATACTTAAATCAATTTTCATTTTTACCTATCTCCTCTATTTGCTCCTTAAAATGATTATTCATTTCTTTTAAAAAGCTGATAATTATTTCTATTTCATTATCATTAAATTTTTTGAATATATTCATATATTCTTTCTCAGATATATCATGAAGTTTTCTATGAGCATGATATACTTCCCATCCCTTATCTGTAAGTTCAAAGAAAATCTCTTTTTTGTTATCTGATTTTTTATACTGTTTTATGAGACTTTCAGAAAGTAATTTCTTGGTTATTTTACTGATGGCACCCTTAGTCATATTTAATTCTTCTGAGATTTTAGTAACATTTGTATCTTGTAGATTACCAATACAATCTATACAGTGTACTTGTGATAGACTATATTTTTTAAATATTCCACGATTATGCTCAGGAGCACCTAGATAATCTATGTTTTCTGTTAAACTTTTGAAATTTAATAATAATTGATCCAAATAGTTCAAGGTAGGACCTCCTTATATTATTTCCTAGGATACAATATATAATATAATATTATTGTTTCCGTGTCAACTATATTTTGAAATTGATTTTGGGATTAAGAAAGCTGGATAGATTTATGAATATTAATTAAGATTAAAATATATTATTATGAATATTAGAATGATTATAGTAGAAAGATAAATGAAAAGTATATACAAGAAAGTATCAATGAATTTGCTAAGAGATTAATATTATTCATTAGATATATAGATAAACAAGTTCAAATTTAAATATATTTAATTAAACTTATCTATAGTTGAGATCCATTAGCTATAGAAATGCATTTAAACGCTCTAAAAGAATAAATATTAGGTTAAAAAGAAACTATTAAACTTACTTTAAAAAAGAATTCCCCGCATTTGTAGGCAGGGATAGTTCAAGCTTTTATAATATTTATGAAAGACTCAATCATACGCTGTCCATATTGAACAAGTGAATAACGTCCTTGATTTAAGCACCAGTCGTATGTAAGCCCCCGTTCAACAATAGCATACCATTCTGTTAATTCTAAATAAGAAAGAGAAGTTTTAATTTCACCATTATCTATACCTTCCTTCATGATTGATGAAATTATTTTATAATATTCTCGTTCTGGATTAATAATATGACGTGTACCTTGTGTCATAACTTGTAGTCCATATAAGGTAGCTAAAAGCGGTCTATATGGAGAATCTTCTAGATTTTTCATTACAAATAAATTAAATTCTAATAATTTATCTAATGCTTTTAAATTTGGGTCGACTGTATTGAACCAATCTACATAATCAGCATCAAAATAATAGGCAATGCAGAATAATACCTCTTCTTTACCGTGAAAATGATGATAAAATGCACCTCGAGAGGTCTGGGAAGTTTTGATGATTTGATTAACAGTAGTATGTTTATATCCTTGCTCTAAAAACAATTTCCAAGCTGCATCTATAATTCTTTCTTTTACACTAGGTTTCGGGTTAATTTCCATATTTTCATACCCCTCTAATTACAAAAATTGGTTTCGAAACAAATAATATCATATAAGTCAGATTTTTGCAACGATTGCAAATTAGAGTTAAATTCAAGTATCTATTGATATAGGTGAACTTGACATAAATAAAAAACATAACTATAATATTAAGAAACGTAATACGGAACGCAGTACTATATATTTTTAAGTATTGCAATAAATAAAATAGATTTAATTTTTACAATCTTTTTATAATTTAAAATCTTTGGGGGTATTCTATAATGAATAAAATTTTGTTAACAGAAAATTTAAGCTGGGAACAAAAGAAAAATGCTATTGAAATGAGCTTGATAAATGGGTTTTACTCTACTTCAGCAAAGTTTCCAGTTACATCAAATGAAGATGGAATCAAGATTCCAAACAAATTATCGGATTTACAAAAAAAATATACTCAAGTATCTGAAAAATGGCCGGATGACTACGTTTCAGCTAGCAAAAAAGCAAAACCAATTTTAGAATTTGATTGGAGAAAAAAGAAAGGATTAGAAGCCTTATTTTCTAAGGGAATGATTTTAGAAGACCAAAACTTTGATCAATTGTCAGATAAGTTGAATTTTAAAATATCTATTCCAGAGGAATGCAGCCTTTCTATTTTAATATCTGCATGTAATTTTGCTTTTCGATTTGGAATGGAAACTACTGCTTATGAAGGTCCAATTATTGTACAGGAAAATTGGAATGGAAATTTATTGGTTTTTGAAGAAGATAGTGAATGTGGAATGGAATTCATAGAAAAAGAAGGAAGAAAAATTTTCCGAATATATGGGCAAGGGGAAGAGCTTGAAAGATTTTCTGCTTATATATGTGAATCTTTTCCTTTATTGCCTAAGGGCAGGACTTGGATAGATCAGCTTCAGGATATGACAGATAGTTTTGTGATGAAAAATTTAGATGGTCAATTATCATATTTAAAGGCATATGAAAAAGAATTAGAAGGTAATGTTAATGCCTATATGTCACCAAATATTCAAGATATATTAGATGAAATTGAACCAATTTTTCCCAATGTGCAATTTAAAAATCATAAAGCAGTAAAAAAAATATATGAAAAAACCTATGATATTCCATGGGAAGTAGATGTTTATAAAAGTGTTTTAAAAGAAAAAATTTATCATAAATTAAAACCAGGAGATAATGTTGAAATTTATGGTGCCCTTAGTGAAGAAATAGATGTCAGAAACCATTTAATGGAGGAAATAAAAAAAGAACTTGGAAAGAGACAAATTAAATTAGATGAGATGCAAATAATATGTGCATATAAACAAGGGTTTTCATGGATAGAAGAAATAATACTTCCACAATTAGAAGGTAAAAAAATACAAAAAATTGAGATTGCTTTTAAATCATTTCTTCCACAAGGAGAAACAAAGTGGTTAGATGAAGATGGGGCTACTCCGTCCTATCATAATGTAGGAGCAGATAATCCTAACAAATGGTTTGATATTCCAATTCGCTATTTACAGGAATTATATCCAATTGATGATATAATTGCAGAAAAACTTGAAATTAATAGAGATATGATTAATTTTGTGCAATATAAGGGAGAACAGGATATAACTTATGAAGTGAAAGTTTTCGATGCTAATTGTGATACAGTATTTACTTCAAGCTATAAAGCCATATGTTCAGAAAGACCTTATTTAGATAATTATCCGGAGATGGGAAAGGTGCATCCTTCAACAGGATATATAAAGGTTGTTGTAAATGGAATTGAAGTTCTTAAGGAAGGGATATCAACAGATGTTGAAAATATTTGGGATATATATCAGAGTGAAGTATTGCCAGATTGTAAGAAATTCATTGAAATGAAAACAAAAGGCAATATTAGTATAGATACACAACCGTTTTTTTCTCAATTATGCTTAGAAGTAAATGCAAGTGAGCCAGATTATCCTTTATCTTGCAGAGAGGATTTGATTTCTTCACTTGATTCTCTACATGAAGATATGTATTTTGTAGGAACAGATTATTTCAAAAATTACGGTATGCAAAATGCAGGTGTTTTACTAGATGCACCAGGACTTATTTTACCAATTATAAAGAAAAGTGCAGGTAAACCTACGTTTAAAGTAACTTTATATGATCAGTTAGAAAGAGTTCCTTGTATAAAGTCAGATAATAAGGACATAAAATGTCAGCTTAAAAGGGAAGAGGTAGAGCTGTACATGCAGAAATTAAGTTATAAGGATGGTAAAATTACTGCATTTTTGAATACAAATATTAAAGAAGAAAAGCTAGTTGAAAGTTATATATATCTTTTAGAAGAAAAATTGATTAAAGCAAGTAAAGGATTTAGTGGTATAGATATTTTGAAAATAAACACGGAAAAAAATTGCTATACTTCTTCAGTTATAGAGCAAAAACAACCAGAAAAGAATTTAAGCATTTTGGATATCGACTTAATGGAAGATACTTTAATAGGATATGAACAGTATTTATGTATTATGGAACAATTAAAGCGTGTACCTGGAATTAAAGTATATCCCATAGCTACATCTTATTTAGGAAGAGATATTTATGTAATTGAGATCCTTCCAAAAGAAGAAGGATATATTTCTAGAACAAAACGTATTACAAATTTTCCTTCTGAAATTATTAATTCTAGACATCATGCAAATGAAGTATCCAGTACAAATGCAGCTTTTATACTTTTAAAGAAATTATTAACGGAAGAGAGATATAAGTCCCTTCCAGATAAAATGAATCTTTTTATTGTACCAATGGAGAATGTTGATGGAACGGATATACACTATAAGCTTCAAAGAGATAATCCAAACTGGAAATTACATGTTGCTAGATTCAATGCAATAGGTAAAGAATTTTACCATGAACATTTTAAGCCAGATACAATTCATACTGAAGCTATAGGCCTTACAAGACTATGGGAGAAATGTTTGCCAGATATAATCGTCGATAATCATGGAGTTCCAAGTCATGAATGGGAGCAGCAATTTTCTGGATATACTTCTCCTTCTTATAAAGGATTTTGGCTGCCTCGCTCTTTATTATATGGATATTTCTGGACAGTAAAAAATGATGAATATAAGGGTAATTATTTAGTAAATAAAAAGATGGAAGAAGTAATTGCAGATGCAATTGCAGAAGATGATGAAATTACAATGTGGAATAAAGAATGGATTTCAAAGTTTGAGAAATATGCTCATGGTTGGATGCCAAAATTATTTCCAGCTGATTATTATAATGATATGATTAATTATTGGATATCATTTGAATTTGATCCTTCACACAGATATCCATCAATACGTTTCCCTTGGATAACAACTTCATCTTATACAAGTGAGGTTGCAGATGAGACAGCTCAAGGAGAATATTTAAAACTTTGTGCAAAGGCACATGTAACCCATGATGAAGCAGTGATTAAAATGCTTATGAACTGTACCTGTTTATTTGAGAGTAAATGCGAGATAACAGAAAACAAGGTTTCAATAAGCTATATTAGGCATAGACCAATAATTGTATAATATAGCTTGAAATAAATAATTATTTATAAAGGAGATGAAGAAGTATGGAGCTAATTAAATTATTAGGAATCCTTATTGTCATCGTTGGATTTGCACTTAAGAAAGATTCCATTTTAATTATCCTATGTGCTGCAATAGTGACAGCATTTGTAGGAAATCTTGGAGTTGTAGGACTGCTTGAAACTCTTGGGAATTCCTTTGTTTCTAATCGAAGTATGGCGATATTTATATTAATCATGCTTGTAACGGGAACCCTAGAAAGAAATGGATTAAAAGAAGCAGCTGCAAAACTTATTGGTAAGGTAAAGGGAGCATCTCCAGGTAAGGTTATTGGTATTTATGGCATTATGAGAGGTATCTTTGCTGCATTTAATGTAAGTTTTGGTGGAGTTGCAGGATTTGTAAGACCTATTATTATGCCTATGGCAACAGGTTCAGTAGAAGCTTCAGGTAGAAGCATAGATGAAAGGCATTTAGAAGAAATAAAGGGAATGGCTTCAGGAATGGAAAACATTGCATGGTTTTTCTGTCAAGTATTATTTGTAGGCGGAGCAGGCGGTCTTTTAGTTCAATCAACTTTAGCTTCACTTGGTTATAATGTAGAATTAATTGATTTAGTTAAGGTAGAAATTCCAGTAGCTATTGTTGCTGTTTTAGTAGCAATTGTTTACTATTATTTAAAAGATAAGAAACTTTATAAAAAATATTATGATGAAAAGTAGAAAGGAGGGAATAGTATGACATTTTTTATGGACAAAGAAGTATTGTTAGGAGCTAAACTTTTAGAAGTTATTTATATTGTTATTGGTTTAATTACACTTTATACAGGAATTAAAAATGCAATGGATGAAAAAAATCCTTGTAGAATGGGAACAGCTATTTTTTGGTGTTCATTAGGTATTGTACTGGCATTTGGAAGATGGATACCAGCAATTGTTAATGGAATATTAATTATCATTATGACAATTCCATCAATCTTGCATAAAGTTAAAATCGGACATCAAAATACTCCTACTTATGAAGAAGCAAAAGTTGCTTTTGATAAAATTGGAATGAAAATATTTATTCCTGCATTGGCAATTGGTATATTTGCAATTATCTTTGCTATCTTTACAACTATGGGTGCATTAGTTGGTGTAGGAGTTGGAATCCTTGTATCTATTGTATTGTTGATGATTTTCTCTCCAAGTAATAAGCCAAAAGTTTTTTTAATGGATTCAGAACGTTTATTATCTACTGTTGGACCTCTTAGTATGTTACCAATGCTTTTAGCTAGTCTTGGTGCAATATTTACTGCAGCAGGAGTTGGGGATGTAATTGCTCTTTTAGTTGGAAATATTATTCCAAAGGGAAATGTTAATATTGGTATTATTGTATACGCACTTGGTATGATGTTATTTACTATGATCATGGGAAATGCTTTTGCAGCTATTACTGTTATGACTGTAGGAATTGGTGCTCCTTTTGTATTAGCATATGGGGCTAATCCAGTTGTAGTAGGTATGATTGCACTTACAGCAGGATATTGTGGAACATTATGTACACCTATGGCGGCAAACTTTAATATCGTTCCAGTCGCAATGCTTGATATGAAGGATAGAATGGGAGTTATTAAAAATCAGATAATACCGGCATTAATTATGATTGCTTTTCAAATTGTATATATGATTATATTAAAATAAGAAGAATATGGATAGAGGGGTAGTATGAGGAATTACTTAGAGCGTTTGGAGCATGGAGCCCAGATTATAATACATGATTGGATGAAGATTAAAAGGCGAGATAGGTTATTGATTGTTACTAGCGAAAAATACATGCTAGAGTCTTCTATACTCAAAAAAATATGTCTAGAGAAAAAAGCTTTTGTAGATATAATGATTGTGGAAAAAGCAGGAATAAAAGTTGGTATATTTTTTGATGAAAATGAAAGGGTATTCGATGACTATACTGCTATTATCGGCGCTACAGACTACTCATTAGTCACAACACGTGCAGTTAAAAGAGCAATTGAAAAGGGAAGTAAGTTTCTCTCGCTACCTCTTTTTGTAAGAAATCAGAAGTCCATGTTATCCTATGATTTTATAAGGATGGATACTAAGAAAAGCAAGATGATGGCAAAGGTAATTATGAAATATATTCATAATTCATCTATGCTTCAAATAATAACTAAAATTGGGACTAATCTTAAGGTATATAAGCAAAATCGCACACCGGGATTTTTCAATGGTGTAGTCAAAGATGGAAAAGGGTATTCATCAGCAAGCTTTGAAGTTTATATACCTATAGTTGAAACTAAGACTGAAGGAACAATGATAGTGGATGGTTCTCTTGGTTATATTGGACGGCCTAAGGAACCAATAAAGATAACAATTTCCCAAGGACGGATTAAGGAAATTCAAAAAAATTTAAGTGGCAATGTACTGAAAAAATATCTTGAAGAATATGAAGATGAACATATGTATGTTGCCTCAGAGCTTGGTATAGGATTAAATTCTTATGCTAAATGTGAGGGGAATTGTTATATAGAAGATGAATCTTCCTATGGAACATTTCATATAGGCTTTGGAAGGAATATAGGACTTGGAGGAATCCATGAGGCAAGTGGCCATTTTGATTTGGTCAGTTTAAAACCTGATATTTATGCTGACAATAGAAAAATTATGCAACAGGGAAGAATTATAGTACCGGAACCACAAATATATTGATTTAAGGGAGGCAAATTGTATGAAAATATTAGTAACTGGTTTTGATCCTTTTGGAGGAGAGAAAATAAATCCTGCTTATGAAGCTGTGAAGCTTATTCCAGATAGGATAGCTAATTGTGATATTATAAAACTTGAGATTCCCACTGTATTTGCGAGGAGTGCTTTAGTTGTAGAAAAGGCCATAGAAGAATATAAGCCAGATGTTGTTCTCAATGTAGGGCAAGCAGGCGGACGTTCTAGTATTACAGTAGAAAAGGTTGCTATTAATCTTGCAGAAGCAAGAATCCCAGATAATGATGGTGATCAACCTGTAGATCAAATGTTGCAACAGGATGGAGAAACTGCTTATTTTTCAACCATTCCAGTAAAGGCAATTGTAAAGAATATAAGAGAACATGGCATACCAGCTAATATTTCTTATACAGCAGGTACCTATGTATGCAATAGCATAATGTATAATGTATTGTATATGACAAATAAAAAAAATACTAATATACGTGCAGGCTTTATCCATGTGCCTTATTCCACAGAGCAAGCTGTATTACAGAAAGATGGTATTCCATCTATGCCAGTAGAGACTATTGCTAAAGCATTGGAGTATGCAATTGTGGCTATTATTGAAAATAATGAAGAAAGTAAAGAGCCTATGGGTACAACAATGTAATAGTTATTATGAGTTTGTTTAAGATAAAATAAAAGTATAGGAAATTTTAAAGACTAAAAGGTTAAGAATATTTTATGGGGATGATGTCAATCATCCTTTTTTGTTGTTTATGAATACTACTTGCTATGATATAATCAGGCTACAAAGATAGGTTTTAGCTATTCTTTTATTACTATCTTTGCCTATGGGGATTGGTTTGAAATATAAAAGATTTAGAATAAAAAATTCTATAAAGAAACCTTTCCATAAGATATAGTATAGTTAAATATAGCTAAGATGCAATAATATATATTATTCACTGAAGGAGGTTGAAGTATGGATTATATGCCTATGATGTTAATAGTTATTTTGTTTGCTCTTTTTAATATGAACATTAATGAGCTAAGACGTAAGCAAAAACAGTTAGAATTAAAATTAGATAAAATTATAGAACATCTTGGATTAGACGAGCTATCATCAGAATATGTATCTGATGAACTTAAAAGTGAACTAATTGAACTCATCAGGAAAAATGAGAGAATTAAGGCAATAAAAAGGTTAAGAGAAGCTACTGATATGGGACTAAAGGAAGCAAAGGACTATGTTGATAATTTATAATATATCAAATTTATATCATAATGAAAGATTGTCTGATATTATAATAGAATAAGGGGTAGATATAAATAAACTGGTGGAAGGGGATGGGATATGAGCTGAAATGAGTTGTAGTAATGTTAGTTATTATAACTTAAGGGGTGATTGTATGTGGTCAAGAGTAGAGATCAAGAATTATGCAAAGGAATTTTTGAGAAAACATTATTGGAAAGCATTTGTAGTATGTCTTATTGTAATCATAATTAGTGGTGGTATTAGTTTTAAAGTTTCTAACAATAGGGATTATGATAGTCGTAGATTTGATATTATGACAAGAAAAATTCCTTTAGAGCCTAATAATGTTGTATTAAATTTTATAGCTGATAAATTGGGGATATCGCCTATATTTTACATATCAGTTGGACTTGCAATAACATTAATTATTGTTTCCATAATAGTTACAATAACCATAGTCTATGCCCTTAGAGTAGGTAAAGTTCGATTTTTTCTAAGAGGGTTTAAGGATGAAGCAGATGTAAAAGATTTATTTTCGGTCTTTAATTCTGAGGAGTATTTTGGAATTATAACAACACAATTTGTAAGGGGATTATATACTTTCTTGTGGTCGTTATTATTGATAATTCCAGGAATAATAAAACATTATGAATATATAATGGTACCATATATTCTATCTGAAGAACCTAATTTACCAGCTAATAGGGCTATAAGAAGAAGTATGGATATGACAGATGGACATAAAATGGATATATTTATACTGGATTTATCTTTCTGGGGTTGGTATATATTGGGTTCCCTTTTCTTTGGTATAGGAGGAATTTTTGTCAACCCTTATAAAGAGGCTACTATGGCAAGACTATATAATATCTTATCTGGTAATGATGCCGATGATTCTGATAGTGACTATATAGATGAAAATATAGTATTGGAATAAATCAATAATTAAATATTAAATAAATAACCTTTAGGAGAGATTTTCTTAAAGGTTATTTATTTAAATGAAGATAATTTGTATGAATATACTATAATTGAGATAAATAATAGGAGGTTTATTATGCTAAATTACGATTTTATATTGAAGGAAACAGATGGTGATGATATTTCATTAAAGAAATTTAAAGGAAAAAATATAGTATTATATTTTTATCCAAAGGATAATACAGCAGGTTGTACTACAGAAGCATTAGAATTTATGGACCTACATGATGAATTTGAAGAACAAGATACTGTTATAATTGGAATAAGTAGAGATAGTTTAAAATCTCATACTAAGTTTAGGGACAAGCATGGTCTAGGATTTTTACTTCTTAGTGACGAAGATGAAAAGGTCCATAATTTATTTGAAGTAATGAAACTTAAAAAGATGTATGGAAAGGAATATATGGGAGTTGAAAGGTCAACTTTTATATTCAATAAAGAGGGAGAATTAATAAAGGAATTCAGAAATATAAAGGCAAAGGGACATGCAGAAAAAGTATTAGAATTTATAAAAAATGGAGAGTAAAATATTTCTAATATTTACTATTATCCGATATTAAATTATTATCTTGAATTTGTTCTTAATAACTTATATCAATTTTCGTGAAAGAAGAGTCATCTAATTCTATAAGTGATGAGATGGTTTAACAAAGATGGTATATATTGGGCTTACGAATATAAACAAAATCTATATTAAAATTTTCTATACACTAAATAGGGAAGCCAGATTGAACACTAGATATGCTTTATGATAAGCTAGAAATGGGATAAAATACAAATAAGGCATAATCGAGGAGGTTCTAATGGAATTGTTAAATATGGAAATTTATGAAATTGTAGAAAAGGCCTTGGCAGGGAATAAGTTAACTAGAGAAGAAATTATTAAGTTATATTCAGTAGACTGTTTTTCAAAAGAATCATACTATATCCAATGGGCGGGACGTAAGATGTCTATGGAAGCATCAGGTGGAATAGCAGAAATCCATTCCCAAATAGGATTAGATGCGAATCCCTGTCCAATGAATTGTCAATTTTGTTCTTTTGCTGTTTGCAATAAGTTAAGAACACAAAAGATGGAGACACCTTTAGAAGATATTATTGAATATGCTAAAATATATGAATATGATGGAGCCAATCTTATTTTATTACTAACAACAGCAAATTATGAATTTGAAAAATTATTAGAGGTAGTTTCAGAAGTTAGGAATGTTATAAGCAAGGATTTACCATTATTAGCTAATACTGCAGATATGACATTAAAACAAGCAGAACAGCTAAAAAAGGAAGGTGTTAATGGAGTTTATCATGCAATAAGATTAAGAGAAGGTATAGTAACTAATATAAGTGTTGAAGAAAGATTGAAAACCATAGATAATATTAAGAAATCTGGATTAGAATTATGCACTTGTGTTGAACCAATTGGTCCAGAGCACACTCCAGAGGAACTAGCAGATAGTACGTTACTAAGCATAGATATAGATCCAGTATTTAGTGGTGCTGGAAAGAGAATAGCTGTTCCGGGAACTATGCTTGCACAAGAAGGTATGATAAGTGAAGTCAAAGGAGCTTTATATGTAGCCATATATAGATTAGCGGCTGGTAGAAAAAATAGATTAAATTGTTCAGGACATTCCATGTTAACAGCTAATGCAGGAGCCAATATAGCATGGTCTGAGGTAGGTACTAATCCAAGAGATTTAAAAGATAAGACAGAATATGGTGGGAGAGGTCAAAGTATTGAAAGTGCTAAGAAAGTATTTTCAAATACTGAGTGGAAGGTATTGGAAGGGCCGTCTCCAGACTGGAAATAGATTATAAAAAGAGGAGGAGACTTTATGAAGGAAATGAGAAGAAAAGATAGGAAAATGGATGATAAGTTTGCTTATTCTATTATAGATAAGGCTGAATTCGGAACCTTATCTACTATAGATGAAGATGGAAATCCTTATGGCATTCCAATTTCTTTTGTTAGATATGAGAATATGATATATATCCATTCAGCACAACAAGGCAGTAAAATAGAAAATATAAAGAGAAATCCTAAGGTATGTATGTCTTTTGTTGGTGATGTAAATGTTCCAGCACCAGGTCCTGCTGGAGAGTTAGAAGAAGCAATGAAGGATCCAAAAACCCTTGGAAAGAAAGCTAGCGGGAAGTTTACTACAGAATTTGAGTCAACAGTAGTTTTTGGTAATGCTAATATTGTTGAGGATAATGATGAAAAAATATTAGGATTAAGACTTTTATCTGAGAAGTATTGTCCTTGGAATATGGCATATTTTGATGCAGCTATTGAAAATTCTCTAAGGGTTACTTGTGTAATACGTATTGATATTGAAAGTATTTCTGGCAAGAGAAAGAAATATGACAAAGATGGTGTAGAAATGAAATGGGGCAGAATGGAATAGTCTACTTAATTAACTGAGATTATAGATCAGCTTTACAGATAAACAAGTTCAAATTTAAATATATTTTTAGAGAATTTCTAGAATTTAAGTGGTAGAATTTAAATATATTTAATTAAACTATGAGGTTGCTTATCTTTAATATTATTTTAATATAATAAAAATTAATAAAAATGCTAAATATATTTGGCATTTTTATTTTTTTATACATTTATTGTGTTACAATAAATATATATTGGATTATAATAATAATCATGTTATATTAATAAATATAATATAGTTAGGATGTGATAATTATGGAGAAATGGATGATTAATGCTTTAAAAATATCTGTTACACTAATTGGGGCAATAATTTTATTACTTAGTGTTTTTTGGCTGCCATATATAGCCAAAGTTACTGTTGAAATATACCCTGAGGTTGCCTATTTAAGATATCCTATGCTTTTTGGAATTTATCTTACATGTATTCCTTTTTATATAGGGATTTTTCAAACATTTAATCTATTAAATCTTATTAAGAAAGAAAATGCTTTTACTAAAGATGCCTGTAAGTCTTTAAAGATAATTACATTCTCTGCAATATTTGTGATAATTATTTATATTATAGGGGTTATATATCTTAATGTAGAAAATGCACTTCCTCCAGCATTGCTGGTTATAGGGTTAATAATTATATTTATCTCATTTATAATTGCTGTATTTGCAGCTGTACTCAGGGCATTACTTATGAAGGTGGTTGAAATAAAAAATGAAAATGATTTTACAATATAGGGTGATAATATGACTATTATGATTAATATTGATGTAATGTTGGCAAAGAGGAAAATGAGTGTTACAGAGTTATCAGAAAAGGTAGGTATAACTATGGCTAATATTTCTATTCTTAAAAACGGAAAGGCTAAAGCCATAAGATTAACTACATTAGATGCAATATGCAAGGCTTTAGATTGTCAGCCAGGAGACATATTGGAATATATAGAAGATTAATGAAAAGAAGAATATGCAAAATGTTGATAACTGATTAATATTCATAATTGTTTATTGTGATGAAAAATCAAAGGTAATATATTTTGAGTTCTCTTTTCATTAATATGAAAATGAAATGGGTAGAATGGAATAGTTTACTTAATCGGTCAAGGTTATAAATCAATTTTAATATTATTTTATTATAAGAAAATGCTAAATATATTTGGCATTTTTATTTTTTGTATTTAGATATTATTTCCCTGATTGAAGAGGACGATTAAAATTTCCACTATAAACAATCTTAGCTTTTCAAAAAATATTTATATACAACGACTTTATAAATTTAATATTTTATATTGACTTCCATTATACATATCTATATGATATATATCAATACGATATATTAAAATTAAGGAAGGATGACATTAATGATAAAATTTATAATTCTAGGTTTTTTAACTTATAGAAATCTCACAGGGTATGATATAAAACAAATTATGATTCAAAGTACATCAAATTTTGCTAATGCAAGTTTTGGGAGCATTTATCCTGCATTAAATAAATTAGAAAAGGATGGTTTAATAAACTCTACAAAGGTTATAGAAGATGGGAAATATAAGAAAGTATATTGTATCAATGAAGCTGGAAACGAGGCATTTATTAAATGGCTAGAAGAACCTATAGATTTCATGAGATCTTATGAAGATATTCTTGCTAAAATATTTTTTTATGAGAAGCTTCCAAAGGAAAAAGCTTCAAAACTTATAGAACAATTAATTGAAGATATTAATAAAAAGTTAGAGGAACTTAAAAATCTTGAGGTTGAGATTAGGAATAAAGCAGGGTATTTTGAAATCTCAACACTTTACTTTGGAATAGATCATTTAAAGTTTATGGTCAATTGGTATAAAAAGTTTTTAAAGGATTTAAATAATAAATAAGGGAGGTATGTATAAGTGAGAGCATTAATACTTAACGGCGCATTAAAAGAAGATCAAAGTATGGAAAGAATGAATAGGCTTACTGAAGAGGTAATTATTGAACAGGGTTATGAAGTGGAATCAATTGTACTTTACCAAAAGAATATAAAAGAATGCATGGGGTGTTTTGGCTGTTGGATAAAGACACCTGGAATTTGTGTAATAGATGACTATGGACGAGTGCTTACAGAAACTATTATTAATATGGATTTAGTAGTATATCTTACTCCTGTAATCTATGGAGGATATTCATCTGAACTTAAAAAGGCTCTAGATAGAATAATTCCATTATTACTTCCCTTTTTTAAAAAGATTAATGGAGAAGTACATCATAAGGAGAGATATAAAGCATATCCAGAGATAGTAGTATTAGGCATGATGTTAGAGGAAGACAATGATATGGAAGAAGTATTTAATAATCTTATTAAAAGAAACTCTTTAAATTGGTATAATTCTTTCAGCGGAGGAACAGTACATAATAAATCAGAGGAACTGATTAAGTATGAGTTAAAAGAGAAATTAAGTAATAGAAAGGGGATAGAATATGTTAAATAAGAAAAAAGCCTTATTATTAATTGGAAGCCCTAAAATTAAAAACAGTACTTCTGAATCCCTAGGTGATTATCTGCTTGAAGGGCTGCATAATAAAGGATTTACTTCTGAGAAGGAGCATATAGTCTCTGTTCTAAAGGATGACGTAGAAGGTCTATTTTCTAAAGTAAATGATGCTGATATAGTCATAGTCTCAGCTCCTTTATATGTAGATAATTTACCATCCCCTTTAATTAAAGCCTTTGAACTTATAGGTGAAAACAGAAAGGGAATGGTAAATTCTAAAAAGCAAAGTTTTATTTCTATTGTAAATAGTGGGTTTCCAGAATCATTTCAGAGCAATACAGCTCTTAAGATATGTGAGGTTTTCGCAAATAAAGCTGGATTTCAATGGCTTGGTGGTCTTACTATAGGAGGTGGAGCTGCAATAAATGGTATGTCAATTAAGAATTTAGGCGGCATGGCTAGGAATATAGTCAAAGCTTTAGATATAACCGCAGATACAATATCTAATAATGAAGATATACCTTTAGAGGCAGAGAATTTACTGTCAAAAGGAATAATACCTAGTTGGTTATATATATTAATTGCTAATAAAGGGTGGAAGATTCAAGCTAAAAAGTTTAATGCTCATAAGAATTTATATATAAAACCCTATGTAAAATAAATGGGATTTAATTAAAGGCCCTTATTTATATAAAATAACTAATCCGCAGAATATTTAATGTTTTGTGGATTAGTTATTTTAGGTAAACTACATTTCCTTGTGTAATTTCTAATAAAATCTGCAGAAAGACTAAGTATAAATTCTATTTATATCATTTGCAACTAGTAATAGAGAATTTTAGGATATTTTTCTTTTAAAATTTAAAATTTAACTATTTGTGCTACAAATATTTGTAGTAACTTTAGTTAAATCAATAGTTCATACTTAGTTTTAATTCCATTTTTTAAAAAATGTTATAAATGTTTTAGTGTTTTTATTCGGAATATGTAGAATGTATTTTTTTATTTTATTTTTAAATTTTTGTAAGTAATGTAGATATAGTTATTTAAATTATTGTATTGTAACTTATTATTGATATTCAAAATAAGTTTAATTAATATAATAAAACTCAGCAAAACACTTTCATTAAATTACCTAGTATTTAAAATCATTAAAATATCCAAAATAATAAAGAATAAAACTTTGATGTAGAGGTGAGTATTTTGGCAAAAAATTCACTAAATCCTAATGATGCAAAGGCTTTGGAAGAGATGAAAATAGAGATGGCTAAAGAAATAGGCTTATCAGATAATCTCTCTAATCTAAATCCAGTGGAGAATATATTTACAGCTGGTACAGTAGGTGGAATGATGACTAAGAAATTAGTTGAGATGGGACAAAAGCAGCTTATAGATAAATAAAAGACTATACTATATCTTAAACAAAAAACAAATTAATGAAAATAAGGAGATGTAAATTATGAATGATAAACCAAAACCAGATGATAGAAGAGATAATGTTGAAAAGATACAATTTAATATTGATAATACAATTAAAAATTATAATCTAGCAGAAGAAATGATTGCAAAAACAGATGATGAAAAAACAAAAAAAGCATTAATGGAAAAAAATAAAAGGAGAGAACAATCTCTAAGTGGAATGAAAGAAGAAATTAAGGATGAAGCAATAGCAAGAGAGAATAATTATAAGTAAATAAACTATGTACAAAATAAAACCAAAGTGGACTTTAGTAAGTCCACTTTGGTTTTTATACATTATTTATTTTTAGCAGGAAGAATATAAGCAATATAATAAGCAGTAGGTAAGACTAATCCGCCACCTACTATATTACCTAAGGTTACAGGAATTAAGTTTGAAAACCATATATTATTCCAAGTAATATTAAGCCCAGAGTATTTTGCTAAAGGTAAGAAAAACATATTTGCTACACTATGCTCATATCCAGACAAGACAAATAACATTATTGGAAACCATATAGTAAATATTCTAGAGATTATATCCTGTGCTGCTGCAGCTGTCCATACAGCAAGGCAAACTAATATATTACATAAGACTCCCCTTATAAATGCAACTTGAAAGCTTATAGAAGTCTTAGAATTGCCGATACCAAATATAATATTTAGGATATCCTTATTTATTAATTGGGATTTATATATAAGATAAGCTAAAATTAAAGAACCTATAAAATTTCCTAAATATACTAAAGACCAATTCTTTAATAATCCTTTCATAGATATTTTTCTATCCATTAGAGCCATTGTCATTAAATTATTACCAGTAAAAAGTTCAGCACCAGAAAAAACAACTAACATTAAACCAACAGGAAAAATGGAACTGCCTAAAAACTTCATTAATCCTACATCTATATTACCTAAAGTTTGCATAATGACAATATCACCAAAGGCTCCAAAGCCAATATAGATTCCAGCCATTATCCCAAGAATTATCAATCGAGTTACAGATAAACTTGCCTTTGTTTCAGCAGAGGCAATTGTAGCTCTTGCAACCTCTGATGGGGCAAGAAATCTTTTTTCCATGTATATTACCCACTTTCTGTAATAATAAGAGCTGTTATATATAATATATTTCCACTAGGATAGAAAATAATTCAAGAATAACAATTAAAAGATATTGACCATTATGCAATATTGTTGTATAATTTGTTTTTGTGAATTTAATTAAATATATAATTCTAATATATAAGCAGATGGGCGGCTTAATACCCATTTGCTTTTTTGTGTTAAAAATAGGAGGGTGACGTAAATGAAAAGGACATTTAAAGACAAGGAATTTTTTCTTGCAATTCTTACATTAGTTATACCAATAACTTTACAGAATCTAATTAGTTCATCATTAAATATGGTTGACAATCTAATGATAGGTCGACTAGGAGAGAGTTCAATTGCAGCTGTTGGTTTAGTTAATCAATATTTTTTTGTATTTATGTTGTGTTTATCAGGAGTTAATGCAGGGGCGGGTATATTTATGTCCCAATTTTGGGGTAAAAAAGATATTTTAAATATAAAGAAAATGCTAGGGCTAGACATGATTTTAAGTCTTATAGTTTCAGTTCTATTTTTTATTCCAGTATTATTATTTCCTAGAGAAATAATAAAAATATTTACCAAAGATACTGAAGTAATAAACCTAGGAGTTCAGTATATAAGAATTATTTCAGCAACCTTTGTACTTACTAGTATTACTCAAGTTTATTCAACAGTATTAAGATGTATAGGAATAGCAAATTTACCAATGTTCGGAAGTTTAATAGGTGTGTTAACAAATGGTTTTTTAAATTATGCTTTTATATTCGGTCATTTTGGATCTCCTGCAATGGGAGTAGCAGGAGCGGCTTTAGCTACAACTATAGCTAGATTAGTAGAGATGGTATTTATAATTATTTGCGCATATAAATCTAATTCTATTGTTTCTGGAAAAATAAAGGATATTATGGGATTTGATGGTGAGTTTGTTAAGATGTATTTTAAAACATCTTCTTCAGTAATAATTAATGAATTAGTATGGTCCATAGGACTATCTGTATATTCAATAATATATGGCAAAATAGGCATTCGTGAAGTTGCTAGTATGCAAATAGCAAGTACTATTAATAATCTGTTTATGGTATTTTCTGTAGGACTTGCTAATGCAGCTGCAATTATGATAGGAAATCAGATAGGGGCAGGTAAAGAGAAACTTGCAATTGATTATGCCATAAAGTTAAGTATACTTGCTCCAGTTGTAGGACTGATAACGGGTATGTCATTGTGGATTGCATCTCCTGCAGTTGTAGGATTATTTAAGATTAATAAGGACACATTAGATATTACAATTACAGTACTTAAAATTATGGCATGCTTTGCACCCCTTAGATTTTTCAATGTACTTATGATTGTAGGTGTATTTAGAGGAGGAGGAGATACTATTTATTCTATGTTAGTTCAGCTGGGAACTATATGGTTCTTTGCAATTCCAGCAGGATTTATGGCTGCAATGTATTTTAAGTTATCATTAGAAATAGTATTTTTTGTAATCTCCTTAGAGGAGGTAGTAAAAATATTCTTTGAAGCTAGACGATTTCATTCTAAAAAATGGATAAAAAATGTTGTAGAAGAGTTAGATAGATTTAGTCAAGCTGCATAAATAAAAACTCCTTTTTGGAAATAATCGAACCAGGATTAAGGCCAAAGAGGAGTAAGGAACCCATGCCACTAACCATAGGACTAGAAGCAGCCAAAGAAGAATTTCCTTCACCTAAATTGTCTGAGCCAGAGTTTAAAATTAGTTGAGATAAATTAGGTGCTGCGCTTATTTCACCAAAATAGACCTTTAATGTCATTTCTTTCCCTCCAATATAATTATAGTATATATACTTTTTCACAAAAACTTATTATTATAAGAGTTAAAAATTTCTATAAGAACAAAAAATGAGCTATAAATATACAGTGTATATTATATTGTTATTCTGTATAAAATAGCTTAGAGGTGATAAATCTATGAAGAAAATTGGTATAGAAAAAGGATTGACAAATGTAGCAGATTACTTAACCAGTGAAGGTTATTCAATAGAAGTATTAAGCGAATCCATAGATAATAATATTCCAAAGTTAAGTAGTTTTGATGCTATTGTAACAGCAGGATATAATACGGATATGTTAGGAATCAGTGATACAGAAACTAAGGAACCAATAGTAAATGCAAAAGGATTAACTCCTCAGGAAGTAAAAGATAGACTTGAACAACAATTGCACTAGATTTCTAATAAATAAGCCTGTATAGCATATAATATCTATGCAGGCTATTTGTTATATCTTAATTCTATTATTATACATATTTATATGAATTATAATTAGATATAAATTATACTATAATTGTTTAATAAGATTTTTAATAGGGTAATTTTAAAATAGTACAATAAAATAATAGGAGGTAATAGTATGACTCAGTATCATGAACCTGTAGAAAAATTAGACGAGAAAGCTTTAAATATATCTAGAGCTTTAAACAGTCTAAAGGAAGAGGTTGAGGCTGTAGATTGGTATAATCAGAGGGTAGTTGCTTCAAACGACCAAGAATTAAAAAACATAATGGCTCACAATAGAGATGAAGAGATTGAGCATGCTTGTATGATTTTAGAATGGTTGAGAAGAAATATGGATAAATGGGATGAAGAACTTAAAACATACTTATTTACAGAAGGGCCTATTTCACATTTAGAGGAACAGGTCACGGAAGCATTTAAAGGTGAACCAAATCTAAATATTGGAGATTTAAAATAGGAGGGTGATATTGATGTTATATAGAGAATTAGCACCTATATCTAATGAAGCTTGGAATGAAATAGATGAAAAGGCAAAAGAAGTATTAAAATCTTATTTGTCAGCTAGAAAAGTAGTAAAAGTAGTTGGACCAAAGGGATTAGACTATAATGTAGTTACAGAAGGAAGATTAACTAATATTGAAGAGGCAGAAGGCGTTTCTTATGGCAGATATAAGGTTCTTCCTTTAACAGAGCTAAGGGTTGAATTTGAAATGAAAAGATGGGAATTAGACAATATTTCAAGGGGAGCTAAGGATATTGACTATGAACCCTTAGAGAAAGCTATGAAAGGCATTGCTCTGTTTGAAGAAAACGCTATATATAATGGATTAGAAAGTAATTCAATTAAGGGAATAAAAAATTCAGTTGAACTTCAAGAAATATCATTAGGGAAAGAACCTACAGCCATAATGGAGGCAATAGCTAAGGGATTAGTTGAATTGAGAAAGTCCTATGTAGAAGGACCTTTTACATTAGTAGTAAATGAAGAAGCATATAAAAGAATTATAGCTAAAGAAACAGCATATCCATTAGATGAGAGAATTGAAAAATTAATTGGAGGAAAGATTGTATTTAATCATGTAATTGATGGAGCATATTTATTACCATATAATCATGATGACCTAGAGCTTACAATTGGTAGAGATTTCTCAATAGGATATCAAACCCATAACAATGAAACTGTAAGATTCTTTGTTATGGAATCATTTACTTTTAGAGTATTAGATCCATCTATAATAGTTAAATATAATCTAAAGTAACATAGATAAATTCAAGTGTATATTTACTTGGGCTTGTTTAGATATATGTATAATGATTTATGATGAAATAAAATCAATCCCATCTCTAATATTTTAGAGATGGGATTAAAATTATATTTATATAATATAAAGCAGTGAATAAGGATTTAATTTAGAAAGGACCAAAACCAATAGTTTGTGCTATTATAAGAAATATTGCTGCTTCTATGGTCCAAATAATAAGTAGGGGCATGAAAAACTTTACCCATTTTTTCCAAGGAACTCCGGCATTTGCAATACATGCCATAAAGTATCCAGATGATGGATATACAATATTTGAAAAACCATCACCAAACTGATAAGCTAAAACAGCTGTTTGTCTTGTAACCCCTACAACATCTGCCAAAGGAGCAAGAATTGGGAAGAGAATTACAGCCTTGCCTGAACCAGATGGTATAAGGAAATTCATTATAGTTACTACAAATAATATACCTATGGCTACGAATATTCCAGGGATGTTACCTAGCATATTTGCAAAGAAATGCACTATAGTATCGCTTATATTGGCTTGTCTCATAACTACTGAGATACCTCTTGCAATACCTATAATAATTCCTCCCATTAGCATATCCCCGCAACCTTTTAATAAATTATCACATACTTCATTTCCTGAAAATCCGCCTATAAGACCAGAAACTACACCGATTGTAATAAACATACCACTCATTTCAAACATATCCCATTTAAAAGCGATTACTCCAACTAATGTTACGATTAAAAGTATGATTGCTGAAATTCCCGCATATTTTTGTTTAGTGGTAAATTCTAATTGTTTACCATCGGATTTGTTTCCGTATAATTCTCTTTTTTCAATATCCTCTTCATATACATAACTTTTTGTTATATTATTTTGAACTTTTTTAGCATATTTGATTGTATAGATAACACCAATTACTAAAGTAACTGCATAAGTTATTACTCTAAATTGCCATCCGGAATAAAGAGGAAGTCCACTTATTTTTTGTCCAATTGCAATAGTAAATGGATTAGTAAGTGCTGCTGAAAAACCTGCGGCTGATCCGCATAAAGCAATTGCACAGGCAGTCATAGAGTCAAAACCTAACCTAATCATTAATGGAAGTATAATAGGTACATATACAAGAGTCATTTCATTAACTCCTATAAAAGCATCACTTAATGAAAATATAAACATTAGAAGTGGAATTATCAAAATGCTTTTATTGGAGAATTTATTTGCTAACTTTTCAATAGCTACAGGAATTACACCTATGGCTTGAAGTACCGCTACTGCTGCACCAACACAAAGTGTAAGTATTATAATATCTCCAGATTCTACGAATCCTCTTGGTACAGCACTTAAAAGTCCCATTAATGTAACAGGTGTTTTTTCTAGAATAGCAAATGAATCTGGATTAACAACATCTCTGCCATCCATTTGAATTCTTTCATATTCTCCTGCTGGTACAACATAACTAAGTAGGGACATAGCAACTATGAATACGAAAAGAATAATAAAGGTATGAGGCATTTTTAATTCTTTTCTCTCATTTTTATTTTTCATCTATATATTCCCCTTCACAATTGATTTTTATTGATTTTATTATTTACAGTATAGAGTAGGTATTCCTGCATATACAGCAGCACATTTAACTAAATCAGCCTTCCAAGTCTTTTCATTAGGAGCGTGAGCCTCTGCTTCTTTTCCAGGTCCGAATCCTATACAAGGTATTCCATATCGACCCATTATTGAAACTCCGTTTGTTGAGAATGTCCATTTATCTACAACAGGAGTTCCATACATTCCCTCAAAGGATTCTACTAATGCTTTAGTAGCAGCATGATCTTCTGGAATTACCCAAGTAGGGAAATAACAATCTGTAGGATATACAAGTCCAGTGAAGCTAGGACGATCATATTTATACATAGTAACTTCAGCATTGTATTTCTTTACAAATGGTAATTGGCGAATTTCTTCTAATGCCATTTCATATGTTTCTCCGTCAGTTAAACGACGGTCTATAGAAATTGCACACATATCAGATACTGCACAACGTGATGGAGATGTGAAGAAGATTTCTGAAACTGCTAAAGTACCTTTTCCTAAGAAAGGATCATAATGTAATTTATCATTGAGTTCTCTTACTTCCTGAAGTATATCTGACATTTTATAAATAGCATTTTCACCACGTTCTGGAGCAGAACCATGACAAGATACTCCTTTAACCTCAACACGGATTTCCATACGACCTCTTTGTCCTCTGTATATATTTCCGTCTGTAGGTTCAGTAATGACTACGAACTCAGGTTTTACTTTATCTTCATTGATGATATATTGCCAGCATAAGCCATCACAATCTTCTTCTTGTACTGTACCTGTTACTAATACAGTATATTTATCACTTAATAGATCTAAATCTTTCATTATTCTTGCACCATATACAGCAGATACAATGCCTCCGAGTTGATCAGACGTTCCACGACCACCTATTTCGGTATCTGTTTCATATCCTTCATATGGATCGAAAGTCCAATTTGATAATTCTCCAATACCTACTGTGTCTATATGAGCATCATAAGCAATTAATTTTTCTCCATTGCCCATATATCCTAATACATTACCCATAGGGTCGATTTCTACTTTGTTGAATCCTAGTTTTTTCATTTCTTCCGCAATACGGTTTATTACTTTTTCTTCATTACAGCTTTCTCCAGGAATAGCTACTAAGTCTCTTAAAAACTTAGTCATATCTTTCTCATATTTAGCTGCTGTTAATTTAATGTTACTAAAATTCATTTGATCTCCTCCTATATTTTAAAAGTGATTTTTAAAGTGATGTATAATCTCCATCCCATACTATTTCTTTGTATTTTTGAGGATCTGTATCTCCCTCAGTGCTTATTAAAAGTATTGTAGAGTTTCCATTAAGTCCTAATTTTTCTCTTAAATCCTTGTATTCTTCTCTTTCCATAATTAAGGAAACTACACCAATTCCTACTGCTCCTGATTCTCCTGATACAATTTGAGGGTCTCCCTTTAATGGAGATGCTAATATTCTCATACCTCTAGCTGAAACATAATCTGGACAGGATAAATATGCATCGGAATAATCCCTTAAAATTTCCCAAGAAATAGTATTAGGTTCTCCACAAGCAAGTCCTGCCATAATAGTTGACATATCTCCTGTGACTGCTTCAATTTTTCCTAATTTTGCTGAGTTATATAAGCAAGATGCTTCATTTGGTTCTACTACTACAGTTATAGGTCTATTTTCTCCATATTTTGCTGCTAAATAGCCTTGCACAGAGCCTGCAAATGATCCTACTCCTGCTTGAACAAATACATGAGTTGGTTTTTCTATGTCAATTTCTTTAAGTTGTTCTATAGCTTCTGATATTAAAGTTCCATAACCTTGCATTATCCAAAGTGGTATATCTTCATAACCTTCCCAAGCAGTATCTTGGATTACTACCCAGCCATATTTTTTTGCCATTTCATCTGCAAATCTTACAGCTTCATCGTAATTTCCATCAATAATACTAGCATCAGAGCCTTCTTTTCTAATATTTTCAAGTCTTGTTTTTGAGGATCCCTTTGGCATATAAACTACGGATTTTTGTCCTAATTGATTTGCAGCCCATGCAACACCTCTACCATGATTACCATCTGTAGCAGTAACAAATGTTATATCCCCTAATTTTTCCTTTATTTCCTTAGATTTTAATAAATCAAAAGATACTTCTGATATATCAAGTCCTAATTTATTAGCTAGATAACTTCCTATAGCATAAGATCCTCCTAATACTTTAAAAGCATTAAGTCCAAATCTATAGGATTCATCTTTTAAGAAAATATTTTTAACTCCAACATGCTTTGCCAAGTTATCTAACCTATGTAATGGTGTTATGGAATACTCGTCAAAGCTTTTATGAAATGCCCTTACTTTTTCAACAACCTCCTCTAATATATAATCAACGCTTACTTTAGGTTTAGATAGGTTTCTGACTTCTTCTGCCAGATATGATTTTATTAAGTCCTTAATCATATTTGCCTCCTTTGAAATATATTGAACAACTAATGGAACAGGAAATCTCCAAAGTTAATTTTCTAACTTGATTTATTAGTTTTATAGTTTAAATATATAGGAGATTATATTTTTTTCGATTTAATTAGTTGTTACTTAAATTAAATGCAAGGACCATGCCAATGTTTCCAAAATTTTAATTGGGTGGTCTATAAACCTTTAAATTCACACATTAGTTAAATTTTATTTAGTATTTTATCATCTATTTTTTGAAAAAAATATTTAAAGCTATTATCATTTTGATAATAGCTTTAAATATTTTAGCCTGTTTATCCGCCTAAGATTGTAAATTAGAGCATTATCAAAATGATAGTCAATTATCATTTTGATAATAGTCATAAATTATATTTCTTTATTTTTCTATATAAGGTTGCAATACCTATTCCCAATTGGGATGCAGCCTCTTGTTTACCATCTGGAGTATTGCCATAAAGTTTTAGGGCTTTTTTAATATATTCTTTTTCCATTGCTTCTAGAGATAATGATGCAGTATCTAACTCCTCTTCCAGCAATAATTTTTTAGGTAATAATTCTGCATTTACTATTCCATTTTTTTCTACCATATTCATTATATACTCAACTACATTTTCCAACTCCCTAACATTTCCAGGCCATTTGTATTTATAGAAAATATCAAATACACCATTAGTAAATTCAACTTTACCTTTTTTAAAAAGCTTTGAGTATTTTATAGTGAAATAATCTGTCATTATCCTAATATCTTCTTTTCTATGTCTTAATGGTGGTATTGTAAAGGGGATTACATTTAGTCTATAGAATAAATCCTCTCTAAACATACCATCTTCAATAAGCTTTTCCAAATTTTTATTTGTCGCTGCAATAATTCTTACATCTACAGCCATAGGGCTATTTGATCCAAGACGTACAATTTCCCTTTGTTCTAAAACTCGAAGTAATTTTGATTGTAGATATAATGGCATGTCTCCGATTTCATCTAAGAATAAAGTTCCATTATTTGCAAATTCTATTTTACCTATTTTTCCTTTAGGATCGGCACCAGTAAAGGCCCCTTTAACATAACCAAATAATTCACTTTCAAGAAGGGCATCTGGAATGGCTGCACAGTTAATAGCTACAAAAGCATTTTCACATCTTTCACTTTCCATATGGATAGCTCTAGCAAATAATTCTTTTCCAGTACCGCTTTCACCGGTAATCAAAACCGTAGAGTTTGATGTAGCCACTTTTTTTACCTTTGATTTTAAAAACTTTATTTCAGAGGAATCTCCTATTATATTGTCAAGCCCTAAGTTTTCTTTTGTAATATTAATTGATGCTCCAAGATTAGAAAGAGAATCTAAGTCAGTAAAGATAAAGATCTGATCATAATCATTTTCATTTTTTACTATTTTATAATCTTCACCAATTATTGTATATAATTTATTATTTATAACTATTTCATATTCATTGAGATTGAGAATTTGGTTTTCAGTTTTTCTTATTTTTATCTTAGAGTTTAGACTTTCTAATTCAAGCATCTTAACTGCTGTATTATTTGTCCTTACTATATTTATATTTTGATCAACGATGAGAACTCCTTGCTCTACCTTATCTATTACATTTTTTAATAACTCTATTAGATTTAACATTTGATGTTTTTCTAATTCTTCCCTTGCCTTGGAAGACATCAGATCAGAAATTTGTTCTAAAAAGGCTGTAAATATGGAGAGATTATCAATAATATGGTCTCGCTGTTCTTTGCTAAAGCATACTAAGCCTATTACACCAATTACTTTTTCATCAATTTTTATAGGCATACTAACTTCAAAGGTTTCCTCACATTTTCCCTGTTTATGGCAGTATTTACATATAGAATGTTTTCCGGGATCCATTATCATCTGGTATTTTCCAGTTTTCATTACCTGATTATATACATATCCTTCTTCACTAATATATTCATTTATATTATCAGCAAACATTCCAGTTCCTGCTATTCTTAAGAGATGTTTATCTACAATTTCAACATCTACTCTAAGAACCTTTGATAAAACCTCAGCATATTTAATTACAGTTTCTTGCATACCTTTAAGGATACTAGTCATTCTGTCACCAATCCAATCAGATTTATTATATTTTGCATTATAAAATACAATTTTATTCTAAATTCATTTGTTAAATTCAGTGTACTTATTTAACTTAAAGTACAGGTTTCTAAGAAAATAATTTTTACTATTTTTATATATTATATCAAATAATATTGTCCTTTCAACGATGACTCATATATCTGATGAGTAGGTTTAAAGGCTAATATTATAATAAAAGAATAAGATTAGCTTAATTATTTTAAATAAAAAGCATTATAAATTTAAAATAATCAAATTGAGTTTCTATATATTAATTTGATTATTTAAGTATTTGCAATGAACTGCAGCAGAAAAATATATTTTATGAAATTATTTTAAGAAACTTAAAATTAGAGATTATGTTTATAAACTATATATTGGTTTATAATGATTATGGTTTTAAAAGTATAAGTCAGTAAATATTGGTAAGCTATGATTTAGTATTATAGTTAGGTTTTTACCATTTAACAGTAAGAATATTTTTGCTTATATAGATGGAAATAGAGTTTAATTTAAGGTTTGATATAGGATTATAAGGGTGGTATAATTAATCTTAATTGAATAAGATATTAAGTGCGATGTTATATCGTTAAAAGGGAATTAAGTGAAAATCTTAAACGATCCGGTCGCTGTAAATGATAGTGTGTTTAATTATGCCATTGCTAATGTGAGAAGGCTAAACACATGTTACGCATAAGTCAGAAAACCTGCTTAATATTTGAATTTATTCCTATTTCCGTCGAAAATAGGTAATTGAAAACAGTTACTTACTATTGTTTTCATATTTCTTTAGGAAAAATTACGGAATATGATGATAATAGTTTTTTTATTGGGATTTAGTAATAAAGTTCGATAATACTTTCAGAGGAGAGAGAATGATGAATAAGAAGTTAACTATGTTATTAGCCTTATTATTAGCTTTAACCTTAGGCTTAACAGCATGTAAGGGAAAAGAAATAATTAAGGAAGAGGAATCAAAAGTAGTTGAAGGACAAGAAGATGAGGTACAAGAAATTACATTAATTGATAATGTAGGTAGAGAAGTTACTTTACCATATCCAGTTGAAACAGCAGTTGTAGCAAATAGATATGGCTCTGAGTTAATAAGAGCATCTGGGGCAATTGATAGGGTTATATCAGTAGATACAAGTACTGCTCAAGATAGAGAGTACTGGGCTCAGTTTGATCCTGATAATGTAATAGGAAAAGGGCCAAGCGAATTAAACTATGAAAAAATAATCGAATTAAATCCTCAAGTTCTTATATTACCATCTAATGGTACATATGAAGAGGCTGAAGAAAAACTTGCTCCATTTGGTATTAAAGTTTTCGTAATTTCAGGGTATGATACTTCTGATTTTAAAAATCAAGTAGAAAACATAGGAAAGATGTTTGGTACAGAGGATAAGGCAAAAGAATTCTATGACTATTTTAACGATAAATTAGAATATATTAAAGCAAATGTAGCAGAAGAACATAAGAAGACCTTGTATCTAGAAACAACATCTCCATTAAATTCTACATTGCCAGGAGATTATTTCTTTGATATGGCAGCATTTGGCGGAGCGAATAATATATTCGCAAGTGATTTTGAGAATATAAAAAAATCTGAAATAGATCCAGAAGAAGTAATAAAAAGAAATCCAGATGTTATTATAAAATTAATAACTCCAGATAAAGCTATAAAAGGAACTGGTTTATATGAACCACCAACAAAGGATGATTTTGTAAATACTTATAATGAAATAATTTCAAGACCTAGTTGGGATGATATAAATGCAGTTAAAAATGAAGAAGTATTCTTCATGACTCAATTTAGTCATGGTGGAGCATCTAAACTAGTAGGTACAATGTATATAGCTAAATGGATGTATCCAGACCTTCTACCAGAATTAAATCCAGATGAAGTATTTAGAGCTTGGATGGAAGATTTTCAAGGATTTAAGAATATAGATGGTCACTTCTACGGAGTTAATGATCTTAAATGATAGACAAGAAAAATGAAATACTAGAAAATTATCAGAAGAAAGAATCTAGGAAGGTAATATTTCTAGTATCAGCATTTATAGGATTATTAATAATATCTGTAATATGTACTTCTTTAGGAATAACAGATTCATCTATTATGGATGTTTGGAAAACAATACTAAAGGGGATTTTAAAATCTTCCAATCTAAGCACTACAGAAAAGGTTATATTGAATCTTAGATTGCCTAGAACAGTACTAGGGCTATTAGCTGGAATAGGTCTATCTATATCAGGTGTAATAATGCAGGGAATAACAAGGAATCCACTTGTTAGTCCCTTTACTACAGGTATATCCAGTGCAGCAGGATTTGGGGCTTCCATAGCTATAGTATTTGGCTTTGGATTATTTGGAAGCTCTCAGCTAGGTATTGTAACAAATGCATTCATAGCTGCTATGGTATGTACAATGATAATATTTTTAACGGCAAGGAAAATGTCCATGAGCTCACAGTCCATAATATTAACAGGAATTGCATTAAATTATTTATTTCAAGCATGTTCAACAACTATACAGTTTATTGCAGATGATGATAAATTAGCTAAAGTTATAAATTGGACCTTTGGAACTTTAAATGGAGCAGAGTGGGCACATGTAAAAATTGTAGGTGTCTTTGTGATTTCATGTTTAGTGATATTAATGTTATTAAATGATAAATTTACAATTATGGCAATTATGGAAGATGAATTAGCAAAAACCATGGGAATAAATCCGGGAGTTTTGAGAATCATAGGAAGCATATTATCTGCCCTATGTACAGCAGCTATAATAAGTTTCACAGGTGTTATTGGATTTATAGGGTTAGCAGCACCACATATAACTAGAGCCATTATAGGTAATAACTATAAATATTTATTACCAGGATCAGCCATAGTAGGAGCCATGCTAATAATTATAGCTGATACAATAGGTAGATTAATATTATCTCCTGTAATTGTACCAGTAGGAATAGTAATATCCTTTTTAGGAGTACCGATATTTTTGCATCAAGTAGTTTTAAATAGGAGGAGTTACTAATGGGTTTAAAGGTAGAAAATATAGACTTCTCATATGATAATAAAAAAATAATCCAAGATATATCCTTTGAAGTGGAAAGTGGAGAAGTACTAGGGCTTTTAGGACCTAATGGTACGGGAAAGACTACTTTATTAAAATGTATATTGGATTTATTAAAAAATCAGGGTATTTGTATAGTGGATGATATTAATTTAAAAAGTTTATCTTTAAAAGAACGAGCTAAGTATATATCATATGTACCACAAAATATAGATTTAGTATTTCCTATATCCGTATTTGAATATATAAAAATGGGCAGATCCCCCTATAATAGTAAAAATTCAAATGATAATGAGATTATATTGGGAATAATTGAAGATTTTCAGTTGGAAGAATTTGCATTTAAGGGAATAAATCAATTATCTGGTGGGGAAAGACAAAGAGTTATGATAGCAAGAGCCATGGCCCAAGAACCTAGAGTAATACTCCTAGATGAGCCTACTAGTAATTTAGATATGAAGCATCAAAAGAAGACTATGGAAATATTAAGGGATATATCTAGAAAGAAAGATATTAGCATACTAATTTCTATCCATGACTTAAACTTAGCATCAAGATATTGTGATAAGTTTTTAATATTAAAGGATACTAAGATATTTTCTTATGGTGATGAAGATAAGGTAATAGATGAGGATATTATTAAGAATACTTATGGAATACCAGTGGAAATAATTTATCACCATAATAGAAAGATTGTGGTAATGAAATAGTGCTATTTTGAAGGAAATTTTAAAAGATAAAACTAAATAAATATTCTTTATAAAATATAATGCCTAAGATCAATTATGATCCTAGGCATTATATTTACACATTAAATCTCATAAGATAATAGTTTTCACCTCATAAAAATAGGCCAATCCTCGTAAGGAACATGGGTTTGAACGGTAAGATCATTACATTATATGCAAAATAGCTTGTCAATATGAAGTTAAAAATAATAAAATATATTTACCTATAATAATTATATCCTAAATATTATATAAAAAATCATAGGAAAAATTACTATGCTCTTAATATGTTATAATCTTAGTATATAACATTGGGAGGGACAAATATATGAACTACAGCCAAATTGAACAGATTATGCTTTCTTATGGCTTAAAGAAGCATGAAATTTCTGAAGGAACAAATTTTACTTATACTAAAAAGGGCAAGCATAGAATAATATTAGAAAGACTAAGACTATTGACACAAGGTGGTGTAGGAGGATTTTTATATGTTGAATTATTAGATGAATACAAAAATATCTGTAGCAAGAATGGACATATTAATGTAAAAGGAATTGGGAATGAAGAGGAGCTAAGGAATATAGTTGAAAAAATAATTAATGTACTAGAAACTTCATGGAAGATTGTTATATCATAATGGGTTGGTTATATCCTTTATATTTGAAAATTATGTTAAATAAGATTACAATAAATGTAATACAAATAAGGCAATAGGGGATAAATATGAATACAGTTTCTAAGGGGTGAAAAAATGTTTCAAAGCAATTTTCAATTTCTAGAACAAAGATGGCCTATGTTAGCTAATTTGGGGAAATTAGCTGAAAAGAACATTTATCAGGATTCAAATACAAGCTTAATAAAGTTAGGTATGTTTGCAGAACTAATAGTTGATTATATGTTTGCTTATGATAATCTAGAATACCCAACATATGATAGTCAAATAAATAGGATAAGAGTTTTAAAACAAAATGATCTACTACCTTGTGAGATAGATCAGATACTTTATACATTAAGGATATCAAGGAATAAAGCAGCTCATGAAAATTATAGTAGTGTTGAGGATGCAAAGATTAATACGAGTCTGGTTTTCAAACTATCTACATGGTTTATGCAAACCTATGGTGATTGGAGCTTTGAACCAAGAGATTTTGTGATGCCTACAGAGAGTAATGAGAAGAATTATATAGAGCAGTTAAGAAAAGAAAGTGAAGAATTAACTCTAGATTATGAAAATAAATTAAAGCAGTTACAAAGAGAACTTAATCAACTGAGAATTCAGAAGACTGACGAAAGTACTAAAGAAAGACAAGAAAAATCTGCAAGAGCAGCTTCTCTAATTGAATTAAATGAAGATGAAACTAGAAAACTTATTGATGAACAATTAACGAGTTGTGGATGGGAAGCAGATACCAAGATACTTAGATATGCTAATGGTACAAGACCGCAAAAAAACAAGAATATGGCAATAGCAGAATGGCCTACATCTGCTGTTGGATCTAGGAGAAGTGGTAGGGCTGATTATGCTCTATTTGTTGGAACGGAAATTGTGGGTCTAGTAGAAGCTAAAAGGGGAAGCAAAGATATTCCTTCAGATATAGAAGATTGTAAAGATTACGCAAAGAATATTAAGGATGAACATAGTGAATATGTGATTAGAACCTGGGGAGATTACAAGGTACCATTTCTATTTTCTACAAATGGAAGAAAGTATTTAAAACAATTAGAAGAAAAATCAGGCATATGGTTCTTAGATGCTAGGGAATCCACGAATCATCCAAAAGCCTTACAATCGTGGTATACTCCTAAAGGCCTTAAGGATTTATTAGATAAAGACATAGAAGGAGCAACAAAGAGCTTAGAAGAAGAATCTCTTGAGTACTTAAAAGATCGTAAGGGGTTAAGTCTTAGACAATATCAAATTGATGCTATTAAGGCAACAGAAGCTGCTATAGCTAATGGAAAAGATTATATATTATTATCCATGGCAACTGGTACAGGTAAAACTAGAACTATAGTAGGCTTAGTTTATAGGCTTATAAAGACTGGTAGGTTTAAGAGAATACTTTTTTTAGTTGATCGTTCTGCTTTAGGAAATCAAACTGAAGATACATTTAAAGAAACAATAATTGAAGACTTACAGACATTTAATTCCATGTATGATATTAAAAGTCTTGATGATAAGACACCAGAACTTACTACAAAGCTTCATATAGCAACTGTACAAGGAATGGTAAAAAGAATTATGTATTCAGCCGAAGTGGTATCCAAAGTAGATGATTATGATTGTATAATTGTAGATGAAGCCCATAGGGGCTATTTACTCGATAAAGAAATGGGAGAAGTAGAGTTAGAATTTAGAAATCAAGATGATTATGTAAGTAAGTATAGAAATGTATTAGAATATTTTGATGCTACTAAGATAGCGCTTACTGCTACACCTGCTTTACATACTACAGCTATATTTGGCAAACCTGTATTTGAATATTCTTATAGAGAAGCAGTAATTGATGGATATTTAGTTGATCATGAACCACCTCACAGAATTATAACCGAATTAAGTAATGAAGGGATTAACTATAAGGCGGGGGACATAGTTCCAATATATGATCCTATTACAAATGAAATTATAAATAGTGCAGAGCTTCCAGATGATTTAAATATAGAGATAGAGAATTTCAATAAGAAGGTATTAAATGAGAACTTTAACAGAGTTGTATTAGAAGAAATTCTAGATTATATATCTCCAGAAGGTCCAGAGAAGACATTAATATTTGCTGCAACTGATAATCATGCAGATGTTGTTGTTAGATTGATTAAGGAGATATATGGAGAAAAAGGAATTGATATTGATGATGATGCTGTAATGAAAATAACAGGATCAATTAAAGATTCTGAACTAGCTATCAAGAAATATAAAAATGAGGATTATCCAGCTATAGCAGTTACAGTGGACTTATTATCTACGGGCATTGATGTTCCTCAGATATGCAATATAGTATTCTTAAGAAGGGTTAAATCAAGGATACTATATGAGCAGATGCTAGGCAGAGCTACAAGGCTGTGTGATGAAATAAATAAAACACACTTTAATATATATGATGCTGTAAAGTTGTATGAAGGCTTGGAAAAGGTAACTAATATGAAGCCTGTAGTAGCAAGAAATACTGTAAAATTTGAAGAGCTAATAGAAGAATTGCTAAAATTAGACTCTCAGGATAAAAAGAAGAAGCATATTGATGAAATTATGGCTAAGTTTCATAGAAATAAAAAGAAATTAAAAGATGATAAATTAGAGGAATTTAAATCTTATTCAAAGGGCAAGACCCCAGATGAGTTTATAGCTGATTTAAAATATGGAGATATCAACAAAATAGTTGATATCATAGAAAAGAGCAAGGAATTATTTAAGTTCTTAGATGAATATGAATACAACCCTAGGAAAGTAATTATATCAACTCATGAGGACAGAGTAATAGAGTCTTTTGTTGGCTATGGTGAATCTAAAAAACCAGAAGATTATTTAGAAGAATTTGGTAGGTTTATAAATGATAATCTTAACAAAATAGCTGCATTGCAAATAGCATGTCAAAGACCACAAGAACTTACTAGGGCTGAATTAAAATCCTTGATACAAGAGTTATATAAACACGGTTTTTCTGAGATTAACTTAAATACTGCCTATAATCAAATGACTAATGCAGAGATTACTGCAGATATTATTAGCTTTATAAGACAGCAGGCTTTAGGCAGTGTATTGATTGACCATGAGGAAAGAATAAAAAATGCAATGAAAAAGATTAGAGATTTACAGAAATGGAATAAGGTTCAGAAGCAATGGCTAGATAGAATCGAGAAGCAATTAATAAAGGAATATATAATTGAAAAAGATTCTTTTAATTCAGGAGCATTTGAAACTAGTGGGGGATTCGATAGAATCAATAAACAATTTGGTGGAAAATTAGAAGAATTAATTGAAGTTATTAATAAGAATTTGTACGACGAGAGGGGAACAGCATAAAAATGAATAATCAAGAAATCGTAAATAAGCTATGGAACTTATGCAATGTACTTAGAGATGATGGAATAACTTATCATCAATATGTTACAGAGTTGACTTATATATTATTTTTAAAAATGGCAAAAGAAACAGGAACTGAAAATAACATTTCAGAAGAATATAGATGGGATAAGCTTGTGGCAAAGGAAGGAATTGAGCTAAAAAATTTCTACAGAAAATTACTCTTAGAACTAGGTGCAAATGGAACTGGAAAGATTAAGGAAATCTATACTAATGCTAATTCTAATATAGATGAGCCTAAAAACCTAGATAAGATAATTAAATCCATTGATGAACTAGACTGGTATAGTGCAAAGGAAGAAGGATTGGGCAATTTATACGAGGGACTATTAGAGAAAAACGCTAATGAAAAGAAATCAGGAGCAGGCCAATACTTTACTCCAAGACCACTTATTAATGTAATAGTAGAGCTAATAGATCCGCAGCCAGGTGAAAGATGTAATGACCCTGCAGCTGGAACCTTCGGATTCATGATAGCAGCAGATAGGCATATAAAGAGAAAAACAGATGATTTATTCGATTTAGATGAAAAATCACAAGGATTTCAAAAGAAAGAAGCCTTTACAGGCTGTGAATTGGTACAAGAAACTCATAGATTAGCATTAATGAATGCTATGTTACATGATATAGATGGAGAAATTTATTTAGGAGATACACTATCAAATCTAGGTAAGAAAATGAAGAACTTTGATGTTGTAATGACTAATCCTCCATTTGGCACTAAAAAAGGTGGAGAAAGGCCTACTAGAGATGATTTAACATTTATATCATCTAATAAACAACTAAATTTCCTGCAACACATTTATAGATCATTAAAGAAAGATGGAAATGCTAGAGCAGCTGTAGTATTACCTGATAATGTATTATTCCAAGATGGTGATGGAGAGCGAATAAGGGAGGATTTAATGGATAAATGTAATCTTCATACGATACTTAGGCTACCTACTGGAATCTTCTATGCTCAAGGGGTAAAGACCAATGTATTATTCTTCACTAGAGGAACTACAGATAAAGATAATACAAAGGAAGTATGGTTCTATGATTTAAGAACAAATATGAAATCATTTGGTAAGAAAAATACCTTAACAGAAGAACATTTCAACGATTTTATAAATGCATATACAGCGGAAGATAGAAGTAAAGTAAATGATGAAAGATGGAGTAGATTTACTAGAGAGGAAATCAAGGTAAAGGGAGATAGCTTAGATTTAGGACTTATAAAAGATGAATCCTTAATAGACTATGAAGATTTACCAGACCCAATAGAATCAGCAGAAGATGCAGTAGCAAAACTAGAAGAAGCCACAGACCTTTTAATGAGTATTATAAGGGAACTTAGACTCTTGGATGGTGATAGGTAATGGAGAAGACTATAGAAGGATTATTGAAGGAAGCGTTGGTTCCAGTAGGGGAACAACCTTATGAAGTTCCTGAGAATTGGATATGGGTTAAACTTTATAGCATTGATTCTAGAAGGCCTAAAAATATCAATCCAATGAATAATGGTGAAACAACTTTTGAATTATACAGTGTTCCAAGTTATGATAATCAACAACCTGAAATATGTAAAGGTAGTGAAATTAAATCTAATAAACAAGAAGTTTATAAGGATGAAGTATTACTTTGCAAGATAAACCCAAGAATTAATAGAGTATGGATAGTTGATGAATATACGGAGTATACTAAGCTAGCATCATCTGAATGGATTGTTATAAATACAAATGGTAAGATTAATTCTAGATTTTTAATGTGGATGCTAAGGAGTAGTTATTTTAGAGAAATTATTCAATCAAATGTATCAGGTGTTGGTGGTTCGCTAACTCGTGCTAGACCAAAAGAAGTTAAAAATTACCCTATACCACTGTCGCCTTTATCTGAACAACAACGAATAGTAACTAAAATAGAATTCTTATTCTCAAAAATAGATAAAGCAAAAGAACTTATAGAGGGGGTAAGAGAAGGATTTGAAAATAGAAAAGCAGCTATTCTTGCAAAGGCCTTTAGGGGGGAAGTGACGGATAAGTGGAGAGAAGAGAATTCTGATATAGAGTTTAAAGAAACATTGATAGAAAAAATAGATAATGAATGTTCAGAGAAATCCTATAGATTACCTAAGACTTGGAGATGGGTTCAAATAAAAGAGATAATACGAGAAATGCAAACAAAGAAACCATTCTCTATAGATAAAGATTTCTTTCACTATATTGATATAGACTCAATTGATAATAAGAATCAGCAAATTAGAGAAATGAAGATAGTAGAAGTTAATAAAGCACCAAGTAGAGCGAGTAGACATGTAGAAAAGGGCGATGTAGTAATTTCATTAGTTAGACCTTATTTGAAGAATATTGCTTTAGTAGAATACGACCAAGACGATATGATAGCTTCAACTGGATTTTATGTGTGTAAAACAAAATCAATATATGAGTCTAAATTATTATACTACTATTTGAAATCAGATGCTTTTACAAATTTATTAACGAGTTTGATGAGAGGAGATAATTCACCTTCTGTTAGGATTAGTGAGTTTCCTGAACAACTAATCCCCCTCCCGCCTCTAGAAGAACAAAAAGAAATGGTTCGTATCCTAGACAATCTTCTATCCTTCGAATCAAAAATAGGAGAATTAACTGAACTAGAAGAACAAATAGAACTACTTAAAAAATCCATACTAGCAAAAGCCTTTAGAGGTGAATTAGGCACCAATGACAATACTGAAGAATCAGCTATTGAATTACTAAAGGAAGTTTTATCTAATAAAGGAGATTTATAAAATGGGAAAGATGACAGTTTATCATGGTAGCTATATTGCTATAAAGAAACCAAAGATAATCAAAGGAAGAAATACAAAGGATTTTGGAGAGGGATTTTATTGTACTATTATTCGTGAGCAAGCAGAAAGATGGGCTAAAAGATATGATATACCATTGGTAAACACTTATACCGTACGAATGAACACAAATCTTAAAATATTGGAATTCAAAGATATGACAGAAGAATGGCTTGATTTTATTATTGACTGTCGATATGGAAAGCCTCATGATTATGATATTGTAATTGGAGCTATGGCCAATGATCAAATATACAATTTTATAGCTGATTATATTGATGGAATTATTACAAGAGAACAATTTTGGGTAATGGCTAAATTCAAATATCCAACACATCAAATTAATTTCTGTACAGATAATGCACTAAAATGTTTAGAGTTTTTATCAGGAGAGGAGTTACCAGAATGATGGGAAGAGAAAATCCAAAAGAAAATGATCTTTTTTTCACTTGTAGTTTAATCGAATATATTGGTAGAAAGACCAAAAATAAAAGAGCTGATGTTGTAAACAGATTAGGAAAATCTACTATTTTCAAAATCTATGAATTAGCAGATATTTATCACAGTGATAATATCGACCGTGTAAGCGATGACTTTATCCGAGAATCAAATATTACAGTAGGAGATTTTGATAATATTACTTCTACTAAATATTCTATTCCAAGTCATTGGGATATAGGTAAAGTATATAAACGTCTCATACTTGGTATTGCAAAAGAAAAGGACATAAGTGTTATTGATGCATTATTTGCAGCTTACAATTCTTTTATAAGCGAAAAAATTCAAGATTTTAACAGTAGCTTTTATTATGATGCACCCCAAAACATACTTAATGCCTATTTATATGGAGTAATTGAATAAATCCCAAGATCATTAACCTTGGGATTTTTCTATACATTAAATCTAAATAATACAACATCTCCATCTTTCATTACATATTCTTTTCCTTCAATTCTAACAAGTCCCTTTTCCTTTGCAGAAGTCATATTACCTCCATGAGCCATTAAATCATCAAATGCTATTATCTCTGCTCTTATAAATCCTCTTTCTATATCGGAGTGGATTTTACCTGCTGCTTGAGGAGCTAAAATTCCCTTCTTTATAGTCCAAGCTCTAGACTCCATAGGACCTGCTGTTAAAAAGCTTATAAGTCCTAGTAAACTATAGGATGCCTGTATTAATTTATCAAGACCAGATTTATCAACACCTAAATCCCTTAAGAATTCTAGTTTTTCATCATCATCTAATAATGAAATTTCTGCTTCAATTTGTGCACTAACTACGACTACTTCTGCATTTTCTGTAGAAGCAAATTCTTTTACTTTAGTTACATAAGGATTTGAATTTCCACCATCAGCTAAGTCATTTTCTGAAACATTTGCTGCATAGATAACAGGTTTTGAGCTTAGAAGATTGAAAGATTTCACGATTTCATTTTCTTCAGGTGATAAGTCTAATGTTCTTACAGATTTTCCTTCTTCCAAGGATTGAATTGTTCTTTGAATAAGTTCAATTTCTGTAGAAAGACTTTTATCTCCTTTAGCTGCTTTTTTAGACCTTTCCAGCCTTCTTTCTAATTGTTCCATATCGGAGAACATTAACTCTAGATTTATAGTTTCTATATCTCTAATAGGGTCTATACTTCCATCTACATGGACTACGTCTACATCTTCAAAACATCTAACTACGTGAACTATAGCCTCTACTTCACGAATATGGGATAAGAATTTGTTTCCCAGTCCTTCTCCATTACTAGCTCCCTTTACAAGCCCTGCTATATCATAAAATTCAATAGCAGTTGGTACAATTTTCTTTGACTCATATATTTTTGCTAGTTTTTCAAGTCTATCATCTGGTACTGCCACTACTCCTACATTTGGCTCTATAGTACAAAAAGGATAGTTGGCAGATTCTGCACCAGCTTGGGTTATTGCATTAAAAAGCGTACTTTTTCCTACATTTGGTAGGCCTACTATTCCAAGTTTCATTTTATATTTCCTTTCTATAATAAAAATATTATATTAATTTTTCCATAAATAAAAAAATACTTTACAAAAAGAAATTATACAGTATCTAGGTCATAAGTGCAATGATAACATTATTGACGGACTGTTATTAAAGCACTGAGTGGCTTCATTTATATAAAGATTAATATTGCATATTACCATTATATAACATATAATAAAATAAAAAACCGACTAGTTGGTTTGTATGGGGGATATATGTCAAAGATTGAAGATAAGAAAAAAGAAACTAAAAGAAAAAGAATAATTAAACATTCATTCAATTTATTTGCGGAAAAAGGTTATTCAGAAACATCTATGGATGATATAGTGAAAGTGTCAGGTATAAGTAAAGGAGGGATATATTATTATTTTAAGAGTAAAGAAGATATATTTTTAGAAATTGCTGAAGAGCGATTGCAACAAAGAAAAAATATAATAAATAAGGTGAGAAATATTAATTCAAGTAAAGAAAAAATAATCAATTACATAAACTGGACTTTAACAGGATTTCTTCATGAAGATATTCAAAAAATGTCCAGATTTACCTTTGAATTTTGGTCTGTACTTTCTAGGAATCCTAGTATGGCAGATAAACCTAAGGAAAGATATAAGATATTCTATGATGATTTAGTCGATATTCTACAAGAGGGAGTTGATAATGGAGAGTTTAAAAAGGATTTAGATATTGAATCTATGGTCTATATTATTTTATCTTCAATAGACGGTATAGGATTTGTAAATTCTGTAATGGGTGTTGGAATGAATCATCGTATAGTTGAAAATTACTTAGATATGATATTGAAAAAAATCGAAAAAGGAGATTAAAAATGATTATATATGAGTATTGTAACAATGTTGAACTTGAAAAAGTATATGATGCTTTTCAAATGGGCTTTTCCGATTATATAGTAAAATTTCAGATTTCTAAAGAGGATTTTATAAAACGTTTCTTTGGACCAGAAGGGAATCAATTGGAGAATTCATTTATAGCTTTAGATGAAGGCAGTCCAATAGGATTAATCCTAGGAGGTATTAAAGAGTATGAAGGAATGAGAACTATGCGCTGTGGGTCCCTCTGTGTTCATCCAGATTATCGTGGAAAAGGAATTAGTAAAAGTCTATTTCAGTTACATAGAAAGGCTGCAGTAAGTAATAAATGTAAACAGATGTTTTTAGAAGTTATAGTAGGTAATGATAGGGCTATTAAATTTTATAGTAAATTAGGCTATGAAAAGGTCTATGATATAAAGTACTATTCTAATAAAAACATTGATGAACTACATGAGGGAGCAGATGAATCTATAGATATAGAAGAAATAACCTTCGATACTATTTTGAATTTATCAGAAGCAATAAGAGATATACATATTAACTGGCAAAATGATTTTGACTATATGAAAAAGCTTGAAGGATTAATCTATTATGGAGTTTATGAGGAAAATAAACTAATAGGGGCTATGAGTATAAGTAAAAATGGAAAAATCCTCTTTATTTGGGTTAGTCCACAGTATCGTCAAAGAGGAATTGGAAGAAGCTTCATTTTAAAAGCAGTTAAAGATTTAAACTTAAAGAATATAACTATAAGCTTTCCTAACAATGCTAATATAGAAGGCTTTGTAAAGCGTATGAACTTCCAAAAAGACAATATATCACAATATGAGATGTATTTAACTATTTAATAGAATGAAATTAATTAATAAAACTACACTAGGATTACCATTATCTGCAGGTTGACATAATAAATAAAACTCTATAATATATCAGAGTAGGTTTATTATGCAAAAGGAGAGGATTTTTAGTGAGTAAGGGCTCTATGGGTAGAAAAAAGGTGATATTTTCAGTTCTTATCTGTCTTTTGATATTTAGTATATTAACCCCTCAGGTAATGGCTAATTCAATAGGGAATAAAGATAAGAAAGTTGTAGGTTATTATACATCTTGGTCAGCATATTCAGGATTTACACCTGATAAAATTGATGCTACTAAGTTGACTCATATTAATTATGGTTTTGCAGATATCAGTGATGATTTAAAAGTAATTTTAAGGGATTTAAATGTTGACCCTTATAATATACAAAAATTAAAGGAACTTAAATGGATTAATCCAGAACTTAAAATATTAATATCTGTTGGTGGATGGACATGGTCTGGTAAATTTTCTGATGCTGCTTTAACAGAGGATTCTAGAACTAGGTTTGCCAATAATTGTGTAGAATTTATTAAAACATATGGATTTGATGGAGTAGATTTGGACTGGGAATATCCAGTAGGCGGAGGGCTTTCAACAAATAAGAGTAGACAAGAAGATAAACAGAACTTTACTCTTTTGCTTAAGGCAATACGAGAAAAATTAGATATACAAGGCAGAAAAGATGGAAAATATTATGAACTATCTATTGCTGGTGGAGCAGGAAAAGAATATATTAATAGTGTTGAATTATGGAATATCCATAATTATATAGATTTTGCAAATATTATGACCTATGATATGCATGGAGTTTGGGATAAATATACGGATTTTAATTCACCTTTATATGGGAATGCTAACTCTCCAAATTATGTTAAATCAAGTGTAGATTCAGCAGTTAGAGCTTGGATAAATGGAGGATTTCCTAAAGAAAAAATTGTTATGGGAGTTCCTTTCTTTGGTAAGCAATATAATATGGTGACTTCATCATATAATGGACTACATCAGATGTATCAAGGAGGTTCATCTATTAGTTATGCTAATATAGTTTCAAAATACTTAAATAAACCAGGAGTTATAAGATATTATAGTGAAGAATCAATGGTTCCATGGCTTTATGACGGGGTAACTTTCATATCATATGAGGATGAGGAGTCTATTTATCATAAAGCACAATATATTAAATCGACTGGATTAGGTGGAGCTATGATTTGGGATTTAAGTAGTGACCCAAATAAGGTTCTGTTGGACAAGTTAAATAAAGAACTAAAATAATAGTTTATATAAGGCCTAGGATTGATGAAATCCTAGGTTTTTCTATAGTTGCAGATAAATATGAAAATATGTTATATTATTGGAAGAAATAGAAGTAATATAGTACTTTTTAAAAGAAAGGATGCTGCTTATGAATAATAAAAAACACCTGCCTATAATTTCGGCAATTATATATTCTACTATATTTGGATTTTCTTTTATGTTTTCAAAGATAGGGCTAGAGGTTATGACTCCAGTTGAACTTATTGCTTTTAGGTTTTTATTAGCAGCTTTGATAATGACCTTATTAAAGAAGCTTAAAGTCATTAGGGTAGATTTAAAGGGAAAGAACATTATGATTGTTTTACTAACATCTCTTTGTGAGCCTGTATTATATTTTTTCTTTGAATCCATGGGAATGAAAATGACTTCTTCCTCAGAAGCTGGTCTTATGATATCATTGATACCCGTATTTGTTGCTATGTTTAGTATGTTTTTTCTGCATGAAAAACTTAAACCTATACAGTTAGGATTTATAATTTTATCTGTAGCTGGAGTTGTTTTTATAAATGTGATGAAGGATAGTCTAAGTTTATCTGGCAACTTTCTAGGTGTTATATTTTTACTTTTTGCAGTAATTGCATCATCCTTTTATAATATCGGTTCAAAAAAGTCATCTATGTATTTTACTCCTATTGAAATAACATATATAATGATGTGGGTAGCAGCAATTACATTTAATGGAATATTAATTACTATTAATTTGATAAAGGGTACTATAGGAAGTTATTTTACACCTTTGATAAATAGTCAGGCTATAATCCCAATTTTATATTTAGGTATATTATCGTCAATAATTGCATTTTTCATGGTTAATTATACCATATCTAAGATACCAGTATCCCAATCTGCAGTATTTGCCAATCTAAGTACTATAGTATCAATTTTAGCTGGAGTATTTATATTGAAAGAAGACTTTTTCTGGTATGATTTTATTGGTGCTTTGATGATATTAATAGGAGTATGGGGAACCGTATATTTTGGAGGGAAAAGTGATGAAAATCAGGTTTTAATTCAAAATGAATTATTGGAAGAATAGATTTTAATATAAGTAGAGTAATCAATTAAATTAATGGAGTGATAATAATGGATGAAAAGGATAATGGTATAAAAGGAACAGGTTGTGAAATACTGGTACCTTTTAATGAGAGAAAACCATTAGCTGATATAGAAAGAAGTATTATAAAAACATATAGAAAACATATATGGGCAAAGTTCATTAAGGCAATCAAAGAATATGAATTAATACAAGATGGAGATAAAATAGCAGTAGCCATATCAGGAGGCAAAGATAGTCTTCTCATGGCAAAGCTCTTTCAAGAATTATATAAAAATGGAAATAGAAATTTTGAATTAGAGTTTATAGCCATGGATCCAGGGTATCATTCAGAGATAAGGGAACTTTTAGAGGATAATTGTAAATATTTAGATATACCAGTTCATATATATGATGCAGATATATTTCAAGTTGCAGATAAAATAGCTGGTGATTATCCATGTTATATGTGTGCTAGAATGAGAAGGGGTTCCTTATATGGCAAGGCAAAGGAATTAGGCTGCAATAAACTAGCCTTAGGTCATCATTTTAATGATGTTATAGAAACTACAATGCTAAATATATTATGTGCAGGTAATTTTAAGACAATGCTTCCTAAACTAAAGGCTCAAAACTTTGAAGGCCTTGAGTTAATAAGACCCTTATATTTAATAGAAGAAATCTATATTCAAAGATTTATTCAAAATTCAGGAATATGGCCTTTAAATTGTGCCTGCATGGTCGCAGCTAAAAAAATTGGTAATAAAAGATATGAGATAAAGGATTTAATTGAAGAATTAAAGAAGAATTTTGCAAATGTAGATATTAATATTTTTAGGGCGGCTGAAAATGTTAATATGAATGGAATATTAGGATGGCAAGAAGATGGAGATAAATATTCCTTTTTAGACGAATATTAAAACAACTATTAGGGGGAATGGTAATGAAGTTAATTTCTTGGAATGTAAATGGGCTTCGTGCCTGTGTAGGGAAAGGATTTTTAGACTTTTTCAATGAAGTTGATGCAGATATATTTTGCGTACAGGAAACTAAGTTACAAGAGGGACAAATTGACTTAGATTTAGAAGGATATCATCAATATTGGAATTATGCGGTGAAGAAAGGATATTCAGGAACTGCAGTATTTACAAAGATAATGCCCAAAAATGTATTCTATGGTATAGATATAGAGGAACATGATAATGAAGGTAGAGTAATTACTTTAGAGTATGAAGATTTTTACTTAGTAAACGTCTATACTCCAAATTCCCAAAGAGAGTTAGCAAGATTAGATTATAGGATGAAATGGGAAGATGATTTTAAATCTTATTTAAAGGGGTTAGAGGTTAAAAAACCTGTAATATTATGTGGTGATTTAAATGTTGCCCATAAAGAAATAGATTTGAAAAATCCGAGTACAAATAGAAAAAATGCAGGATTTACTGATGAGGAAAGAAATAAAATGACAGTATTATTAGAATCTGGATTTGTTGATACATTTAGACATTTCTATCCAGATAAAGAAGACTCATATACTTGGTGGTCCTATATGAGACAGGCTAGATCTAGAAATGTAGGGTGGAGAATCGATTATTTTATTGTATCTGACATTCTTGTAGAAAGGATAAAATCGGCATATATTCATTGTGAAGTAATGGGCTCTGACCATTGTCCAATAGAGTTAGTTATATGAAAAAAACAGTTTTAGGATTTATCAGACTTTTTATAGGGTATTTTGTATGTGCGGCAGGGATGGTAATGACTATTAATGCAAATATAGGTGTTGCTCCTTGGGATGTATTTCATCAGGGATTGGGAAATGTATTTAATCTGCCAATAGGAAGAGCAAGTATAATTGCTGGACTTATAATAATTATAATAGATATATTTCTAGGAGAAAATATAGGATGGGGCACTATATTTAATATGATAGCTATTGGCATTTTTGTTGATTTTCTAATGTTTAATAAATTAATCCCTATTTTTGATAATTTTCTTCTAAGTTTATTAATGATGCTTTTAGGTATGCTAGTATTAGGATATGGTTGTTATATTTATATTAGCGCAGGATTTGGTGCAGGACCTAGAGATGGACTTATGGTTGTATTGACTAAGAAGACAAAGAAATCTGTAAGGTTTGTAAAAAATTCGGTAGAAATTTTAGCTATAATAGTAGGATATTTCTTAGGTGGTTCAGTAGGTATAGGAACTGCCATAATGTCCATAGCTGGAGGATATTTTTTTCAATTTGCTTTCAAGACAGTTAATTTTAATGTAGCTGATGTAGAGCATAGATATATATCTGATGATATAAAGTTTATAAAAGAAAAATGGATGAAAAAAGATGAGGCTTAGCCCTCTTGAAACCGTAAAATCATTATAGAAACTAAAAAAACTAAGAAAAAACTTTAAAGTTCTTTCTTAGTTTTTGTTTATTAAATACATATTATTTGATTCCTATGGGTAATTTCCACAATATTAGTACTTACATCGCCTATTTTGTGGATAAAGTCTGTTGTTGTACTAAACTTATCCTCAAAGTGCATAGGGATAAAATATTTTGGTTTAACTTCTTCAATGAAATACTCTCCGCCTAAGCTAAAGGCGGTTTCCAATCTAGGGTCTACAGGAAAAAAGGCAATATCAATGGAATAATCTTTAATTTTAGATATTTCCTCTTTAAAGGCTTTTTCCATAGATGTTTTTTCTTCTTCTGTGTCATCATCCCAACACCACCAGTTTAAGTCTCCAGCATGGAATATATTTATATTATCTATATTGATGAGAAATGATACCCCTGCATCTGTAGAGCTAAATGTCTTTATTTTAATACCTTCTAATTCTAGTTCCTCATAAGGCTTTATATTATATATTTTTTCGCCTTTAATATCTATATCGGAACTAAATACATAGTTTATGTTCTTGTCTAGATTTTTCCATTCTAATATAGTTGAATTAAAATGGTCTTCATGACAATGGGTAGCGAAGACTATGGTATTTTTATTTTTCAGATAAATATTGCCTTTATAATAATCAAATACTAAAAGGTAATTCTCTGTTTCCACAGTAAATCCGCTATGAAAAATATGTTCTATCTTTACATTTAATTTATTCATATTATTAAACCCCCTAAGTAGAAATCTCTATATAAAAAGATACCCCTTTTTTTTCATTTACAGCAAATATATTAGATTTATGTGCTTCAATGATTTTATATGCTATGGCTAGACCTAGCCCAAATTCACCTTTATATCCTTTATTAAACTTATTAAATAATGTATCTAAGAGTTTATCTTCAATAGCTGGTCCGTCATTCCATATTCTAAGTATGGTTTTATTGTCCATTTTCTTTAAGGAAATAAGAATTTCCCTATTTGCATATCGCATTTGATTATCCAATAGGTTTTCAATTACAATTTTCCATTGATCTAAATCTCCTTCTATAGATGTGGGAATAAGTTCTAGATTCCAATCGATAGCTGATCTATGCCAAGAAAACTTATCGACTATATCTTTAATTAATGTATCAAGGGAAAATGCAATTTTCTCTATTTCGTGATTAGATAAATAATCTAATTTAGTTAGGTATAATAGATTCTTTATCTTTTTTTCAAGTCTCTTAGCTTCATCATCTATTACATCTATGGAATCTTCCAATGTACCTTTAGGATATATTCCATCTTTAATAGCTTGGGTAAAAGATTGGATAACCATTACTGGAGTTTTCAATTCATGAGATACATGCTGCAAAAAAGATTGTTCTGCTTCATCTTGACGTATAAGTTGTTTCCTAAGGTATTCAATGGAAAAACCAAGCTTGCCTATTTCATCTTTGCGGTTTAATTCTATAGGTTCGTTCCATTCATTGTTTGCCAATTTTCCTACCTTTTTTTCTAAATTAACTAATGGTTTAGATAAATATCTAGACAATAAAATGGCTGGAATCCAGCTAAATAACAATACTAAACCCATAATATTTGAAAGCTTTTTAAATAGAGTTTTAACTAAGTCTTCTCTATATGAATCACCCATATAGGAAATTAAAAAGGCATCATGACCTAATACTTTACATTTTGAAATAATATAAAATACCTTCTCTTTATTTATATTTCCACTATATTCTTGGCTAATTTCCTTTTGCAGCAAAGCCTGTTTTTGAACTTTTATTAGAAATTCTTCAGGAACTGAGAAGTTTACAATGGGTTTATTATTATCATATATTATAAAATGCTTTACAGTTCGTATATTTTCCAGTACCTGTTCATTTTTCCCAAAGAAATCTGGTCCAATATAATCCCTATATATATTACTGTCAAATTGATTAAATACTAAATCTTGAGCGGCATGAATAGAGGCATAAATTTCTCTTGTAAAGAAATCTCTTAAATTAGAAGGTAACATAAATGCCATTAATATGGAAATAGATAAAGTAATAATGGCAATAACAATCCAAATCTGAACGGCTAATGGGTAGTTTTTCATGATTTATTCACCCTGTATCCATAGCCATAGACAGTTTCCACATCTAAATATTCCATTTTCTTTCTAAGCCTTCTGACTAAATCATCTACAACTCTATCGGAGCCAAAATAATCATTGCCCCATATATGGTCTAATATCTGTTCTCTAGATAGTGCTATACCAGGATTTTTGGCAAAGTATATTAACAATTCATATTCTTTGGAAGTAAGATCAATTATATTCTCTCCGAGTTTCACTGTTCTGCTGTTATGATTAATAGTATAAGGAGGCAGATTATTTACAGTGGAAGTGCTGTTGTTAAACCTATCTAAAAGGTTTCTAACACGAATTACCAGCTCCCTTGGCAAAAACGGTTTGGCTAAATAATCATCACTGCCTAATTCAAGGCCAACAACTCTATCAATATCGGCATCCCTTGCAGATATAAATATAACAGGAATATTAGGTGTAGATGATTTTATTTCTTTAATCAATTGATATCCGTCAATATCAGGTAACATGATATCAAGTATCCACAAATCAGGTGGAGTTAAGATGGCTTTTTCTGCATCAAGGCCATTTAAAAATGAGGATACGTCCCAACCTTCCTTTTTTAAATAAGATGTAAGAACTAAGTTTAAATTTTCATCATCTTCTACTAAATATATTTTATAAGACATTAAAATCACCTCATTATAGAATTCCATTTATTCAATGATATTATATCAAATATATGAAATAAAAACTAAATCCCACAACAAAAACATAATTCTACCATATTATTTTCATAATATAAGATTAAAATTAAGATAATAAAAAAAGACAATCAATATTAACAAAGAGCAATCAGCAGATTAAATAACAAGAGATCAATCTTAGAGTTATTTAAAAATTGTTAATTGATAAAACGGAGGTAGATATCATGGATGAAAATAAAGATTTCAGAATGGAAGAACCTGAAAGAAATGAAGAAGAGGAAAAGTATAAAATACCAGAGGACATCTATATGTATAGAAGCTCTGAAGAAAAAAAGGAGCCAAAAAAGAAATCCTTTAGAGGCAGTGTAGTATCTTATATAGCATTGGCATTAGTTGCTTCACTTGTAGGGGGAATATCCTCCTCTTATATAGGGCCAAATTTATATGGAAGGGTATTACCTAGTCCAAAAAATACTCAATATGCTGCAACTCCAGTAAATATTACGACTAACGATGATATAAATGCAGTATCTGCTGTTGCAAAAAAAGCCATGAGTTCAGTAGTAGGTATAACTTCTGTAGAGATACAGCAATTTTTCTTTTCTCAACAAGAAGTAGAAGGCGTAGGGTCAGGAGTTATAATAGATAGTAATGGATATATACTTACAAACTCCCATGTTGTAGGAGATGGAAATGCAAAATCTATAAATGTATTATTTGAAAATGGAGACAAAAAAGAAGGTAAAGTGTTATGGAATGATAGTACATTAGACCTTGCTGTAGTTAAAGTAGAAGCAACAGGACTTCCAGTAGCGACATTAGGAGATTCTGATAAGCTAGAAGTTGGTGAAATAGCAGTAGCCATAGGTAATCCTTTGGGATTGGAATTCCAAAGATCTGTAACATCAGGTATAATATCTGGACTTAGTAGAACTATTCAGGTAGAGTCAAACAATGTAATAGAGGATTTAATACAAACAGATGCATCTATTAATCCAGGTAATAGTGGAGGACCTCTTCTAAATAGTAAGGGTGAAGTAATAGGTATCAATACAGCTAAGATAAAATCAGCCGAAGGGTTAGGATTCTCCATACCTATAAATAAAGCAAAGGTAATAGTTGAAGAAGTAGTTAAAAATGGAACGTACAAAACTATATATATGGGAATAAAAGGAGTCTCAGTAGAAGAGTATCAATATAGACTAGGAATAAATCTAGGAACAGAAAAAGGTATAATCTTAATAGAAGTAGGGTCAAATACTCCTGCTGCTAAGGCTGGTTTAATAAATGGAGATATAATAGTTAAAATAGATGATGTAGAAACATCAAATATGAATGAATTAAAGAAGGCTCTTTATAAATATAAACAAGGAGATAAGGCAAAACTAACAGTTATAAGGAATAATACTGAACAAAAAATTGATATAGAATTTACTGATGTGAATTAAATAAAAAATAGTCTATGGATAGTCCCCCTTTCCATGGACTATTTTTTATTTATGAAAATATTTTCATAAACCACGTTAAATAAGAAAAGTTTTTGCATTGGTTGATATATATTGGAGTGATAATATTTAGGTAGATAGTTAGATAAATAATAAACTAAGGAGGAGTAAGCATGGATTATTTACAAATTGCAAACAGTTTCCCAATGTGGTTAGCAGCAGGACTTGCAATAACCTTGGCATTATTTCAGGCAATTATATTTGCCAAAAAATCTTACAGTACAGGAAAGGAAATAGGGCTTACAGAAGAACAGATGAAAAGTGCAATGAAGAGCAGCTTTATTACATCACTAGGACCTTCTGTAGTAATTCTAACAGGACTTTTATCACTATTAGTAACAGTAGGAGGACCTATGGCATGGATGAGATTATCTTTTATAGGTTCTGTAATGTTTGAAATGATGGCAGCAGGCTTTGGAACAGAGGCTGTAGGAGTTAAGATGGGAATAGATCCAATGACAAATATAGCTTTCACAAATGCAGTTTGGACCATGATACTTGGCTCCATAGGTTGGATAATATTTTCTACATTGACAGCAGATAAAATGGAAAAAGTACAGACTAAATTTTCCAAAGGAGACAAGGGGATGCTAGGCATTATATCCATAGCTGCAATGTTAGGTTCATTTGGTTCATTGGCATCAGGACATTTAGTAGCAATGAATAAAAATACAGTTGCGGCAATAGTAGGTGGAATCATAATGTTAATATTATCCCCAATATCAGAAAAAAAGAATATTAAATGGCTTAAGGAATGGGCTTTAACCATAGCATTATTTGGTGGAATGATAGTAGCTGCATTAATCTAGTCTAGAGGAGGATTTGAGAATGGAAAAAAGCGATCAATTCGATGGAGTATATTTACCATATATCATCAAATGGGGAAAAATAACTGGCTGGTTAGGTGTATTATTATCATTTGGGCCAGCATTAGTACTTGCAGTAGTATATGGGCTTGTCCCGCCGATAAGTGCAATAATTACAGCATTCATAGCTATAGCATCTGCGGCAGGTATAAACTGGATAGTTGAACCAATATCATATTTTCCAATAGTTGGTGTGCCGGGAACATATATGGCATTTGTAACTGGAAATATTTCAAATCTTAGAATTCCATCTGCAGCAGTATCACAGAATGTGGCAGGTGTAGAACCTGGAACAAAGGAAGGAACCATAATAGCCACATTAGGTATGGCTACATCAGTTATTGTAAACATCGTAATATTGGCTTTGGGAGTATTTGCTGGTGCAGCAATTCTAGAATCATTACCTAAGAATGTAGTTGATTCATTTAATTTTTTATTACCAGCATTATTTGGAGCAATCTTTGTACAGTTTGCTCTCAAAAAGTTAAAATTAGCCCCAATAGCATTAGGGATAGCATTGGGATTAACTTTTGCTTTAAAAATAGGAGTATTTAGCTTTTTACCAGGTAACCCCAGCTATATAGTTACATTAGGTTCAGTATTTGGAACTATGGCTATAGGTACAACATTGTATAAGAAAAAGCTTATATAGAAATAACTATAGGGAGGGTCTAAATTGAATAAATTAGATGTGTTAAAATATTTAAAGGATGTAAGTGAAGAAGTAAAAGAATTAAGCCTAAAGGTATGGAATAATCCTGAGATTTCTGGAAAAGAAAAAGAGTCATCAAATTTATTTAGAAGTACATTAAAATCTTATGGGTTTGAAATAAAAGAAGTAGAAGGAATGGAAAATGCCTTTATCGGTGAATATGGTAGTGGAGCTCCTGTAATAGCAGTATTAGGAGAATATGATGCATTACCAGGATTATCCCAGTCTTTAGATATAAAGTTTAATCCAATAGAAACAGGTGGTCCAGGACATGGCTGTGGACACAATCTATTAGGTAGCGCAGCTTTAGGGTCTGTACTTGCAATTAAGAAATATTTAGATGAAACTAAAACAAGTGGAACTGTTAGGTTTTATGGCTGCCCTGAAGAGGAAACTCTGATTGGTAAGGTAAAGATGGCTAAAGTAGAAGCTTTTGAGGGATGTGATATTGCCCTTAGCTGGCATCCAATGAATGCTAATGTAGCAATAGATAAGGCATATTTGGCTAATAATTCTATTAAGTTTAAATTTCATGGAATATCAGCCCATGCAGCTCAATCTCCAGATGCGGGAAGATCTGCTTTAGATGCTGTGGAATTAATGAATGTAGGTGCGAACTATTTAAGAGAGCATGTTATAGATTCAGCTAGAATTCATTATACAATAACAAATGCAGGAGGAGCACCAAATATTGTTCCAAAGGAAGCAGAATCTTGGTATTTTGTTAGAGCACCTTATAGGAAAGATGTTGAAGAAATAACAGAAAGACTTATTAAGATTGCAAAAGGTGCAGCAATGATGACAGAAACAACAGTTGAGTGTGAAGTATTAGGTGGATGCTATGAGAAATTACTAAATAATGTATTATATGATTTAACTCATAAAAATATGGTAGAAATTGGGGCACCATCTTATACGGAAGAAGAAATTCAATTTGCAAAAACAATACAAGAAACTCTAGATCCAAATATGGTAGAAACTGAGATTAAGAAATTTATATCATTAGATAGTGATGAAAAAGAATATATACATCAATCAGTACTAGATAAAGATAAAGTAGGTAATGTAGTGGTAGCTGGTTCCTCAGATAGTGGAGATGTTTCCTGGCTAATGCCTATGAACTTATTTTTCACTGCTACTTGGCCATTAGGTGTACCAGCTCACTCATGGCAAGCAACTTCCTCATCAGCTTCATCTATGGGCATGAAGGGTATGTTATATGCGGCAGAAATTTTCTCGGGTATAATGTATGATTTATTAAATGATCCTAATCTAGTAGAGGAAGCAAAGAATGAATTTAATAAAAGGACAAAGAATAGAAAGTATATATGTCCGCTTAAATAGTAATGAGTAAAGTAATGATTAAAATAAGAAAAGGGATTCTCTGTAATGAATCCCTTTTTTATAATATTAAGAAATTCTTGTGATATAATATTAGTTACGGAGGTAATGGAGACATGGGTTTGACAGTTAGAGAAATGCTCGACGCAGAATTTTTTAAAGATTTTCAAATACTGGCTGGGAATAAAGGATTAGATAATCAGATCCAAGGAATAGCGATATTAGATGCGCCAGATGGATATAAATGGACAAAGGGCAGGGAGTTTGTTATATCCTCAGGACATGTATTTAAACAATATCCAGAATTATTTGAAACTTATATAAAAACTGATATATTTAGGGAAATATCAGGTATGGGAATTAAGATGAATAGATATCTAAAAACTATTCCGGACAACATAATAGCTGCATTTAACGAGTATAATATACCTCTAATAAATATTCCAATTGCTCCTTCATGGATGGACATTATGAATCAGCTTAATGTTCTTGTAATGAATAAAAATATTAGACAATTTAGAATAGGAAATATTAATCCAACTAGTTTTTCTAATTTAAGCTATCAATCAAGGAAGATAAATAAAATATTATCACAAATGGAAGGTGAAATGAAATTTCCTTCAATGCTCTATGATTTATCAAGTGAAAAGGCATATTATAGTTCGCCTACATTTATAGAGCTTCTTGAGGATATTAATATAGGTGACTTTTGGGACCCAAAACTTGAAGTTACAAAGGAAGTATTATGTGATAATCTTAAAATGATAAGATATAGATTTTATGATGATAAATATGAGAAACCCTATAGCTGGATTACTGTACCTATTACAGTTGGAGATAAGATAAAGGCATATTTTGTAGTAGTTGAAGCTACTGGGCTAATAGATTATTTTGACCAATTTGCCTTAAGAATAGGATTTTTACTTCTGCAATCTTTATATGAGCAAATATTAGTAGCTCAAAGTATTGGGGATATAGGTTTTGAAAAGTTTATTACAGAGATTATATCTGAAAGTTTATTGGATAATGAAATTATCTCTAAGAAGGCCAGTGATTTAGGATTAGATACAAACTTAACTTATTATCTAATTTTAATGGAACAAGAAAAGAAAGAAGCCCATTTATCTAGTTATAAAGATGAGCTTAAGGAAGCTGTGAATAGTAGTATATCCCATACAGAAGCTAGAATGGCTATGATAGATGATAATAGTTGTATTTTCTTACTTCCAGTAGATAATAGAATTTCAGAAAAAGAAAATTTAGAACTAATGGAAAAATCAGCTAGAACTTTTAAAAGAAGAATAGAATTAAAATTTGAAAATATAAAGATGGTTTTTGGTATTTCAGATAATGAAAGTACAATATATGAAATAAAGAGAAATTATTTAAGATGCCAACAGACTGTAAAAATAGGGCAGATATTGTATCCTCATAGAGATTATCTAAAATACTCTGATCTAGGAGTCTTTGCTTGGATGGATATAAAGGAAGATGAATTAAAAATAATGACTAAGGATATAAATATCTTATTTGAAAATCCTGAGCATGAAGACCTTATAGAAACCTTAAAGGTTTATTTAGAATGTAGGATGAATTATAGTCTTACAGCAAGGCGCCTATTTGTACACATAAATACAGTTAGGAAAAGAATAGAAGAAATCAATGAGTTGATAAATTTTGATTTGGAAAATCCTATGAATAGACTAAAGATTGAGATTTTATTAAAATTAATAAAATGAGTTAGAAAAGACAGTTATATGCTCCCTTAATATAGATTAAAAATAAAAATCTAATATTCTAGGGAGTATTATTATACCTAAAACCGTACTGATACAATTGGAAGAAATTTAGGATTATTGAAAAGTGTATTGTCATTATTACAAAACTGTAGTATTCTATAATCAATACATTAAGTCTAGGAGGGGTACAATGAAAAGAGTAATTGTTTTATTATTAATTCTAACTTTAACTGCTTCTATAATTGGATGTACGCAAAATAAAGAAGAAGTTATTAGAATGGGCTTTGTTCCTATGAAAGATGGAGATAAATTAATTGAATCTGTAGAGCCTTTAACGGAAATGCTATCTAAGGAACTGGGGGTTAAAGTAGAAGGATTTACCGCTACTAATTATGTTGGAGTAGTAGAGGGATTAGGCTCAGGTCAAGTTGACTTTGGATTCATTCCTCCATTTGCATATGTTCTAGCTAATAAGGAGAGTAAAGCAGGTGTTATATTAACAGCATTAAATAAATCAGGAGAATCAAAATATCGTTCTCAATTCTTAGTAAGAAAGGATAGTGGAATTAAAGATTTTCTAGATATTAAAGGTAAGAAAGTAGCATTTGTAGACCCATCTTCTACATCAGGTTATTTATTCCCTGGATCGCATCTAATTAAGGAAGGAATAGATATCGAGAAGGATATAGAATATGTATATGCTGGAGGACATGATAAGGCATTACAATTACTTCTAAATGGTGATGTAGATATGGCTACTACTTTTGTAGATGCAAGAGATAGATATAAGGAAGACTTCCCAGATGCTATGGAAGAGACAGAAGTTCTAGGATATACAGAATATATTCCAAATATATCAGTGACTGTAAGAGGGGATATGGATAAGGAAATGCAAGATAAAATTAAAAATGCCTTATTAAATATTACAAAATCCGATGAAGGATTGGCTCTTTTAAAGGAACTATTTAATATGTATGGATTTGAGGAAGCAACAGATTCAGATTATGATATTATAAGGACTACGGCAGAATCTATGAATGTTGATTTAAAAGAAGGCAATTAGGAGTTGGTCTGATGCTAAAATTGGAGAATATTACGGTTTCATATGATAGAAAGGTATTGGCAGTAGATAATATAAACTTAGAAGTAGAGCAAGGAGAATTTATAGGGGTAATAGGTTCATCTGGTGGCGGTAAATCTACTATGCTAAAGACTATAAATCTATTAGTTAGACCTACAAAGGGAAAGATATATATAGATAATATAGATATGACAGGACTTAATAACCTTAAGCTTAGGGCTATGAGAAGGGAAATAGGTTTTGTTTTTCAAGACTATAATCTAATTGAAAGAGCTTCAGTTTTAGACAATGTATTGATGGGAAGGCTTGGATATAAGTCTTCCTTTAAATCAATTCTCGGCATATTTAGTGATGAAGATTATAATAGAGCCACTAAGGCATTAGAGCAGGTTGGATTAAGTGAAAAAATATTTGAGAGGGCAGATAAATTAAGTGGGGGACAAAAACAAAGAGTAGCTATTGCTAAAATCCTTTGTCAAAGACCAAAGATAATATTGGCTGATGAACCTGTGGCAAGCTTAGATATATCCACTTCTCAAACTATAATGAATTATTTTAAAATTATTAATGAAAAGAAAAATATTACCATACTCATTAATTTACATGATGTAAATTTGGCAAAAAGATATTGTAATAGAATCATAGCTCTTAAGAAGGGAAAGATTTTATTTGATGGAAGAGCAGGTGATTTAGATGATGGACTCCTCAAAGAAATATATGAATAATAAAATAAAATATAAAATTTTATACATATTAGGATTTATCATTCTTTTGGTTTTTTTAGGGTTCAATGTGGACTTTAGTTTTATTAGATTATATAAAGGTATACCTAGTATGCTAGATCTTGTTGGAAGGATTTTAAGACCAAATCTATCTTATAGTATGGAAGTCTTTGAGAAGTTAATTGAAACCATTGAAATAGCCATAGTTTCATCTATATTGGGAGTTGTACTAGCATTGCCATTTTCTCTTTTTATTTCAAATAATATAACGCCAAATAAATTTCTAGCAAGTATATTTAATGGAATATTTTCTTTTTTTAGGACTATTCCAAGCTTAATATGGGCAGCTTTATTAGTCAGTGTATTTAGCATAGGGAGATTTTCAGGAATTATAGCTCTTACGATTATTGGATTTTTAATGTCCATAAGATTATTTAGGGAATATATAGAGGCTATTAAAGAAAATCAATTAAATTCTATTAAGGCTGTAGGAGGAAATTCTATACAGGTATTAAGATATTGTGTTTTACCATATATATTGGAATTATCTATTTCCATATTTTTTATTGTATTAGAAACCAATATTAGGTCTGCAACTATTTTAGGTTTAGTAGGTGCTGGGGGGATAGGTCAGATTATGTGGCGAGATTTAAATCATTTAAGATATGATAATTTGGCTACTATAATAGCGGTTTTGTTTTTAACAATTCTATTAATAGATTTTTTAAGTCTATCTATTAGAAAATATTTGAAGAATTCTTCTATTAAATTTAAGTCAATGAGAAGCTATAAGAGCTTTCAAATAGGAAAGGTAATTTATATGCCCATACTATTAATAGGGCTGTTATATTTGGCTTTTAAATCTCTAGATATAGACTACAATAGATTGACACTAGGATTAAATCAAGGAAGGGATATTGTAGGAAGAATGGTTAAAATAGACATTAGCTATTTTTCTAAGCTTATTGAAGGAGTAAGAGAAAGCTTTTTCATAGCCATTTTTGCAACTATAGTTGGGGCATTATTTTCTCTAGTATTTTCATATTTGACTGCATATAATACTTCACCGAATAAAGCAATATCCCTATGTTTTAAAGGGATTATAAATATATTAAGGACATTTCCTCCTCTAATAATGGCAATAATATTTTTTCGTGGCATAGGACCGGGACCATTGGCTGGAGCTATGGCATTGAGTATTTATACAACGGGTGTTTTAACAAAGATGTATAGTGAGGTATTAGAAAATACTAAGGAAAATATAAAGGATAGTATACTTGTAACAGGGGCGACCAATTTTCAGTCCTATAGGCATGGAATTTTACCACATACTTTGCCCACATTTATAAGTCTTGTACTATATAGACTGGAATCAAATATCAGAAATTCTGCTATATTAGGAGTAATCGGTGCAGGAGGCATTGGTACTATTTTAGCTATGAATATAACATGGAGAAATTGGGAAAAGGCTGGACTTTTACTTCTGGGGGTTTCCATTATGATAATTATAATAGACAGCCTAAGTCAATATTTGAGGAAGGTGTTTATGTAATATAAATATCCTATAAGTAGTTACTTATAGGATATTTTAATGTATTTACAGTAATAATTATTCTAGATTTTTTAGGGACCTTCTTTTTTTAAACGCATATATAATTATGCCCAAAATAAATAATACCTTTATAGATGGGATAATAAATTGAGTTCGATTTAAATGTTTTATACCATCTTCGTCTATGGGTAGAGGGTTCACTTTTGAATATTTACTAAAAAAACCTTGAGCAGCTGTTGTGTTTTCAATATAAATCAAGCCATCATAATTTTGAGAAGGTATTATTCTTTGTAATTCTGCTCCTTCATGAAGACGGGCCCCTATTAAATGCATTAAATGCTCTTTAGACAACCATTCTTTTAAAGTTTTATCAGAAGAAGCAGTTTTTAAGTCTAGATAAGATAAAGGATAATTTGTTGCTTTAAAGTAAGAAGAAAATATATCTTTTTTCGGAGCATCCAATTCTAAGACTCCAAGTTTTATTCCAAAAGTAGTTTGACCAATTGCATTAAAACTACCCTTGTAGAAATCAAAGCCTAAAGAATAATATTCATCTCCAAGATCTTCTTTAAGAAGCCTTCCCATATTTAAAAAATTAAAATAATAATTACTTATATGGCCATTATGAGCCCATAGAATTATCTTATTATTATTATAATGTTTTTTTTCATGATTCATGATCCACTTTACATTTTCAGCCATATTATAATCTCTAGTGTTAAATAAATTACTAATGGAATCATTTGAATCTTCTATTTCATCACCAAAAGATTTAGTGTGGATTTCTTGGTATTCTAAATATTGGGTTATAACTTCTAAATCTTGTAAGATAATTTCATATTCTGAAATGGATGACTTTGAGATATACTTATCCATATTTTTCTGAAAAGAATTCTTTGTTTCTTTCAATAAAGTTTTACTGGTTGGCTTATTTAAAGAAATGGATCTGAAATCATTTCTTTTATCTATATCAACTAATTCTAAATACTTTATAATATTATTCATACTACTATCAACTTCCTGAATATCATAACCATAAAATCTTATTTTTTCCTTATTATTAGGGTTCTGGTTATACTCCTTCATCCAATCTATCATATCTGCAACCTCTTTTGTTGACCAAGTCCAAAACTTCATTACCTTAAGGGCATTTTCTATACTACCTTTATCATGAAGTATGTAGTCATTAATAATTCTATGACACCCGAATTCAGATTCTATAGCAAAAGCCCTATATCCCATTTCTTCAACTAAAAATTCAAACATACGGTGCTTCATCTCAAAGAACTCTTTAGTTCCATGGGTTGCCTCACCCATACCAATGATTTTTACATCTTTTAATATTTCTTTGAGAGGTTGTAAATCCTCAAAACCATTTCCTGCATTAGTAGTTTCTAAAGGTACTAGTTTATCTTTAAGTTTTGAGCTAATACTATTGATATCATAAACTGGTTCAGCTCTTATTATTCTGCTACTAAGAAACATAGATGATAGAATAATGACAACTAAAAAAATTGAAAAGACTCTCTTATTCTTTTTCAAAACTTTACCCCCTTAATTAGTAGTTATGGTAGATTATACCACAATCAAATATATCTATCTATAAAATAGCCTATTATTTAATTAAGACGGTAGAGTGAAATATGGAAAAACCAAATAAAAAGATCCCTCATAAAATGAAGGATCTATCTTCTAATAGAATTTTTCTATATATTCTTCATAAGTCATCATTCTATCATTGAATCCATCAGGTTTTATTTCAATTATTCTATTTGCAATAGTTTGAATAAATTGATGGTCGTGGGAAGTAAATAATACATTACTCTTGAAATCCTTTAAGCCATTATTCACTGAAGTAATAGATTCTAGGTCTAAATGGTTTGTAGGCTGATCAAGGATTATAACATTTGAGTTGCTCAGCATCATTTTAGCTAGCATACATCTTACTTTCTCGCCACCAGATAGTACCTTGGCTTGTTTTAATGCTTCTTCACCAGAGAATAACATTCTTCCTAGAAATCCTCTTATATATATTTCGGATTGGTCAACGGAGAATTGTCTCATCCAGTCCACTAGGTTTAAATCCACATCATTGAAGAATTCTGAATTATCCTTAGGGAAATATGACTTTGTAATAGTAAGTCCCCATTTATAGCTTCCGCTATCAGGCTCTATTTCTCCCATTATAATCTTAAATAATGTAGTGATACCTATTTCATCTCCAATAAAAGCAATTTTGTCGCCTTTATTTACTCTAAAACTAATATTATCTAATATTTTTACTCCATCTATTGTCTTGGTGATATCTTCCACTGTTAGAATTTCATTTCCAACTTCTCTTTCCATAGTAAATCCAACAAAAGGATATCTTCTTGTAGAAGGCTGTATATCATCTAAAGTAATTTTTTCAAGTAATTTCTTACGTGAAGTTGCTTGTTTTGACTTAGAAGCATTGGCACTAAATCTAGCAATAAAGGATTGTAATTCCTTAATTTTCTCTTCCTTTTTCTTGTTCTGATCTTTCATCATTTGAAGGGCTAACTGACTTGATTCATACCAGAAATCATAGTTACCTACAATCATTTTTATTTTACCAAAATCAATGTCTACCATGTGGGTACATACTTCATTTAAGAAATGTCTGTCATGGGATACAACTATGACTGTACCTTCAAAGTCTCCTAAAAATTCTTGTAACCATCTTACTGATTTTACATCAAGGTGGTTAGTAGGCTCGTCCAGTATTAATATTCCTGGCTTGCCAAATAATGCTTGCGCAAGTAATACCTTAACTTTATCATTACCTGTTAAATCAGCTACTTTTTTTTGATGGAGTTCAGTGCTTATTCCAAGACCTTGTAACAATGAGGATGCTTCAGATTCCGCACTCCATCCATCCATTTCGGCAAACTCTCCCTCAAGTTCTGATGCCCTAATACCATCTTCATCATTAAAATCTTCTTTGGCATAAATAGCATCCTTCTCTACCATTATTTCATAAAGTCTTTTATTGCCCATTATAACTGTTTGAATTACTTCACATTCGTCATACTCAAAATGGTCTTGTTTAAGTACTGACATTCTGACATCTTTATCAATAGAAACATCACCAGTATTTGGTTCGATTTCGCCAGATAGGATTTTAAGAAAAGTACTTTTTCCAGCACCGTTGGCTCCGATTACACCATAGCAATTGCCAGGAGTAAAAACTAAGTTTACATCATCAAATAATTTTTGTGACCCATATCTTAAACTTACATTATTTACACTAATCAATTTCTTTCCATCCCTCACTTTTAATTTACGTCACAATATTATACCATAAAAAATAAATAAAAGATAGAATAGAAATATGTACTATACCTTAATCGAAATAACTTAAATATAAGGACTGACTATAGATTTTAGATTTAATATAATTATATTACCAGATTAAGTATTCTTATAGATTTTGAATACAAAATAGATAAAAAGAGGAAATTCCTTATAATTAAGGAATTATTCAAATAGATTAATATATTCACCGTATCCTTCTTTTTCTAAATCTTCTTTTTTAATGAATCTGAGGGAAGCACCATTTATACAATATCTTAATTCACCTTTATTTTTAGGACCATCATTAAATACATGACCAAGGTGTGAATCACCATATTTGCTTCTTACTTCAGTTCTGATCATTCCATGGGTAGTATCCATTTTTTCAATTATATGGTCATTTTCTATAGGATTAGTAAAGCTAGGCCATCCACAACCTGCATTAAATTTGTCTTTGGAACTAAATAATGGTTCTCCTGATACTATATCTACATATATACCTTCTTCATAATTATTATTGATTTCATGGGAAAAAGGCCTTTCAGTAGCATTTTCTTGTGTAACTTTATATTCTATATCATTTAATTTATCTCTAATTTCTTTGTCACTAGGCTTAATGTATTTTTTATCCATTATTATCATCTCCTAGTATAATAATGTCATAGTCAGTAATGACCATGCAGTTAAAACATTTCTA